>JBMOPB010000113.1:0-27595 GCA_049325055.1 Bacillota bacterium
ATACTCCAGGCACGTGCCGCAGGATATCATGGTAACTCCTTTGCCGGAAAGAGAATGCAGCTGTTCAAGAACCGGAGAGCCCTCGCAGGTTGACATTACACCGCTGTTGAGAAAAAGCAGCGCCACCGGCGGAGGGTTCATTTCATTGAGGGTTACCATAAGGCTTTTCATTAATACCTGACCCAGGTCAGGCGATCCCTGTCCCAGGAGGTTGGTGCTGAAGAAATAGACAATTCCGGCTGACTGTCCTCTCACCTCTGACGGTTTAACCCGTCCCTCGTCCACGGCGCCGGGGCTTCCCTTGGTTATCGTTATACGGTAGTCCCCGCCCGTTTTTTCCACAGCGGCTTCATATCCTGCGTTTTTTGCAAAAAGGCTGACGTTTTCCTTGGCGGTATCGTTGTCCACAACGGCGATTACAGTGCCTTCACTGATTGAATCCAGCGCTTTTTTGACGCTGATTACCGGCTGGGGGCAGGCCAGTCCTTTGCAGTCAACATTTATTACTCCTGACATACCTGCTAACTCCTTTTCATATTAAATTTATAAGCTTGGTTTCCTGTTTGATTGCTTTCCCCACAATAGCCGCCGGTACGCCCTCTTTTTTAAAATCCTCCATAATTGAGCCGGCATCGTCCGGGGGGACGGATATAAAAAGTCCTCCCGATGTCTGTGGGTCAAAAAGTATGGCCGTTATTTCAGGCTTTAACTTTTCGGGAATTGTTATTTCCCCCGCCAGGAAGTCCCTGTTGGAGTAAGCGCCGGCCGGGATCATGCCCATGGCCGCAAGATCTCTTGCGCCGGGCAGTATGGGGACTCTGTCAACCCAAATTTCCAGGGTGACTTGGCTTCCCCGGGCCATTTCAGCGGCATGACCCAGGAGACCGAAGCCGGTGATGTCCGTGCATGCCGAAACATTATACCTCAACATCACTTCAGAGGCCTTACAGTTCAGTTCCAGCATGTTATCCACGGCGGATTTTACCACGTCTGCGGAGGCCAGATCACCTTTTACGGCGGTGTTTATTATCCCCGTACCCAGCGGCTTAGTGAGGACCAGCAGGTCTCCCGGCAAGGATCCGGCATTGGACAGCACTTTTTGGGGGTGCACAATACCTGTTACGGCCAGCCCGTATTTAGGGACGTCATCCTGTATGGTATGCCCCCCGGCTATTATCGCGCCTGCCTCGGCAACCTTATGGGCGCCGCCTTTCAATATTTCACCCAGCAGTTCCGGTGGAAGGCAGTTTGGGAAACACACAATGTTGAGCGCCAGGATGGGTTTTCCCCCCATGGCGTATACGTCGCTTAAAGAGTTGGCCGCTGCAATCTGGCCGAAAAGGAAAGGGTCATCCACAACAGGTGTGAAAAAGTCAACGGTCTGTATTATGGCAATATCGTCGCTCAATTTGTAAACCGCGGCATCATCCGATGTGTCCGGACCTACAATCAGGGCGGGGTCGGAGATGGCGGGCAGTTGCCGCAGAACCTGCGACAGGGCGGCAGGCGCCAGTTTGGATGCTCACCCCGAGGCCGTGGTCATCTGTGTCAGTTTTACTTCAGCCATTTTCCTCCCCCTTTTCCTTAAAATCATATACGGCCATTGAACATTTTTATATTATCACCAATTAATACAAAAATTTTGTCCATAAATATTTTTTATTTTTCCATCGCCTTCTATAAAATAATCTTTGCCTGGCAACATTAACCAGCATTTAGTAATGATTGCTAAATTTTAGTCATATATTTTTCCGAGGAGGGGTTTTTATGGCCTGGCAGGATTTCAAAAGAAGGTTAAAAAGGCAGATGTCGGACATGCTGGAGATTCCCAGTGATATTATATTGGATTTGCCCAAGGTGGTACTGGTGGGGGACCTTCAGGTTTTTATAGAAAACCACAGGGGTATTGTGGAGTATTCCGCCGAGAGCGTAAGGGTCAATGTGGGTGATTACGAGGTGGCGGTTTCCGGGGAGGGCTTGCTGCTGCGCAATATACTACCCGACGAGATCTGCCTTGAGGGGCGGATAAAAAGTGTACAGTTTATACGCTAAGATTTCAAGGCGGCCGGCTGCCCGGCTGGGGGACAACCTCCGCCGGCACCTGCCGGAAATGGCGGTAATCTCTACAACCGGTCAGACGGGGGGGATAGAAAATTGTTTCTTTTCAGGCTTGTTTCTTTTATATTCGGGTATGTCAACATACTGGTCAGGGGGGAAAACCTGGAAAAGTTTTTAAACATGGCCGCCAGCAGGGGGATATTCCTCTGGGACATAAAGAGGGTGGGGCAGAATGAGATTTTTGTCAAGACCAGGTTAAGCGCGGTGAAGCCCCTGAGGCACATAGGGAGGAACACCAGTACCCGTTTTGATTTCAAAAACCGGGAAGGACTTCCCTTTATGATAAGCAGGATAAAGAAGAGGAAATCCCTTATCATAGGGGCAATGCTTTTTTTGCTGGGGTTGTATATTTTAAGTTCTTTTGTCTGGTTTGTGGATGTAAAGGGGAACCGCAGCCTCGCTTCCAAAGAGATACTGGGTATTGCCGCCGAGGCCGGGCTGAAAGTGGGGGCGTTAAAGATCAGGGTTGACGAGGTCAGGGTTGAAAATCTCATCCGCGAACGCCTTCCGGAAGTTTCATACGTGGGTGTAAACGTAAGCGGAACAAGGGCTACCATCGAAATTGCAGAAAAGATAATAATGCAGAAAAAGGAGACCCACCCGTCGGACATAGTGGCCGGGAAGGCCGGTTTGATTAAGGAAGTGCTGGTGTTGGTGGGAAATCCTGCCGTAAAAGAGGGGGACACTGTTGTGCCCGGCCAGGTATTGATATCCGGGGTTATCCCTCCGCCGGAAATACAGAATCAGAACCTTGCAGGCAATATTGGCCCGGCCAATCCTCTGCCATTGTCTCCTCCCACCTATGTCAGGGCAAGGGGAGTAGTGAGGGCAAGGGTCTGGTACGAGGGTTACGGTGAGGTGCCGCTGCATGAGGAGGGCGCCAGGCAGACCGGCAACCGGTTTTCCAGGCTTCGCATTAAAATTGGAGACAAGGAAATAATTTTATCAGGTGCACAAAATATTCCTTTTGACAACTTCAAAATTGAAAGGAATGTTAAAAAGCTGCCCAATTGGAGGAATATTTCTTTGCCCGTCGAAATAATATCTGAAGATTACTACCAGATGGAAACATTTAGAATACAGCGCAACCGCTTCGAGGCTCTGGAGCTTGCCAGGAAGAAGGCGCTGGAGTCGGCCAGGTCCGGTATGCAGAGTATAAATGGCGATTATCATGTGGTCGAAGAGAAAACCGGAGAGGTGTCATCAAAGAATCCTGAAAATATTGTGAGGGTGAGGGCCTATATTGAAACACTGGAAGACATAGGTGTCGAAAAACCCTTAAAATAACCGGCCCTGCTACAGGCGGTACCATTTATAATACGGATTGCAGTTACAGGAGGTATAAATTTATTGCAGGAAAACACCGAAGCAAGGGTTGTTCTGGAAGATATCGGTGCGGCGGCTGAGATATTCGGGCGTAACGATGAACATCTTGCCCTTATCGAGCGGGTCATGGGTGTAAGGGTTGTGGCCAGGGGCGAGGAACTGGTCATACTGGGAAATCCTGAACAGGTCAGGCTTACGGAGGAAGTTTTTGACCAGTTGCAGAGTTTTTACAGGGCCGGCAACAGGCTTACCCTGCACGAAATCAACTATGCGCTGAAGTCAGTAAAAGCAGGTGTGAAGGACGCCCTGACCAACCTTACCACCGATATATCGCTTGTATCCGTCAGGGGCAGGCAGATAAGGCCCAAAACCATAGGTCAGAAGGCGTATCTTGAGGCCATAAAAAAACACGACATTGTTTTCTCCATAGGCCCGGCCGGTACAGGTAAAACCTACCTGGCTGTGGTTATGGCCATACGGGCGCTGCGCAACAAGGAAGTGCAAAGGCTGGTGCTGGCAAGGCCGGCGGTGGAGGCCGGCGAAAAGCTGGGCTTTTTGCCCGGGGATCTTCAGGAAAAGGTTAACCCGTACTTGAGGCCGCTGTACGATGCCCTCTATGACGTGCTGGGAATGGAAAACACCCAGAAGTACCTTGAGAGGGGCATAATTGAGATTGCCCCCCTGGCGTATATGAGGGGGAGGACTCTGGACGACGCCTTCATCATTCTTGACGAGGCTCAAAATACCACTGCAGAACAGATGAAAATGTTCTTAACCAGGCTTGGTTTTGGATCCAAAGCCGTTATCACCGGTGATATTACCCAGATCGACCTGCCGAAGGGGCAGGTTTCCGGCCTGGTTCATGCGCAGAAAATACTGACCGAGATCAAAGGGATAGCATTTCACTACCTGACGGGAGAGGATATTGTACGCCACCCGCTGGTTCAGGACATTATAAGGGCTTATGACCGAGGGGAAGAAACCAGTAGAGAAACCTAAGTCAGGAGAGTAAAAAAATGCCTTCTTTAGGGTCACTGAGAAAGGATATACTTAACGGAATAGCCTTTCTTATGAAAAAAAGGAGATTTCGCAGGGGCAGCGCTGCGGTGCTGTTTTTTTTATTATTGACTTTTTTGATATCCATGGATTTCGTGCCCGACAAGGTGAATCTTCAGCCCGGGCAGGTATCCAGGGAAACGGTTTTATCACCAAGGACAGTGGTTTTTGAAGACAAGGCAAAAACCGAAGAAAATAAAAGGATTGCCGCAGAGTCCATAGAAAAGCAGTATGACCGGCAAGAAGGTGTCGAGTCGGCTGTTTTGAAGGACATTGGATCGGTTATTCAATCCATCGGGGCCATCCAGCAGGAAACCGGCGTGGGAGTGGGCGAGAAGGTTAAAAAGATAGGATCGTCCATTCCTTTTACTATGACTGAACAGAACCTTCGCCTTCTTGTAGAACCCGATCCTCAATCCCTTGATCAGTTGAGCAGGGAGATAAATTCTGAAGTCTCCCGGGCAATGAATACCAAGACCGGGGTTACCCCCGAAAATCTTAAAGATGTAAGGGAAGAAATAATAGGGAGAATATCGGTGGCAAAGCTGCCTAAGGCGTATGCCGAGGCATATGCCGAACTGGGGCGCGGCCTGATTATGCACTTTATGCGCCCCAATACCTTACTCAACGCGGAAAAGACCAGGATTCTGCAGCAAGCGGCCAGGGAGTCGGTACCGCCGGTGATGGTAACCATCCGCAAGGAAGAAAAAATTATTGGCCCCAATGAGGTCGTTACTCCCGAACACATTATGAAGCTGGAGGCCCTGGGGCTTTCCAAGGGAGGCTTTCCCTGGAGAAACCTGACGGGCAGCGCCCTTCTGGTTGCTCTGTTGATGGTGGTGGTTCTCTTTTACCTCTACCAGCAAAACAGGGAGCTATACAAAAATGCGGGTGTTCTTTACCTTCTGGGCATAATCGTGGTGGTTACCCTGGCGGTGGCCAGGGGGATACTGGCTATCGAGCTGTCCAGGGCCCCCCAGTTCGGCGCGCTGATGGGCTATATGGTGCCGACCGCCGCTGCGGGTATGCTGGTGGCCATACTGATAGATTCCAGGCTGGCGGTGCTGGTGGTAAGCTTAATCAGCTTCTTGCTGGCACTTATGACAGGGGGGGTAAATTTCGGCATCGTGGGCCTTGTGGGAGGCATCACAGGGGTGTACAGCGTCAGCAAGCTGAGCCAGCGGGGCGATCTGGCCAGGGCCGGGTTTTATACCAGCGCTACCACTGTGACGGCCATAATTATTATGGGCATTCTGGGCAACGCTTCACCTGCCATAGTTATGAGTTCGGCGCTTATTCTGGGTGTCACCAACGGGATACTTGCCTCCATTTTAACCAACGGTTCCCTGCCATACCTCGAAAATGTATTCGGGATTACATCATCCGTAAGAATGCTGGAGCTGTCCCATCCCAGCAGCCCGCTGCTCAAGAAATTGCTTACCGAGGCCCCGGGCACCTACCATCACAGCATACTGGTGGGCAACCTCGCCGAGGCCGCTTCCGAGGTGGTGGGGGTAGACAGCCTGCTGGTGAGAGTTGGGGCCTATTACCATGATATAGGAAAAATAAAGAGGCCCTACTTTTTTATCGAGAACCAGATGTCCTGCGATAATCCCCATGATAAAATAGCCCCCACCCTGAGCACGTTAATTCTGACATCCCACGTCAGGGACGGGATTGACCTGGCTAAAGAGTACAAGCTGCCGCAGGCGATAATTAATATTATAGAACAGCATCACGGAACCGGTCTTGTGACATACTTTTATCACAAGGCCAGGGAGAACGGCGGCAATAATATTAATGAAGATGAGTTCAGGTACGAAGGCCCGAAGCCCCAGACCAAAGAGGCAGCCATTGTTATGCTGGCCGACTCGGTGGAGGCGGCGGTGCGGTCCATGCAAAACCGTACCCACAGCAGGATTGAGGGCCTGGTTAGGAAAATACTGAGGGATAAGCTGCTGGACGGCCAACTGGATGAATGCGATCTCACTTTCAAGGACCTGGAAAAGATAGCCGAGTCGTTTTTGAGGGTGCTTGGCGGAATTTTCCATTCCCGGGTGGAGTATCCCGATCTTACCAAGGAAATGGAAAGGAGAAAAACCAAACATGGCGGTTCTAATAAGCAATCTGCAGGAGGAGGTACCGTTTGACGGCGACCTGGAGGAGTTGGTGGAAAAGGTTGTCCTGACGGTGCTGGAGCAGGAGGGGTACCGGGACGGCGCTGAGGTTAGCCTTGTTATAACCGATGATGAATATATAAAAGAGCTTAATGGAAAATACCGTGGAATCGACAGCCCCACCGATGTTCTTTCCTTCGCCCAGCACGAAGGGGAGCCCATGCCTGACACCGGTGAGGAGGACCTGCTGGGTGATGTGGTGATATCATTGCCTGCCGCGGTGCGGCAGGGCGAAGAGTACGGGCACGGGCTGAGGCGGGAACTGGCATACCTCGCGGCCCACGGGGTTTTGCACCTTTTGGGCTATGACCACTGCGATCCGGAGGACACCGCGGTAATGAGGGAAAAGGAAGAGGCCGCCCTTAAAGCTCTTGGGATTGGCAAGGCATAGGGGCCATTTTTGAAGATGAGAAATTATAGAAGAAACGATACACTTTTAAAAAGTTTTGCCTGTGCGGTTAAAGGAATTCTATGGGTTACAGCAAGCCAGAGGAATATGAAGATACACCAGGCGGCCGCCGCGGCAGTGCTTGCGGCTGCTGTCTGGTTCGAAATCAATTACCTCGAAGCGGCTATTGTTTTTTTTGCCATGGCTCTGGTTATGGTGGCCGAAATGGTGAATACGGCTGTGGAGAAAACGGTTGACCTGGTGACCCAGGAGTATCACCCTCTGGCCGGACGCGCCAAGGACGCCGCTGCAGGCGCTGTTCTGCTGGCGGCCTTTTTTTCCGTTTGTATCGGAATCTTTGTTTTTTTACCGTACATCAAGAAATGGCTGGCTAAAATATTTTGATATCAGGAGAATATAAATATGAAAGACAGAATCTCCGCGCTTATAAATGAAGCTGCTTCCGCAAGGAACAGGGCTTATGCCCCGTATTCCCGCTTCAGGGTTGGGGCGGCTGTTGCTACCTCCGGGGGTAAGATATATTCCGGGTGTAATGTTGAAAACGCTTCGTACGGGCTGACATGCTGCGCTGAAAGAGTGGCGCTGTTCAAGGCGGTCAGCGAGGGGGAAAAGGAATTTACCGATATCGCTGTGGTGTCCGACAGTGAGGATTTCTGTTCTCCGTGCGGGGCCTGCAGGCAGGTTATGGCCGAATTCGGGGGCCATATAACGGTATACATGTGCAACAACAGGGGAGAATACCAGCTTAAATCAGTGTCAGATCTTTTACCGGGGAGTTTCCGTCTGGATGGTAACAAGCAGTCAGTATAAATTATTTTGAGGTGAATCAATTTGTCCGTGAGCGGCAATTTCAAGTCCGGCTTCGTTGCCCTGGTGGGCAGGCCCAATGTGGGCAAATCAACTCTTATGAACCGCCTGGTGGGCAGCAAGGTGGCCATCGTTTCGGATAAGCCGCAGACCACCAGGCATAAAATCCATTCGGTTTTGAACAGGGACAATGCTCAGGTGGTTTTTCTCGACACTCCCGGCATACACAGGCCCAGGCACAGGCTTGGCCAGCACATGGTGGAGCTGGCCCTCAACACTCTGAAAGAGGTTGACCTGGTTCTTTTTCTTACAGAGGCCGGGGAGCCCGGGGCAGGCGACAAATATATCATTGAACAGTTTAAGAGCGTCTCCACCCCGGTTATGCTGGTGCTGAACAAGATAGACCTGGTGGCCCGGGGGGATGTCCTTCAGCTTATAGATATGTACAGGGGGCTTTACCAGTTTAATGAGATAGTACCTGTGTCGGCCATAAGGGGGGATAACCTGGACCGGCTGACCGATGTTGTGGTTTCATATCTTCCGGAGGGACCGAAGTATTACCCGGACGGCATGATTACCGACAAGCCGGAAAGGTTCATAATATCAGAGATTATAAGGGAAAAGGTGTTGCACCTGACCTCGGAGGAAATTCCCCACTCGGTTACCGTGGATATTGAGGACATGGAAAAGAGGCCTAACAATGTGCTGGCCGTGAGGGCGGTCATCTATACCGAAAGGGATTCCCAGAAGGGAATTCTTATCGGGAAGGGCGGGAACATGCTCAAAGAGGTCGGCATGAGGGCCAGGGAAGATCTGGAGGCACTGTTTGGAACGAGGTTTTTCCTGGACATATGGGTAAAAGTGAAATCGGACTGGCGCAATAATGAAAGGTATTTAAGAAGCTTCGGATACTTGTCCGAGTGAATGCCAACAAACGCTTGTCTTTGGAAAACCGATATGCTATGCTAGTCATGGTCAATAAAATATGAGTCATCTTCGTTAGGTGAGGCTTCTGTACAGACATATGCCACTGCCCGGAAACTTCGAGAGAAGGTAACGGGTCAACAGGTATTACCGGCTTAAGGTTTTACTTAATGTGGCTGGGAAGATATGAGTACGTCCCCTAGCTGTGTAGTGCCAAAGCTTGTACGAGTGAAGAAGGCGGATTCTTTTTATGCCTGGCGGCCTTCTGATAATAAGCGGCAGGTTTTTTGTTTTTACCCTGGGAGGTGATAGGATGGACGACAGTTACCGACGACGTTTTAAAGACAACCGAATACGTGCCATCCCGTGCCTTTCAGGCTGGCATCAGTCCTGCAGGCGCGGGGTATGCTTAATAAAGTAGTGCCCTGGAGGTGAGACTGATGATAAAGACTTATTATTACGATGCTACCGCAGACAGGGTGATACACGATGTTGACCTTGCACGGATGGATCTGGGGGATAACACTGAAAACCTGATGTGGGTGGACCTGTTTAATTTTACTGAGGCCGAGGCAAATCAGGTGGCCCGCATTTTCGGGTTTCACC
This sequence comes from Bacillota bacterium, assembly GCA_049325055.1. Taxonomy (GTDB): domain Bacteria; phylum Bacillota; class Desulfotomaculia; order Desulfotomaculales; family Desulfocucumaceae; genus BRHc4a. Next base: position 9,424 of record JBMOPB010000113.1, read on the forward strand.
CCCTTTCGGTGGAGGACTGCCTTCATTACAGTCCCCGGGCAAAGGTTGACAATTACGAGGAATATTATTTTTTTACCCTCCATGCCTTAAGGTATGAAGAAGAAAGCGACGAGGAAATATCGCTGGAGCAGTTGAATGTCTACCTGGGTAAAAACTATGTGGTGACCCTGCACCGCCGGACCCTGCCCACCCTGGGCAGGATAGCCAGGAACTGCCTGGACAACAACCGGCTGGAGGTAATGCGAAAGGGGCCGGACTTTTTTCTTTATACAATACTGGACGGTATAACAGATATGTATTTCCCGGTGCTGAACCGCATCAACGAGCGGGTGGAGGAGCTGGAGGACGACCTCTACAGCGAGCCCACCAGGGAAGTCACTGAGGAGTTTCTGAGCCTGAAGAGGACTACCCTGGCCATGAGAAGGGCAATACTTCCCCAGAAGAGGATTTTTGCCTCGGGCAATGGAAATTACGCCTTCAGAATAAGCGAGGAGAATATTCCTTATTACCTAGACCTGGTAGACCATATTGAAAGGATTATAGACTCCATCGACAGCTTCAGGGACCTTGTGGACGGCGCCCTGGCCACCTACGATTCAATCATTAGCGCCAGGACAAACGAAACCATGAGGATTCTTACGGTGATATCCACCATATTCATGCCCCTTACTTTTTTGACCGGCTTTTTTGGAATGAACGTGCCGCTTCCCGCCCAGGAATCGGCAGTGTCCACCGCCATAATAACCGTGGGGCTGTTCGGGGTGTCCTTGTGGATGTTCCTTATATTTAGGTTGAGGAAATGGATTTAAATAAATTTACTCTCCCCAGCGGTGAACGAGGCCGCTGTCGATACCGAGACAGTCAAGGGCGCGGCCGGCGGTCTGTCTAACAATATCCTCCAGCGTTGCCGGTCGGGAATACATGGGGGGAACGGGAGGCATAATCACCACGCCCAGCCGGGCAAGCTTCAACATGTTTTCCAGATGGATGGGACTCAAAGGCGTCTCCCTGACAAGCAGGACCAGGGGGCGCCTTTCTTTTATGGTAACGTCGGCGGCCCTCGAAATTAGGTTGTCACTGTAGCCGCATGCTATGGCCGCCAGGGTTTTCATGCTGCACGGGGCTATCATCATTCCCCTGTGCCGGAAGGATCCGCTGGCCGGCCCCGCGGTCATGTCATCGGGATCGTAGTGCCTGTATGCCATTGACGCTATATGGCCGTAACTGAAATCTGTCTCTATAGAGATGGTTTTCCTGGCCCATTTGCTTACAATCAGGTGGGTCTCAATACCCATCCTTTTCAGATTTTCCAGTATCGCCACCCCGTAAGCCGCTCCCGAGGCGCCCGACATCCCAAGAACTATGCGCATCAGTCAGGATCTCCCGCTCTATCGGTATTTGTATTATTTTACAGCCTGTTGGAAAAAAAGAAAAGAAACTTGTACATATATCCTGCCTTTCCTGAAAATACTTAAAGCTGTACCTCGTTAACAAAGGAAAGGGGGTGAGTGTGTGTTTAAAAGAAAATGGCTTGTGGCTATCCTTCTGGGAGTGTTTATCGTGATGGCCACCCTTGGCTGCACGGCACTGAGAAAGCCGCTGGGGCAGGGAAATCCTCCCGCTCCAACGGAACCCGCACCGCAGCGGCCCCTGCCCAATGCTCCCAATGAATCGAGCCGATTGGCCGAAGCCCTTGCCGCTGAGGCGGTCAAGGTTCAGGGTGTAAACAAGGCCACCGTGGTGCTGACCGGCAGCACAGCCCTGGTGGGCATTGACATGAAACCGGGGGCTGACGCAAATACCGTCAAGGATGGGGTGGTAAAGGCGGTCAAGAACGCCAGCAACCAGGTTGCCAATGTACTTGTGTCAACGAACCCCGATCTTAACTCCAGGTTGGTCCGCATCAGCAAGGGCATCGCCGAGGGAAGGCCGATAAGCGCTTTCTCCGCCGAAATCACCGAGATCATTAAAAGGCTTTCCCCATCTGCAAGCTAAGCATATAATCCGGGTGGCAATCGGGCCCGGGTTATTTTTTTATTAGGGATTAGGGATTGGGATTGGAAATAAAACTATTTTTATAAGAGAGGAACTGGCGGAGATTTAAAGAATTTAAGTTGTGAACAAATCTTGGAGAATACCTCGATGAAAGAGTACATGGTGGATGCCTTCGTTTTAAAGTCCGTGAAAGCCCGGGAGGCGGACCGGGTGCTGACCCTTTTCACCAGGCAGGCCGGAAAAAAAAGGGTGATGGCCTACGGGGTGGAAAAGCCTACCAGCAGAAAGCGCGGGGCGGTACAGCCATTCGGCTACTCAAAACTTTTGATCCGACGGGGTAGGGACCTGGACTCGGTCAGCCAGGGAGAAGGCATTGAAATATTCCCGGCCTTAAGGCGGAGCCTTGACGGCCTGGCCATGGCCAGCTACCTTGCGGAGCTGGTGGATGCCATAACTCCGGATGAGGACCCCAACGCCGATGTCTTTCAACTTTTGCTTGATACCTTCAGCCTTTTGGGTGGGGATTCCGCCTTTACCGCGGTCAGGGCCTTTGAGATAAAGCTGGTTTCATACTTGGGGTACCGTCCGGAACTGGACTGCTGTATTTTATGCGGAAAGCCTCCTGGTGACGAAAAGGTGCGTTTTGTGCCGGAACAGGGGGGAGTGGTGTGCTCCGGCTGCCTTTCCGGTCCGGCACAATTCCTGGAGATTAGCCGCGGGGCCCTGGAAAACATGAAAACCCTCCTGCGCTGGGAAATGGGTAGAATACACCGGCTCAAAATATCTCCTTACGCGGGAAGGGAAATAAAAAACGTCATGAGGAGATACATTGGGTTTTACCTGGAAAAAGGAATAAAGTCGCTGACGTTTGAAGAACTTCTGGAGTGATGATAAAAGCATTAATGAATAATTTTAATACGTGAAGGGTTAAATAATCAAAAAAGATCATAAAGGAGTGACCCTTCATGGATGAGCTGGGGAAAATCGACCTTATAAGATCAAGAACCGGCGTGAGCTACAGGGAGGCCAGGGAAGCACTGGAAGCCGCCGGGGGGGACGTGGTTCAGGCGCTGATCCACATTGAAGAGAGAGAAAACAATTTTACTGAAAAGTTCTCCGAAAAGGTACAGAACCGCGGCCATGAATTCTTTGGACAGGTTAAAGGAATTCTGGAAAAGGGAAAGGATACCAGGATAAGAATCAAGCAGGGTGACAGGACTGTGTTTGACTTTCCCGCCTCAGTGGGCGCCGTGGGTTTGCTGGGGCTTCTGGCCAGCAGTGAGCTGGCGGTGCTGGGGGCACTGGGAACGGTGGCGGCCATGGCCAACAAATATACCCTGGAAATTGATAAGGGTGCACACGCCGAGGGGGATGAAATACACAGGCCGGGCCCCAACTAGGGGGAAGAATGCCGTGGTTTTCCGAACAGCTTGACTTGAGAATGAGTTTATTGTAAATTAATAAAAAATGTTTTTCGGATCTTCATGAAAAACATTTTGACCAGGCAACAAAATACGGGGCGATGAGGGAAAGAGTAGCGCAGTTGAGTTTATAAAGAGAGCCGGAGATGGTGGGAACCGGTAAAACGGGCTGTGTGAAAGGGGCTCCCGAGCCGTTGACTTTAAAGATGGGCCGCCCGGCCGGGTGGTCAATCAGGGTGGAACCGCGGGAAGAACCTCCCGTCCCTGGCATGTCCGGGGCGGGGGGTTTTTAATTATGAGAGATTTTAATGTCGGAGGAGGACTGAAGTTGAATTTTCAGGAGTTGGTTTTGGCCCTCAACGGTTTTTGGGCCAAGCAAAACTGTATTATCCAGCAGCCCTACGATGTGGAAAAAGGGGCCGGAACCATGAATCCCGCCACATTCCTGAGGGCACTGGGGCCGGAACCGTGGAGGGTGGCCTATGTTGAGCCTTCCCGGAGGCCCACTGACGGCCGGTACGGGGAAAACCCAAACCGCCTGCAGCATTATTACCAGTACCAGGTTATTTTAAAGCCCTCCCCGGACGATGTGCTGGAGGTTTACCTGGACAGCCTCAGGGCAATAGGCATTGACCCCGATATGCACGACATCCGCTTTGTGGAGGATAACTGGGAATCCCCCACCCTGGGCGCCTGGGGCCTGGGCTGGGAAGTATGGCTTGACGGGATGGAGGTCACCCAGTTCACATATTTCCAGCAGTGCGGCGGCATAGACTGCCGCCCGGTCTCGGCGGAGATTACTTATGGCCTGGAAAGGCTGGCCATGTTTATTCAGGAGAAGGACAGCGTATTCGACATTGAGTGGGTGAATGGCATTACGTACGGTGATGTTCACCATCAGGGAGAGGTCGAGCACTCCCATTATAATTTTGAAGAGGCCGACACCGATATGTTGTTCAGGATGTTCGACATGTTCGAGCGGGAGGCCCTCCGGGTAAATGAAAAGGGGCTGGTTTTACCGGCTTACGACTATGTTCTCAAGTGCTCCCATACCTTCAACCTGCTGGATGCCAGGGGCGCCATCAGCGTCACCGAGAGGACAGGGTTTATCCACCGTGTCCGCAACCTCGCCCGGTCTTGCGCGGAACAGTACGTAAAACAGCGCGAGAACATGGGATTTCCACTGCTGAAGGTGAAGGGGGCTTAAGTGATGAGAGACTTTTTACTGGAAATCGGCACTGAAGAGATGCCGGCCCGTTTCGTGGGACCGGCCCTGGAACAGCTTAAGGATCTGGCGGAGAGCCTGTTAAAGGACAAAAGGATTGGCTTTGGCAGGGTTCAGGCGCTGGGAACCCCCAGGCGCATGGCGGTATATGTTGCCGGCCTTTCGGAAAGCCAGGAATCACTGGTTAAAGAGGTTAAGGGGCCTGCCCTGAAGGTGGCCTATAACCCTGCCGGGGAACCGACGCCCGCCGCCCTGGGTTTTGCCAGGAGCCAGGGGATTGATATTAAAGACCTGGTAGTGAAGCCGGTAGGGCCGGTGGAGTATGTTTTCGCCATGAAGCGGGAGGAGGGAAGGCCCACTGGGGCGGTGCTGGCCGAGATCTGCCCTGAACTGGTTACCGGCCTTCATTTTCCAAAGCCTATGCGCTGGGGGGACCTGGAATTCAGGTTTGCCCGTCCCATAAGGTGGATAATGGCGCTATACGGGCAGGACGTGGTCAGCTTCGGCCTGGCTGGGGTTGAATCCGGCAGGATTACGTACGGCCACCGTTTCCTTAGCAAGGGGCCCATTGAAATAACAGATCCCGGGGATTACTTTGAGAAGATCAGGAAGGCCTTTGTGGTGGCCGACCCGGCGGAGCGCAAGGAGATTATTTGCAGGCAGGTTCAGCAAGTGGCCGCCGCCGAAAATGGGGTGGCCGGTAAAGATGAGGAACTGCTGGACGAGGTCAACAACCTGGTGGAATATCCAACTGCCTTTTCCGGAAGTTTCGATCAGTCCTATCTCAGGCTGCCCAAAGAAGTGCTGGTGACTGCCATGCGGGAGCACCAGAGGTACTTCCCGGTGACAGCGCCCGGCGGATCGCTGCTGCCAAGGTTTATCGCGGTCCGCAATGGTGTGTCGGAGAATATTGAGACGGTCAGGGCGGGTAATGAAAAAGTCTTAAGGGCAAGGCTGGCCGACGCCGCGTTTTTCTGGGATGAGGACCAAAAGACGCCGCTGGAGGAAAAGGTGCCGGCCCTTAAGAAAATCGTATGGCAGGAAAGCCTTGGGACAGTGTATGACAAGGTGGAAAGGATAGCCTACCTTGCCCTGCACATTACAGATAAACTGGGCGCCGGCGAGATTTTGCCCGTTGTCAAGAGGGCCGCGTATCTTGCCAAGGCCGACCTGGTTACCAACATGGTTTACGAGTTTCCGGAGCTCCAGGGAATAATGGGCAGGGAATACGCTCTAAAATCGGGTGAATCACCGGATGTGGCCCGGGGAATTTTTGAGCACTATTTGCCCCGCTTTGCGGGAGACATATTGCCGTCCACCACGGTGGGCAGGATACTGAGCCTGGCCGATAAAACCGATACATTGGTGGGATGCTTCGCCATCGGCATTCAGCCCACGGGATCCCAGGATCCTTACGCCCTGCGCCGCCAGGCCCTGGGTATATGCAACATAATACTGGATGGTGAACTGGTGCTTCCGGTAAGGGAAATTGCCGCCAGGGCTTATGACGGTTATAGTGGAAAGGTATCCCTTAAGATTGACAAGGAGTCCGTTCTGTCCGACCTGGAGGAGTTCTTCAGGCAGAGGATAAGAGGTCTCCTGATAGACCGGGGCTATGCCTATGACATCGTCGACGCGGTGCTGGCCGCCGGCACAGATGATATACTGGGAGTGCTGATGAGGGTTGAAGCCCTGGGCCGCTTCAGGGAGGAGCCGGCCTTTGACGCGGTTATAACGGCGTACAACAGGGCAAACAACCTTACCAAAAAATACGCCGGAACCGATGTTTCTCCCGACCTGCTGCAGAACCCCGCAGAGCAGGATTTGTACCGGAGCTTTGTTGGCGTTCGGCAGGAAGTGCAAAATCTTCTAGAAAAAAGGGATTACAGCGGAGCCTTGCGTCAGATGGCGGTATTGAGAGAGCCGGTGGACAGATTTTTTGAAGCTGTAATGGTAATGGTGGAAGATGAGAGCATCCGCGACAACCGCCTTGCGCTCCTCAAAAATGTTGCCGGATTGGCGTCACCTTTGGCGGACCTGAGTAAAATAGTGGTTTCAGGTTAAGGATCCTGGAACCGGTATTCATAATATTTACCAGTTCAAATTTTAAAAACTTGAAAGGATAAACACAATAACATATAATATATATTAATTAGTCTATTTTTAAAAAATAGTATAACACAAATGCTCTTTTAAGGGGCGATTGTACTTGGAATTAACCAGGCGGCAGGTGGCCATTCTGGAAATTGTCAAAAAACAAGGTCCTATCACAGGAGAGCAAATTGCTGAAAAGCTTCAGCTGACCAGAGCCACTTTAAGGCCGGATATGGCTATTTTGACCATGTCCGGACTGCTGGGGGCCCGGCCCAGGGTGGGGTACTTTTACAACGGCAAAACCCCTGGCAGGGTGGTGGCTGAAAAACTTCACAAGATGAAAGTTGGCGCTGTCAAATCGGTCCCAGTGGTAGTAAACGAAAACTGCTCGGTTTATGACGCGGTTGTGGCCCTGTTCATCGAGGATGTGGGCACTCTTTTTGTGGTTAGGGAGGGTGGGTTCCTGGAGGGCGTTATTTCCCGAAAGGACTTGCTTAAAATCACCCTGGGAGGGCATGACATCAACAAACTGCCTGTAGGGGTAATCATGACCAGGATGCCCAACATAGTATATGCGGAACAGGATGAGTCCATCTGGTCGGCGGCCAAAAAACTTCTAACCCATGAAATTGACGCCATACCGGTGGTCAGGCAGGGCGAGGACAGGGATGGCCGCAAGGGGCTGGAGGTAGTGGGACGTTTCAGTAAGACCAATATTACCAGGGTTTTTGTGGAATTGGGAGAGGAAAGCTAGTTCGGAAGTCGGGTAAGGGAGGGTTTCTCATAGTCACCGATAAAAAATCCAGGCTGGTTGTATATATAATATCGGATTCCATAGGTGAAACCGCTGAACTGGTGGCCAGGGCAGCGGTCAGTCAGTTTAACGGAGGTTCGGTTGACGTCAGGAGGGTGCCTTACGTCAACGATATAGACGAGATTCCGGAGATTGTTGAAGAAGCCAGTGTTTTCAACAGTGTCATCGCCTATACCCTTGTGCTCCCGGAGTTGAGAGAGGCCCTGGTGAGGGAATCCGCAAAATATAACATTATCACGGTGGATATAATGACACCGATGCTTGACGCCCTTACCAAGGTGGTGGGAAAACCTCCAAAGCTTGAGCCCGGACTGGTCCGAAAAATGGACGAAGAGTATTTCCGCAAGGTGGAGGCTATCGAATTCGCGGTCAAGTATGATGACGGAAAGGACCCCAGGGGTATTAACCGGGCCGACCTCGTTATAATCGGCGTCAGCCGGACGTCCAAGACCCCGCTTTGCATGTACCTGGCCCATAAAAGGATTAAAGTGGCCAATGTTCCCCTGGTTCCTGAAGTGTCTCCGCCAGAGGAAATTTTCAGCCTTCCCCCGCACAGGCTTATAGGTTTAACCATCCGCCCCAATCAGCTCAACGAAATCAGGAGGGAAAGGCTTAAAACTTTGGGGCTTACCTCCCATGCCGATTACGCCAGCATGGACCGCATATTGAAGGAGCTGGAATACGCCGAGGGAATAATGAAAAGGGCCGGCTGCTCGGTAATTGATGTGACAAACAAGGCTGTGGAGGAAACGGCCAGCAGAGTTTTGGAAATATACTACAGGGGTGAAAGATATGTCAAGTAAAAAATATGTCTACCTTTTTGAAGAGGGAAGGGCGGACATGAAAGATCTGCTGGGCGGAAAGGGCGCAAACCTTGCCGAGATGACCAACATAGGCATCCCGGTGCCTCCGGGATTCTGCATTACCACCGAGGCGTGCAAGGAATTTTACATATTGGATAAAAAATTGCCTCCGGGTACCAGGGAACAGGTGCTGGAGGCCATGGCCGTTCTGGAAAAAAAGACCGGGAAGAAATTTGGCGACGCCCAAAACCCGCTTCTGGTAAGCATCCGGTCCGGCGCCCCCATATCCATGCCGGGTATGATGGATACCGTTCTCAACCTTGGGCTTAATGACGGCACGGTTGAAGGACTGGCCAGGAACACTGGAAACCGAAGCTTCGCCTATGACTGCTACCGCCGGCTGCTCAACATGTTCGGCGATGTTGTGCTTGGCATCAATCACCACAAGTTTGAGCGGCTGCTGGAAATGCAAAAGGACAAAAAGAATGTTGTGTTTGACCACCAGTTGGAAGCCTCGGACTGGGAAGAGGTAGTTAACGAATATAAAAAGCTTATAGAAAGGGAAACCCGGGCGCCTTTCCCGCAAGACCCCGTCGAACAGCTCTTTATGGCCATATTTGCGGTGTTCAACTCCTGGAACAATGACCGGGCAAAGATATACAGGAAGATTAACAAAATATCCGACGAACTCGGTACAGCTGTAAACGTGCAGGCTATGGTTTTCGGGAACATGGGCAGCGACTGCGGCACCGGTGTGGCATTTACCCGCAATCCCTCTACTGGAGCCAACCAGTTGTATGGTGAATATCTCATTAATGCCCAGGGTGAGGATGTGGTGGCCGGTATAAGGACCCCACAGCCCATTGCCACTCTGGAGACTGAAATGCCCGATGTTTACCGGCAGTTTGCAGATACATGCCATTTACTGGAAAAACACTACAGGAACATGCAGGATATAGAGTTTACCATAGAGCGCGGCAAGCTTTACCTGTTACAGACCAGAAACGGCAAACGGACCGCCCAGGCCGCAATCAAGATCGCCGTTGAAATGGTTCAACAGGGGCTGATTACCAAGGAAGAGGCCGTGTTAAGGGTTGAGGCCTCCCAGCTTGACCAGCTGCTTCACAGAAGGATAGACCCGTCGGCCAAGCTGGAGGTGGTTGCAGTAGGGCTGCCGGCGTCACCCGGAGCCGCCTCGGGAATTATTGTTTTTGACGCCGATGAGGCCGAGAAGGCAGCCAAGGAAGAGAAAAAGGTAATTCTGGTGAGGACCGAAACCACCCCTGACGACATTCACGGTATTGTAGCCGCACAGGGGGTGCTTACTTCCCGTGGCGGCATGACCAGCCACGCCGCCGTGGTGGCCAGGGGAATGGGGAAGCCATGCGTGTGCGGGTGCGAGGCCCTCAAGATTGACTACGAAAGCGATCAGTTTACGATCGGCGACGTGGTCTTCAAAAAGGGAGACATTATTTCGATAGACGGGGCCACCGGGCAGGTCATACAGGGCACGGTACCCATGATTGATCCTGATCTTTCCGAAGAATTCAGGGAACTGCTCCGGTGGGCGGACCAAATCCGCACATTGGGGGTCAGGGCCAACGCGGACACCCCCGGGGACTCCGCCAAGGCAAGGGAGTTCGGGGCCGAGGGAATCGGTCTCACCAGGACCGAGCACATGTTTATGGCCCAGGACCGGCTTCCCATAGTGCAGGAAATGATACTGGCCACTTCTCTGGAAGAGCGCCAGATGGCGCTTGATAAACTGCTTCCTGTGCAGCGCATGGACTTTTACGGAATACTGAAGGCCATGAACGGGCTGCCGGTGACCATAAGGCTTTTAGACCCTCCTTTGCATGAGTTCCTGCCCAACGCCGAGGAACTGGCCGTTGAAATAGCCCGCCTTAGGCTTACAGGGGGAAATCCCAGGGATTTGGCGGAGAAAGAAAGCCTTTTGCGTAAGGTCAGGGCGCTTTCGGAATTTAACCCCATGCTGGGTCACAGAGGCTGCCGCCTGGGGATTACCTATCCGGAGGTCTACGCTATGCAGGCCAGAGCCATTTTTGAAGCCTGCGCTATGCTTGTAAAAGAGGGCTATGCAGTAATACCCGAGGTTGAAATTCCTCTTGTTATCGATATAAACGAGCTGAAATACCTGAAGGAAATGATAGTTCACCTGGCCAGGGAGGTTATGGCCGAACAGGGCGTGGAGTTTGAATACTCTGTGGGGACTATGATTGAAGTGCCCAGGGCGGCGCTTTTAGCTGATGAGCTGGCAAAAGAAGCAGAGTTTTTCTCCTTTGGGACCAACGACCTGACCCAGACAACGCTGGGATTCTCCAGGGACGACGCGGAAGGAAAATTTATGACAGACTACATCGGCAAAAAAATACTGGCCGATAACCCCTTTGTGGTGCTGGACCGCAAGGGAGTGGGAAAACTTATGAAGATGGCGGTGGAACTGGGCAGAAAAGCAAGGCCCGGTATGCTCATCGGCATTTGCGGAGAGCACGGGGGAGAGCCCAACTCTATTGAATACTGTCACCAGATAGGGCTGGACTATGTAAGTTGCTCACCTTTCAGGGTGCCGGTGGCAAGACTGGCGGCGGCCCAGTCGAAGATAAAGAACAAATAATTTAAGACAGCCTACCCCCTTATGAGGGGGTTATTTTTTTCCGGTATAACAGGAAATTGGAAAAAAGAAGCGAATTAAGCATAAGTTTAATTTTTCCGGGAACTTGGGGTGCCGCCAGAGTGTCGGGCTATAAAGGGTATCATTAATATTACCAGTATTTGATCGAGGAGACAGTCAAAATGAAGGATTTGGCCAAGGCTATTTCCGGTTCCGAACCTTCAGCGTTAATACTGGAGTCTATCCCGAATCCGGTTATCATGATTTGTAAAGAGGGCAACATTATATTTATAAACAGGTCAATGGAAAATTTCCTTAAGGTTGACAGGAAAGAAATCCTGGGTAAGCCCTTAGCGGAAGCTTTATATAAGGGAGAGGTCCAGAACCACCGGGGGGGATTTCGCAGCCCGCTGCTTGAGACGCTTGTTACCGGCCGCCAGTTTACTTACAGGCAGGTGGAAATAAAAACAATATACAATGTAGCTCCTAGGTTGCTCCTTATAACCACCTTTCTTGTCACGGAGGGTAACGGAGAGGTAAAAGGCGCCTGTGCCGTTCTATTTGACAATCTCAGGCACCGGAGGCTTTTCGATACTTCAGTTACACCCTCGGAGCACTTTGAAACTATTTACGCCTTTGCCGAGGCCATTGGGGCCAGGGACTGCTATACAATGGGCCATTCGGAAAAAGTGGCCGAATATTCCAGGTGGATAGCGGAAAAAATGGAGCTTGACCAGCAAATGGTTGACATGGCCTACCTTTGCGGAGTGGTTCATGATGTTGGTAAAATAGGCATTCCGGAGGAAGTTCTCAATAAAAAGGGTCCGTTGAACAACGATGAATACCGGTTGATAATGGGGCACTCGCAGATGGGAGCAAGCATTTTATCCCATATTAGCTGGCTTGAAGATATAGTCCCGGTTATAGAGGCGCACCATGAAAGATATAACGGGAGCGGCTACCCCATGGGGCTCAAAGGGGATGAGATTCCGCTATTAAGCCGGATACTGGCAGTGGCGGACGCATTTGACGCCATGACATCGGACAGGAGTTACCGGAAAGCGTACCCCCTTGAAAAGGCCGTTAACGAGCTTGTCAAAAATTCCGGAACGCAGTTTGACCCGGTTGTAGTTAAGGTTTTCCTGGAGATACTTAAAGAATACTTATAAAAACGGCGGTGTCGGTTTGAGAAAACTGAGGCTTTTCTGGGCAGTCAACCTGCCGGAAGATTTTAAGGCTGGAATATCGGAGATTCAGACCCGGCTTAAAAATTCCGGTTCTGATTCCAAATGGGTTGACCCTCACAACCTTCATATAACCGTCAAGTTTCTTGGCGAAACTGATGGTGGAATGGTGGGAGAGATGGCGGGCGCTGTTGCTGAAAGGTTAAAAGGGTGCGGTGAATTCCGGCTGGCCTTGGAGGGCCTGGGCTTTTTCCCGGGAGCCGCCAACCCGAGGGTTCTCTGGGCGGGACTTAAAGGCGACGTCGGCAAATTAAAAGAAATTGCCGCAGCCGTGGACCAATGCATGTCCGGTTTGGGGTTTCCCCGCGAAGGGCGGAAATTCTCCCCCCACCTCACCCTGGCGCGATTGAGATCCTCAAAAAACATGGAGGATCTTATAAAGGGGGTTGGTGTTGAAACAGCGACAGTTAACTCCCTGGGAGGCTTCAGTGTCTTGTCGGTGGATCTAATGCAGAGTGATCTCAACCGGCAGGGGCCGGTTTACAGTGTTCTCAAATCAGTCAGGCTGGCCCGTTGAAATAGTTTATAAAATGCACAGTATAATTGCCTTTATGTCGCATATTATTCAATGAATTATACTTTGGAAGAGGTTATATACTATGATCTTTCTGGCTTTAAACGGTAGTCCGAACAGGAATGGAAACACCGCCTCGATGCTGAAAGCGGCATCCGGGGTGATTGAGCAATACGGGGCCCAGTGTATCTTTATTCAGATTTCTGAAGTTATGGCGGAAATAAAAAAACCTTTTTGCGTAGCCTGCTCAAATCCGTGCAGCGGGCGTTGCTATGCCGGTACACGCCTTGAAGAAACCTATGACCTTCTTTCCAGGGCCGACGGCATTATCGTCGGGAGCCCGGTTTATTTCTGCACGGTATCAGGCCAGATGAAAGCCTTTTGGGACAAAACAAGGAAGCTTCGCAGCAATAAGGCGCTTCTTAATACCATTGGAGGCGCCCTGACGGTGGGGGGCGCCCGCTTCGGGGGGCAGGAAACCACGCTGAGGGCCATTCACGATATAATGCTCTGTCACGGGATGACGGTGGTGGGTGACGGTTATCATGAAGCCGACTGCGGCCATCAGGGTGGTTGCGCCCAGAGCCCTTCGGTGGAAGACCCGGAAGGACTTAAAAGGGCGGCCATCATAGCCCGGAGGGTATACGAGGTGGCCGAGGCAACCCGGTCTATCAGGATAAACCGTAATCTGTAAGCTGGTGTCTGTCCCCGGTAGAGTCTTACGCCGGGGATAAAATTTTACCGGGTGGGGATAAAATGAATCTGAGGCTGGAGTATGAAAAAATGGAAAGGCGTGTATTATCGCCTTCCGCCTGTTTCAGTGATTCCTCCAGGGGCCGCCTCCACCCCGAGGAACAGTGCAGCGTTCGCACAGTATTTCAGCGGGACAGGGACAGGATAATCCATTCCAAGAGTTTCCGCCGCCTTAAGTATAAAACACAGGTATTTATCATACCAGAGGGCGACCATTTCAGGACAAGGCTGACCCATACCCTGGAGGTGGCCCAGATTTCCAGAACAGCGGCCAGGGCTTTACGGCTTAACGAGGATCTTACCGAGGCCATTGCCCTCGGGCATGACCTGGGCCACACCCCCTTTGGGCATACAGGGGAGGTTGCCTTAAACGAAGTTTTTCCACCCGGATTCAGGCATAATGAGCAGAGTTTGAGGCAGGTGGACGAACTGGAAGGATGGCGTGGTTTAAATCTTTCCCACGAGGTCAGGGATGGGATACTGAACCATACCGGCGAAACGGACCCTTATACCCTGGAGGGGCAGATTGTAAAGATTTGCGACCGGATCGCCTACATCAACCACGACATTGACGACGCGTTGAGGGCGGGTATATTAAAAGAAGAACAACTGCCCGTGGAGTGCCTTGAAATTCTCGGTTTTTCCCACCGGCAAAGAATCAATACCATGGTGATCGACCTTATCAGTGCCAGCATGGACAGGCCGGCCATAACCCTGAGCGATTCGGTGAAAAATGCAACCAACAGGCTCAGAGAATTCATGTTTAAGAATGTTTATATAGGTTCCGAGGCTAAAAAAGAGGAAGTTAAAGCAAGGCACGTTGTCAAGTACCTGTACAGGTACATGGTTGAGGACCCCCGGGCCATGCCTGCGGAGTACAAGAAAAGAGTGGAGGGCGCCGGGGTGGAGAGGGTTGTCTGCGATTACATAGCCGGTATGACCGACCGTTACGCCATTACCCAGTTCACAAAATTGTTTGTTCCGCGGGCATTTACCACAGAAGATGATTAACAAGTTTTAAAACCCGGAAGGATAGTTAATACTGAGAGCGAATTATCCTTATAAATATAGTTTGGTCAGAATAATAAACCGAGCAGGAAAAATACATTAATTGTAGAAAAATTAATAATTATAGCGAACCCGGTGGGTACGCTAAAAGCTTTTCAGGGTGAAAATAAATTGGGTCTGATACCTTCGGGCATTATTGAAGATGTCCGCACGCAGACGGATATAGTCAGCCTGGTGGGAGAATACGTCAGGCTTGAGAAAAAAGGGAGGAACTATACCGGGTCCTGCCCTTTTCACCAGGAGCGCGATCCCTCTTTTACAGTCAGCCCGGAAAAGCAGATATTCTATTGCTTCGGCTGTCAGGCCGGCGGCAATGCCATAAAGTTTCTCATGATGATTGAGAACCTGACCTTTTCCGAGTCAGTGAGGAGGCTTGCCAGCAGGGCCGGCATTTTCATACCGGATCCCGATAAAAACCGGGACGACAAAAAAGCGGCCCGGGAAGAAAGGGCCTGGAAGATAAACTCCCAGGCCGCAGGATTTTTCCATGATTGCCTGCTAAATAGCCCTGAAGCGGCTGAAGCCAGGGAGTATCTTGCCGGCAGGGGGCTTACCCCGGAAACCGTTGCGGTATTTAAAATAGGCTATGCGCCAGCCGCCTGGGATTCACTGGTCATTTACATGAAGAGGCTGGGGTATAATCCCCGGGAACTTGTTGAAACAGGCCTGGCGGTGGAAAACAAAAACAGGATATTTGACCGCTTCAGAAACCGCATAATCTTTCCGGTGGCAGACACCCAGGGCAGGGTGTTGGCCTTTGGCGGAAGGGTCCTGGGTCCGCCCGGAAACCAGCCTAAATATCTCAATACCCCGGAAACTCCGTATTTTAACAAGGGCAGGATTTTATACGGACTTCACCTGGCCAGGACATCCATAAGGCAGACGGGTTACGCCGTCATAATGGAAGGGTATATGGACGTGGTTACCGCCCACCAATTTGGCGTAAATAACGCATTGGCGTCCATGGGCACCAGCCTGACTCCCGACCAGGGAAAACTTCTGTTGAGATACACCCGTGACGTTTATATAGCCTACGATGCAGACAGCGCGGGTATGAGGGCGGCCGCCCGGGGACTTGATATACTGCAGCAGATAGGATGCCGGGTCAAGGTGATAAGCATGCCCAGGGACACCGACCCTGATGACTTTATCAGGAAAAACGGTGCTGAAGGCTGGCAGTCAATGGTTGGGGGCGCGGAGTCACTGCTGGAATACAAGATAAGGCTGGCCCAAGGCAGCAAAAGGGATGTACCCGGGATTCTGGCCGATGTTTTGCCAAACCTGGCGGAGATGAGGAGTGAAATCGAGCTTGAAGAGGGAGTGAAGACGGTTGCCTCCAGGCTAAGTCTTAGCTGGGAGGCTATAAGGGGAGAAATTAAGAGATATAAAGCAAGCCAGCGAAAAACTTGGGCAAAACCGGATAAAATTGCTAAAAATATGCATAATATAATAAAAAGCGGTAATCCTGAAGACGCGTTAGCCAGAGCTGAATTGGGAATACTGAAGATCATTGTGGAAAAACCGGAGATGCTCGATTTTTTCAGGTCCGTTTTGGGAGACCGGTTTATCCAGGATCCGCGGCTGAATGAATTGTATCATTCCATAGCCCGGCAGCTTGACTCTGGAGAATTTGATCCGGCCCGCCTGCTGAATGAGCTGGATGATTCCACTGCCGCCCTGTTAAGCAGGGTGATTGTGGAAGGCAGCGGTTCCGAAGGGCCGGAAGGCCCCGCCGGGTATGACACGGATAAAATTGCCGGGGACTATATTGATGTTATTAAAAGAAACCAGCATACAAGAAAAAGAATGATGTTGATGCAGGAGCTGGCCCAAGCGGAAAAGAATAATGATATAGGTCTTGTAAATGATATTTTGAAGAAATTACAGGAAATTAATTCCTGAGTAAATAGTGGCGGCCCTGGAAAGGGGGAAGGAAAAGTGAGCGATCAGTTGAAGGCCGATAGCGTCAAGGATCTTATTGAAAAAGGCAAGAAAAATGGAGTCCTGACTTACAACGAAGTTATGGATATTCTACAGACAACTGACTTGACGCCGGAACAAATAGATGAAATATATGAAAAACTAAGCGGGATGGGCATAGAGGTCGTTCCTGAAGTGACCGATATTGATCCCCTTGATGACGGGCCCGTCCTTGAGTCGCAGGCTGAAGAGGTAGATGTAGACCTTACTATTCCCGAAGGCGTGGGAATAGACGACCCCGTACGCATGTACCTCAAGGAAATTGGCCGTGTTCCCCTGCTTTCTCCGGAAGAGGAGGTAAAGCTGGCCAAGCGCATGGAGCAGGGTGACGAGGAGGCCAAAAGAAAACTGGCCGAGGCCAACCTGCGTCTTGTGGTGAGCATCGCCAAACGCTACGTGGGCAGGGGCATGCTGTTCCTTGACCTTATACAGGAAGGCAACCTGGGCCTCATAAAGGCAGTGGAAAAATTCGACTACCGCAAGGGGTACAAATTCAGCACCTATGCCACGTGGTGGATCCGCCAGGCCATAACCAGGGCTATTGCGGACCAGGCAAGGACCATCCGCATTCCGGTGCACATGGTTGAAACAATAAACAAGCTCATAAGGGTTTCCCGCCAACTGCTGCAGGAGTATGGCCGTGAGCCAACCCCCGAGGAAATTGCCAGGGAGATGAGCATCACCGAGGAAAAGGTTCGGGAAATAATGAAGATTGCCCAGGAGCCGGTTTCTCTTGAAACTCCCATTGGCGAGGAAGAGGATTCACACCTTGGGGATTTCATAGAGGACCACGACGCCAGGGCGCCTGCCGAGGAAGCTTCGTTTACCCTGCTTCGGGAGCAACTGGACGAGGTTTTGAAAACGCTGACAGACCGGGAGCAAAAAGTGCTGCGCCTCAGATTCGGCCTTGATGACGGCCGGGCCCGGACCCTGGAGGAAGTTGGGCAAAAATTCGGGGTGACCAGGGAGAGGATACGGCAGATAGAGGCCAAGACACTGCGGAAGCTGAGGCACCCCAGCCGCAGCAAGAAGCTTAAGGACTACCTGGATTAGAAAGACTGCCCCGGTACTAATTGCCTGAGAATAAGGTGTTGACCGGGGCATATCTTTTATGTATAATAAATATTGCGCCGCGATCCTCGATAGCTCAACGGTAGAGCAACCGGCTGTTAACCGGTAGGTTGTAGGTTCGAATCCTACTCGAGGAGCCACGGGCCCATAGCTCAACGGCAGAGCATCCGGCTCATAACCGGCTGGTTCTAGGTTCGAATCCTAGTGGGCCCACCAATTCTCATGGCCCCTTGGTCAAGCGGTCTAAGACACCGCCCTTTCACGGCGGTAACACGGGTTCGAATCCCGTAGGGGTCACCATAAGGGCGATTAGCTCAGCTGGGAGAGCGCCTGCCTTACAAGCAGGATGTCGGCGGTTCAAACCCGTCATCGCCCACCAGGAAAACAAGGGAAGCATCGGAGTAACATCCGGTGCTTTTGTTTTTATGTACGCCCAGCATGAGAGTCATCTATTTAATTTCAAAGCCTTCCATTAAAAAGAAACCATTGGCAGTTAGGTAAAAACGGTGGTTGATTCTTGGCTGAAAGCTCTCAGGGGCCATTTAACAGGCCAGCTTC
>JBMOPB010000114.1:0-27403 GCA_049325055.1 Bacillota bacterium
CCTCCACAAAGGTGTCGGGGTCAAGCAGCAGCCTGATCCTCTCCCGGGCGAAGAGCTTTCCCTTTTTGGCGTTGCTTTGGTGATATTTGGGGTGCCCCCCCGCTTTGGCCTCGGCTTCCTTTTCCTTGAGAATGGCATTAAGGTCTTTCACATTGTTGCCTCCCATTAAAACAATCCCTCCTTGAGTAATTAGGTACTATAATTAATCTCAAATAACTGCCTTCGCCCTTATCGACTCCCCCAAGCATCAGAAATTTTTAATATTTCACTCATTTTTACTTAATACAATAAGCATGCCAAAGGAATAAAACCGCCAGATTCAAAAGGATAAAGGGTTTAAGGCAAATTTCAACATAATACAAAATGTTTTTGAACTGTTTAAATTTGCGAACACTTGTAATATTTTTAATCCAGGTGTATGACAGGGCACGGGATTATATTGCCCGACAGCACAGCTACACGATTGACATTTGTTGTTAATAGCTGTTTTAATAAATGCTAGGAAGATAATTACCGCACCGGGGGAACGTGCTGGAGGGCGGATACAATCACCAGGTCCTTGGCAAAAATGTAAAGGCCCTGCTGCACGGATTTATGGCTGAATAAGGAAACGTGTTTTTAATACGGGAGGGAAAATAATGAAGATCGCTTTCCACTTTGACGCCGACCATGAAAGATTTGACAGATATTACGGCCTGCCGGTGATTAAAGAAATTTTCTGCCTGCTCCTCAACCGGGACACATCCAACCTGCACCTTAAAGTATTTACCGGTAATATATGCGTTCTGGACTATATCAGGGACAAGAAAAACCGGGAGGAACTGCTCAAGGGGCTTTTCACACCACCCCGGCCGGTCTGGCAGTCGCTGCGCCCCGACTTTATAGATTATCTTTTTAACAGGAAGATATTTGTCATCGCCTTTGAGGGAATGAGCGCCAGGCTAAGGGATACCATGCACGACGCACTCCTGAACGACGAAACATACCTGGGGGCGCAGCAGATACACGAGGCCAATCCGGTACACTGGGTATTGTACGGAGCTTCTCTTCTGCCATCGTACAGAATTGTGGGACCAAACCTCCGCCTGTTCTATTCCCTGGGACACGGAGATGAAAAAGACGAGGGGCTGGCCGAGGACTTCAGGGCGGAGCTGCCGTTCAGCACCGTAACCTTTGAGGAAATGGAGGTCCCCCATACAATACTGGACAGCTACAGCTCCTATGAACATGCTTCCAGGGTTGCCAACATGTCAAGCAAACTGTATGACCACCTTAACCTGGTGGCAGATCAGCTGATGCTGAAAATAACGGACCTTTCCCCGAACCTCTACCAGGACATGTACAAGACTCTCACCGAGTTTGAGGATATTGACACCTCCGAGGAACTGGCCAGGGCGGCAATATCATGCCGCAAAATGCTTGAGGTGCTGGCCGACCGGCTGTCCCCGCCGGAAAGCGGCCCGGAGGCCGGCAGCGAGGGAAAAACCGGCCAACTGGACAGGCTTCGCGAATATATAGCCAGATCCGGGACAGAAAGCGACATACTCCTTTCACAACTGCAGGACATAACCTCCAGGTCATTTAAAATACTTGACCAGACCTACAGGGGAACCTACGGAGACGACCCGCGCATGGATGCCGGACGCATGCTCATAGGGCTTCTGGTTTTTATTCACGATGTCATCTCTCTGGCCACCCGGCCCCAGGGGTAACCGGCGGGAAACGCAGGAACCTTTTAATACCGGCCAAATACTCCCCCTTAAAAAGCTGTTAAGGGGGAGTTTGTTTTGATCAGGTATGAGAAGGAATTTGACCGTATTTAGCAAATATACATTAAGCTATGCAATATATTGCAATGGGAGTGGTAACTTCTGAAAAAAATATTGACTGCTTTAATATTATCTGCCCTGATCACGCTGGCAGGATGCACCAGGGCAGCCGACAACGCCGGAGCCGAAGTTGTGGATCCCGGCTCCCGCAAGGTGTTAAAACCGGCGTTGATCCGCCTGGAGGACGTAGGCCCCGGGGGCCCGTACCAAAGTGAAGAAAACCTGCATAAGCTGTATACCATAGCGGCTTACCTCCACGAGGAAGGTGTCCCCTTCCACATTTCACTGATCCCCAGGATAGTGGTTCCTTCAAAGAAATACGACGTCAGCATCGGGGACGATACCCCCTATACAAATATTTTTGTCAGCACAATCAAAGAGATGGAAAAACTGGGCGGCATCGTGGGGGTGCACGGTTATACCCATCAGAGCGGGAACACCAACAGCGCTTTTGGTTTTGAGTTTTATGACCGGGTGGAAAACCCCTCGGTGCCGGATACCTATGAATTCGCAAGGGAACGGGCCGACAAGGCATTCGCACTGTTTTCGAAGGCCGGGATCAAGCCCGCGTACTGGGAGACGCCCCACTACACCGCCTCCATCAGGCAGCACCCTGCCTTTGAGGAGCAAAACGGGCTGTTATACGAAAACAATCACCGGGGAGAGGCGGCCGGCAACTATAAAGTGATCGACCACCACGGCAACGGCTTCAGGGGTTATATCACCGTCCCGGCCCCCCTGGGGAACATAGACAAGCCGGCCGATGTGGACAAGATGATAAAAAGGATCGACAACATGGGGAACGACCTGGCCTCGTTTTTTTACCACCCGTTCAGGGAATTCAAATACATGTACAGGGAATACAACTCCAAAGGCGAGCCGTATTACGTATACGACCAAAACTCCCCCCTTCACGTTCTGATAAGAGCATTCAAGGAAAAGGGTTACACATTTGTACCGGTTTATTCCCTTGCCCGATTTGTCCCGGCCCAGAGACTGGAATCCCTCCCCTTCGTTGAGGGCGATACGGTACTGGCCGGCCAGTTTGTGCCCGGTGGAGGGGCGGAAATACTGGTGTGGAACAAAGCTTCCAGCCAGTTGCACATGTACGGCTACACCGCCGGCTGGTATTCCCCCAGAAGAGAAAGGGCATTCACCGACCTGGGGGTCTGGCTGAAAGATTGGTATTTGGAAAAAGAATCGGTGCTGCTGGCCGGCGACTTTACCGGCAACAAAAAGGATGACCTGGTGGTTTTCAGCCCCGGGCAGGGGACCTTCAGGCTTATCGAAAATCTGGACGGAAAGCTGGTCCCCCGGGAAAGGATATACCCTGCCCCGGGCGGATTGAAATCTGCAAGTGCTATGTCTGGTGACTTTAACGGGGACGCCCTGGCCGACCTGTGCATATACGACCGGGAAGGTGACAGGATAGGTCTGGCCTTTAACTCCGGAAACGGCTTTAAACCTGTAAACTGGCAGTATGTGGAGCTGCTGAAGGAAAAAATCCATAAACCCCTGGCCGGTGATTTTAACGGAGACCGCAGGACCGACATACTTTTGTATGATTCTCTGAAAGGTCAGTGGAATGTACTTCTGACAGGCCCCAGGGGGAAATTCTACCCCGGCGGGCAGCCCTGGATGAAAAACTGGGGGAGCGGTGACTCGTGGCAGCCGCTTGTGACGGACATCAACGGGGACGGGAAAAGCGACCTTGCGCTCTATAACAGGACAGGACACTGGCAAACAGCCACCTCCGACGGCAGGAGCTTTGTATTCAGGGGCGATTTCGGTCCGTGGGGAGCAAGCCCCAGGGGAGTGCCTCTGGCAGCCGACCTTAACGGAGACGGCAGATCGGACCTGATCATGGTCGATGGCGTAAAAGGCAAGGGCTACAGCCTTGATACCGCCTTTTCGGTTTTGGACATGAAATAATCACGCTACCGTAGAATAAGGGCCCAGCCTTGTGTATCATCAAGCACCGCCTTGAAAAGGAAAACCGCGACCCAGTCCCGGAAATAGCGCCAGTTGACGGCAAATATAAGCAGCAGAAGGGTGGCAAACCCCGCAACTATCATGATATAGGCCCGATAGCCCTTGGGCTGATCGGAATGACAGGCGGGGGTGCCCTCGGGTACCTGCCGGACCGCAGGATAAACAAAAAGAAAAAATCCGGGGAAAGATCCTCCGGGGAAATAATAGTGGCTGTACTGTGTTACAATGATGACGATGCAGTCCTGGCCGGACAGATTATGAGAGATCACCATGTAGCGGCTGTTGGGCGGGGGCCGGACATATAACTTGAACAAAAGGGGCTGCCGCCCCTTGTTCAATTAAACCTCAAAGCAAATAATTAACGGGTAAGCGTTTGGGTTTGGCTTTCCTGTTCCGTTACCGGAAGCACAGCCGACACATTTTTTTTGCCGGCGGTCCCGCTTCCTTTTGAATTCCATATTCCTGCGGCCTTGGCAACCCCGTACGTGCCCAGGAATATCCCCAGTGTTATCACTCCCACCATCAGCGGGGCAACCACCCTTTTTCCGGCGGTAAACCGCAATGTGCCCGGCACGGGACAGGCAGAGACACAGTCGGCACATCCGTTGCATTCCGCGGCACCGCCTTTCAGTTTCTGACTGCAGGCCTTACTGCACCTATTACAGTTGAGGCAGGTGTCTTCGTTTATCCTGAGGCGGACCAGGCCCAAACGGCCCAGAATCTCCAGTAAAGCGCCAAGGGGGCAGGCGTAGCGGCACCAGGGCCTGTCGGTAAAAAGAGCAAGCAAAAGTGTCAGGCCCAGCAGTATAAGTGCAAAAGGATACTCCTCAAATACCCCGGCAACCCCGTTGTACAGGTGGGCGTAGGCTACCCACGGGTCATAGGCCCGGAATATCAGATCTCCGGTATACCATGTAAAAGCCAGCACCAGTGCCAGAACAACATATTTAAGTTTTGAAAGAATCCGGTGCACCGGGCCGGGCAGATGAAAAGTCCTGCCGAAAAGCCTTTTCCCTACACTGCCAAGCCACTCCTGGAGAGTGCCCAGGGGGCATATCCAGCTGCAAAAGGACTTGCCCGCCACCAGGGCCATGATCACAACGCCGGCCAGCAGTACGAGGTTTGAAGTGTTGGTCCGCTTTAAAAACTCGCCATAGGCCAGCAACTTGTACAGGGCCTCAATTCCGCCGAAGGGGCACAGCGCGTCCACGGGCGCCGTCCCCTGCGGTCCCCCTCCCCTTATCTGGTGAAGCACAGCGGCAAAGGTCATAAAACCCAGAAACAAAAACTGGCTGGTTCTTCGCAAAAAATTGGCGCTAATTTCCTTCACCCCATTCCGATAACATTCTGAGCAAAGGTCTGTAACTATAAAAAATATATGCGGAGAATGTTGCCATTTTGTTGCGAAAATGTTACAAGTCTGGTAACATCACAAAAAAAAACCGCCGGCCAGCGGTTATCCATCTCCTATTTAAAAATACAGATCCCTTTCCCCTTTTCCGATTCGCTCCAGCCTTGCCTCGGTTTCCTTCCGGACCGGGCTGCTGGGTATCATCAGGAGGTGCTCCCTGATTGCGCCTTCAGCAATCTCCAGGGTTTGCGGAGATGCGTAATCAATTAAATATTCCTTGAAGGTAAGTATGGCGTTGGGCTGGCATATATCCCCTATCTCCCCGGATTTGGCCAGTGCCATAAACCGGTCCCCGGTCCGGCCCCTGCGGTAACAGGCGGTACAGAAACTGGGGATGTAGCCGGAAGCGCAGATGCTCTTCACCACCTCGTCCGGGCTCCGGTGGTCCTCTACGTTGAACTGGGCTGTGTTGACCTTGCTCCGTGAAGCATCCCCGCCGTACTCTTCTTTGTACCCGCCCACCCCGGTGCAGGACCCGGCGCTTATCTGTGACACCCCCACGGATAAAAGCTCATCCCTGAAGGCAGGTCTTTCACGTGTGGATAGTATAATTCCGGTATAGGGTACCGACAGCCTCAAAACAGCCACCAGTTTTTTGAAATCACTGTCCGGTACCAGGTAAGGGAAGTTTTCCACCGACACCCCCGAGGCCGGCCGCAGGCGCGGCACCGAAATGGTGTGGGGCCCCACCCCGAAGCTATCCTCCAGGTGCCGGGCGTGTATCAAGGTGGCCAGAACCTCAAATTTATAGTCATAGAGGCCGTAGAGAACACCAAAGCCAACATCGTCGATGCCGCCCTCCATGGCCCGGTGCATGGCGGTGAGGTGGTAGTGGTAATCCGACTTGGGCCCTTGGGGGTGCATTTTACGGTAACTATCCCGGTGGTAAGTCTCCTGAAAAAGTATGTACGTTCCGATTCCCGCCTCCTTTAAGCGGCGGTATTCCTCCGCCCCGGTGGCGGCTATGTTTACATTGACCCGGCGGATGCTGCCGTTGTTTTCTTTAACTGAATATATTGTTTTGATGGCTTCCAGAACATAATCCAAAGTGCACTCTTCCGGGTGTTCACCGCACTCAACTGCCAGCCGCTTATGGCCAAGGGACTCCAGTATTCGCACCTCTTCCTCTATTTCCGTCATGGAAAGCCGCCTTCGGACCATGTCACTGTTGCTGCGGCGGTACCCACAGTAGGAGCAGTTGTTGACACAATAATTGCTGAGGTACAGGGGGGCGAAAAATACCAGCCGGCGGCCGTAAATCCTCTCTTTAACGGCCCGGGCAGTTGAATACATTTTCTCCAAAAGTCCCTGGTCCTCCACATTCAGTAACACCCCGGCCTCGGCCGGAGTAAGCCCCCCGGCCCTGCCCGCTTTTTCAACGATTTCCAGCGCCTTCCGGGTGGAGGTTGTTCTCCCCTCTTCCAACAGGCCGTAAATCTCTTTCTCGTCTATAAAATCCGAGGAATAATTGTGATCCATGGCTCGCCGGGCTTCCCGCGTCAGCAGGAATACCCTTTTTCCCCTCCTTAAGCAATAGATTGATTAAACCAAAATTATAATTTAGGCCCTGTCAGTCTTCCAGCAGCCGGAGCGCCGACGGAAAAGGAGACAGCGCCCTTTTCAGTATTCCATGCACGTATGCGATCAAAACACCGTAATTTACTATGGGCACCCCGGCCTCCGCACACCTCATTATCCTGTGCAGCATCTCTTTCCTGTTGATCATGCAGGCGCCGCAGTGGACAATGAGATTGTATTCCTTGAGGTTTTCCGGCAGCCCGGCGCCGCTTGACCACTCAAAGTGAAGTTCGCCGCCCGCTTTAAGCCGCAGCCAGCGGGGAATCTTTACGGTGCCGATATCGTCCTCCACCCGGTGGTGGGTACAGGCTTCAGCGATCAACACCCTGTCCCCGGGCTTCAAATCGTCCACCACCCGGGCGCCCGATACCAGTGCCTCCAAATTTCCCTTGTACCGGGCGAAAAGAATTGAAAATGATGTCAGCATTATATCCCGGGGAGTATCGGCATCCACCTTCAAAAACGCCTGGGAGTCGGTAACTACCATCCTGGGCCTGCGGCCCAGCTCCGACAGCGCCTTTTTCAGCTCCCTTTCCTTGACCACCATCGCCATGGCATCGTGGTCCAGTATGTCCCTTATGGTCTGAACCTGGGGCAGAATCAGCCTTCCCCTGGGCGCGGCCAGGTCGATGGGGACAACCAGCACCACAACGTCACCGGGGCTGATGAGGTCCCCGATTATGGCCGGGGCAGCCCATTCCCGTGGCGCCGACCGGATGATCTCCCTCTTTAAATCCTCTATTCCGCGGCCGGTAACCGCACTGACCGGAAGCAGACGAATTCCCAGCTTTTGTTCGAGGTCCCCGGCGCCGGACTCAGGATACCGGTCGGTTTTGTTAAGAACCCCCACCACCGGGAGGTTGTTATCACCTGCCCTTTTAATCAGGTCAATCTCGTACCGGTCAACCTCCTGCCCGGGGTCAATCACCAGCACCATTAAATCAGCTTTGTTCAGCACCCCGGTAGTCTTTTTAACCCTCAGATCACCCAGTTCCCCCTCGTCATCTATCCCGGCAGTGTCAATAATCACAACCGGCCCCAATGGAAGTATCTCCATGGATTTGTATACCGGGTCGGTGGTGGTGCCGGGAACGTCCGAAACAATGGCCACCTCCTGCCTCGTCAGAGCGTTGATAAGGCTGGACTTGCCCGCGTTCCGCCTCCCGAGAATAGCTATGTGGAGCCTGCTGCCCCGGGGAGTTTCATTCAATCCCCCCACACTCATTTACATCACCCTTTTTTAAAATGCCTGGCCCCTGCCACACCCGGCCTGGTCAACTGGCCGGGGGATAATATTTTCTCAAGATCTTCCGGGCTCAAAAGGCCCGTATCCACAACCAGTTCCCTCAGGCCTTTACCTTCCTCCAGAGACCTCTCCACCAGCCCCTCCGCCCTCTCATACCCCAGGTACGGCACCAGCGCGGTAATGAAGCCGTGACTCCTTTCCAGCCAACCCCTGCACCTGTCAGCGTCAGCAGTTATTCCCATGATACATTTTTCCGCAAAAATATCCGCCGCATTTGTAAGTACTTCCAGGGACTGCAGAAGGTTGTGGGCGATAAGTGGCGTAAAGGCGTTTAACTCCAACTGGCCTGAAGCAGCGGCCATGGCTATTACCTGGTCGTTTCCCATTACCTGGAAGCATACCTGGGTAACCATTTCAGGTATTACCGGGTTGACCTTCCCCGGCATTATAGAAGACCCCGCCTGACACTGGGGAAGTTTGATTTCGGCAAGCCCCCCCAAGGGGCCGGAGGACATCAGCCTCAAGTCCCCTGCTATTTTTGCCAAACTCACCGCCGCCGCCTTAACCAGGCCTGAAACCTCCACGAAAACATCGGTGTTCTGGGTCAGGTCCACCATGTTTTCAGACCTGGAGATGCCATAGCCGGTAATGTCCCGCAGCACTTCAATCACCGTGAAAATATATTTACTGTCGGCGTTAAGTCCGGTTCCGACAGCAGTCCCCCCAAGGTTTACCTGCCGCAGCCTCTCCTCTGCCTTGTACAGCCGCCAGCGGTCTCTGGCCACGGCCTCGGCATAGGCGCCGAATTCCTGGCCCAGGGTTATGGGCACAGCGTCCTGCATTTCGGTACGGCCCAGCTTGATAACACCTGCAAATAACGCCTCCTTTTCCTGCAGGGCCGCCTGAAGCCCCGCCATGGAATCGCTCAGCCGCAATACCATGCCGATGGCCGCAATTTTCAGGGCAGTAGGATAAACATCGTTGGTGGACTGGGAAAGGTTAACGTGCCTGAGCGGGTCCACCAGGCTGTAGTCACCCTTTTCGCCCCCCAGTATCTCTATGGCGCGGTTGGCCAGCACCTCGTTCATATTCATATTGGTGGAAGTCCCAGCCCCTCCCTGGAGAGCGTCCACTATAAACTGGTCGGCCAGAAGGCCCCCTGCCACTTCCTCCGCTGCCCGGGCCACGGCCTCCCCTATTTTGGGGTCCAAAAGGCCGGCGCTGACATTGGCCCCGGCCGCCGCCCTCTTGACCATGGCCAGCGCACGGATGAGCGCCGGATTTGTCTTTATGCCTGATACCGGAAAGTTGCCGGCCGCCCTTAATGTATGTATGCCGTAATATGCATCCCGGGGCACCTCCGCCGACCCCAGAAAATCATTCTCCACTCTGAAGCCCAAAACGGTTTCCCTCCCCCCGGCCATATGGCGGTCCGGACCACCTGGGGCTGTGCCCGTAGCCGCTCCCGGGAACACGGCCCATATCCAAAACAAAAGAACGGATTTCATCAACCGAGATTTGCGGATCTTTATCGTAACCCAGTTTATTGGGATAAATGCTGTAATGGGGGCGGTACTTACGCGGCGTAACATTTGGCATGACTACATTGGCGCCGCACTGAAGCGCCAGCCTCCGTCCGTGCGGGTGCATAGTTCCCAGGGCGGTGGTGGCCGGGATATGCGCTTGGGGGAGTAAAAGGCGGGCAACCGCTATGGCGGTCAGTGTAGCCTCCAGCCCCCCGCGTGGATAAGATCCCAGCGGAGTATCGGGGTTTGGAACAAAGGGGCCGATACCGGCCATTTCCACATCAAGCTCCCTCAGTAATAATAAATCGCGGGCCAAGGTGTCAGCAGTCTGTCCGGGCAACCCTATTATATTCCCGGAACCCACCTGATAGCCCATATCTTTAAGGGCACGCAGGCAGCCAATACGCTCCCCCAGGCCGGTGCCCGGCCGGAGCGCGGCGAACAGGTCCGGGTCGGCGGTTTCATGCTTTAAGAGGTACCTGTCGGCTCCGGCCTCCCTGAAGGCCACCAGTTCGCTTTCCGGGCGTATGCCGAGAGAAAGGGTGACGGCAACGTCCAGTTCCCCCTTGATGGCTGATATGATGTCAACTAGTGTTTCCTTAGTATAATACGGATCCTGGCCGCTCTGCAAAACCACTGTTTTCAACCCCATGCCGGCGGCTGTCCGCGCGGCGGACAGTATTTCCCCCGGATCCATGCGGTAGCGGCTAACTGCCCTGTTTTCCGCACGCAGGCCGCAGTACAGGCAATTTGAGTAACAGTGGTTGGAGAATTCGATAATACCCCTTAAATGAACATCATCCCCCAACCTCCGGTACCTTATGTCGTCGGCCCTTTCATAAAGCAGTTTCTTTTCGGCGGAACTGGCCTGGAGAAGGGACAGTATATCTTCCCTGGTCAGTGAAACAGTTCCGTTGTCAGTTTTTTCCAGTACTTTCTCGATGCTCATCGGATACTCCCAATAAACTATATTTAGATATTATTTTTTGAATATTAAGATTGATTTTTTCCTAAAGTATGATTATTATGAAATATAACATCATTCACTTATTTTATCAATATCTATTTACTAATTTTATTATTATTCGCATATATCCATAAGAATTATTTATGGGCGGGTGACTTTGTTGAAACTTGCTGATGTTAAGAGCATCTTGGACGCGGAAGTAATCACAGGGGAAGACATGCTGGATATAACGGTGAGTTCGGGTTTCGGCTGCGATTTGATAAGCGATTCCCTCTGCTTTTCCAGGGCGGACTGCCTGCTTCTCACCGGACTTACCAACGTTCAGATTATTCGCGTAGCGGACATGATCGAGGCCAGGGCCATTGTATTCGTACGCGGCAAAAAGCCCGGCCCGGAAATTATTGAAATGGCCAGGAAAAGAAAGATTCCTCTCCTGGTAACAAGGCTCTTTCTTTTTGAAGGCTGCGGCCGGCTGTACCAGCACGGCCTCCGCAGTTCCTGACGCCTTTTGGGGAGTGAACTGACGTTGAAACTGGAGTTCAGTGTAAAGGGAAACGACTTCACCAGGGCCGGAGAGGCGGCCACCAAAATAAAAAAGGCGCTGCAAATGGTGGGAATGGATGTTAACACGGTCAGGAGGGCCGTTATAGTTGCCTATGAGGCCGAGCTGAACATAGTCATTCACGCCAGGCAGGGAATACTGACCCTGTCCGTGTACCCGGACAGGGCGGAAATATCGGCCGAAGATGAAGGCCCCGGTATACCCGATATTTCGCTGGCCATGCAGGAAGGCTATTCCACGGCCCCTCCCCATGTGAAAAAAATGGGCTTCGGGGCAGGAATGGGGCTGCCCAACATCAACCGGTGTTCCGATAAGCTTGAAATCGAAACCGAGGTCGGCCGGGGAACCACGCTCAGAACGGTAATTTTCAATCAGTAAGCGGTGAAAAAAATGCAACAGTACTTTCATTCGGTCATGCTTGACCGTGATAACTGCAAAGGCTGCACAAACTGCATAAAGCGGTGCCCAACCGAGGCTATAAGAGTCAGGGAGGGCAGGGCCAGGATAATAGAAGAGCGCTGCATTGATTGCGGCGAGTGCATACGTATATGTCCCAACCGGGCCAAGCTGGCCATCACCGACCCCCTTGAGAGGCTTAATGACTACAAATATACCATCGCCCTCCCGGCGCCGTCCCTGTATGCCCAGTTCGGCCCTCATGTAATGCCGGCCAACATAATGGGAGCGCTTATGGACCTGGGCTTTGACGATTATTACGAAGTTGCGCTGGGGGCCGAGGCAGTCTCGGTTAAATTGCGGGAATCTCTCTCCCCCCCCGGGCCAAGGCCCCTGATTTCCTCTGCCTGCCCGGCGGTGGTAAGGTTGATGCAGGTTCGTTTCCCGGGGCTCCTGGATCATATAGTGCCCCTGGAAACCCCCATGGAGATATCGGCCCGGCTGGCCAGGGAGAAGGCAATAAGTCAACATGGGCTGAAAGATGAAGAAATCGGAATTTTTTTCATAACTCCCTGTCCCGCCAAGGTCACCGCTGTTAAACAGCCCTTCGGGCCCATGTCATACGTTAACGGGGCTATTTCAATGTCTGAAATATACGGAGAAATACTGGCGAAACTTGAATCCCCCCGGTCCATCCCGCAATACGTGTATTCACCTCCCCGGGGAGTGGGCTGGGGCAAGTCAGGGGGTGAGAACCATGCCATTATGAGCCATTCTCTGCTGGCGGTTGACGGTATTCACAATGTGATTAACCTGTTGGAAGAAATCGAGAGGGGCGGTCTGAGAGACATTGACTATATTGAGGCGCAGTCCTGCTCCGGAGGGTGTATAGGCGGCCCCCTGGTTCCCCAAAACCCCTTCGTGTCAAGAGTTAGAATGGATAACCTGGTTAGAGCGCTCGTCAGGCAAAAGGCCCCTCTGCCGCAATTTCCCGCCGACCCAGACTTCTACCGGCTGAAAAACAAAATTACGCCCCGTCCGGCCCTGCAGCTGAGCGGGGATATCGACCGGGCTATTGTAATGCTTGAAGACGTTGAAAAAATCACCGGTGAACTTCCGGGATTGGACTGCGGATCCTGCGGGTCGCCCAACTGCCGGGCCCTGGCGGAAGACATTGTGAGGGGGTACGCCGAAACTTCATACTGTGTGTTCAAGCTCAGGGAAAGACTGCAGCAACTGGCAAGGGAAATAGTGGACCTCTCACACATGCAGCCCCCTGCCATGTTCCGGGAAAGGGAAAACACCGGCAGGGGGGAGAAAGAATGACCCTTTGGCAATCAATTATCAGCTCCCTGGAATTAAAACTTGAGACCAGACCGGAGACAGTCCGGCGCACGGTAACGGGCGCCTACTGCGGCGACCTGCTTAGTGACGTGCTGGCCCGTGCGGAACAGGGAGACCTGTGGATTACCATTCACCGTCACCGCAGCGTGATTGCGGTGGCGTCACTCCTCAATCTGAGCGGTGTGGTGATAACGGGCAACCGCATGCCCGGTCAGGACACCCTTGAATCCGCCGAAAAAGAGGGGATACCCCTGTTCACTACCAGGCTGGACAATTTTCAGGCATCCGGGCGGCTTTACAGCATTATCTTTCCAGACAATACCATGCGTACAAATAAATAACAGAGATCGAGGAGGCAGGCAAAATGTCACACAACTGCTCTTGCCGCAATAACCTGACCCAGGAGCAGCTAAATGAGGTATACAGCATACTGGATCCATACCGGGGACAGCCCGGCAGTTTAATACAGGCCCTTCACAAAGCCCAGAGCACGGTGGGCTATCTCCCCAGGGAAATTCAGGTCCGGGTGGCCGAAACACTTAACGTTCCCCTGTCCATGGTCTACGGGGTGGTATCATTTTACTCCTTTTTCACCAGCGTCCCCAAAGGCAGGCATAAAATAAGCGTTTGCGCCGGAACAGCCTGCTATGTCCGCGGCGCCAGGCAGTTGCTCAACAAGTTGGAAGAAGACATTCGGATTAAGCCCGGCGAAACCACCGAAGACGGCCGGTTTTCACTGGATGTCGTCCGCTGCGTGGGAGCGTGCGGGCTGGGACCGGTGGTAACGGTGGACAATGACGTGTATGCCAGGGTTCACAATGAA
This sequence comes from Bacillota bacterium, assembly GCA_049325055.1. Taxonomy (GTDB): domain Bacteria; phylum Bacillota; class Desulfotomaculia; order Desulfotomaculales; family Desulfocucumaceae; genus BRHc4a. The sequence goes on from JBMOPB010000114.1 coordinate 13,675, forward strand.
AAAATGGCCGACATACTCTCCAGGTATACAAAGGAGTGAGGTTTTTTGGAAGAGCTGTCCCAGCACATACTTGACCTTTCACTTAACTCCCTGGAGGCCGGCGCCACCAGGCTGGAAATATTGGTGCGGGAAAACACCGCAGAGAATTATCTGGAATTTAAAGTGCGGGACAACGGCCTCGGAATTGCCGACGAGGACATTCCCAAGGTACTGGACCCCTTTTATACCACGAAAAAGAACAAGCGGGTGGGACTGGGCATTCCACTTCTGCGTGACGCCGTGGAAAGGTGCGGGGGGAGCTTCAGAATAAGGGGGATGCCTACGGCGGGAACCACCGTCACGGCTGTGTTTCCTCACAGACACCCCGACCGGGCCCCCCTGGGAGACATTGCCGGGACACTGAACGTCCTCATAGCGGGCAACAGGAATCTTCACCTAATTTACAAGCACGAATATAACGGAAATCATTTCTTTTTCAATACAGAGGAATTAGTCGGCACACTGGGGTGAATACCCGTACAAACGCCGGCGGTGCTGGCGTGGCTTAATGATTACCTTTCCCTGAAAATTGGGGATTTGAGGGAGGCAAAAATAATTGAAAAGTTTGGAAGAACTGGATAAACTCCGCGAAAAGCTGCAGCAGGACCTGAAAATAAGGGAAAAGAACCAGGAAGTAACCGTTACGGTCAGCATGGGCACCTGTGGTATCGCGGCCGGGGCCAGGGAAATTGTAAAGGCGCTGCTGGAAGAGTTAAAAGATCATGGACTGAACGGTGTGGCCCTGACCCAGACCAACTGCGTCGGCCTTTGCCAGCATGAACCTCTCCTGGAGGTTAAAAAGGGCGATGAAAAGACCACCTACATAAACGTTGACCGGGAAAAGGCCAGGGAAATAGTAAAAAGGCACATTGCCAAAGGTGAAGTCATAAAGGAATGGACCAACACCAATTAATACAGCGGGCCGTACAAGGAGGATAAACAATAATGGAAATGTACAGATCGCACGTTCTGGTCTGCGCGGGAGCAGGCTGCATATCTTCCGCCTGCAAGTCGGTGCAAAGCGCGCTTCAGATCAATATAGACAAATACGGACTTGAGAAGGAAATAAAAGTGGTGGAGACCGGGTGCATGGGGCCCTGCGACCTTGGCCCGGTAATAATGGTATTCCCCGACGGGGTTTTTTACCGCCGGTTAAAGCCCGAAGACGCCGGGGAAATCGTGTTCCAGCACCTGTTGAAGGGAAAGGTGGTTACCCGCCTTCTGCACCAGCCGGACGGAAAGGCAGGGGTGGCCAGCTACGAACAGCTTGAATTTTTCAGGCGGCAGACCCGGATAGCCCTGCGCAATACCGGTATTATCAACCCGGAATCGGTGGAGGAGTACATAGCCCGGGACGGATACCGCGCCCTTGGCAAGGCGCTTTCGCAAATGACGCCCCGGCAGGTGGTGGACGTTATGAAGGAATCCGGCCTGCGCGGGCGTGGTGGTGCGGGATTCCCCACCGGGCTCAAATGGGAATTCACCGCCCGTTCTTCCGGATACCCCAAGTACGTTGTCTGCAATGCCGACGAGGGGGACCCGGGGGCCTTCATGGACCGCAGCATACTGGAAGGCGACCCCCATTCGGTGCTTGAGGCCATGGCCATCTGCGGTTATGCCATAGGCGCACCGAAGGGTTTCGTTTATGTCCGGGCGGAGTACCCCCTGGCGGTGGAAAGGCTGGAGACAGCCATTGACAAAGCCCGGTCTTACGGGCTGCTGGGAGAGAATATCTTTGGAACCGGATTCAGCTTCGACATTGAAATAAGGGTCGGCGCCGGGGCATTTGTGTGCGGTGAGGAAACCGCCCTGCTGGCCTCCATAGAGGGCCGCAGGGGCGAGCCGCGCCCGAAGCCGCCCTTCCCTGCCCAGGAGGGACTGTGGGGAAAACCCACGGTAATCAACAACGTGGAGACACTGGCCAGCATACCCCCCATTATTTTAAACGGAGCGCAGTGGTACGCGGCAATCGGCACTGAAAAAAGCAAGGGAACAAAGGTATTTGCCCTGGCCGGGAAGATAAACAACACCGGCCTTGTGGAAGTGCCCATGGGTACCACCTTGAGAGAAATAATATTCGACATCGGCGGCGGCATCCCGGGTGGCAAGAATTTTAAGGCGGTGCAGACCGGAGGGCCGTCGGGCGGCTGCATACCGGCGGAATACCTGGACACTCCCGTGGATTACGAGTCGCTGACCAAGCTGGGCACCATCATGGGGTCCGGCGGGATGATAATAGTGGACGAGGACACCTGCATGGTGGACCTGGCCAAGTTTTTCCTGGAATTCGTACAGGAAGAGTCCTGCGGCAAGTGCTCACCCTGCCGCATCGGTACGAAGCGCATGCTGGAAATAATGGAGCGAATCACAACCGGCAAAGGTCAGGAAGGTGATATTGAGCTTTTGGAAGAGCTGAGCCAGGGCATCAAGAACTCCGCACTGTGCGGCCTCGGGCAGACCGCGCCCAACCCCGTCCTAAGCACCCTGCGCTATTTCCGGGACGAGTACGAGACCCACGTCAGGGACAAAAAGTGCCCGGCCGGGGCCTGCGCCGAGCTGCTGGAATACTACATAGACCCCAAGGCCTGCCAGGGGTGCGGGCTGTGCAGCAAGGTATGCCCATCCGAAGCCATTACCGGAGAAAAGAAAAAGCCACACCTGGTCGATTCGGCAAAATGCGTCAAGTGCGGTTCCTGCAGGCAAAAGTGCAAGTTTGGCGCTATTATCACCCTTTAATCAAATGGAGGAATAACAAATGTCATCTGTAACGATAACCATAGACGGTATCCAAATAGAAGTGGAAAAAGGCTCCACCGTTCTGGAGGCGGCCAAACTGGTGGGAATAAAAATCCCTACCCTTTGCTACATGAAAGAAATAAATGAGATAGGCGCCTGCCGGATATGCCTGGTGGAAGTACAGGGCGCCAGGACCTTACAGGCTTCCTGCGTCACACCGGTGTCCGAGGGGATGGTGGTGCGCACCGGCACCCCCGCTGTACTGCAGGCCAGGAAGCTGAACCTGGAGCTTATACTGTCCAACCACCCCAGAGAATGCCTCACCTGCCCCCGCAGCACAAACTGCGAGCTGCAGCAGTTAGCCCTGGAAATGGGAATAACAGACTTGAGGTTTGCCGGAGATCTGCCGCCCTACGAAAGGGATGATTCCAGCCCGTCCATTTTCCGGGACCCCAGGAAGTGTGTGCTCTGCCGCCGGTGTGTGGCGGTATGCGAAAAAGTGCAGGCGGTCAGCGCCATCGCCCCCCAGGAACGCGGCTTCGACACCGTTGTGGCGCCGGCCTTTTTGGAGCCCCTGGGCAATGTGGCCTGTATCAACTGCGGCCAGTGCGCACTGGTATGCCCCACGGCGGCCATTTGCGAGAAAGACGACACCGGACTGGTATGGGCCGCGCTGGCCGACCCCCGAAAGCACGTGGTGGTGCAAACAGCCCCGGCCACCCGGGTCAGCATCGGCGAAATGTTCGGCATGGATCCCGGCAGCGTGGTTACCGGGAAAATGGTGACTGCCTTAAGAAGGCTGGGCTTTGACAAGGTTTTCGACACCGACTTTACCGCCGACCTCACCATAATGGAGGAAGGAAGCGAGCTGTTAAAAAGAATACAGGAAGGCGGCACACTGCCGCTGATAACCTCCTGCTGCCCAGGCTGGATAAAATTCATAGAACACTTCTACCCGGAAATGCTGCCTCATCTCTCCACCTGCAAGTCCCCGCAGCAGATGTTCGGGGCACTGGCCAAAACCTATTACGCCCGGAAGGCAGGCATCGACCCGGCAGAAATATTCGTGGTCTCCGTCATGCCCTGTACGGCCAAGAAGTTTGAGGCGGGCCGGGGTGAAATGACCGGCAGCGGCTACCGTGACATTGACGTGGTGCTGACAACCCGCGAGCTGGGCAAAATGTTTAAAGTGGCGGGAATAGATTTCAGCACCCTTTTAGAAGAAGAATACGACGACCCCTTCGGAATATCCACCGGCGCCGGAGTCATATTCGGTTCCACAGGAGGTGTCATGGAGGCGGCGCTGCGCACGGCATTTGAGCTGGTGACAGGGCAAACACTGGATTCCCTGGATTTTCACGAGGTGCGGGGGCTTACCGGGGTCAAGGAGGCGGCAGTAAATCTAAACGGCACCGAACTGAAGGTGGCCGTCGCCCACGGGCTGTCCAACGCCAGGGAAATAATGGAGAGAATAAAAAACGGAGAACAATATCACTTTATAGAAATAATGTGCTGCCCCGGAGGTTGTATAGGAGGAGGCGGCCAGCCCATGCCCACCAACAGAGAGATAAGGGAAAAAAGGCTTGGGGGCATCTATACGGCCGACAGGGCCATGGTATTGCGCAAATCCCACCAAAACCCCGCTGTGGCGGAGCTGTACAAGCAATTCCTGGGTGAGCCCCTGGGGCACAAATCCCATGAATTGCTGCACACAGCTTACAAAGAGAGGAATAAACATTAACGGTTTTACAACCAAAAACCCCTATTCTCCCTGGAAACCCCCATCCAAAGCTGACGGGGGTTTCCAGTCTCTATCATTTTTAAGATTTGTGAAAAAAAGTCAACCCCTGTATCAGCCGGCCGGTGATTTCCTTGTCGGTGACAAAGGACCGGAAGGCATTTGAGGCAAGCCCCTCGTTGCCGGAACAGTTCCATGCGATATAGATGTCATAGTTTATATTCAAATCAGGCACAGCCACCCCGCCCAGGGAGCCGTTCTCCAGCAATTCCCACGCCGCCCAGCGTGAAACCGCGCTTATACCCAGCCCCATACGAACCGCGTTTATCTGCGCCTGGACACTTCCCAGTTCCAGGCAGCTGGCAAACTGGTCAAGGGAAACACCGTGTTTTGAAAACTGGCTTTCTATGGCCAGCCTGCCGCCGGACCCGGCCTCCGGCAGTATTATGGTCTCGTGTGTAAGATCGGCCAGGGGAACCTCCCTGCCCTTATACGGATGCCAGGGGGGAGTGATTATAACCATGTTGTCCCTGGTCCACGGCTGGCACTCAATTCCCTCGGCCTTTACCGGAACCCCCAGTATCGCCACATTCACATCCCTGTCTTTAAGCCACTGGGAGACCCTGGCGCTGGAACCTATCTGCAAACTTACCGTAACCGCAGGGTACTGCTCCCTGAACCCCCCGATAACAACTGGCAGCAGCCACTCCCCGGCCACCGGGGCGGCTCCCAGCATCAGGTGTCCCGCCTTAAGCTCCCGGAGACCGTCTATACCGGCCCTGATCTTGTTGTACTGGCGTACCATCTGCATGGCTACGGGATAAAGAAGCCTTCCCGCTTCCGTAAGAACAACTTTTTTGTCATTGCGCTCAAAAAGTGTTATGTTCAGGTCCTCTTCCAATGATTTGATCTGAAAGCTTATGGCGGGCTGGCTCATGTCAAGCTGCGAGGCCGCCTTTGTAAAATTTTTGAGCTGGGCGATGAGTAAAAATGCTTCCAACTGTTTAATATTCAAATTAATCACCATTGTACGCGTTATGTTGAAAAATATATTTCTTCACAGAAAGCCTGTACTCCTTTTTCCTCAAGACTGTGTAAAGAAAAGTCTTTGTCGCGGCTAAAACTCCCGGAATAAAAATCCATATCTTTTCGGCAGGTTATGACATGCTTTGTTATAATTCTTTGGTAAAATAACTTAACAAATAACAAATTATGTTACTTGCGCTGGCTAAGGTGATTACCGATGGAGATACGGAAACTCATTGAGTTTAAAAAAGAAGATATATATAACCAGTGGGTTCCCCACATAACCCCTTTACGCAGGGAGATCGAATACCTTGACAGGGCCTTCGCCGAACTCTGCAAAAGACCCAACATCCCATCCCTGGCCTGGGTTCACGAGGGTTTCCTCATTGCCTACGTGGTCTACTGGGTATATAAAAAAGGTGACGGACTGTGGATTGAATTTATAGAAGTGGCGCCTCACTTAAGGGGCCGGGGGATTGGGCGGCTGTTGCTGGATGATATGGTTGAGGTGTCTTTTCTGGAGGGGTGCAACGGGATACTAAGGTGTTACGCCGACTTCAGGGCAATGCCCTTCTTTGTCCAGTACGGATTTATTCAGATGGAAAAAGACCAGTTATACTACAAGCCATTACAAAAATAGCGGTTTTAGGTTCATCCGGACATTACTCCGGATTTTTTCATTTTATCATGGATACTTTTTCGACATCGTTTATAAAGGGCACTGGCTATAATTAAAGTACATGCTTTTTCAAACAGCAAGGAGGTTTTATGAGAGTTGAATTTAAGAAAGAAATTGTGAAAACGTCGTTCCACAGCCCCAAGGCCGGTTTTCAGCTTACCCCGGTAAACTGCGAAATAAGGTATGACCCCCTGACCAATCAGCTTTCACGCATATTCCCTTCCAAGAAAATGAATTTTCCGGAACAACGGTGGAAGTCACTGGCGGATGAATCAAAAAGCGCCTGCCCCTTTTGCCCGGAAAACATTGAAAAGGCCACCCCGCGCTTTCCGGAGGACCTAATCCCCACCGGCAGGTTAAAAGCAGGCAAAGCGTGCGTTATCCCCAACCTCAGTGTATACGAATCTTACAGCGGAGTCGTGATAATGTCCCCGGACCATTACGTGGAAATGGAGGAAATATCGGCGGATATGATTTTCCAGAGCCTTTGCGCATCACTGGAATTCCTGGTGACAGTGCATCGAAAGGACCCCGGCAAGTCCCGCTACGGGTCGGTAAACTGGAATTACATGCCCTGTGCCGGCGGATCCATGATCCACCCCCACCTTCAGGTAATTGCCGGAAAAAACCCCTCAACTTACGTTCAGACTATCGTTGAAGCAGGCAATTTTTACTACAATACCAACCGGTCCATTTTTTGGTCCGACCTTATTGAAACGGAGGCCGGAGGAGAGAGGCACCCGGGCAATACCGGAGACGTGGTATGGCTGACCACCTTCGCCCCCCGGGGCCTGGCTGACATCACCGCCGTGATCCCGGGTAAAAGGGCGCCGTGGGATATCGATGAAAATGACATCAATAATCTGGTCTCAGGATTGTTGAAAGTGATAAGTTACTACCACCAGTCCGGTATTCCCGGCTTTAACGCGGCACTATACCTGGCCCGGGAAGAGGATGAGGGGTTCTGGGCCACATTGCGCATGATCGGAAGGTTCACCACCGCTCCCCTGGCGGGAAGTGATGTCAGCTACATGCAAACACTGCTGGGAGACCCGTGGTCGTTCCATCTCCCTGAAGAAACGGCCCGGGAACTGAGAAGGCACTTTGGCTGACCGTAATGACATTCAGACATTTACCCATTTTGGCTAAATGTTCAGCCAGATTTTCAGCCTTTACGGGCATAGCATGCGGCCATCATCCGTGCTAGAATAACTCTAAAATTTCTGATAGTTCAGTTAATTTAAAAGGATGATAAGTATGACCAGTATTGTATCTGATCTGGTTGTTACTGAACTTTTTGATATACAGCCCGACGAAGGAAAGATAAATTTCCGGGGCAACCGGATGCTGCTGTTCCGGGCCAATGTTCTCTTCCGGCTAAGAGAGGAGCTGGTAAGAAACCTGGGAGTGGATATGGCCCGGAATATAGTAACCCGTTTCGGGTACCGCTGCGGAAGCTTCGACGTAATGGCATTCCGTGATTATTTTAATTTTGAAAATGATTCCGACTGGATGCTGGCCGGAGTAAGGATGCATTCTCTGAAAGGCATGGTCTACGCCACCTGTACCGAGCTGAAGTTTGACCGGGAGGCAGGAAGCTTCCTCATGCGGGGGACCTGGCAAAATTCCTACGAGGCCGAAAACTACCTGCGCATGTATGGCCCGGCCAAAGAACCCATATGCTGGACCCTGACCGGATACGCCAGCGGGTTCGCCACAGGGTTCATGGGCCGGGACGTGGTTTGTGTTGAAACCATGTGCCAGGGTATGGGCGACCCCCATTGCATGTACGAAATAAGAACCGTTCAGGACTGGGATGGAAAGGCCAACCGCAACATAAAGGACCTGCAGAGGAACGCAATATTAAAGAATTTCCAGACCATGCTGGAAGAGGAGCGGGAAAGAGTAAATTCATGGCAATTACTTAACCAGGCCATAATCGATATCAGCACCAGCTTAAGCTCCATTAACATGCCGGCCAAAGCGGTGGACTACGCCCAAAAGCTTCTGCGGGCGGAAAAGGCACTAATGGCGGTGATAACCGAACGCACAAAAAGGATACTGCTTTATGAAACCGTAACTCCCGAAAAGGTGAATACCAGGGTGCTCACCAATCCCTGCAATGTAATCACTTCCATACTGGAAAGCCGGCACCCGGTGGAAATCCACGGCAGCCCCCTCACCATCCATGGTCCGGACGTTGAGGCAACCAGCCTCCTTGGGGTGCCCCTGTATTTTAAGAGGGAGCCGATAGGGGCCCTGGTGGTGGTAAATAAAATAAACTGCGACCGTTTTTCACAGCATGACAGGGAAATACTGCAGTTTCTGGGAGCCCATTCAGCATTGGCCATTGGCAACGCCAGAACGTATGAGGATACCAACCAGAAGCTGCAGGAGAACATATCAGAGCTGTACCGGGTCAACAGCCTGCTTCTTTCCCGGCACGACGAGCTGGAAAAATCAACCCGCATCCATAACAGGCTCACTTCATTGGTTCTGGAAGGCCACGGCCTGGAGGAAATAGGCCGTAACCTGTCAGGTATGATAGCCCGGCCGGTACTGATCGCAGACCAGTTCTTCCACATCATATCCCACGCCAAACCCGAGGCAGCGGGCACGGACATAAAAAAGCTGTGGCAGGAAATCACCCTGGACGGCCTGTTCAGGGAAAAACTTTCCGGACTTTCCTCCGACAAGCGTTTATGCACCCTGGCCGCAGGTAATGAATCAAGTACCACCTGCAACCTGATTGTAGCGCCGGTAATAGCCGGAAAAGAACACCTGGGGTTCGTGGCCACCCTGGAGGGGTGCCAGCCCCTCAGCCACCTGGACTGCATAGCCATGGAGCATGCCGGCACTGTAATCGCCCTGGACCTTTTGAGGCAAAAAGCCTCCTTTGAAACCGAAAGAAGGCTGAAAAAGGACTTTCTGGAGGAGCTACTGGAGGGAAATTATGAGAACGAGGAGATTATAATACACCGCGCCGAAAAATTCGGCCTTAATCTTACTCAGGCTTTCAGAATTGTGGCCTTTGATTTCGCCCACAAAACCAATAACGGCGCCAGGCAGTGCAGTGCCGGGAGCAAACCTGCGGGAGTGCTTTACCAGGCCCTTGACCGGGCGGTGAAACAGGTCTCCCCCAATATCACTGTTATCGGAAAAAAAGCTAATATAATCGGGCTTTTGACAATGGACGAGGCCGTCAGTGAAGTCCCGGCCGCGCGCCTGAGAAAAATCGCGGCGGAACTGGAAAACAGGTTGAACAACACTTTTCCCAATTACACCTGGTGGGCCGGCATCAGTTCGCCGTGCAGCGGAATATCCGGTTTTTCCGTTTCATACCGGGAGGCCTGCACCACCATAGATATAATCAAAACGCTGAACTGCCGCAACAGGTGCCATGCTCATGAAATGCTGGGCATTTACGGTATTTTAAACATAAACCCGGATCAGTTCAAAAAATTTATAAACCATGTCATCGGCCCGCTGCTGGAGTACGATGAAAAGCATAATTCCAGGCTGGTTCATACATTGAACCTGTACTACAAAAATAACTGCAATCTCCAGAAGGCGGCCCGGGACGGCTTTATGAACTCCAGCACCATGAAATACAGGTTAAGGCGGATATACGAAATAGCAAATATTAACCTCAATGACCCGGAAACCAACCTGCAGGTGCAGCTGGCCCTTAAAATCATCGAGGGCTTGAAATAGGCAAAAATAAAAACCACCACCAGTCCTCCCGGACAAGGAAACCGACTGGCAGTGGCTCCCGCGACACTGTAAACCCCGGCCTGGCAAGCCGGCGTTCACAGCGGGCTTTCATGTTTTCAATTTACAGCAGATGAACAACCGGTGTCAAGCTGTTCAACCTGTCCGCTCCGTAAAAAAATGTGGTAATAGTTCGGAAGGAAGTGATTGCTGCCGCAAACCCACCAGAATACTCCCCTTTCTTATCTTATTTAAAGGAGGGTGGCCATGTCCACACAACGCCGTTTTATTAAGCCCGGAGACGTCCCCCAGATTCCGGGGACCGAGGGCTGGGAAAGGATGTACCCTTACTATTACCGGTTCACAACGGACGACAAGGAACGGGAAGAATACGAAAACAGCATGCTTTGGTTCTATGACGGCCTGCATTACCCTGAGCCCATGTATCCCTTCGACCTTATCTGGGATGAGGCCTGGTATTTGGGCCTTTCACAGAACAACACCCGTATTTTTATAGTCCCACCCGCCTTTGGTGTGGACCACCGGATAATCAACGGTTATATATACATTACCCCGGTTCCGGTCACCGATCCGAAGGTTGTGGAAGAAAGAGTGCAGCACTTCATGGAGCGGGCCGGCTACTACTACGAAAACTGGAACAGGCTCTACGACCAGTGGAAGGTTAAAATGGAGGATCTGATCAGGGAAGTAGACGGCATTGAAATAAAAGACCTGCCCGAGAGGGAAGATATATCGATAGTTCACAACGGTGTGGGGCTCAGCAGCGGCTACCACCTGGTCACTAAGTACGACCATCTGATTAACATGGGACTTAAGGCGTGGCAGTATCACTTCGAGTTTCTGAATCTCGGCTACGCGGCTTACGTCACCTTCGCCGATGTCTGCCGCAGGGCCTTCCCGGGTATAGAGGACAGCACCATAACCAAGATGATCTCGGGGATAGACGTGATTCTTTTTGAGCCCGACCGGAAACTGAAGGAACTGGCCAAGGAAGCGGTGAGTCAGGGCATCACCGGAGTGTTCAATTCCACTGCTGACCACAACGAGATAATAGAAAAGCTCAAAAGTTCCGGCCCGGGCATGGAGTGGCTGAAACTGCTGGAAAAGGCCAAACATCCCTGGTTCTATATATCCTCCGGGACAGGATGGTATCACGACCACTGGAGCTGGTACGACCGGCTGGAAATTCCCTTTATGTCCATCCAAAACTACATCAAGAAGCTGGAAAACGGCGAAAGCCTTGAGCGTCCGGTGGAGGATATCCGCAGCGAGCGGGACCGCATAGTGGAGGAATACTACAGCCTGCTGCGGACCGACGAGGACCGCCAGGCCTTCGGCCAGCTCCTGAAAATATCGCAGACGGTATTCCCTTACGTGGAAGAGCACCTGTTCTTTGTGGAGCACTGGTTCCACACCAAGTTCTACATGAAGGTCCGGGAGCTTTCCAAGGTGTTCGTCAGCCACAATTTCTTCAACGACGTTGAAGATATATGGTATTTGAACCGTTTTGAAATACAGCAGGCTCTGTACGACCTGGTGTGCGGATGGGCCACCGGAGTCAAGGCCCGGGGGCCGTCCTACTGGCCCAAAGAAATAGAGTGGCGCAAGGGCGTACTCCAAAAATTCAGGGAAAACCCGCCCCCGCCGGCCCTGGGAATTCCCCCAGAAACGGTTAACGAGCCCTTCACCATTATACTGTGGGGAATCACAACCGAACGTCTGAGCACCTGGCTTGACGCCGACACCACCTTGTCCGGTGAGATTACCGAGCTTAAAGGTTTCGCTGGATCAGCCGGGGTGGTTGAGGGAGTGGCCAGGATGGTCCGCAGCCCGGCCGAGCTTTCCGTACTTCAGGAAGGAGAAATACTGGTGACCCCCACCACCTCGCCAAGCTGGGCGCCCATATTTTCCAAAGTTTCCGCCGTGGTCACCGACGTTGGCGGCATAATGTCCCACGCCGCCATTGTCTGCCGGGAGTACGGCCTGCCTGCGGTGGTGGGCACAGGTTATGCCACTGCCGCCATAAAAACCGGAATGAGAATCAGGGTGGACGGAAACAGCGGTACTATTACCATACTGTAGACCGGCCCGCCTGCTTCTTTTCTCAAAACAAAGGGGGGTAATACGTGGACAATAAACAATTCGTATACTGGCTGGAGGATCTGGATAAAGAAGACCTCTTCCTGGCCGGCAGAAAATGCTGCGGTCTGGGGGAGATGCTGAGATCCGGTCTGCCGGTGCCCCCTGGCTTCGCCGTATCACTCAAGGCCTACGAAACTTTTATAGACGAAACCGGGGTTGGTCAGGCCATACTTGATTACCTGGCCGATAAAACCGACAGGCTGAAAGATGACGTGGACCTCCTGGAAGAAGCCAGCCGTCATATCAGCCAGTTGATAGAATCAAAGCCAATGCCCGAAAGAATTAAAGATGCTATTCTTGACCACTATGAAAAATTATGCGCCAAATGCGGGGTCCCAAACGTCAACGTGGCCATCCGGTCCAGCGGCCCCGTGAGCATGCCCGGGCAATTTGACACCTTTTTGAACATTCATGGCCCGGAGGAAGTGATAAGCCACGTGAAAAAAGTATGGGCCAGCTCCTTCAATTCCAGGGCGGTGGTCTACCGGATGCAGCGGGGCATGAGGGTGGAAAGCTCCCCCATAGGGGTGGCCGTTCTAAAAATGGTCAACGCCAAGTCGTCCGGCGTTATGTTCACCCTGGCTCCGCTTAACGGTGACCTTTCAAGAATTTTTATCGAAGGAAGCTGGGGACTGGGAGAAAGCCTGGTCAGCGGCCAGGTAACCCCCGACAAGTACACAGTCGATAAGGTAACCCTGCAGATCAACAAAAGGGTTATCTGCTCAAAGAAAATGAAAATGGTGTACGGCCCCAACGGACACATAATGGCCGTGGATGTTGAACCGGAGGAAGCCGACCTTCCCTGCCTGGAGGACAGCGAAATTATACAGCTTGCCAAGCTGGGCAAGCGGGTGGAACAGCACTACGGAATGCCTCAAGACCTGGAGTGGGCCGTGGACAAAGACCTGCCCCCTCCCGAAAATATAATACTGCTGCAAACCAGGCCCGAGACCGTCTGGAGCAAAAAAGAAGCCCAGCCGGTGGTTAAGCCCAAGCTCAGCGCGCTGGAGCATATCACCAGCAACCTGCTGGCCGGTAAAAAATTCTTTAATAAATAGCGGGCCTGTCCCCAATAATCGCAAACGGAGGTTTGATATATGGATTTAAGGGATTTTATTCAGAAATGTGACGAAATCGGAGAACTTAAAAGGATAGAGGCCGAAGTGGACTGGAACCTGGAACTCTCCCACATCGCCAAGATAAACGAGGAAAGAAAGGGCCCGGCCCTTTTGTTCCAGAAGCCCAAGGGCTATGACATTCCGGTGTTTACCAGCGCCTTCACCACCTCCAAGAGGCTGGCCGTAGCCCTGGATATGCCGGTCAACACCAGCATGTGCGAGCTGTCCCGGCACTGGATGGAACTGTCTATCAAGCAGATGATCCCTCCCCGCGAGGTTCCTACAGGCCCGGTGATGGAAAATATAATCGAGGGTGACAAGGTTAACCTCTTTGACTTCCCTACCCCCAAGTTTTATCCCATGGACGGGGGCAGGTTCATCGGAACGGCGGTAGCCATGATCACCAAGGACCCCGATACCGGCTGGGTAAACCTGGGCACATACCGTATGATGATACTGGACGAAAATTGCGTTGGCGTGCAGATCATCAAGGGCAAGCACGCCGACTTCCACCTGAAC
>JBMOPB010000115.1:0-24791 GCA_049325055.1 Bacillota bacterium
CCATTATAACCACCAAAATAATGGCAATTATTACCATAGTATTTTTTCTGATGTTACGTTCGGCAGGACTTACCCCTGATTCAGGTGAAATACGCAAAAAGGCCCAGATATGGATCGCGGCCCAAATGGCCAGAATCCCCCGGACCAGGTCAACAGGTATGTAAAAATTGTGAAAAAACAATTCCTGATTTATTATGCAAGCCGGGAGAAACGGAGCTGGAGATATGACAAAGACCGTCAAAAACGAATACAGGCCCAGAGCCACACCGGCAGCTTTAAGTAGTTTGTTCCGGAACAGCTTTCCTGCAGCAATAAGAGTCAGGAACGTCAATAGCCCACCGGTAAGGCCCAATGAGTAACGCACCGCCGCTTCCAACTCCATATTCCCGGCCACCACCCCCAGGGCTGCGAGCAGAAGAAAGGGCGCAAAAACCCACCGGCCGGGGCCCTTTCCCCATACTGTGACAACCCCGGCACGTCCGAACTCCGTCAAGAATAAAAATGATGCTATTGCAAACCCGGAGCGAACCGCTTCCTGGAACGGGCTGTCGCCAAAGCTTACGGCAAGGAGCTTTAACCATTCATACAGCCCCTGGCTTAATCCGAACAGCAAAAGCCATTTCCAAGGCAGATTACGCTTGCAGGTTTTTTGGGGGGTGAAGCACACCGCCGCCAGAATAACAAGGGCCAGACCACAGAAGAAATATATATAGTCGACCTGCCCCCTGAAGAATTCAGCCATTCAGTATTCTCCCGTCAATAATCGGTTGTCTTCGTTTCTGCCGTAAAATACATCATTACGGCCTTTCAGCCGCGTGACGTAAGACAAGTATACAAACGGGTTAAATTAATTCTATTACAGCTATTTGTCCAAATTTTTCAATTTTACTAATCAATTATACAATAATTACATGATATGTAAATAACTTTGTCATATATTAATAATTTTACCGGTATATAAGATATTACAAAAGCCATAGATCTCTCTTAATGGAATGATGATTATTTTCCATGTTCCCATATTTTAACAAAGTCCGAGGCCACTTATAGCAACAGAGCGGGGGTGCCACCGGAAAATTAAAATGCCCCATAAGGGGCAAATTCTGCAGCTATTAATTTCCATCATACATTTAGAGTATTTGCATAAATTCATCTTCCCTGCTGTTGCTTACATAATAGTCAAAAAGGAAATCAAGCTTCCACAAACCTGGCCACGCTCATACCCAAACCGGTCATATTTGATCTCCCCCAATCCCGGCTCCGGATCCATTTAATAACGGGCCTTCTTTATCTTTATTTCATTGTTTGGGGACTTAAACCCTGAATAATATAGTCGTGAATTTCACTTACAACCAACATTATGATACAACATTCACAAAGGTTAAAAAAGTTACATTATTTAAAGGGGATGCCGCCCCTTGGACGTATCGCGTCCTCACCCCGCAATGAAGCAAGGGGGCACACCCCCTTGAACCCCCCGTGTATTTAGGAAATTACCCTCTGAATTCCTATATTACTTTACTTTTACTATCATTTCCACCTCAACGGCGGCATTTATGGGCAAATCGCTGACCCCCACCGCCGACCTGGCGTGCCGGCCGGCCTCGCCGAAGACTTCTCCCAGCAGGTCCGAGGCCCCGTTTACCACCTTGGGCTGGTTGGCGAAACCGGGTGCGCTGTTCACAAAACCGGTAACCTTAACTATCCTTTCAATATTGTCAAGGCTCCCGATCTGATCCCTTACCACGCTTAAACAGTTGATGGCGCAGGTTTTTGCGGCCTCATACCCCTGTTCTTCGGTGAGGTCTGCCCCCACTTTGCCCTTGAACTTCAGCTCCCCGTTAACCAGGGGGATTTGCCCCGAGGTGTACACGTACTTGTCCACTATGACGGCGGGAACGTAGGAGGCAAGGGGTTTCGGTGCCTCAGGCAGGGTTATTCCAATCTCTTTCAGCTTGGTTTCATACATTATTGATCATCTCCATCCCTTTTTATTCTAAAACTTATTTCCGACTCCAGGGCCAGGCCCAGCTCAACCCCGTCGTTCCTGGAACCGGAGAATATGACTATGTTTAAGTGATTGGGAAGGTGGGTCTCATCAAACCCGGCAACCCTACCCAAAACCTTCCCGTTACAAACAACTTCATCGCCTGCCACCAGCACCCCGCCTTCGGTTATCTCAACAAACCCGGCGTAGGAAATGCTGTTGACGGCTTTTCCCGGGCCGGCTTCGGCCTCGTCGGTTATTATCAGCTCATGAATATCATTTTTCAGCACAGCCCTGGAAATGGGTATAACCAGACTTAAGCGCCGGTTTTCCAGCTTTCCCCTCAGTATCACCACCAGCCTTCCCTTGATCTCCCTCTTGGCTGCGTAGGGGTTAATGCTGAAAAGTCCGCCTTTATATGGATCTAGCATCTCCCTTCACTCCTCATCATTGATGAGTATATTTTACCACCTTCCTGATGCATTTAGAAAACTTTTTTCAATTTTTGTCACTGTAAATTTGGCACGAAAGTTCAATGTTCTTTCCATTCAGAACCATTAACTTGCAAAATGTCAAAAAAAATTGACCTATTTCCAAAAAAACCTTGTTTGGTTGGCTGACAAGTTGTTATATTTGATATATGGTTATATAATGATATTTCCGGTATGAACCGGTGAACGCATTATAACCTTATTCGGGGTGTGGGGAGATAAATGTCTGATTTAAATAAAAGGGTTCATACCTCGCTAACACTGGCGGAGATTATTCTACTCGCCGTTTTTTTCGTATTGATCGATCCACACGGGATAAAATATATTGGCTCAGCCTTTTCCATATATGCTTATATAGCCCTCCTTGCCGGAACGGCCGCCGTTATGGCTGCCCGGCTTGCCCTGACGCGCAGTTTGACTATTCCGTCCAGGGACCAAAAAGAAGAGGATCGCAGGTTGTTTGAAAGTCTGAGAGAGGCCAACTCGCTTCTGGAAAATGAAAAAAGAGAGCTTGAAAAAGAACTACAGACCTTTAAGATCAACAATGACCGGATATCCAAAAACGTTGCCGAGTTGTTCACTCTGCAGGTGGTCAGCGACACCATTAATTCAACCCTTGAGCTGGATAGGCTGTTGAATACCGTAAACGACATAATTATAGGTATAATGGGCGTAAACACCTGCACCATATGTATTTTTGAAGAAAACCAGAAAGACGTGCGTTACCTGGTCACCAACGAAAAGAGGGAGGACCTGCTGGACAATATAAGGAGCAGAGCCCTTTACTACCTGGAAAGCAAGGAAAGACTCAATGAAAAGATACTTGTGCATGAGGTGAACGGCTTCGACCCGGTTACCAGGATATCTTTCACACCGGTCACCAAAAACAGGTTTCTCATGGGCGTAATCATCACCGGGCATACTGAGGATAACCTTTTTGACGTCGAAGACATACGCTTCATGGAGATAATCTGCAACCAGATAAGTATGGCCATAGAAAACGCCAAACTTTACGAAAAGGTCAACACAATGGCCAACACCGACTTCCTCACCGGCCTGTACAACAGGACATATTTCTTTAACTATTTTGAAAAGATACTGGCCAATCTGGCGGAGGACAAACTGCTGGCCGTATCAATGTTTGATATAGATAATTTTAAAAAAGTAAATGACAGATACGGGCATGATTTCGGCGATGTGGTACTGGTAGGCCTGGCTGGAACTGTAAAAAACATGATCAGGAAGGACGATGTTTTCGCCAGATACGGCGGAGAAGAGTTTATACTGGTGATGCAGAACATTTCCAGGGAAAAGGCCCATGAGAGGCTGAACCAGATTCGTGAAGCGATTCAGGACAGCGTATTTGAACACAATGGAACCAGCCTGTCGGTTACAGTCAGCATCGGGGTGGCATTTTACGACAAGAACAGAGATAACCATGAAACCATTATCAAAAAGGCGGATCTGGCTCTTTACGAGGCCAAGAAAAATGGCAAGAACAGAATTAATGAGTTTAACGGGGAATTAGAATAATGACCATTCCGGCAATTGCGGGAGGAAAACCGGCAAGGGGAGGCATGTTGCCCTTTGCCTTACCATTTATCGGCGCCGAAGACGTCAGTTCGGTGGTGGAATGGCTAAAAAGTGACGTATTGTCCATGGGTGAGGCGGTCTCGCAATTTGAAAGCGCCTTTGCCTCGTATACCGGGTCGAAGTATGCCGTAGCGGTCTCCAGCGGATCCGCGGGCATGCATATCGCGCTAATGGCGGGGGGAATAGGCCCTCAGGAAGAGGTTATCGCCTCTCCCCTTACCCACCCTGCATCAACAAACTGCATTATATACCAGAAGGCGGTACCCATATTTACCGACGTGTCCCGGTCAACAATGACCCTTGACCCTGAAAAGGTCATGATGAGAATGACCGGGAGGACAAAAGCAATAATAATCTCTCATTACGGGGGTTTCCCCTGCCAAATGGAAGAGCTGACCGGAATTGCCAAAAAAGAGGGTGTGCTGATAATTGAGGACGCAACCCGGGCCCTTGGCGCTGAATACCGGGGAAAAATGGTGGGCAGGTACGGAGACATGGGAGTTTTCAGCTTTTCATCTCCAAACGGGTTAACCACCGGTGAGGGAGGCATGGTGGTCACTGACAGTGAAGAGACCTACCAGTGGCTGGCCATGTTCCGTGATAACGGGATGGTAAGGGATAAGAACCGGCTTACCAAGCAGCCGGGGCCTTGGCACCGAGCGGAAATGCAGGACCTAGGGTATAACTACCGCATGACCGGGATGCAGGCCGCGCTGGGGCTGTCCCAGCTAAAGAAAGCAGGATCTTTCCTGAAGCGCAGGGCAGAGATTGCGGAGAAATACAACAAGGCATTTAAGAACATCGAGGGTCTTATAACTCCTACGCCAGTTGAAGGTGCGGTCCCATCCTGGGACATTTACCCTGTCCGCATCAGGCCAAATAAGCTGTCGGCGGGGCACAGGGTAATATTCGAGGCTATACTGAAAGAAAACATCGGCGTGGATGTACTGTATATGCCGGTACATATACAGCCATATTACCTTTGGATAGGCCACCCGGACGTGTGCACTCTGGAAGGCAGCCTCTGCCCAGTAGCCGAGGAAATTTACGGGACCCTGATCTGCCTACCTGTGTACCCCTCCATGAGCGACCGTGATACCGAGGATGTCATTTCCGCCGTCACAAAGGTATTGAATTATTTCACCCTTTAAAAAACGGGGCATAACGATAACGATTGTTATCACAAGAACATAAAAACAGGCAGGCTACCGGCCTGCCTCTCTCTCTTTTTAAAACTGGCTAGATCGCTTCTTTATTTTGCCCCAGGGGTATGAGCTTCAGAAGCGTGGAATGGCCTCTGCCCCTCCCCAGGGACACAGGATTGTACCTCTGCCAGAAATGATAGGCCCAGGGCGTGTTGACCTCAAAAACCACCGGCCTGTCGGGAAACTTGCTCCGAACAAAGTTCACCAACTTCTGGGCAAAGCCCTGCCTGCGGTACCTGTGCAAAGTCTCAAGGGTGACAATGCCTACAACGCCCTTTTCCGAACACCAGGGGGGATCAAGCTGCCATGCAACCCTGGCGGCCAGTTCTCCACCGGTTATTATTCCATTGAAATAACAACCTGAAAGGTCGGAAATCCAGGCATAGATCAGCATCTCGTCATTCTCAAAGGCCCGGCACAACGGGGATCCGGGAGTAAGGCTGACAACCTCCACTCAAAACAACTCCCCTCAGCACAGACTGTCTGGATACTACCACTTTGCGACAAAACATCTTTTTCGTCAAGGCCTGTATAATCACCAAAAAAAGCCCTGAGGGCTTTTTTTGCTGTTATACGGTTCATTTCTGTCTGTATCTTAGCTTCATTGAGCCGGGGAGGGAAGGATTGCAGATAAGTAGTGCGAAACAGAAAGAGATAAAGCTGATAGATGCCCGAATTTTCCGAGATTTGCGGCAAGGGGACCGCCTTTTGTGTGATCATGATTGGCCCCAGACCCCTAAAAATTTAAATTTTCTGACTAAACTTAATAACTGTAGAAAATATACGGAACGGTTAAAACTGATCCGTTTCAGACGGAAAGCTAAGCTTTTATGCTTTTCAGTCCAAAGAGAAAATAATTTCTTTAGAAAACCAATTGTATTAATCAAATCTACTCTTATACCATTCATATGTCCTTTTAATGCCTTCAACAAGTGAGACCCTTTGATGGTTTGTCTATGTAACGTTACTGGACTACTATAGTTAAGAATTACTCCTTTGAGCGACAAACGGTCACACCTTTGCCTGGTCCGGGTTGATACTGAAAAATCTTTTCAGTGCCGGGTAAACCCCGGTCTTATCCTTTATGGTAACTGCGGTGAATTTTGAGTCGGTAATCTTTTTGTAGGCTGACCTCAGTGTGCTGGTGTAATAATATGGGCCTTCTATTTCTCCATACCCCACAAGATTGCATTTGGTAAGAAGTTCCTCAACCAGCTTGACGCACTGGTCATTGTCGGAGGCCAGGTTATCACCGTCGGAGAAATGAAAGGCGTAAATATTGTAGTCCTGGGGATGGTATCTTTTTTCGATGATATCCAGTGCAAGGCGGTAAACAGATGAGCATCTCGTTCCGCCGCTGGCGCCCTTGGTGAAAAACTCCTCCTCGTTGGTCTCCTTAGCCTCTACGTGGTGGGCCAGGAAGACGATGTGAACGTTCTGGTACTTTGTGCGCAGAAATTTCACCATCCAGAAGAAAAAGCTCCGAGCAATATATTTTTCATACGTGCCCATGGAACCAGAGGTATCCATCATGGCCAGAACAACAGCGTTTGATTCATACTTATAAACCGTTTCCCATGTTTTATAACGGAGGTCGTCCTTTTTAATGCCGTGCAGCCCGGGTTTTCCCTGTAACGCATTGCGCTTTAAAACCTCAAATATGGTTCTCTTCCTGTCGATATTGCTTGAAATACCTTTTTTCCGGACATCTTTGAACTCAACGGACTCGGAGGAAAGCTCGGGTTTTTTCTTTTGTTCAAGGTTGGGCAGCCCCAGGTCTTCAAAAATCAGCTCGGCCAGCTCTTCCACCGTCATATCGGTCTCATAATAATCCACGCCGGGCTCCTCTCCGGCTCCCTTTCCCTTGCCGGGCCCTGCGGCCTGCGGATCGGACCCGAGCACATCCCCCACCTTGCTTTTTCCGCTGCCCTGGCCCGCGTGCTTCTTTTTGCCGGTGTCAAAACGGAAATGATACTCGTCAAGGGAGCGGATTGGCACCCTCACTACACGATTACCGTCGGACATTATGATGCTTTCTTCACTGACAATATCGGCAAGGTTTTTCTTTATCGCTTCTTTAACCTTTTCCCGGTGGCGCTGCCGGTCAATCTCCCCTTTGCGGTGCAACGACCAGTCGTCCCGGGAAACAATGAAATTGCCTCCGGTCACGGCAACACCCCTCCTTAATACCTTTTATGTGACAAGGCTGTGCTGAATATTATACATTATATGCCCCCGCTGTTAAAAAATGAAATCAATCCTAATGGTGACTCTAGGCCCCCCCCGGTAAAATAAAGCAGGGCCGTCCTGCGGCCCAGGCTTCGGGTTAAAATATCGGGAGGAATTGGCCGGAATGGCCAATTCCCTATTAATATAATTCCATTACACGTAAGGAGAAAGGTATCATTATCTGTTCAAAAGACTACCTACGTACTTTAACAGCTCGTTGGCGCAAATGGGACAGTAGCCATATTCGTCTATAAGCTTGGCGGTGACCTCATTTATGCGCTTTAACTGCTCCGCGTCGGGAGTCTTGGTGGAAGTGGTTATTTTCACCACGTCCTTCAAGTCTGCGAAAAGCTTCTTTTCCACGGCTTCACGCAGGCGTTCATGGGACCTGTAGTCAAATTTCCTGTTCTTTCGGGCGTACGAGGATAGCCTTATCAGTATTTCCTCCCGGAAGCTCTTCTTGGCATTTTCCGATATACCTATTTGTTCCTCAATGGATCGCATCAGTTTTTCATCGGGGTCCATTTCCTCGTCGGTAATGGGATCCTTCAGCTTTACACCGTTGCAGTAAGCCTCGACATTATCCAAGTAATTGTCGAAAAGAACTTTGGCCGATTCCTCGTATGAGTAAACAAAGGCCTTCTGTATCTCCTTTTTGGCAAGTTCGTCATATTCCTTGCGGGCTACGGAAATAAAGTTTAAAAGCTTTTCCTTTTCTTCCTTGGTTATGGAGGCGTGCTGGTCCAGACCGTCTTTAAGAGCCCTCAACACATCAAGCGGGTTGATGCACCGGGTTGTGGTCCTGATGAGGGCGGACGACAGCCGGTTAATAACATACCTGGGGTCTACCCCGCTCATCCCCTCGTCGGGAAACTCGTTATGCAGCTCTGTGACATCCTTCTGCTTGAATCCCTCGACATCTTCCCCGTCGTAAAGTTTCAGCTTTTTCAGGAGGTCCATCCCCTGCTTCTTGCTTTCCTTGAGCCGGGACAGCACTGAGAAAATGCTGGCCACCTTCAGGGAGTGGGGAGCGATGTGAATGTCCTTCAGGTCGCTTTGCTTTATAAGTTTTTCATAAATTTTTACCTCTTCTCTGACCCTGAGGTTATACGGTATTTTTATAACAATGATCCTGGACTGCAGGGCCTCGTTTTTCTTATTGCTGATAAAGGACTTATATTCATTCTCGTTGGTATGAGCCACTATAAGTTCGTCGGCGTATATCAGGGCAAAGCGCCCTGCCTTGAAGTTGCCCTCCTGGGAGAGTGAAAGCAGGTTCCACAGGAATTTTTCGTCGCACTTAAGCATCTCCTGAGATGTTTAAATCAAAACACTCTTACTCCGTTAAAACCTCTGTAGAGCCTTCTATCAACTACTCCAAAACAAAAACTTAGCCGCCTTATCATGGCGGCCACTTACCTTCTCATTTTATAACAGCATATTTCCATACACCATTTACCCTTACATATGTGTCATGGGATACAAAATTGGTTCCATCAAAATCGATTCCATAACTTAAAAAACCAACGCATGTAACTGCCATAATCATCTTAATAAAAAGGTGTATTGTTACATGAATATTCTCCAGGCAAGGCCAATGTCCTTTATCTACCAGTTTTCGGGACTGCCACCGCCGTGATGTAGCAATAATGGCCGCGATTACATATACTGCTATCAATAACCTGTTAAGGAGGCATTTGCCATGAGTGAACTGGATAGCTTCATCCCCTTCCCCAGCCCGGTGACTATAACAAATATACTGCTGGGAATAATAATTTTTCTGATTCTGATCATTATCGCCCTTTTGTTGTGTGACTAAAAAAACCGCTGTAATTCCGGCGCTTGCCCATACCACCTCCGCATGCCCTATTAAGTCTTCCCCCGGAAAAAAACTTTCCGGGAATTTATTTCTTCAGGTCTTTGGGAATAAAGCCGATATAAATAATAAATACACCGGCCAAACGAAAGGGTGGGCCGATATGCTGAAAAGCGAAAAGGAAAGAATAAAGGAGGAGCATATACGCCGGGGCTACTCCCGCCACAGGGTTGAACGAATGAAACCCTGGGTTCTTCTGAATTACTACACCTCCGATAAGGGTGGGCAGCACGACAGGGGTTTGCCCTCCTATACTACGGATTGTTACTGGGGCCGGTGGGCCCGGGGCTGAACCTGTAATAAATATCCGCCTTGGGCACTGTTTTGCCGTTTAATGTTTTGGTATTGATTTCAACTTTATTCACCAAAAGCCTGATCAGCTCCGGATTTGGAGATATACCGTCGATCCTTTCGGATATTTTTTTCAAGAGGTCAGCCATGCCGGAGGCATCATCACGGACCTCGCGGCATTTTTTATAACGGTCGGCTAATATATTGCGCCGGCGGTTTAGCAATTCTATCTCCGCGGCCAGCTTTTCCAGCTCTGCCTCTGCTTCTGAGTCACTGACCAGCGACCTGGCCACCAGGGACAGAATCCTGGACCTGCCCGCCTTTTTCCCGGCTATGGCCCGCACCACCTCTGCCAGCTCACCATCTTCCGGCACGGGTTTTACCCCATCCCCGTCCAGTCTTATTCTGGTTAACTCAATAATCCTGCCTGGGTTTTTAATAAATACTTTTATATCCTCCCATATGGCCTGCTCTATTTCCTCCGCCCGCACCTGCCTGTTGCCGCATACCTTACCCCGGCCATGGTTCACCGTCCCGGTGCACCTGTAGTAGGACCTTCCGCCATTACCACTTTTATTTCCCACCATGGCGAGGCCGCATATACCGCAGTAAACCAAACCCCGTAAAAGATAATTCCGCCCCCGTCGCCCCCGGGACATATCCCCGTTCTCCGATAAAAGTTTACCGGCCCTTTGAAACTCATCCCTGGTTATAATTGGTTCAACCCTTATTACAGTGCCGTTTTTTCCCTTCCTGGAGCGTTTCATGGTGCGGTATTCCCCTGTGTATACCAAGGACCGCAGTATTATGCTGATATGACCGGCATGCCACAGGCCTGTACTGGGCTTTTTAAGGGATTTTGAGGTGGTGGGTGTCGGTATGCCCCGGGCGTTCAGATACTCGGCCAGGGGGACCATGCTCATACCCTCATTGTAAAGACGAAAAATAAGGCGTACCGTTTCGGCCTCCGGTTCAAAAACGACCAGCCTTTTTTCGGTGCCCACTCGGTAGCCGAAGGGCGGGGGGCCGGAAGTCCAGCAACCTTCCCGGGCTTTCCTCTCCTTGCCCATCTGGGTCCGCTCCAGTATGGTGTCCCGCTCCAGCGCCGCTATGCTGGCCAGAAGAGTCATAAAAAACTTCCCCACCGGCGTACCCGTATCAAAGGCCTCGGTCATTGACTTTATGGGAATGTTCAGCTTTTCCAGCTCGTTATAGGTGCTTAGAACCACCTGGGTGGACCTGGCCAACCTGTCCAGCCGGTAGAAATAAACGGCTTTTATTCTTCCCGACCGGGCGTCGGCCATCAACCTGGCCCCTTCCGGGCGGTCCTCCATTGACAACGTCCCGGAAACACCTTCATCAAGGTACATTTCGTAGCTCCGGATCTTTTCGGAGGGGCCGTGCAGATCAAAATACATGCGGGCAAACTCCACCTGGCCTGCTATATTACCTCGGTCAGCCTGTTCCTCGGTGCTTACCCTGCCATAAAATGCCACTCTCAAAACAAGAAACCCCTTTCAAATACCGGCATATATTCCAGTAAACGAAAATGCCACAGCGGGGTATCAGCCGGTGATATTGGAAAGGCATTACAGCGACCTGCCCGAAGATGAGGAATACCTGGTCAGGGCTTTTTTGCTGGTCATTGATTTGCTGGGCTTAAACTTCCGGGCAGATTTTCTTTCTGATTGAATGATTATTTTACTCATTAACCAAATATACCCGCACATCAACCCGGGGGACAGGCGGTCAAGGTGGCGGAACAGCTAAAGCCGGCGTATATTGTCCCTATGCATTACAAGACCGATTATATGACTTCCCCGTCAGTAATGCCGACCAGTTCCTCGCCTATTACCCGGATCATGAAGTAATACAAGAACTG
Organism: Bacillota bacterium; assembly: GCA_049325055.1. Classification (GTDB taxonomy): domain Bacteria; phylum Bacillota; class Desulfotomaculia; order Desulfotomaculales; family Desulfocucumaceae; genus BRHc4a. The sequence continues at coordinate 11,555 of JBMOPB010000115.1, forward strand.
GTGGTAACACCAGGACATTTGCCTGCCCATACAAAGGTTGTTATGTTAAAGATATCGCAAAAAGAATTGAACCTGCCGGCCTGACGGGCTAAGACCGGTTTTTTTTATTGGCGTGAAGGACATGTCGAATTTTCATAGAAAATAGTTTAAACTATATATTCTGGAAAGAAGTGCTAAACTATGCCCTATGACACCAAGGAAGCGGCGGCAAGCCTTATGATTGACGAGAAAGATCTTCTGGATATACTTGAGACCTATGTCGCCGAGACGCTGGACATCCTGGCGGACTGCGAAAAAGCGATAAAAAATGGTGATGCCGGGACTTTGAAAAATCTTTTTCATACTTTAAAAGGTTCTGCGGCCAATTTCCGGATTCACGACCTTGTGGATCTGGCCGTCAAACTGGAGAATGGGTGCAAATCCCCTGACTGGAAAATTATTGCTGAGGTAATGCCGGTGTTTAAAAGTGAACTGGAATTATTCCAAAGACAGGTCAGACAGAAGTAATACCCGGCACTGTTCGCCGGGAAACTCCCTGCAAGCCGGTCAAAGGAACTGGTTGACATGATTGATTTCTTCGAAAAACAGGTTGACTTTATCATATTCTCCCATGGCCTGGCCTTAATAGTTCTGGCCATTATGTGCCTTGCCTTCAGAAGCTCTGACGGCAGGGGACTGCCGTGGATCTGGCTTGCTTCTTTCGGTATAGCCCACGGCGTAAAGGAATGGCTGGTTCTATTAGCCTTCGGCCTGGATGACAGCCCATCTTTTGCCGCATGCCGTATCACCCTGATGGTGATTTCCTTTGTATTCCTTGTTGAGTTCGGCCGGTCGGGGACAGCCAAAATAAAGGGTCGGGGCCTTGGGCGGTGGGTGTTGCTTCCTCTCCTGGCGCTGGCTGCCCTGGGGGGAGTAAAGGGCTGGACCGGGATAAGCATCGCCTCGCAGTGTATACTGGGATTTGGGGGTGGCATCTGGGCAGCCTTTGCCCTGTTTCAGGCATCGAAGGGCCAGGGGAGCATTTTGCGCCGCTGGCTTTCGGTGGCGTGCGGAGCCATGGCCCTGTACGGTCTAAGTTTTGTCGTACTTTCCATAGCTTCCTTGAGGGATTTACCGGCCAATTCACAGCTGCTTTTCCCGGCGCCGGAATACCCGGTGCGCTTTGCCCAGGCGGTTCTTGCCTCGCTGTCAAGCATAGCGGCTTTAATCTATTTCAGGGAATGCGGCAGCGTTTATGATGGACTATACGACCGCCGGTCCAGAGCAAGACACTCACTTCTGGCCATAGTATCGGTATTTGCGGTTGTGTTCGCAGGGTGGTTCATAACCGATTACGCCGGGAGAAAGAGTGACGCGGAGTTTCGCCAAAACCTGCTCAACCGGACATTAAACGCAGCCTCCTCAATCAACCCCCAAAGGCTGTCAAGCCTTGCCGGTTCGCCGGAGGATCGGGACAAGCCGGATTACATTCGCCTGCGGGGTCAGTTCATGTCAATACGGGCCGCCAATAACGACATCCGGTTTCTCTACCTGCTGGGGTACCGCAATGGTGAAGTGTTTTTCTTTCTGGATTCCGAGCCCGAAGAATCCGAAGACTATTCCCCTCCCGGAGAAATTTACGGGGAATCAAGCCCAGAACTGCTGGAAATATTCAAAGAGGGGGTCCCCTTTGTAGAAGGGCCGCTGGCAGACCATTGGGGCACCTGGATTTCCGGCCATACGGTTATCCGCGACCCGGCTACAAAAGAAATACTGGCCGTATTGGGAATGGACATCGATGCCGGCGAATGGCGCAGGATAATCGCTGAAAGCCGGTTAAACGTGATAGTAATAACCCTTTTCATTTCCCTTTCCGTAGTTATCTTTTTCGTGGCGTCACGAATACAGAGAAACTACGCGGCAAGGTTCGCCGCCTCCAACAGCCTTTTTAGAACCATTTTTGAGAACGCCCCGGAGGCGATATTTATCTTCGACCCCCAAACCCGCAGTATTCTGGACGCCAATCCCCACATGGCCCGGTGGCTGGGCTACAGCCAGGATGAACTGCCTGGATTGAGCCTTAACCAACTGGTTCAAGCCGGAACGGTAGATCCGGGTGAGATTTATTTCAGCCATGCTGACCAAAGCCAGGTTCATACCCATACTCTCCGGTACCGTAAAAAAAGCGGTGAGATGGTGGATGTTGAAGCTTCCGGAGCATTACTGCGGTACCAGGGGAAAAACTGCATCCTGGCCTTTGTGCGTGATATCACCGGCAGAAAGAGGGCCGAAGCGGAACTGCAAAGGGCAAAGGAGGACGCTGAGGCCGCCAACAGGGCAAAAAGTGAATTTCTTGCCAATATGAGCCACGAAATAAGAACCCCCATGAACGCTGTGATGGGTATGACCGACTTGCTGATGGACACACGCCTTAACCCTGATCAGCGCGACCTGGCCATCACTATAAGCGATTCGGCAAGATCTCTCCTGGCCATAATAAACGATATTCTTGACTTTTCCAAGGTAGAGGCCGGAAAGATGGCACTTGAGAGAATAGAGTTCGAAATTGCGACCCTGGTGGAGGGAACGGCCCAGCAAATAGCCGTCAGAGCCTTTCAAAAAGGCCTGTCATTACATACCTTTGTTGACCCCGCCATCCCCGGTTTATTGCGGGGAGACCCCGGGCGGCTGAGGCAGGTGCTTTTAAATCTATTGGGCAATGCCATAAAATTTACCGATTACGGAGAAGTGGTGCTTCGGGCCACCATGGTAGAAAAAGATGACAGGCAGGTATCCCTTCGCTTTGAGGTAAGGGACACCGGAACAGGAATACCCCCAAAAGCCCGGGAGCGGCTGTTCCAGCCCTTTGTGCAGGTTGACGGCTCCACAACCCGGAAATATGGCGGGACCGGCCTTGGGCTCTCCATTTCAAGGCAGCTGGTTGAGCTTATGGGCGGAAGTATCGGTTTAGAAAGCCAGGAAGGCAGGGGTTCCACCTTCTGGTTCACAGTAAGTCTGGATCACTGCCCCGCCGCCGCCGGAAAAACATACCCCACTGCGGGTCTTCAGGGGTTAAAGGTGCTGATCCTGGAATCCAGCGCCTCCGGGCGCGAAATACTTACAAATTACGTACAGGCCTGGGGAATGGCAGGAGTCAGTTTTTCCAGCTGCGACGAGGCCCTTGGTAGCCTGCGAAGGGAAGCCGCCTCCGGCATCCCGTACCATCTGGCCATAATAGACCTTAACCTGGCGGATAAAAACGGCCTTGAACTGGCAAAGACCATAAGAGAGGAAAACAGCCTCCGCCAGATCAGGCTTATTGCGCAAACCACCTACCACAACAGCGGAAAGCGTGAGGAGATCCTTGCATCAGGATTTTCAGCCTGCCTTGCCAGGCCCGTCAGGCAGTCCCAGCTGCTTGACTGCATAACTGATTTAATGGTTGATCCCGGCAAGCCTGTACATGCCGGTGTCAACCACCCCGTGCCGGACAAAGATTCAGAAGGCGGTATTGCCGTATCATCCGGCAGCAACAAATTGATTCTGCTGGCTGAAGACAACACCGCAAACCAAAAGCTTACCCTTCTGCTGCTGAAAAAAATGGGATATGCAGCCCATGCCGTTTCAAACGGCGGGGATGCCGTGAAAGCAATCTCCCGGCAAAATTACGCACTGGTTTTAATGGACTGCCAGATGCCTGAGATGGATGGATTTGAAGCCACCGCTTCCATTCGGCGGCTTAAGGATGAAAAAGCCCGCCGGGTTCCAATCATCGCGATGACGGCCCACGCCATGTCCGGAGACCGTGAAAAATGCCTGGCGGCCGGAATGGACGATTACGTCAGCAAACCCATAGACCGGGAACAGCTGCGCACAGTAATCAGCCGGTGGATGCCATAAAAAACCCTGGCATGAAGCCAGGGCATTATAGTTTATACTACTGGTATTATTCAATATTAAAACCGGACTTGATCATATTTCGTTTTTCGAAGTACCAGAGAGTCTGCTGCTCCGCCACCGACTGGTCGGTCTCAATCATCTCGCAGAACTGTTTGATGATTTTCTGGTCCCACTGGGTACCGGCACCCTCCTTCAATATTGCCAGTGACTCCTCAAGGCTGTATGCGTTACGGTGGGGCCGGTCGCTGGTGAGGGCGTCAAAGGAGTCAGCAACGGCCAGTATACGGGCCCCCAGCGGTATGTCGGTTCCCTTTAAGCCGTCGGGATAACCGCTTCCGTCAATATGCTCGTGGTGGTGCCTGATAAAAGGCAAAACGGGCTTTAGCGTCGAGATGTAAGAGCAGATTCTTTCACCGGCCTCCGGGTGGGTCTTGACAATTTCAAATTCGTCCGGGTCCAGCCTGTCCGGTTTTAACATTATTCTTTCCTGAATGCATATGTTGCCGATATCGTGCAAAAGGGCGGCCATTCTTACATGGCTGCGTATAACCTTTAAGGGGTAGCATTTCTGAACCAGCTTCTCTGCGTAAAAGGCGGTCCTTTTTGAGTGTTTCATACGAAACCGGTCCCTGGCTTCCATTGTGTTTACAAGATATCCAATCAATTCCTGAAAATTGCCAAGCTGTTCCGTTAACAGGACCTTGGTTTGCAGTAGATTATTTATCCTGGCCAGCAACACCTGGGGGGAAAACGGTTTTGTTATGTAGTCGTCCGCTCCTTTTTCCAGGAACTTTACTCTTTCTTCATCACCATTTAAAGCAGTTATAACAATAACGGGGGTCAGCCTGGTTTCTTCTGTGTTTTTGACAATGGAAAGTACCGAAAAGCCGTCGACACCGGGCATCATAGCATCCAGAAGTATCAAGTCAGGCCTTTCTTCGCGTATTTTTTTAAGAGCTGCCCCCCCGCTGTCTGCTTCTATAACGTCAAATTCCTTCAGCTGTGCCTTCAGCAGTGCGATATTCGCCTTCTGGTCATCAACAATCAGTATTTTTTTCATGGGTCAAACACCTGCTCGGCTTAAATCAAAACTTTATAACAGAAATTGAAAACCGGAGTTTGTTATATAATATAACCTGATAATATAACGATAATATTAAATGTCGATGCCACAAAATCCTTCATTGCTTCGACTAACTCTTCAAAATTTTGACAAGGAGAGCTGTTATTGTGCAAAAACAGGCCCTTTGGACCAAGGATTTTATACTAATATGCCTGGTAAATATGATGATGTTCACCAGCTTTTATTTTCTGCTCCCAACCCTGCCGGTGTTTGTAACCGATGTATTAAAAGGTGACGAAAGCAATGTGGGGTATATAATCGGGGTGCTTTCACTTACTGCGGTTATGGTCCGCCCACTCTCCGGTTTTATGCTGGACGTGGCGGGCAGAAGAAAAATACTTATCTACGCTTTCATAGCTTTTTCCCTGGCCATGGCGGCCTATAACTTTGTGACCAGCCTTACGCTGCTTTTCACCCTGAGGGCGCTGCATGGAATTTCCTGGGGATTTTCCACCACCGGGGCCGGGACCGTGGCCGCCGACGTGGTGCCCCCCTCCAGAAGGGGCGAGGGCATGGGCTATTACGGGATGTCCAATACCCTTGCCATGGCGGTGGGTCCCAGCCTTGGCCTGTATATATTAAACGCCGCCGGTTTTAATACACTGTTCATCGCCAGTTTCGCAGTGGCGGTGGCGGGGGTGCTACTGGTGCTGGGGATTTCATACCGGGAAATAAAAAACCCGGAAAAGGTAAAAATCAGCCTGGACAGCTTTTTTGAACCCAGGGTTTTCTCCCTGTCGGGGATACTGTTCTTCACAGCAGTGGTGTACGGCGGAATTGTCTCGTTTATAACTCTGTACGGAAAGGAACTGGGCATTAAAAACGCAGGAACTTATTTTTTGGCCTACGCCCTTACCCTCATGCTGGTCAGGCCCGTAGCCGGAAAAGCTTTTGACAAAAACGGGCCCAAACTGGTGATGGCGGTCGGTTTTGGGGCCATTTTCCTTTCGTTTTTGCTGCTTTTTTCCGCCAGTGGACCTGAACTCTTTATACTGTCGGCTGTGGCCATGGGAATTGGGTTCGGAGCGGTTCACCCATCAGTTATGGCCATGGCCATCAACAAGGTGCCTCCCAGCCGGCGGGGCGCGGCCAACGGCACAATATTCAGCTCCTTTGACCTTGGTATCGGGATAGGGTCGATAATACTGGGGTTTGTTTCAAAGATGTTCGGCCTGTCCTATATGTACCTTTCCTGCAGCTTTATAATCCTCGTGCCCCTGGTCATATTCTTTTTAAAGGATGCCAGGGAATATAAAACGGGAACAGAGTAAAAATTTTTAAAATCATCATTGCACACATCAAAAATATTTGATACGGGGAGGAATGAACATGTCCCGTGATATCAGAGAAACAGTCCGGCAAAAGTATGCCGAGGCCATAACCCGTAAGACGGGGTGCTGCGGGGACACGGCAGGCGGCTGCTGCCCGGGGGACCTGCCGGCAAAGCTGCCAGCATGATCACGTCAAACCTTTACAACCCCGACGAAGTCAAAGGAATTCCCGAAAGCGCCGTTACCGCTTCCTTTGGCTGCGGCAACCCCACAGCCCTGTCGGAACTGCACCCGTGTGAAGTGGTCCTGGACCTGGGAAGCGGCGCCGGGCTGGATGTGCTGATGTCGGCCCGGCGGACGCCTGGCCGTCTCTGATATTGTGCTGACCAGGCCCCTGCCGCCGGAAGTGAATAAAGACATCGCTGCCTGGACGGGATGCATAGCGGGAGCGCTGCTGGAGGAGGAATACAGGAAAAAGCTGGCCGAAGCCGGATTTACCTCCATCGGTGTTGAGTTCACCAGGTTTTAAGCGGAAAAATACATGCAGCGCCTTGGTTTCAAAAAATCCAACCGCAGCGGGATACCGGAGGATTTGAGCCTTTTCCACCGGAACGATTATCTCGGTGACCAGTTGATCCGGCGGTGTGGTCCGGGGATCGTTGTGGGATATTTCTCTGGTGGGCAACACAACCCTGTAACCGTTCTGGTTAACCCACGAGAATACGGCCCTGTACGCCTCCTCAAGTCCGTCATAGGGGCCGGCGTGCATGCAGGTGGCCGCCCGGACTGCCGGCAGTGTTTTGTTGGACAGATAGTCGCCGGCCACCGGCCAGGCCACCTCAATGTCGGCTTTATCAGGATTGAAACCTTCGTCGTTTCTTGAAAGGAAAAATGACATATCAGGGCGAAAATACGCATACGCGGACATATTTTGCTGTAATGTGCAGTTCGAAAACGTCATTCCCCGCAAAAACCACCCATTAAACAACCGGGGGTATACATAATGACATTGAGAAAAAAAACTGCAGTAATCATAGTAATTACACTGACCAGCCTGCTTTTCATACTGTACGCCATGTCCAAGGTTGTCTTACTGGGAAGCTTTGCCGAGCTTGAAAAAAAGGATACTTCAAAAAATGTGGAAAGGGCGCTGGACGCTATTTCAAACAACATTTCCACATTGAGCAGCGAAGCCGCGGACTGGGCCGCCTGGGACGACACCTGTGCCTTTGTGGAAGGAAACGACTATGAATATGTAAAAAAGAACCTCCCGGACGAAACATATTCCGACCTCAAAATAAATGTCATAATGTTTTTCGATTCTTCGGGAAGGCTTGTTTTCAGCCGGGGCTTTGACCTGGTCAACAAGGTGGAGGCCCCGGTAGCGGAAAGCTTAAAGAATCACACTAAAGAAAATAGTCATCTTATTACACATACCAGTCCCTCCAGCAGTGTGAGCGGTATAATTGTCCTCCCGGAAGGGGCCCTTATGGTAGCCTCAAGGCCCATACTTACAAGCGAAAGAGAGGGCCCTGTCCGTGGATCGCTGATAATGGGCCGGTACCTTGATTCCAGGGAAATGTGGCACCTTTCGGAAACCACGCACCTGTCCGTTACCGTGCTGGCTCATGATGACCCGGCAGTGCCTTCACACATAAAAAAAGCCCTTTCCCAAACAAAAGACGATCCTCCCATCGCTGTTTCACCGTCAGGGTCCCAGTCCGTGATAGGTTACACGCAAATCAACGATATCTACGGCAACCACGGCATAATCCTGAAAGCTGACATGCCGAGAGATATATACAGACAGGGCCAGGCCAGCGTGGTTTATTTCATCACGTACCTCCTTCTGGCCGGCGTCGTATTCGGAATTGTCACCCTTCTTCTACTGGAAAAGACTGTGTTGTCCAGGCTGGCCCGTTTCAGCAAAGGTATTATCGCCATCGGGTCGACTTCCGACCATAAAGCCCGGCTGGAGGTTACCGGAAAAGACGAGCTGTCACGACTGGGAGAGTCGGTCAACAATATGCTGGAGGCATTGGACCAGTCCCGCCGGGAACTGGCCAAAAGTGAAGAGAGATACAGGAGCCTGGTGGAAAACTCACCGGATCTTATATTCTCCCTGAATATTAACGGAGAGGTGGAAACAGTCAGCCAGGCAGGCCTGGAACAGTTCGGTTACAGCACTGCTGAAGAAGTTATCGGCAAACATTTCACAGACTTCATTCACCCCGAAGACAGGGAGATGGCCACCCAGGTGCTGCATACGTTAATTGAAACAAAAACAGAGGTCATTAAAGGATTCAATTTCCGTATGATAAATAAAAACGGGGTAACCATATATGTCGAAGAAAACTCCGTACTGCTTTTTGACAAAAGTGGCCATTACCAGGGCTTGTTCGGCACTATCAGGGACGTAACCGACCGCAGGCTGGTGGAGGAGGAACTGAACCTGCAGAGAGCCTACTTCCAGCAGCTTTTTGAAAGTTCTCCCGCAGGAATCGCCATGGCTGACGCCGGTGACAGAATCATCACCGTCAACAGGGGCTTTGAACAGCTGTTTGATTACACTGCCGAAGAAGTGAAAGGCCTGCTTATCAATGAGGTAATTGTGCCTGAAAACCTCCTGGGAGAAGCATCGGCCTATTCCAATATGGTGGTTGCCGGAAATGCCGTCCACGCCGAGACCCTCAGGAAGCGCAAGGACGGAAGCCTGGTAAATGTGTCTATAATGGCGTATCCTATAATACTTGGCGAAAAGCAGGTCGGAATCTACGCCATATACAGCGATATCACCGAGAGAAAGCAGGCGGAGGACCGGCTTAAATACCTCAGCCTGCATGATACCCTTACCGGGCTTTACAACCGGGCCTATTTCGAGCAGGAAATGAAGCGCATCGAGGGAGCCAGGCAGGAGTCCGCCGGGATAATACTTTGCGATGTGGACGGGCTGAAACTTGTAAACGACACCATGGGGCACGACACCGGGGACGCACTGCTGATAGCCGCCGCCCGTATTATAAAAGAGGCGTTCCGCAGCTGCGACATGGTGGCCCGGATAGGAGGCGACGAATTTGCCGTCCTCCTGCCCGGCAGCGACAAGAATTCAGTTCAGAAAGCCGCCGAAAGGATCCGGGACGTTATAGCCAGGTATAACACAGAAAACTCTGAACTCCCCCTGAGCATATCCATAGGGTACGCAGCCGGCGAGATGAGATCAAAAAGCATGAGCGATCTTTTCAAGGAAGCCGACAACAACATGTACCGGGAAAAACTGCTGCACAGCCAGAGCACCCGAAGTGCCGTGGTCCAGACTCTGATGAAGGCAATGGAGGCCAGGGACTTTATTACCGAGGGACACGCCGACCGCCTGCAGGACCTGGTATCCGAACTGGCAAAGGCTATCGGCCTGCCGGAACGAAAGATCACAGACCTGCGCCTCCTGGCCCAGTTTCACGATATAGGGAAAGTAGGGATACCGGACAGGATTCTTTTTAAGCCGGGGCCCCTTAACGGAGAAGAATTTAGGGAAATGCTCAGGCACAGCGAGATCGGCCACCGCATCGCGCAATCCGCCCCGGCCCTGGCCCCCATTGCAGACTGGATATTAAAGCACCACGAGTGGTGGAACGGCAAAGGTTATCCCCTGGGCCTCAAGGGCGAGGAGATCCCCCTGGAATGCCGGATACTGGCCATAGCCGACGCCTATGACGCCATGACCAACAACCGTCCCTACCGGAAGGCCATGACCCACCAGGAAGCCGTCAATGAACTGATGAGGTGTTCCGGATCACAGTTCGACCCGCAATTGATCTCAATGTTTATACTGGTGCTGGAGTTACAAAACCTCAAAAAGCAAACCGGGGAAGACCGGTCTTTGTAACTCCCCGCCCCAAAAGAATATTATTTATAATAATTTTTTCTTTAGGAAGGTGTTAAAAATAGACAATCTGAACAGCATTATGATTTACCTGCGGGGGCTGAACTTAGAGGATATTGCCATGAAGCTGATGCTGTCCCTCCTGACTGTGTTTTCAATATTTATTGTGGTTAAATTTCTAAATCTGATCATAAACAGGATACTGGAAAGAAAAAAGGCTAAAGAAGAACAAAAAGATAATGCGTCGGAAAACCTGCTGCAGTCCCTGGGAATCCTGATGAAGACAGTAATAGCCTACACCGGCGTTCTGGCGGCTGTTGTGATTATTCTTGAGGTATTCAAGGTTAATATAGTCTCACCCCAGGTGGTAAAAAACACCGGCCTGATACTGCTGAAAACCCTCGGTGTAATAGTGGCAGCCAGGCTGTTTGCAAAGCTGGCCCGTCTTACCATTACACAGGTCTTCGCCCGCAGGGAAATAAAGGAAGGGATAATCAACACAAAAAGGGCCCAGACACTGGAGTCACTGCTAAAAAACATGGTCACCTATCTTGTCTTTTTCCTTGCCGGGATAATGGTGCTGCAGATCTTTAACGTAAACACCAGCGCCATACTGGCAAGCGCCGGCATACTGGGGCTGGCCGTGGGCTTCGGGGCGCAAAACCTGGTGAAGGACATAATCAGCGGATTCTTCATACTCTTTGAAGACCAGTTTGCCGTGGGGGATTATGTTGAAGCCGGGGGTGTGGTGGGAGTCGTTGAAGAGATAGGCCTCAGGACCTGCAAAATACGAAAGTGGACCGGGCAGCTGCACATTATCCCCAATGGTGAAATAACAAAGGTCACCAATTACAACCGGGGCCATATGATGGCAGTGGTAACAGTGGGTGTGGCATACGAGGAGGATATCGACAGGGCCATGGAAGTACTGAGAAGGGAATGCGAAACCGCCCGGCAGGAAATGCCGGCAATCGTCGAAACGCCGGTGGTTCAGGGAGTGGTGGCCCTGGGAGACTTCGCGGTAACCATCCGGATAGTGGCCGACACCATACCGGGAGAGCAGTGGGCCGTTGAAAGAGAACTTTTAAGGAGATTTAAAAACGCCCTGGACCGGGAAAATGTGGAGATACCCTACCCCAGGAGGGTGATTACCTACAGGGAGGAATACTCCAGCGGAGAAAAAGGGGAAAAAACACGCCTGGAGAGCGGAAGTTGATTAGCCAACCTGGGTAACCAGCCGGGGTTGACGAATAAGACCATATCCGGGATAATCAAATCAATCACTCATCCGGGGAGGAAAAAGCATTGGAAAGCCCCAGACTGCGGATCAGCTTCGAAGACAGGGTCGGTTTTGTATTCGACGTGTCCAAGGTTATTTTTGTCTGGCGCTTGAATATTGTTTCCATTGAGATCAAGGAATTTAACCTTTATGTCCACATTGAGCAGATAGGATCAAAGGAATTGGAAAAATTGATTTCCGAGCTGTACCAGATCCCGGGTGTACTGTATGTCTGTCAGGTACCCATGATGCCTTCGGAGGAAAGGGAAAAAAAGATAAAGACCATACTGGACACTGTCAGCGAAGGCATTTTCGCGGTGGATGTCAACGGAGTCATAACAAGCGTCAACCCGGTGGCCGAGAAGATTTTCCGGTATTCCGCCGCCGAACTCCTCGGCAGAAATATAGCTGAGGTGCTTTCCGCCGAAGTTCCCATATTGCAGTGCCTGAAGGACGGCAGGTCTTACAACAACCTGGAAATCAGCATCAGCCATGCCAAGGGCAGGCTGAACTTTTTCAGCACCGCCAGGCCCTTAAAGGATGATATGGGAAATATTGTGGGAGCGGTGGCCTGTATCAAAGACATGTCAGATGTCAAGCAGCTGGTTTACACAGTTACCAAGCCGGCCATGACCACCTTTGATGAAATCAAAGGCGCCAGCTCACCACTTAAAAAGGCCATAGACCTGGCCAGGAAGGTGGCAAAAGGGAACTCCACTGTATTGATACGGGGAGAAAGCGGCACCGGAAAAGAGCTGTTTGCCCGGGCCATTCACATGGAGAGCAACCGCCGGGGAAAACCATTCGTACCTGTAAACTGCGCAGCCCTGCCCGACAATTTACTTGAAAGCGAACTTTTCGGCTATGTGGAGGGAGCGTTCACCGGTGCCCACAAAAGGGGCAAACTGGGGCTGTTTGAATTTGCCAACTGCGGCACTATATTTCTGGATGAAATCGGAGAGCTTTCTACCCACCTGCAGGCCAAATTACTACGGGTCCTGCAGGAAGGGCGGGTGCGGCGCATCGGCGACCGGGTGGAAAATCCCGTAAACGTCCGGGTAATAGCGGCAACAAACCGAAACCTGGAGGAAATGATCAATAACGGTGGTTTCCGGGATGATCTCTATTACCGCCTCAACGTGGTTCCCATTTATATCCCTCCCCTCCGCCAGAGAAAGGAGGATATCCCTGTTCTGACCCGGTACCTGGTTGAGAAATTCAACCGGCGGCTGAACAAAAATATTAAAAGAATATCCCCCGAAGCCATGGAAAAACTGGTAAACTACCACTGGCCGGGAAACATCAGGGAACTGGAGAATGTGCTGGAGCGGACCATGGTCCTGGTGCAGGATGATACAGAAATCCAGCCTGAAAAGATATTTTTTGACCGTTATTATGATGTGGCCGATGAGGCCGAGTTTAGTTCAGAGGGGACAGACAAAGAGCCCCGGATGACTGAGATTGAAGATAACGCCACCCTGGAAGCCGTCATGAGCGATTATGAAAAACAGATCATCGCTCAGGCCCTCAAAAAACACGGAAGCCTCCGGCAAACCGCCAGATCCCTGGGGGTCTCCCACACCACTATCATGAATAAAATAAAGAAATACGGTATTTGAATGGCAAGAAAAATTGCCATGGCAATTTTTCTTGCCATTGACCCATGGAAGGTGTACCGCAAAATGCCAACCACCACAGGCATAACGGGTGTTTTGAGACAATGTGGTGGCAATTTATCTTGCCACTCACTTTAGCCTGATTTTATGGCAAACGGCCCCAAGCAGACGGCTTGGGGCTTTTTGTTT
>JBMOPB010000116.1:0-24594 GCA_049325055.1 Bacillota bacterium
GTACTGGTGAATCTTGTTCATGGCCCCGATAAAATCAGGATTACCGGCGGCGTAACCTATGCGCCAGCCTGTCATGGCATAAGCCTTGGAAAAACCGTTTAAAAGAATGGTGCGGTCACGCATTCCGGGTATCGATGGGAAACAGGTATGGGTGCCGATGTATGTGAGCTTATCATAAATTTCATCAGATATTACCAACAGGTCCCGGGCCCTTACAACCTCCGCTATTTCCAACATGTCCCGGCGCCGCAAAATTGCTCCGGTGGGGTTGTTGGGGTAGCAGAGCATCAGTATTTTGGTGCGGGGCGAAACGGCCTTTTCCACGCTTGCCGCGGTCAGCCTGAAGTCTTCCTCGACCCTGGTGGGGATAGCCACCGGCACTCCGCCGGCAAGGGTGGTGGTGGGTGCGTAGGAGACATATGAAGGTTCAGGAATCAACACCTCTTCCCCGGGGCATACCAGTGCCCTCAAGGCCAGGTCCAGGCCCTCGCTTACCCCCACAGTGACAAGCACTTCCCTCCGGGCGTCGTAGGTCACACCGTAAGAACCGTCCAGGTCCCGGGCAATGGCTTCCCTTAGCTCCAGAAGCCCCTGGTTGGAGGTATACATGGTGTAGCCCTTTTCCAGGGAATAGATGCAAGCCTCCCTGATATGCCAGGGGGTTACGAAGTCCGGCTCCCCCACGCCCAGAGAGATTACGCCTTTCATCTCGGTGGCCATGTCAAAAAACCTGCGGATCCCCGAAGGCGGTATGGAGCGGACCACGGGGTTAATTCTTTCAGACCATTCTTTTTTATTAATCATGGTGACACCACCAGCCTCCTATCTTCTTCGTCATCCTCGATGATAACCCCATCCTGCTTATAGGTTTTGAGCACAAAATGGGTTGTGGTGCTGACCACACCTTCAATGGTGGACAATTTGGTGGCTACAAAATGGCTTACCTCCCTCATTGTCTTTCCTTCAATAAAGACGCCAAGGTCGTAGGTCCCTGATAAAAGTCTGACGCTCCGCACTTCGGGAAACCGGTATATCCTCTCGGCCACCGCGTCAAAGCCCACGTCCCGCTGGGGCGTTATCCGCACCTCGATCATGGCGGAAACCTTCTCTTCCCCCACCTTCTCCCAGTTAATCAGCGTAATATATTTCAAAATGGCTTTGCTGTTTTCCAATTCCCTGATTTTTCTCCTGACTTCCTCAACGTCCATGTTAAGCATAATGGCTATGTCGTCTTCTGAAAGCTTTGCGTTAGACTCCAGGAGTTCCAGTATTTCTTTCACGTTCAAGCACCTCCTTTGAGTACAGTTTAATTTAACATGGTAAAAAATAAAAACTCTCATCCCAATGTTAAGGGACGAGAGTTTATCTCGCGGTACCACCCAAATTGGCCGTATTGACGGCCCTCTCCAGGAGCCCTTTAACGGAGGCATCCGGCAGGACATACTTGCCACAAGGGCTTTGGTCCCGCAGCTCCGGGGCGGCACGGGCAACCTCGTCTGCCGGGCTTCCACCAAACCCCGGCTCGCTTAAGACCGCGTCTACCCACATTCCCCATCATAGCAGAATTTAAAAATTAAGAAATTACGGCAATTATAGCACGGTTTTTTTTCCGAAGTCAACAGGGAAAGAGTAGAAATACTGGAAAACTGGGCCCGGGGTTGTAATCAGAATCCGGATCCAGAATCCAGACCCGCATTCTGGTGCAAAGCGCGACACAGGCCGGGTTCTGTATTATTAACCCGGAGAATTGCCTACAGCGTCAAAACCCCTTCGTTTGTCCGTATCACCCTCAGCAGCTTTTCCTCCGCGCCGGTCACTGCGTTTATGTAAATCAGAAAGACATCGTTGTCCATCCGGCCCTGGAATTCATAAGTGAGAACCTCCCGGTCCACTGTCTTGGGTATCAGCGCCAGTCGGCCGGGACTGACGTCCTGAAGCCTGGGGCTTAGTTTTTCCCTGGCCTGGACCACTGTCAGCGCCGGGCTTGGCAACTCCCTGTCACGGTGGGACATCCAGTAGTTGGTCCCGTCAAATCCTATTACCTGGCCGTCGTCCAGCGCCACCGATACTTTCACCTGGTCCGGGTAGAGTATCACTCCGCCCTGGGTGGCGGCATAGTTGAACACCGCCATGTTGTTCCGTATTTCGTAGTAAGTGGACTCCATATTTTTAAATCCGCGCTCCTCCAGGAACCGCCCCGCCTTGTCCCCCGCTTCCCTGACCGAGATGCCGGTACTGCCCACAGTCCTGGAGTTAATCATCCATATTACCTTGCCGGCTTGCCTTGACACACCCAGATTTATTTTTTCCCCGCCCTGCGCCGGAGTGGGGGTTGCCTCGACCCGGTAAAGTGGAATCCTGCCTTTGTCAGTCCCCGTAACATTTGCGGCGTACGTTGTGTTGGCCTTCTGGTCTATAAATGACAGTGCGGTGATCCTGGCCTGTTCGGGAGTTACTTCGACCCCGGTTAAACCTGCGGGAGCTTTCTTGCCAATGTGGTCCGAAAAGGGACCATCATATATCAGCGTGGGAAACTCCTGCATATTCCTGTCTATAACGTGAAAATTGCTGTTGGCCAGCTGGGGCCCCGCCCTGCGCAGCACAAACCTGCTTTCCTTCTGTAATTCGCTCATGGCCAGAGTCCCGCTGGACAGCTTCGCCTCTACCTGGTGCATCTCATCGCTTAACTGCTCCGCCTGCTGGTAAAGCCTCCGCAAAGTCTGCCACTGCTCGTCGGTCTTCGGCTTGCCGTCCGCCGTCTGGTTGGCCAGCAGTTGCGAGAAGGCACCCACCTGGTTCAGGTACTTGATGGTCCGGGCAACGGTGTTGTCTGGCACAGGAATCTGTCCGAGGTTGTTCTGGGCTGCCACCGATTCCTGCCAGAGCCTCATAAACAGCTGGGAATCCTGGTGCGTCTCCTGGCCCACCAGTGTCTTTGAGAGTATTACCTCCATGTTCTGAATATTGTCCAGGAGGTTATAAAACGCAAGGCTGTATTTATTGTTGAGGGCGGTCTCCGCCGCTTTACGGGAAACCATCTGCCCGTAGCCCCAATAGCCGACCCCGGCCAGCAAAATAACCCCCAGCGCCAAAGACAAAGCCCAACCATATTTTTTTAACACCTGTCATCTCTCCTTAAAGGGCAAATACATGCCGGCCGATTTGGGTAACAACAGGCCTTGACCAGATCCAGGAGCTTACCGGCTTATAGGGATTCCAGAAAAACAGCGCGCCATTTGTGGGATCAAAGCCGTTGATGGCCTCCTGGGCCGCACGCAACGACTCATCCGTTACCGGCCTGGTATACTGCCCGTTGGTTACAGACTCAAAAGCATGGGGCTGATAAATCACTCCGGCCAGTGAATTTGGAAAAGAGGCGCTCTGGGTCCTGTTAACTATAACCGCGCCCACGGCCACCTTGCCCAGGTAGGACTCGTCAGCCGCCTCTCCCTCTATAACACGGGCCAGCAGGTATACATTGTCCCTGTCTGTTACACCCCTGGAGGCTCCCCCGGACGCCGCCGGTGACACAGCAGCCTTTCTTGCGGAAGGAAGCCCCAGGGCCGCCCATGTCTGCGGCCCCACCACACCGTCAACCTTCAGCCCGTTTTTTCGCTGAAATTCCTGTACGGCCTTGAATGTTTTCCCTGAATAATAACCGTCAATGGGGCCGGTATAATACCCCCACCTGTTCAGAACCGACTGAACCTTCGTGACATCCGGCCCGCTGCTTCCCCAGTAGAGAACCCTGTTCTGCCCGAAGGCCCCCTTGCCCTGCCAGACGGCAAAACAGGCTGTCACCAGTACTAAAATGGTTATTATAGCGTATTTTTTACTTTTCCGGAAAGACAACTGCATCCCCCCTGGCAGTTCCAAATTTAAATATATTTTGTCTTAGTGGCCTGATAAGTATGTAAAAAATAAAAATCCGGCACCTGAAAAAGATGCCGGCTATAATGGTCGTCGGTCCTTAGCGTCCTGCGACTGACAGCTATTTATGAACCCCTTACCCTCTATGAATGTCAGGCTGTAAGCTATTCTGGATTCTGACTCCTGGATTCTGGATTCCGGATTTTCAGCCTCTCCCTGAATTCCATAGCCCGTTTCACCATCTCCCGGGCCCACTCCGGACAGGACCGGGCGTGAATATGGCTATAACAGGCCAGAACGTTCTTATATACAGCCCCGTCCCTGTTTCCGTCGATTCCCCAACCCCGGGCCACCCGGAAGGCAAAAGACACCTCTTTTTCATCGATGTTTTCCACTCTAGAGTGGTGAAATTCATGGCATTTTATAACCATACCGGGAGAAAAAAAAGGATTGTCCGAGCAAACCTCAACCACCTCGTATCCGTGGCCCTGGGGGCGGTCGGACATTACCACGTCAAAGGGAAGGCAGCAGGCCATCCGGTACTTCCTGTCCTTCCAGACAAGGTTGCGCGCCAGGTACATAAGCCCGCCGCACTCGGCGTAAACCGGAAGTCCGGCTTCCACCGAATTATTGACGGCACGCCTTAAGCTGTCATTGCCTTCCAGTTCGGCCGCGAATACCTCGGGGAATCCACCCCCTATATATAGGGCGTCGATGTTGGGAAGCACCCTGTCATTGAGGGAGTCGATGTAAACCAGGCTTGCCCCTGCAGCCTCAAGGGCCTCAATGTTTTCCGGATAATAAAAAGTAAAGGCCCTGTCTCTGAAGAGACCGATTACAGGCTTTTCTGAGCCGTTGTCAGGCCGGGGCGGGTGAAAGGCCCTCTCATCACCGGGCAGCGCCAATGGCGGGGCCGATCCCGCCACTTCCATAACTTTTTTCATATCAAAGAGATGGACTGCTGCCCGCCCTATCTCTTCCACCGAGGACATCAGCTCGTCCCTCTCGGCTGCGGGAATAAGGCCCAGATGCCTGTCGGGAATGGTAAACTGCCGCCCCTTGGGAATCACCCCCAGGACCGGAATCCCGCAATACCGCTCGATGGCCTGCCGCAGCATGCTCTCGTGCCTGGGCCTTGCCACCTTGTTTAGAATTACCCCGGCTATGGTAATCTCCGGATCAAAATGCATAAATCCCCTTACAAGGGGTGCAACACTCCTGGTCATCCTGGTGGTATCCACCACCAGCAATACCGGGGCGGAAATGGCCTTGGCTATCTCAGCCGTACTGCCGCTGCCATCGATATCCCCCCCGTCAAAAAGCCCCATCGCCCCTTCCACCACCCCTATATCGGACCCGGCCGCGTTTTTTACGAATGAGTCAAGGATCATCTCCCCGGTCATCATAAACCCGTCCAGGTTCCGGCAGGCCCTCCCTGTAACCATGGTCATCCAGCTTGGATCTATGAAGTCGGGGCCTTTTTTGAAAGGCTGCACGCTAAGGCCCCGGCTCTTAAGAGCCGCCAGGAGCCCCAGGGTAACAGTGGTCTTTCCCGACCTGCCACAGGGGGCACCCACCACCAGGCGGGGTATATTTCTTTTAACATTATCCACGTCCGACGCCTCCTTTGGCAGATGGAATCAACCTTACGGCTGTCACAAATATTACTGGGGGACTGATGGGAAAATAATAGGCACTAAGCTTATGTTCTGCCGTCGGCTCTGCCACCGGCAAACTCACTGGCCCGTGCCCGATTATCATAAAAAATTTAAAATTTCCTTACTTTACTTTAAACATTCTCAACAGATCTTATACGCAGCCGGTGGGCTTGGGGAGACCTGCCAGTTTGCAGGAACCTTTTGCGGGACCGGTGGGGAACAGTTCATAGATGTACTTCAGGCTGCAGCCGGTCTCTTTGCACAGCTTCCTGATCATGGGAGCGATTTGGAATTGTTTGTAGTAGTCACGCAGGTAGAAGATAACCTTCCAGTGATCTTCACTCAATTCGGAAATTCCCTCGCCCTCGGCAAAATACCGGGCACAGTCCTCGGTCCAGGCTTCGGGATCAACCATGAACCCGTCTTCGTCCAGTTCGATTTCTTTTCCGCCAATATTTACGAATGGCATCTGAAAAAAGCACCTCCGCTAAGATTTTAATATGGCGATGTTATTATTCGCCTATTATTGTATCCAGGGTGACCATTTTAAATTTCCACCGGTACCCCTACATGTACCTGCAGACATGTTCCCCCATTAAAGGATACCATTGACCGTCCTCTTAGTCAATTACCGGACTTGAAATAGAAACTATTAAACCAAACCAATTAATTACTATTTCCAGACCAGGGCCTTGCCTACCAGGTCGGCGAGTCCCTTCACCTCTACTCCCAGATTGTGCTCTTCCACCATCGGGTAGAGCTGGGCCTTGCATATGGAGCAGGGGGCGCACAGAATTCCGTTCCCGTTGGCTCCCACGCCGGTGGCCCTGACAAGCTCGGCCTTCTTGGCGGACAATTGTATACGCCGGGCATACATTTCAGGGTCGTCAAAAAGGATTGCGGAGCCGCCGCCGCAGCAGAAGGTCCACTCGCGGTTCGGGGTCATTTCCCTGAAATCAGCCACGCTGGCCTTGATAACAGTCCGCAGGTTTTCAATCAGACCGCAGGCACGGGCATAGTTGCACGGGTCGTGCAGCGTGACAGGCTTGTCGTTCTTACTGGGATCCAGTTTCAGTTGGTTGGTGTTGATATAGTACGCTATCTCGTCGTGCAGGTGAGTGATGGGCCAGAGAACCGGGCGGTCGGCCAGAGAAGGAACGTACATCTTGGCCGCGCGCCAGCCGTGGCCGCATTCTCCCCAGACAATCTTCTTTACGCCCAGCTTATGTGCGGCGTCTAAAAGACGGGTCACGTTATGACGCTGGGTAAACTGCTGGTCAAAGAGGAGTCCGAAGTTGCCGGCCTCGGTCACCGTGCTGGGTATGGTCCAGTTGGCCCCGATATAGGTGAAGAACATGCCGGCACCCATCAGTGTGTACGGGTTCAAAAGGAAGTCAGCCGAAGAAGGAATATACATAATATCGGCATTGGGCTTATCGACCGGGAAGTCGATTTCCACCCCGAATTCATCCATTATTTCCTCGGCAAGAAACTCCAGGGTATCTGTAATACCGGGCTTGGGCAGTCCCGTGTGGTTCCCGACCTTTTCCATGGCAGCTCCCACACCGGCGTGCAGCTTGGGCACAATTCCCAACCAGTGCAGAATCTGGCGGCCAATCATAGTGACCTCGCAGGTGTCGATGCCGAAGGGGCAGGCCCTGGCGCACCGGCGGCACTCGCTGCACTGGTAGAAGTAGGAATACCACTGCTCTATCACGTCCAGGCTGATGTCTTCTGCGCCCATCAGCTTGCCGAACCAGCGTCCCTCAAGCGTAAAGTAGCGCTTGTATATCTTGCGGATAAGCTCGGCCCGGTTGGCGGGAATATTATTGGGGTCCCTGGTGCCCAGGTAAGTATGGCAGTTTTCCGCACAGGCCCCGCACTTTACGCAGGACTCCATGGCCATAACGAAAGACCTGAATTTCTTGCGCATCACGTCAAGGTATTCAATGGCCTTTTCACATTTTTGGTCATCAGGTACCGGGTCTATGTGAATCTTTTTCATTTCCTCGTCAGTTGCCCTGACGGGTTGCACCATGTCTTTATACTTAGGCATTTACATCCCCTCCTCGCCGGAAGGCAGACCCAGACCGGCTTTGCGTGCCGCTGCCACGTCTATGTTGGGCAGTCCCGGGGCCGGATCCCTGTACACGCGGTTAATAATCCAGCGCTCCGCAAACATTCCGAAAACGTGCATCAACTTGCTGAACGGGAAAATCATCAGCAGTATCTGTACAAACAAGAGGTGCAGCACAAAGAACGGCTTGGTGAAAACCTCGTGATTCAAAGGCACCGGCTGCAGCATCACCAGGTGGGCCACATAGTCCTTGACCGGAGCATAGGCTATGCCCAGGTCATGCTCCCATATACGCATGATATTACCGATGGTCACAATGGTGAGCAGTAAAACCAGGTGCAGAAAATCGCTGCTATTGGTTACTTCTTTCACCTTGGCCACGGTAATACGCCTGAACAGCAGGTACAGGAGGCCGGCAAACATCACCAGACCCATGGATGTGCCCAAAATGGCGGACATTTGCTCGCTGAGGCTGGCTGACATGCCGATGTAGACAAACTGCTTGCCAAGGAAATAGATACCCATTAAATGTCCGCCGATAACCGCGAACAGAGCCATGTGCATGGCCCAGGCCCCTACCCACAGCGCCCGGTCGGACGAAAACAGGCTGCGGAAGAAAATCAGTTCCGAAGCGAAAACTCCCAGCACCTGGCTGTTGTTCTGGGGAAACGGCGAAAGCGTGATATTATGAACAATCCTGGCACCGGCCCAACGGCCCAGCCTGTACAGCAGTCCGAAGGTAAAAATCACAAGAGTGATATAGGGCAGTATTTGGAGAATGAAATAGGACACTCTAACACCTCCTCAGGGTGCCTTAAATAAAAAATTATACTTCCTGCAGGGTCACTGCACCACTGGGGCAAACGGAGACACAGGTTTCGCAGCCGAGGCAGTCTTCGAGATCCCCGGTGACCTCGGCCTTTCCGTCCACCATACTCAGTATGGAAGCCGGACAGTTCTCGGCGCACTCACCACATCCCTCGCACTTATCACGATCAATCTCAACTTGGTACACAGGATCACCTC
The DNA here is from genome assembly GCA_049325055.1 of Bacillota bacterium. Lineage (GTDB taxonomy): Bacteria > Bacillota > Desulfotomaculia > Desulfotomaculales > Desulfocucumaceae > BRHc4a. The sequence continues at coordinate 8,632 of JBMOPB010000116.1, forward strand.
CTTAATCTATAAATCTATTTACTAATGCCGGCGGCCTTAAAACTCCTCTCCAACACAGGCCCGCCAACATATACAAAACCATAAGCCTGAACCTGGTACGGGCTGCAACCCGGGATAACCGGCATTTAAGGCGGCGAAAAAAACAAAAAAGATACCAAATGACACAAAAAGACCATTCGAACCGGTCCCCCGCTTACTGTGCGGACCGGGTCTCGCGGCTATGGTTTTGCGGTATGCACCTTATACGTAATTCGTTGCTGATTTAATTTATCCTCCTGTCAGCACTTAGTTTTTTTAATACTTGATCAAAAAGTATCAGCTTTCAACACAATATTCTTAACCTGACAGGGCCGCCTCTTTTAAAGCGGCGGCCCTGTTAACCGGTTGTCTTAAGCTTTTCAACGCTAAAGCAATTCCTGACAAGGGGAATTTAACTTTCACCCCGGTGTCCGCCAGGCTTCCGGCCCGGAAGAGGCAAGCCGGCAAAACAGGAGCTATAAGTTCTAAGAAATATTTTCAGTTGTTAATCAACCTGTCTGTTATTATGCCTCAGTGAGCGTAACAGCGCCGGTGCTGCAGACCGACACACAGGTTTCACAGCCGAGGCAGTCTTCCAGGTCGCCCTTTACTTCGGCTTTTCCGTCAACCATTTCCAGAATGGAAGCCGGGCAGTTTTCTGCGCACTCGCCGCATCCCTCGCACTTATCACGGTCGATTGTTACAGTGTACATTAAAAAACCTCCTTAACATTAATGTTTATGCCTTTATAATGTTATGGCCGCCCCCGTTTTCCAATTCCTCTCCGAATACCCGGGGTATTCCGCCATAGCATCCCGTGTGAGTGGGCCAAAATCAATATCCGGGCCGTACAAAGCTTAGCACCTTTTGCTAATTCGTTATTCGTTGCCGACGAGATTATTCCTTCCGGCCACAAGTAATTTTGTTTACAAATCCGTAAATGTAAAAAACCCTGTCTCCCTGGCTATTTTACAATACCTCCGGTTAAGATGTCCACAGGATGTGGTTGCCATCGGACCGTCAAAATCACACTCTTTTGACATGGCATCGGCGGTGCTGGTATAATAACCACGGGATAAGGAAAGGTTGTTTATCTAGTTGTTGAAGATTAACATACACGGGGAGAAGATGATCATGCCCATATTTGAATTCAGATGCATTGAATGCGGAAATCTTTTTGAAAAACTGTTTAAAACGCATGACGAAGAGGTGGACATCCAGTGTCCCAAGTGTAAATCAGAGTCTTTTGAACGGGTCATCAGCAGGACCAGCCATGTCATGGGGCCGGGTAAAGGCGGCGACAGACCCAAGCCAAAGATAACTTCCAAGTCCTGCAGCGCGGGAAGTGACTGTATGACGCTGGAAATACCGGGGCCGGACGATTAATAAACTAAAGGGGCCGTAAGATGATCAGCCGGACGGAAAACGTTTTTTACGGGCGGAATACAATTGTAAGGCCAACATGTCCCTTTTGCGGACTTATGATTGAAAGACCGGCGGAACTGTCCACCCGCAGGCCCGGGGAAATGCCCCTGGGATCCTGCGGCTGCGGGGCTGTGTACGCCTATGACGCCACCGGGCACAACCTGGGGTCGGCATTCATCGAGGCACTGGTCTTTGGCTGCAATATGGACTGGGACTTGGCCTGGAGTCTTTCCCAGAAGGAAGACTATATCGATCACATTGTGGAAAAATACGACTACGAAACCAACCTGATAATACCTGAAGGCTGGTACGAAGGTCGCAAAATAGCCGGGGCGCTGTATTTCATAAGGCTTCAAAAAGACATTCTGGAGGCCACCGGAGAAGCTGTAAGGAAAAGGTATGAACGGGCCAAACCGGCGCCGGTGGAAAGCCGCAGGCCGGAAAGGACACTTTCCAAGAAGGAAGTGGAGGAGCTTACCGCAAAATACCAGGTGGACCCCATTTTAAACGCGGCCCTGTATGATAAAAAGGTACTCAGGGGACTGCAGCGCCTTCTTTGCTCGGGGGATATTCTCATGCGCCGCAGGGCGGCCGATATACTGGGTAAAGCATCTGCAGTAATCGCCGACAAGGAGCCCGGGGCAATATCAAACCTTTTGCAGGGACTGCTTAACTCCCTTTCGGCCCCCGGGGCCGCCAGCTGGGGGTCAATGGAGGCCATAGGGGAAATAATCGGCAACTCGCCGGATCTATTCGCCGGCTACATCCCTGTTCTTTTCCAGTTCATAGGGGAAGAGTCCTACCGCCCGGGAATCTTAACGGCCGTTGGCAAAGCCGCTCAATCGCGGCCCGACCTGGTCCGGAACTTCACTTTCCGGGTTATTCCCTTCCTCCAGTTCAGCGACGCCGAAACCCGGGCATACGCGGCGTGGCTTCTGGGAAACCTCGGCGCCCGTGAAGCAAAAAAGGAACTGGAGAAAATACTTGATGACCATCGGGAAATAGAGTTTTACTCCGCCGGAAACATCGAAAAGAGGGTCGTAAGCCAGATGGCCCGGGAGGCCCTTGAAAAAATAAAGAATCCAGAAGCCAGAAGAAAGAAGCCAGAATAGATGGCTTCTTTCTTTGTTTTCCGGATTTAGAATTCTCAATCCTGAATTTTTATTCCCTTAATCAATTCTTCCGCGGGCATCATAAGGGATCTGGAAACCGGCAACAGAAGCGAGGCCCTTTCCTTGTCCTTCCGGGCCGTCCTTTCCAATATTTTTGCGGACATCCTGTACATTTCCCTGTACGCCCCGTCGAGGTCAAAGGCCGGATGGGATCGGCCCTTTTCAAACCCCGCCTTCCAGCAGGTGTGAACCATGCCGTTTATCAGCGTAGGGATGCCGTATGCCCGGCACGTAATGGGCCTGCGGGCGTAAAGCACGCATCTGTCGTCAGCGCCCAGGAGGGGGCACCTTACCCTCTCCCTCGCCATGGCCAGTGCCTTCATGCGGGGGTCTCCATCATATACCGAAAGCCTTTTTTCCATCTCCTGAAGGTCCCTGTCGGCTTTTTCCGCCCTTGAGAACGCTTCCCGCCTGGTCTTCCTGTCCAGTTTGGAGAAATGGCGGCTTAAGTACAAGGATTCCACCAGAAAAAGCCCAAATACGGAATTGCAGCAGTCTGAACAGCTTTCCCGGCACCTGACCATTGCCCCGTGCCCTTTTTTGATTTCATCGAAGGTTGTTTCGGCTTTTGCCGCCAGCCTTTCATACTCACTGAAAATATCTTCAAAAATAATCATTTTGACCGGTACGGCTCCAGGTTTTCAAGGAATTGCGGGTGAACCCCGAAGCCAAGCTCCACTGCCCTGTCAATGTGATCAATGGCCTTTTTGTAGTCTTCCTTGACGTAGTAAGCAAATGCGAGGTTGTTGTGGCCCAGGGCAAAATCCGGGGCGGACTGCACCAGCTTTTCGCCCACCTCTATGGCCCTGTCCACTTCTTCCTTCTGGAGATAGGCGTTCATGAGGTTGCTCCAGGCCTGGGCCAACTCGGGATTCAGTTCAATGGCCTTTTCAAGGGCCTCTATGGCCTCGTCGGTCCTCTCCATTTGAAGGTATGCAAATCCCAGGTTGGCGTAGCCTCGGGCGTACCGCGGCTCGATTTCCACAGCCCTTTTATTGGCTTCCACAACCTTTTCCAGGTCTCCCAGCCTGAAATAGATATATCCCAGGTTCGCACAGGCCTCAAACATCCTGCCGCTGTTGTCGATGGCATTCTCAAAGCACTTTATCGCCTCCTGGAACCTCCCCATCTCCATCAGCTGAACTCCCAGGTTATAGTATGAGTTGGCGCATTCGGGATTTTCTTTCAATATATTAATCTGCTCCTGGATAAACTCTTGGGGGCTTTTCATGTTATCCACCTTTCAACGTGACATGCTCCATAATAGTATACAATAGATCTTCTTACAGCACCAATTTTCTTGCATGAAATTCTAGATCCTCTCTGCCATCCCTGTGTCCCCTGTGGTTAAAAAAGAGGCTGCCGTCTTGATAAGACGGCAGCCCCAATAGACATTTAAACATCAGGTTTATTCTTCGGCATCTCCCTCGGTGGGGTCTTCGGTCATGCCCCTTCCCTTGAGGCCATACATGGTGCTGCTGCCGGTGGAGAAGTAGATAAGCTTCCCTTCGGTCACAAGGTCGGAAGCCGCCTTTTTGATTTCCCTCATTTTGGCTCCGGGAATTTTGGCCTGCACGGCCTTCTCCATGTCTTTGAAATAGAATTTGGTTTTCTTGCTGTTTTCAGCAAAATCCAGGATGGCTTCTTTGATATCCATTATGCCCTCGCTCCTTTTTTTTAGGTCAGCCTAGTCAATCCCGCCAGCTGCCTTGGAGACTGCCCAGGCCGCATCAGTATACTTGAATTGTGTGCTGGTACGCCATGTATCATACGCCAGGCGATAGTCGTCGATCAGGTGCTCAGTAAAGGGCAGCCCGGTCTTCTCGAAGAATTTCTCCCAGCCGATACGCTCGGCCCAGTCTCCCAGACGCTCGTACTTGTTGGCGCCGGCAGCGTATGCCTCGAGGATCTTCTTGACGTCCCTTACCACCTCGGGGAACCTCGGGAAGTTGTTGGGCAGCCAGGGCACAACAACCTTGGAGAACTTGGGCTCGCTGATACGGTTGGAAATCTTGCCGCCGGCCAGGATGGTCACGCCGTCGCCCTCTTTGTCGGAAAGCGGCAGGGCCTGGCACATGGTGTAGCAGTTTCCGCAGAACATGCAGCGCTCGTTCTTAATCTTGACTGTACGCTTGCCGTCCGCAGTCTTGTCCGGGGAAATGGCGCCAACCGGGCAGGCTGCTATCGCCAGCGGAATTTCGCACAGCTTGCTGATATACTCGTGGTCAACGATGGGAGGCTTCCTGTGGTAGCCCAGGAGCGCGATGTCCGAGCAGTGCACGGCGCCGCACATGTTCAGGCAGCAGGCCATGGAAACCCTCACCTTGGCAGGCAGCTGCATGCCGGTGAAGTATTCAAACAGTTCGTCCGCCAGGGCCTTGACCATTGAAGAAGCGTCGGTGGCCGGAGTATGGCAGTGAATGTATCCCTGGGTGTGCACGATGTTGGTGATTCCGGCGCCGGTTCCGCCGATGGGGAACTTGTAGCTTCCGGACACGTGCTTGCGGCTCATCAGGTCGGCCTTCAGGGCCTCGACCTTCTCAAGGTTGTCAACCATGAACTCGATGTTGTTACGGGTGGTGAAACGGACATAGCCGCCACAGTGCTTGTCGGCAATATCGCAGATCTCGCGGACATTCTCAACGGTCATGAAGCGTGCTCCGCCACACCTGACGGTAAACACCTTGGCCCCGGTCTCAGAAACGTGCACCAGCACGCCGGGCTCAAGCACTTCGTGGTAAGCCCACTTGCCGTAATTTTCTTTTATAACAGGAGGGAAGTACTCCCAGTAATGCCTGGGGCCCAGGTCCGTAAGCCTGTTCTCCTGCGGGCTTTCCGGATTGTATCTTCCAAGTTTTTCGGTGGATAATTTCATTATTCTCAAACCCCCTATCTCTTGTGTCTCTTCCGATATTCGTTGATATCCCTGTCCCAGCCGCCTTCGACGTCCTCTTCCTTCCAGAAGATGTACGGGTTGGAGCGAGGAGCCTTGACAAACTGCGGAGCAGCGGGAAGTCCCAGAACCTCGACAAATTTCGGCAGGCCAACGCGCTGAATAAGCTCACCCACGCGCTCGCGATTCTTGCCTTCTTCCATCCACCACTCGAATATCTTCTCGATGACTTCCTTGATGTTGTCATAGGGAGGCTCGGCCTTCATAAAGGGAACAATCAGCGTGGCCAGCTGGGCGCCGTCCAGAATGGGGGCCTTGGCGCCGCAGAGCAGCGAGATGCCGGTATCAGTACCGGGCTTTAAGGCCCTGGGCATTGTGTTGATGCAGTGCATGCAGCGCACGCACTCGGCGTTGTTGATAACGAGCTTGCCGTCCACCATGCTCATGCACTTGGTCGGGCAGAGATCGAGGACTTCCTTCTGGATGTCGAACTTGCCCCAGTCTCTTCCGCTGAGGGCGCCGGCGTTAGGAGTAAAGTCCCCGGCGATGTAGGCCTGGACAGCTTCCTGGTCGATCCTTATATCATCCCTCCAGGTGCCGATGAAGGACAGGTCGGAACGGGCGATGGAGGCCACACAGCCGTTGGGGCAGCCGTCAAATTTGAACTTGAACTTGTACGGGAACGCGGGGCGGTGCAACTCGTCCTGATAGTAGTTGGTAAGTTCGTAGCTCAGTTCCTGAGTGTCCACACAGGCGAACTCGCAGCGGGCCTTGCCTATGCAGGCGGAAGGAGTGCGCAGGTTGGATCCGGAACCGCCCAGGTCCTGGTCCATAACGTGGGTCAGTTCGAAGAAGATGGGCTCCAGCTGTTCGGTGACGGTACCCAGCAGGATCAGGTCCCCGGTGGAGCCGTGCAGGTTCATCATTCCGCTTCCCCGGTACTCCCACATGTCGCAGAGGGTTCTCAGGAAATCTGAATTATAAAATTTGCTGGCCGGCTGGTTTACCCGGATGGTGTGGAAATGAGCCACCGCGGGATATTTTTCGGCCATGTCTGTATACCTTCCGATAACGCCGCCGCCGTAACCCATAACGCCGACGATACCGCCGTGCTTCCAGTGGGTCTCACCGTCTTCGAAGGACTGCTGGAGAAGTCCCATAAGGTCATCGGTCACTTCAACGGGCATGAGCAGCTTGTCCTGGCCGAGCTTTGCCCTGTGTACCGCATTCCTCTTGGCGTCGGCCACAAAGCTGGGCCACGGTCCTTTTTCCAGCTCCTCAAGCGCCGGGATTTCGTGCTTGCATTTGTAATTCTTAAGATCCTCTTCCGTATAGTTGTTGAGTTCAGCGTCGGAATAAATCCGGGCTTCGGCATACTTTATTTCTTTCATTTGCCGTTTCGGTTCAAAAGCCACTAACAATACCTCCTTTGTAGATGTGGACTGACTAAAAAACACTTAGCCATTCCTTTTCCAACTTGACTATCTTTTCAAGGCCTGATTCCACCTGGTTTCGGGACACCCCGGACCACGGAATCTATTTAAGCACGTTCCGGAAATGCACCCTCACGCCGCCCCCAGGGGGTGCAGCGCAATCCAATACTAATCACCGGTCTTTAAGACCAACACCCGAAAAATCTTCCGGCTGACCGCCGTCCGACCGCTTACCCTCCGCACCGGAACTATCTTTATATACCCCGGGCATCATCGGGTAGAATAATTAACAGACTAACCTCCCTTCCCCTTCGTTCTCCGTACTCCGTAAAATTCCCCCCCCGGCCGCATTATTCTCTTTCTAGAACCTGGCTTGAAAAAACACATCATAACCCTTACTTTGCTTTGGCCGTGCATTCCAAGACCAGCCGGGGCTTTGTTATGTCCGTCACAGGTAGCGTGTTCGGCCCAAATCCCTGCCTTCACAAAGACACAAAAATCCAACCCACGGCATCTTTCAACCGGCACAACCCGTCTTGCTAAAGGTTTAAAGCCAGTACAGATGAAAATAGGCGGACAGGCAATAATATATTCTCAATAGCTGTATTCGTTGTATATCGCATTATTCCTTCTAATTTAGGTCAATTTTTTTATTGTAAGCCATCGGACACTTCTGACCTGTCAAGGGCACTGGAGGCCGTTTTTTTACATTTGCCACCCTTATTATTTTACACCTGCCCGTAAAAGATGTCCACAGGATGTGGATGCCAAAAGCTGCCGGAAGGCCTCCCACCTGATTTAAGGTGAATTTTTCCGGTAATTTTTGTTATAATAATTGTATTTGATTTAAGAAAGGAAGATGAACTTGAGCAAAAATCCGGTGGTCACAATCGAAATGGAAAACGGAAATACCATAAAGGTGGAGATGTACCCCGATGTAGCTCCCAACACAGTGAGGAATTTCATTTCTCTGGCCCGGAAAGGATTCTATGACGGGCTTATATTTCACAGGGTCATTCCCGGCTTCATGATCCAGGGGGGGTGTCCCCAGGGCACCGGCATGGGCGGTCCGGGGTACTGCATCAGGGGGGAATTTACCCGCAACGGCTTTGTCAACGAATTAAAGCATGACCGGGGCGTTATTTCCATGGCCAGGACCAGGATGCCCGACTCCGCAGGCTCCCAGTTCTTCATCATGACAGCCGGATCCCCCCACCTGGATGGAGAGTACGCCTCTTTCGGAAAGGTCATAGAGGGGATGGACGAGGTGGACCGCATTGTGGGTGCGGAAAGAAACCGGATGGACAAGCCCCTTGAAGATCAGAGAATGAAAAAAGTGACGGTGGAAACATTCGGAGAAGAATACGGAGAAGTGGAAAAAGTTTAAAAAGCTCAGGAAGCCTGAATTGCGGGTCGGAATCCAGAATTCAGAATTCAGAATTCAGACTCCCGGGCCGCAGTAGCGGCCACCAAGGAGGATGAAAAACGGTTCTTGGTGAAATACCTCTAAGCGGCTGGAGAAAAGAGGTCGTGTTTTCTTGGTGCTACGAGCCCGTAATTCGGACGGACCCCAGCAGTTTGGTTGAAGACATTTTTTATTTATTTCCACATCCGGCCATAACCCAGACCAAAGGCCTTGATATTCAGTTCCCAGAATGTACCCTGGATACTCCCCGTCAATTATATCCTTTTTCAACCGTTCCTGACCCGGCATGATATTCCTCCTCGTTAACAGGCTCACTAATTTCCATATGTTTTGAACACTTCCTACCCGTATTGTTTTGGACATTGAAATTTTTCTTCGGTTCGGCGCCATCTGCCCCAATTGATACCCTCCCTAATAAATGTCCGGGAGGAAGCAAATAGTATAGACAGAAAAATAACGGCGCAAAGGTGATTATGTTGACGGAATCCGCTTACGACCAAATTTTTAAAAAGCTGGTCAAGTCCGCTTACAGGGGGAACATGCCCGCGGAAATAGAAAAAATCCGGCGGGGCGGAGACCAGTGCACAGACAAGTATATACTGTACGCCTCGGGTGAAGGCGACCCCAACCGGGTGGTTTTTAAAATAAGGGACTGCTCAGGGGCCTGCGGCGGCGGTAAAGAAGAAAACTGCCGGGCGTCATGTCTTTTTGACGCCATTGTTTATGACCTGGAAGGCAATGTTGTTGTCAGTCAAAACAACTGTACCGGGTGCGGCCGGTGCGTCGAGGCCTGCAAAGAGTACTGCCTGGTGGACAGGAAAGAATTCCTTCCCCTGGTGCAGCTGCTGAAAGAACGCAGGGTTCCCGTCTTTGCCATTGTGGCTCCCGCTTTTATCGGGCAGTTCGGCCCCGGGGTCACCCCCGGTAAAATGCGGGCGGCGTTAAAAAGACTTGGTTTCTACGGCATGGTGGAGGTGGCGCTTTTCGCCGATATACTTACCCTTAAGGAAGCACTGGAGTTTGAAAGGATGGTCACCAGGGAGGAGGACTTTTTCCTCACCAGCATGTGCTGTCCAATATGGGTGTCCATGGTGAAACGGGTTTACAAGGATTTGATCCCCCACATATCACCTTCGGTATCACCAATGATAGCCTGCGGCCGGGGGATCAAACACCTCCACCCGGGAGCCAGGGTGGTATTCATCGGACCGTGCATAGCCAAGAAGGCCGAGGCAAAGGAACCCGACGTAAGGGACGCCGTGGACGCCGTGCTGACCTTCCAGGAAGTGCGTCAGATATTTGAGGCTGTAGGCATCAAACCGGAGGAACTGGAGGAGGACATCAGCGATCATTCCTCCCGGGCAGGTAGAATTTACGCCAGGACCGGCGGGGTGAGCCAGGCGGTGTCCGATACTCTGGACAGGCTGAACCCCGCCAGGAAAATAAAAATACGGGCAGTACAGGCCGACGGCGTTCAGGAGTGCAGGAAAATGCTCAAAGAGTCCTTGGAAGAAAAAACAGGGGCCAACTTCCTGGAGGGGATGGGATGCCCCGGGGGCTGCGTGGGCGGCCCCAGGGTGAACATCGACCCGGAAGCTGCCAGAAATCTGGTCAACCGGTACGGTGACGAGGCGCCCTCCCTGACTCCGGTGGACAACCAGCTTGTACTGGAGCTTTTAAAAAAGCTGGGCACACAGGAACTCCGGGAATTCCTGGACAGTGAAAAGGCGGCAATGTTTATGAGGGACTTCAGCTAGCTTTTTTGAAACGCTTTTAACGGAGAATGGTAAAAAGCCCACACCAATATTGGCATGGACTTTTAAAAATTGCGGAATGTTAAAGTGCCGGCTCAACATCGAAGTGACTGGCCTACGGTAATATATTCCTCTATTAAAAATTTAGAGTTGCGAAATAGTCCTCAATTGTTTCTGCGCGCCGGATCATCTGGACACTGCCGTCGGCTTTTAGCAGCAGCTCGGCCGACCTCAGCTTTCCGTTGTAGTTAAACCCCATGGCGTGCCCGTGAGCCCCGGTATCGTGTATAACCAGTATATCCCCGATTTCCACCATGGGCAGCTTGCGGTTGATGGCAAACTTATCGTTGTTTTCACACAAAGAACCGGTGACGTCGTAGATGTATCCCAGGGGCCAGTCCTCTTTCCCCAATACGGTGATATGATGGTATGCGCCGTACATTCCCGGCCTCATGAGGTTGGCCATGCACGCATTCAGACCCACGTAGTTTTTGTAAATTTCCTTCTTGTGCAGAACGGTGGCCACCAGGTAGCCATAAGGTCCGGTGATAAAACGGCCGCTCTCCATAGCCAGCTTTATAGGGTGCAGGCCGTTGGCGACTATCTTTTTCTCGTAAGACTCCCTTATGCCCCGGCTTAAATATTCAAGGTCCACCGGTTCCTGTTCCGGTCGGTAGGGTATGCCTATTCCGCCGCCGAAATTCACCAGCTCTATACGTATTTTAAGAGTGCGGAAAATCTCCACCACCAGGTCAAACATCATGTTGGCTGTTTCAATAAAATAGTTGGGGTCCAGTTCGTTGGAAATAACCATGGTGTGGATTCCGAAGCGCTGCACTCCCTTGTCTCTCATAATGCGGTACGCGTCCAGCATCTGCTTCCGGGTCAGGCCGTACTTGGACTCCTCGGGGTTGCCTATGATGGCGTTGCCCCCCTCCCTCAAGGGGCCGGGATTGTAGCGAAATGAAATTATATCCGGAATACCGGCGTGTTTTTCCAGAAAATCGATATGGCTTATGTCGTCCAGGTTTATTATAGCCCCCAGTTCCCTGGCCTTTTTAAATTCAACGGCCGGGGTGTCGTTGGAGGTGAACATGATGTCCTCGCCGCTGATACCCGCCCTCTCGGCCAATATTAATTCGGGCAGGGAGCTGCAGTCCGCCCCGAATCCCTCTTCCTTCAAAATGCTCATTAAATGGGGGTTGGGATTAGCCTTTACCGCGAAATACTCCTTGAAGGCAGGGGCCCATTCAAAGGCCGCCAGGAGTTTCCTTGCATTTGCGCGTATTGCCGCCTCGTCATAAATGTGAAATGGTGTCGGGTGATCTTCAATTATGCGCATTAGCTGTTCCTTGGTAAAGGGCAATTTTTTTTCAGCCATCATTACTTCCTCCAAAAAAATATTGTCTCCCGCCCATCTTAACCGCGGGGATTTTTCACCCGGTAAGCAGTCAACCACAAATCATAATAAATTATATAAATGTTTGACATATAAACGCAAGCATTACTGCATAAACAAACGGCTGCAACAATTTACAATCATTTTCCCGCGCCTTTTACCAGCGCTTTTGCTTCCCTTGCCCAAAAGCTTACGGCAAGATATTGAAAAAGCAATTAAAATAAGGCCGGTTGACGCTTTCTTTTTCTCCTGACCGCTTAGGGCTGATAGTATGTTTGGAAAAGCTTTAGAGCACTCGATGGGTGCTCTTTTTTACGGTCACAGTGGCGTGGCGAGCGATAATGAAAATCATTACCAGAATGACAATCTGTGCCTCAGGTGTAGATAGGACAACTTATTTGTCGAAAAATGGCTTTTTTGGGGCTTGAAAAAAACGTATTTTCAAATTACGATAATGATAATCATTTTCAGTTTAACAGGAGGACTGTAATGAAAAGACGTTTAATGTTTGTCTCAGCCGTATTACTTCTTGTTGCAATGGCCCTTGCAGGGTGCTCGTCTTCAAATGCCCCCAAGGATTCCGGGGACAAGAAAGATTCCACTCAGCTGGTAATCTACTCGGGGCGCAAGGAGCCGCTTATCAAGCCGGTTATAGAGTCGTTTGAAAAAGAAACCGGAATAAAAGTCACCCTGCGTTCCGGCGGCGCCTCGGAGCTGGCCAACGCCATAATTGAGGAGCAGAAGTCACCGGGAGCCGACGTGTTTATCGCCAACGACGCCGGCACCCTGGAAATGCTCCGACAAAAAGGGCTTCTCCAGCCCAACCCTTCAGCGGCGCTGAAAGCCATTCCCGATGATTTAAAGGCCAAGGACGGTTCCTGGATCGGCGTTTCGGCCAGGTCGAGGGTTATCATGTACAATACACAGCTGGTCAAGGAAACAGAACTTCCCAAGTCAATCAAGGACCTCACCGACCCCAAATGGAAAAAACAGGTGGCCATGGCCGCCAGCTCAAACGAGTCCGTGATAGGACACATCACCTCGATCCGAATGTCCATGGGCGAAGCCGAAACCGAAAAGCTGATCAAAGATCTTATGGCCAACCAGGTGCAGTCTCTCAAAGGGCACACCGAAGTGAGGAAAGCCGTTGGATCCGGTGAATTCAAGCTGGGTTTGGTCAACCACTACTATTACCACCTGCAGAAAAAGGAAGGTTCTCCGGTGGGGGTAATCTACCCCGACCAGGGAGAAGGACAGATGGGAGTTCCGGTTAACGTGGCCGGGGCCGCCATTGTGAAGGGAGCCAAAAACAGCGAGGCCGCCCGCAAATTCATTGATTACCTGGTCAAGCCCGAGGCCCAGGAACTCTTCGCCAAACTCAACTTTGAAATACCTGTTGTGGAAGGGGTTCCTGCCAACGAAGCCAAAAAGCTTTCGGAGTTTAAACGGACGCCGGTGAAACTGGAACAACTGGGGTCGGAGCTGAACAACACCATCAACCTTATTGAAAAAGCAGGACTTCCCTAAAAGAACGATCAGTCAGAACAAAAAAAGACAACAGGTGGTCATCATGTCGGAATACCGCAGTCCATGCCGCCGGATGGGACCCTGGGTCCCCTTCCGGCAAGATTTTTTCCTCCCGGCCGGGAAGTTTTTGCCCCCGGCCGGGCCTCCCGCAGGTATAGCGGCAGCCTCCCTCTGCGCGGCGGCACTGTCCGCGGTGCCCCTTTTTTATATACTGCTGAGGGCTTCCCAGGCTTCCCCGGAGATCTGGATCAGGCTCTGGCGCACCAGGATTCCCGAACTGCTTTTTAATACCATTGGTCTGGCCGTGACAGTAACCGCGGTAACCATTGGAGTATCGGTCCTCCTTGCGTATTTGACCGTACGCACAGACCTTCCCGGAAGGGATATAATCCACTGGCTGATGGCCGTCCCCCTGGCCATACCGGCCTATATCGGGGCATTCGCCTACATAACCTTTTTCGGCCACAACGGAATAGCACGGCAAGTGGCGGGGATGATCCCGGGACTGCCTCCCGGGTCGGTGAACATACCTTCCATATATGGCTTCTCAGGCTCAGTGCTGGTACTTTCCCTTTTTACCTTTCCCTACGTCTACCTTCTGTCGGCCGCATCACTCAAGGCCGGAGGAGGAGATCTGGAGGAGGCCTCCCTTTCCTGCGGACTCAGCCGGCTGCAAACTTTTTTCAGGGTCACTCTGCCTCTCCTGCGGCCGTCCCTGGCGGCCGGGGGGCTTCTGGTCTTTCTTTATGTGCTGTCAGATTTCGGTACCGTGGCCATGCTCCGCTTCCCCACCTTCACCAGTGTCATCTACCTTCAGCTGGTGGGCAGGTACGACCGGGCCTCGGCAGCAGTTTTAAGCGTTGTCCTCCTCGTTATGGCACTGGCTGTAATCTACATTGAGTGGCGGCTAAGAACAAGAGGGAGATACTACCAGCCCGGCGGGGGGTACCGGCCGCCGGACTGGGTGCCCCTGGGACGTTGGCGGTATCCTGCGGTCATATTTACGGCGGCCGTGATCCTTCTGTCGGTGGCCGCGCCCGTAGCGCTTCTGGCCTACTGGACGGTATCCGGCATCTCCGGGGGATCCCTCCCGGAAGATTTTTTGCAGCATGCCCGTAACAGCCTTATATCCGCCGCATCAGCGGCAACTGCGTCCATTGCCCTGGCGCTGCCCATAGCTTTTCTGTCGGTAAGGCATAACGGCCCCATGGCAAAAACAGTAGCCAGGCTGGTATACGCCGGCTACGCCCTGCCCGGGGTAATACTGGCGCTGGGAATGGTGCTGCTGGTCAGCTCCGGCGCTCCGTTCCTCCATGGAACAGCAATAATACTGGTGCTTGCATACATAGCCAGGTTTCTGCCCCAGGGGCTTCAGGCGGAAGAATCCGCCCTGGCCCGGATAAACCCGTGCCTTGAAGAATCGGCCCGCCTGGCCGGCTATTCCCCCTGGCCGGCTTTTCTTAAAGTCACGCTGCCGCTAATCCGGACCGGCCTTGTTTCAGGCTGGACAATGGTTTTCATAAGCTCCCTCAAGGAGCTGCCGGCCACCCTTTTGCTTCGCCCCGCCGGGTTCGACACCCTTGCTGTCAGGGTCTGGATTGAAGCCAGCGAGGGCTTTTTTGAAAGGGGAGCGCCGGCTGCGCTGATTCTTATAATTGTATCGACCCTGCCCCTTAAATTCCTGTTCGGAAGGGATTCAGCAAAAGGAGGTCTAAGCCGGTGATCCAGATACAGTTCAGCGGGGTTGGCAAGTGCTATCAAAAGGGGCAGCAAGCCGTGGAAGGACTCAGCTTTGAGGTTATAAAAGGTGAAATATACACCCTTCTGGGACCCAGCGGCTGCGGCAAGACAACCACGCTAAGGCTGGCTGCAGGCTTCGAAACGCCGGATTGCGGCCATATTTTGATCGCGGGAAGAACTGTGGCCGGGCCGGGCTGCTGGGTGCCGCCCGAAAAGAGAGGGCTTGGAATGGTATTCCAGAACTACGCGCTTTTCCCCCACCTCAATGTGGAGGAAAATGTGGCCTTCGGCCTTAAGGGACTTCCCCCCCGTGAAAAACACGTAAGGGCTGGTGAATTTATCGGCCTGGTGGGGCTTTCCGGATACGGGAAGAGATATCCGCACGAGCTTTCCGGGGGCCAGCAGCAAAGGGTGGCGCTGGCCAGGGCCCTTTGCCCCGGACCGCTGGTGGTGCTTTTGGACGAGCCCTTCAGCAACCTGGACACCGACCTTAAGGAAACCATGCGGTGGGAACTGAGGAGGATAATAAAGTCCACCGGATCCACGGCCGTTCTGGTCACCCACGACCAGAAGGACGCCCTGGCCATATCCGACCGGATAATGGTAATGAAATCGGGAACCGTCCAGCAGGTGGGCGACCCGCGATCCATTTACCTTAACCCGGCCAACGAGTTTATAGCCGCCTTCATGGGAAAATCAAACATACTGTCCGGGAGGGTGTCACGGGACGGGCTTACCGTTGAAACCGAGATAGGCCCAATACCATGCGACTTTAATTGTTTAAGGGGCGAAAGAAGAGACGTAAAGATTTCCGTCCGCCCCGAGGCATTTGTACTGGCGGACGGCGGTCCAATTGTGGGGAGGATTAATACCGTGAATTATCTTGGAAGTGAAATGGAGTACCTGGTGGAGGTGCCGCCGGGCGGCAGTGGATCCAAAGAGCTGCTGGTAAGGGTGGGACCGGGACACGACCTGTCCCCGGGGGACACCGTGTCCATGCGGATAATGCCTCAATTTGTCGCTGTAGTATGAATTATACTGAGATCAATCGTTCATCAACATTCCTCCTATAGATAAAAAGCACGCAAAATCATGACCACCCGTAAAACGGGTGGTCTGCTCTAGCCCTATAAGGGCATGCTACAAGCCAGCACCTAAAAGTGCTGGCTTGAACTT
>JBMOPB010000117.1:0-24523 GCA_049325055.1 Bacillota bacterium
TTAACATCAAGCTTATCACCCCCATCGCCATTGAAGAGGGACTGCGCTTCGCCATCCGTGAGGGCGGCCGCACAGTGGGCGCCGGGGTTGTAACCTCCATAATAGAGTAAAGGCACAGGGATTAGGGATTAGGAATTAGATAATAGACCTGTTATAATTCGGGCTTAAAGTAACAACTACCAAACCATACTCCTAACCCCCAACCCCAAACCCCAAACCCCTGCGCGAAAGGAGGTCTGCCCGTTGAAAAGGCAAAAAATTCGTATCCGGCTTAAGGCCTATGACCATCACATGCTGGATCAGTCGGCACAAAAAATAGTGGACACGGCGAAAAGGACCGGAGCCTCGGTGGCCGGACCGATTCCACTGCCCACGGAGAAAAATATATATACCATTCTTCGTTCGCCACACGTGAACAAGGATTCTCGCGAACAGTTCGAAATGAGGACGCATAAACGCCTTATCGATATACTCGAACCCACTCCCAAGACAGTGGATGCGTTGATGCGCCTTGATCTGCCGGCTGGCGTGGATATAGAAATCAAGCTTTAACTTAAGGCTCGCACGGAAGCTACGTTCACCACGAAATTGCTGCAATGACAGGTTGTCGCCTGATGGAAAGGTGAACCTCTTGTTTCCGGCCGGCACTGGAGGTGCTAAAAGTGAAAAAGGCAATACTGGGTAAAAAAGTGGGCATGACCCAGGTTTTTACCAATGAAGGTTTGGCGGTACCCGTAACCGTAATTGAAGCCGGCCCGTGTTTTGTGGTGCAGAAAAAGACAATAGAAAGGGATGGCTATGGTGCCATTCAGGTCGGCTTCGGGGAAAAACGCGAAAAATTGTTTAACAAGCCGGTTAAGGGGCATTTTAACAAGGCGGGGGTAAGACCGCTCCGATTCCTCAGGGAATTCAAGGTTGAAAATTGGGACAGCTACCAGGTGGGCCAGGAGATAAAGGCAGACCTGTTTGGCACCGGGGAAAAGGTAGACGTGGTGGGCACCTCAAAGGGACGGGGCTTTGCCGGGGGTATTAAAAGACACGGATTCCACAGGGGGCCTATGGCTCACGGCTCCAAATACCACCGCCGTCCCGGCTCGCTTGGAGCCAAGGGCCCTGCCAGGGTGTATAAGGGGCGTAAGCTTCCGGGGCACTATGGAGCTGCACGGGTTACGGTGCAAAACCTGGAAGTTGTAAAAGTGGACGCCGACCGCAATCTGCTGGCGTTGAAGGGCGCCGTTCCGGGGCCCCGGGGCGGGCTGGTTGTTATAAAAGACAGCGTAAAGGCCGGTAAATAGACGGGCGTGCAGAAAGGAGGAAACTGAGAATGCCGAAGGTAGCACTTTACAATACCAACGGGGAACAGGTTGGGGATATAGACCTCGCCGACAGCGTTTTTGGCGTTGATGTTAACCAATCCGTGCTGCACGATGCCGTGGTGGCTTACCTGGCCAATCAGAGACAGGGGACCCATGACACAAAAACACGCGCCGAAGTAAGCGGCGGCGGCCGCAAGCCCTGGCGCCAGAAGGGTACCGGCAGGGCCAGGCACGGAAGCACACGTTCTCCCATCTGGAGGCACGGTGGTACAGTATTTGGACCCCACCCCAGGGATTACAGCATCAGGCTTCCAAAGAAGGTGAGGCGTCTGGCCATGAAGTCCGCACTTTCTTCCAAGGTGGAAAGCGGCAACATTATTGTGCTGGACGATCTGAGCATTGAACAGCCAAAAACCAAGGAAATGGTTCGTATACTGGGCAATCTCAAGGTGAACAACAAGGCGCTGGTGGTAACAGCGGAGAAGGACGACAACGTGGTCAAGTCTGCCCGGAATATTCCGGGGGTAAAGCCCTCTGCGGCCGGTATTCTGAATGTCTATGACATTCTGGCGCACCAGACCCTGGTGATAACCAGGGATGCGGTGAACCGGGTGGAGGAGGTGCTGGCGAAGTGAAAAACCCCAGGGACATTCTGAAAAAGCCACTCATCACCGAAAAATCGATGGATTTGGTGGCGGAAAACAAGTATACCTTCATAGTTGCCCCCGACTCCAACAAGATAGAGATCAAAAAGGCGGTGGAGGAGCTTTTTAAGGTTAAGGTTGATAAGGTTCACACCATCCGCTATAAGGGCAGGGTAAAAAGGGTAAGGGGCAGATTAGGCCGCACCTCGGGCTACAAGAAGGCAATCGTAACTCTTAAAGAGGGTAAGATAGAGATCTTTGAAGGAGTATAGATTAGGGATTAGGGATTAAGGATTAGGGATTAGGGATTATAGGCTGAGAAATATGAATCAGGCCGGCTGCCGGCAGGAAGTTTTTAGCCAATCCCCGACCCCCCAACCCCCAACCCCTTGTATGACAAGGAGGTAAACCAGGTGGCAGTTAAAAAGTTCAAACCCACTTCGCCTGGTCGCAGGTTTGTAACTGTTTCGACCTTTGACGAAATTACAACGGATAAGCCGGAAAAATCCCTTCTGGAGCCTCTGAAAAGAAAAGCGGGGCGCAACAGCCAGGGAAGGATTACGGTGAGGCACCGTGGCGGTGGGCATAAAAAACAATATCGCCTGATTGACTTTAAAAGAGACAAGGACAGCATTCCTGCCAAGGTAGCCACCATTGAGTATGATCCCAACAGGTCGGCCCGTATTGCCCTTCTGAACTACCTGGATGGGGAAAAAAGGTACATTTTGGCCCCGCTGGGTCTGGAAGTTGGCATGACGGTGCTTTCCGGACCGGATGTGGATATCAAGGTGGGTAATTGCCTTCCGCTAAGGAATATTCCGCTGGGTACAATGATTCATAACATTGAGTTGTATCCAAAAGGCGGCGGGCAGCTTGTAAGATCAGCCGGTACGGCGGCCCAGCTCATGGCCAAGGAAGGCAAATATGCACACGTGCGTATGCCTTCGGGAGAAATGAGGTTGATACTGCAGGAGTGCAGGGCCACCATCGGCCAGGTAGGCAACGTCGAGCATGAAAACATTACCGTTGGTAAAGCCGGCCGAAGCCGCTGGATGGGCAAAAGGCCGACGGTGCGCGGCGTGGTCATGAACCCTGTGGACCACCCGCACGGCGGTGGTGAAGGTCGTTCACCCATCGGCCGTAACCCGGTGACTCCGTGGGGTAAGCCGGCTCTGGGCGCCCGTACAAGGAAAAAGAAGCCCAGTGACCGCCTGATAGTCAAACGGAGAACCAAGTAGCAAGGAAGGAGGCTAGCACATGGGCCGTTCCCTTAAAAAAGGGCCGTACTGCGACGAAAAGCTTCTCAACAAGATAGAAGATATGAACGCCAAGGGAGAAAAGCGTGTCATCAAGACATGGTCCCGGCGCTCCACCATATTTCCGCAGATGATTGGCCACACTCTGGCCGTTCATGACGGGCGGAAGCACATTCCGGTATATATAACCGAGGACATGGTGGGTCACAAGCTGGGTGAATTCGCGCCCACAAGGATGTTCAGGGGACATGGGCATCACACTGAAAGATCGACTTCACTAAAATAAGGTTTTATGGTTCTTTAAGCGTTAATGTTCGTCTGACAGTTGCCCCGGGGGTCCATACCGGAAGGGACTCTAAAGGAGGTACTCCCAAAGCGGCTGTTTGATATAAGGAGGTATACCTGTGGCAGGTACCAATTCGGAAGCAAGGGCGATTGCCAGGTACATCCGTATCTCTCCCCGGAAGGCTCGCGAAGTGGTGGACCTGATTCGCGGCAAGAATGTAAGGGAGGCTCTGGCCATTTTAAAATTCACTCCCAGGAAGGCTTCGGCGCCTGTCGCCAAAGTGGTGCAGTCGGCTGCGGCCAATGCCGAGCATAACTATGAAATGGACAAGGAAAATCTCTACATTGCCGAATGCTACGTGGACCAGGGGCCCATCATCAAGCGTTTCCAGGCCAGGGCTATGGGGCGCGCCGATGTGCTTCGCAAGCGCACAAGTCATATAACCGTTGTGGTAAAGGAAAAACCCGTTAAATAAGAGGAGGGCTAGTGTGGGCCAGAAGGTAAATCCCAAGGGTTTGCGTATAGGCATTATTAAAGACTGGGAAGGGAAATGGTATGCAAACAAAAAGGATTTTGCATCCCTGCTGCAAGAGGATGTCAAGGTTCGTAAATTTGTTAAGAAAAAACTGTTTGCGGCCGGTATTTCCCGGATACAGATAGAGAGAGCCGCCAACCGTGTGAAGGTTACTATCCATGCCGCAAAGCCCGGTATCGTTATCGGGCGGGGCGGGGCTGAGGTTGAAAACCTGCGCAGGGAACTGGAAAAACTGACCGGCAAGCAGGTTCATGTCAATATCGCGGAAATCAAGGTGCCGGAGATTGACGCCCAGTTGGTGGCTGAAAACGTGGCAGCCCAGATTGAAAAAAGGATTGCATTCCGCAGGGCTATGAAGCAGGGGGTTTCCCGCAGCATGAAGATGGGGGCCAAGGGGATCAAGGTTGCCTGCTCAGGCAGGCTGGCCGGCGCCGAAATAGCCCGTACCGAGTGGTACAGCGAAGGAAAAGTGCCCCTGCACACCCTGAGAGCTGACATCGACTACGGTTTTGCGGAAGCTAACACCACTTACGGAAAAATAGGGATCAAAGTCTGGTTGTATAAAGGAGAAGTTTTGCCGGAAGCCAAGCCCGCTGCCGGACAAGGAGGCGAATAGGCTTTATGTTAATACCTAAAAGGGTGAAGTACCGGAAACAGCATCGTCCCGGCCTTACTGGAAAGTCTAAGGGGGGTAACGAGATACATTTCGGCGATTTCGGCCTTCAGGCGCTGGATCCGGCGTGGATAACCAGCAGGCAGATTGAAGCGGCCCGTATCGCCATGACCCGTTACATCAAGCGGGGTGGTAAGGTTTGGATCAGGATTTTCCCCGACAAACCGATTACCCAGAAGCCTGCGGAAACCCGTATGGGCAGTGGTAAGGGCGCTCCGGAATACTGGGTCGCTGTGGTTAAGCCGGGCAGGGTTCTCTTCGAACTGGCCGGCGTTACCGAAGAGATTGCCAAGGAAGCCATGCGCCTGGCGTCTCATAAATTACCCATCAGGACAAAGTTTATTAGACGTGGGGAAGTAGGTGAGGCCAGTGAAGGTTAAGGAGATCAGGGATATGTCTTCCGATGAATTGAGAAAGGCGCTGGATGACAATAAGGAAGAACTGTTCAGGCTGAAATTTCAACTGGCCACGGGCCAATTGGATAACCCGATGAGGATCCGGGAAGTTAAAAAGAATATTGCCAGGGTAAAGACCATAATGCGCCAGAAGGAATTGGGAATTTTCCAGGCGTAGGACAGCCGCAAAGGGGGTAGGAAGGTGGAAGGCCGAAACATGCGCAAGACCCGTACAGGTTACGTGGTCAGCAATAAAATGGATAAGACCGTGGTGGTTTCCGTCGAGACTCTGGTCAGACATCCCCTGTACCAGCGTACCTTCAGGCAGACGAAGAAATTCAAGGCCCATGATGAGCAAAATGCCTGCAATATAGGCGATAAGGTGAAAATCATGGAAACCAGGCCCCTGTCCAAGGATAAAAGGTGGAGGGTCGTGGAGATAATGGAGCGGGCACAGCAGATTTAGGGTGCAGCGGTTAAAGGGAGGTTTTGAAACATGATACAGGTGCAAACCATGCTTAACGTTGCCGACAATACCGGAGCCCGCAAGTTGATGTGCATCAGAGTTTTGGGCGGATCGCTCAGGCGGTATGCCAGCGTTGGTGACGTGATCATATGTTCTGTAAAGGAAGCCACGCCCGGTGGCGTTGTTAAGAAAGGCGACGTGGTCAAGTGCGTGGTGGTAAGAACCAACAAGGAAGTAAGGCGCCCGGACGGGTCTTATATCAAGTTTGACGAGAACGCGGCCGTGATCATCAAAGATGATAAAAGCCCGAAGGGAACTCGTATTTTCGGGCCGGTAGCCCGGGAACTGCGCGATAGGGATTTTATGAAAATAATCTCTCTGGCACCGGAGGTTCTCTAGGTTCGGAGAGATTAAGAGGTTTTACACGGATACTCATAGGAGGTGCAAACGTGCCTAAGGTTCATGTGCGCAAGGGAGACACCGTCCTGGTGACCACGGGCAAGGAAAAGGGCAAAAAGGGCAAAATAATCAGTGTTGACCCCGGAAAGAGCCGGGTTATCATAGACGGTATAAATATAGTGAAGCGGCATACCAGGCCCACCCAGAAAATGCCGCAGGGCGGGATAATAGAAAAGCCTGCGCCAATACACAGCTCGAATGTTATGCTCTTTTGCACGAAGTGCAATTCTCCCACCCGGATTAAGAAAAAGGTGCTTGGAGACGGGGAAAAAGTCCGGGTATGCAAGGAATGCGGGGAAGTACTTGGTTAACTCCGCCGGAAAGGAGGGTACGTCAGGTGGCAAGATTAAAGGAAAAGTATAATAATGAAGTAGTAAACGCCATGATGCAAAAATTCGGCTATAAAAATATAATGGAAGTGCCGAAGCTGGAAAAAGTAGTAATCAACGTTGGTGTCGGCGAGGCAATACAAAACAGCAAGGCCCTGGATGCAGCCGTAGGCGATGTAACCGCCATAACGGGGCAGCGCCCGGTAATCACCAAGGCCAAAAAGTCTATAGCCGCTTTTAAACTGCGCCAGGGGATGAAGATAGGCTGCAAGGTGACATTACGCGGCGACAGGATGTACCACTTTGTGGATAAGCTTTTTAATGTGGCCCTTCCAAGGGTGAGAGACTTCAGGGGTGTATCCCCCAAATCCTTCGACGGGCGGGGCAATTACAGCATGGGCTTGCGGGAGCAGCTTATTTTTCCCGAGATCGAATACGACAAAATTGACAAGGTTCGCGGCATGGACATCATTTTTGTGACCACCGCCCGGACCGACGAAGAGGCAAGGGAATTGCTGAGACTCCTGGGTATGCCCTTCAGAGCCGCCTAAGCGCCTTCGGGCAAAAATCATGACCGGTCCCGAAAAGGAGGGATAAAATGGCGAAAAAGTCAATTATCAATAAAAATTTGAGGGAGCCCAAATTCAAGGTGCGCCAATACAACAGGTGCAAGCTGTGCGGCCGGCCCCATGCCTATATGAGGAAATTCGGCATCTGCCGCATCTGCTTCCGGGAACTCTCCTATCGCGGTGAAATCCCGGGCATCCGTAAGGCCAGCTGGTAATGTGGAAGGAGGTATTAACGCATGGTAATGACTGACCCCATCGCCGACTTCTTGACACGCATACGCAACGCCAATGTTGTTTACCATGAAAAGGTTGAGGCGCCGGCTTCCAAGATGAAAATGGCCATAGCCGATATTCTCAAGGAAGAGGGTTTTATTAAAGACTGCGAGTATGTAGCAGACGGTAAACAGGGCATAGTCAGGGTTTACATGAAGTATGGCAACAATAAGGAAAGGGTTATTACCGGGCTGAAAAGGATCAGCAAACCAGGGTTGAAGGTATACGCCCGTAAGGACTCGGTTCCCAAGGTGCTGGGGGGGTTGGGTATAGCCATCCTGTCCACATCTCACGGGATTATGACCGATAAAAGAGCCAGGAAACTGGGGCTGGGCGGAGAAGTAATTTGCTATGTTTGGTAGTATCCTTCAGTCGCAGGAGGTATGAAAATGTCAAGGATTGGTAAGCAGCCCATACCGCTCCCCCAGGGAGTCGAGATTAATATAGAGGGAAATGTGGTGGCGGTTAAAGGGCCCAAGGGAACCCTACAGAGAGAGTTTCACAGGAACATGAACATCAAGGTTGAAGACGGCAAGCTGCTGGTGGAAAGGCCGTCTGACGAACCCGTAGACAGGTCACTGCACGGTTTGTCCCGCACACTGCTTAACAACATGGTAGTGGGTGTCACCGCCGGATTTCAGAGAACGCTGGAACTGGTGGGCGTTGGTTACAAAGCGTCAAAACAGGGCAATAAGCTTGTACTGTCGGTTGGATACTCCCACCCGGTTGAGATGGATCCCCCCGAAGGGATTGAAATAGAAGTGCCCGCACCCACCAGGGTTGTTGTCAAAGGTGTGGATAAAGAAAAGGTAGGAGCCTTTGCAGCCAACGTCAGGGCGGTGAGAGAGCCGGAGCCCTACAAGGGTAAGGGCATCAAGTACGACAACGAGCGCATTCGCCGCAAGGCTGGCAAGACTGGCGGTAAAGGCAAGAAGTAACTGGCGAAGGAGTTGAGAACCGGTGATTAACAAACCCGACCGCAAACAAGTGCGGGCCAAGCGGCAGCAGCGGGTTCGCAACAAGATTTATGGCACCGCCGAAAGGCCCCGCCTGAATGTTTATCGCAGCCTCAATAATATATACGCGCAACTGATAGACGACGACAAGGGAGTCACACTGGCAGCCGTGTCAACCCTCTCGCCGGAACTGAAAGGCAAACTGGACAGCGGCGGAAATCTGGAAGCCGCAGCCGCCGTGGGAGGGCTTATCGCAAAGAAAGCCCTTGAGAAAGGAATATCCAGTGTTGTTTTTGATAGGGCCGGATATTTGTATCACGGGCGTGTGAAAGCCCTGGCGGATGCGGCCAGGGAAGGCGGCCTGCAATTTTGACGGGTATGACCCGCGAAGTAAGGAGGGAAATAGGTGTCCAGGATTGATGCTGGCAAGCTGGAATTATCCGAGAAGGTCGTGTACATCAACCGGGTGGCCAAAGTGGTTAAAGGGGGGCGGAGGTTCAGCTTCTCGGCCCTTGTGGTCGTGGGTGACGGTAGCGGCCATGTTGGATCTGGTCTGGGAAAGGCCGGGGAGGTCCCCGAGGCTATCCGTAAAGGAATAGAAGACGCTAAGAAAAATATGGTGGAGGTTCCCCTTTCCGGAACTACTATTCCCCATGAGGTACTGGGGCACTTCGGTGCCGGCAAGGTGCTGTTGAAACCTGCCGCTCCCGGTACCGGTGTTATTGCCGGGGGGCCGGTAAGGGCTATCCTGGAACTGGCCGGGGTAAGGGATATTTTGACCAAGTCATTGGGATCAAACAATGCCAACAACATGGTTCATGCCACCATGGCCGCCCTTAAAAACCTCAAAACACCGCAAGAGGTTGCCCGGCTCAGGGGTAAAACGGTAGAAGAACTTCTGGGTTAGGAGTGAAAAAATTGGCAAGATTAAAGATTACCCTGGTCAAAAGCCTCATTGGAAGGCCCGAGGACCAGAGGGATACCGTTCGGGCCCTAGGCCTTGGAAAAACAAACAGCTCTGTTGTTAAAGAAGAGAACCCTGCCATTATGGGTATGATTAAAAAGGTCTCTCACCTGGTTAAGGTGGAAGAGGTCTAAGGAGGTGCAATTTCTTGGTCCACTTAGGTGAATTGCGACCAAACCCGGGCGCCCGGAAAGAGCCCACCCGAAAGGGGCAGGGTATTGGCTCAGGAAACGGCAAGACGGCCGGCAGAGGCCACAAGGGGCAAAATGCCCGTTCGGGCGGTGGGGTACGGCCCGGCTTTGAGGGTGGCCAGATGCCCTTGCAGAGGCGTATGCCCAAGAGGGGATTCACAAATGCGCCTTTCAAAAAACACATAGTAACCGTTAACCTGGACAGCCTCAACAGGTTTGAGGCCGGCGCCGTTGTTACTCCGGAAACTCTCCTGGAAAACAAGGTAATCAAAAAATTAGGTGACGGTGTAAAAATCCTTGGCAATGGGAACCTGGAAAAAGCTCTGACAGTAAAAGCCCATGCCTTCAGCAAATCTGCCGCCGAGAAGATAGAGGCTTTAGGCGGCAAAGCTGAGGTGATTTAAATTGATCAGTACCCTGCAGGCTGCCTGGAAAATTGATGAGCTGAGAAGAAAAGTCCTGTTTACACTGGCTATGCTTTTTGTATTCCGGCTGGGCGCCCATGTGCCGGTACCCGGTGTGGATTCAAGGGTTTTTGCGGAACTTGTGAACAGCAACACCCTGTTCGGCTTTTTTGATGTTATTTCCGGAGGGGCTTTCAAAAACTTCTCGGTATTTGCCATGAGCATAACCCCGTACATCAACGCCTCAATTATAATGCAGTTGCTGACGGTGGTTATCCCCCACCTGGAAAGGCTGGCCAAAGAAGGGGAAGAAGGTCGTAAAAGAATTACCCAGTACACCAGGTACCTTACCGTGGTCCTGGCCTTCCTTCAGGCCATCGGGACCACCGCAGCCCTGAAGAGGGCCATGGTGGACCCTTCAATCTGGAATTACCTGCTGGTGGCGTTGACACTGACCGCAGGCACCGCGCTTCTGATGTGGCTGGGTGAACAGATTACCGATAAAGGAATAGGAAACGGAATTTCGCTCTTAATATTTGCGGGTATTGTTTCCAGGCTGCCCTCGGCGCTTTTGAGCCTGGCGGAGTACTTGCAGGCAGGAACCATCAACTTTTTAAGCCTTTTGATGCTGGTGGTGATTGCCACTCTGGTTATCATGGGCATTGTGGCGGTTCAGGAAGGGCAGCGCAGGATACCGGTTCAGTATGCAAAGCGTGTGGTAGGCCGCAGGGTTTATGGGGGCCAGACCACCCACCTCCCGCTCAGGGTCAACCAGGCTGGTGTTATTCCTGTGATATTTGCCTCTTCCATTATGATGTTTCCCGAGCAGATTGCAAGGTGGTTCACCGGTAATGTTGTAGCCGACTGGTATCTTTCGGTTTTCAGCTGGGGGACTTTCCTGCATACATTGTTCTATGCCCTGCTCATCATAGGATTTACGTACTTCTATACCGCAGTGATAATGAACCCCGTGGATATGGCCGACAATATTAAAAAATACGGCGGCTTCATACCCGGAATCAGAGCCGGCCGGCCGACGGCCGAGTATATCAGCCGGGTTATGTCAAGGGTAACCTTGGCGGGAGCCGTATTTTTGGCGCTTATAGCCATATTGCCCAACTTCGTGCTGATAGCCACCAAAATCCCCAATATCTATTTTGGTGGAACATCCTTACTTATAGTGGTGGGTGTAGCGCTGGATACCATGAAGCAGATGGAGTCGCACATGCTTATGCGCAGCTACCAGGGCTTTATTAAGTAAGGGGTAAATACCATGATAACCTTGAAAACCGAAAAAGAACTGGCTTATATGAGGGATGCCGGCCGTGTGGTGGCCGGGGCGCTTAAAGAGATAGAACCGGCGGTTAAACCGGGGCTGACAACCGCCGAACTGGATAAGCTGGCTGAAAGCTTTATCATTGCCAAGGGAGCCAGGCCGGCATTCAAAGGGCTTTACGGCTTCCCGTCCACAATCTGTGCCTCCCTCAACGAGCAGGTGGTTCATGGCATTCCCAGTTTAAGGGTTTTGGAAAATGGTGATATTATAAGTATTGACGTTGGGGCGGAAATAAATGGATATTACGGGGACAGCGCCGTTACGCTGCCGGTAGGTGAAGTGGATGATGAAACCAGACGACTTCTGAAGGTGACGGAAGAGTCCCTTTATCATGGTATTTCACAGGCCGTTCCCGGAAACCGGCTTTCGGATATATCCCACTCCGTACAAAAACATGTGGAAAGCAATGGCTTTTCCGTGGTCAGGGATTATGTGGGTCACGGGATAGGCAGAAGCATGCACGAGGAGCCGCAAGTTCCCAATTTCGGCCGTGCCGGCAGGGGACCGAGGCTGCAGGCAGGAATGACGCTGGCCATTGAGCCGATGGTTAACATGGGTACCCATGAGGTGTGTACACTTCCGGACAACTGGACTGTAGTCACCAAGGACAGGAAAAAATCGGCCCACTTTGAACATACCATAGCCATCACCGATAGCAAGCCGGAAATTTTAACACGGCTATGATGCAGGCGGAGGTGGCAGGTTTGCAGATTAAACTGGAGCCGGGACAGCTGGTAATATCTACTGCCGGTCGTGACAAGGGCAAATTTTACCTGGTGCTGGAGGAAACCTTGGATAACAAGGTAAATGTTGTAGACGGTGAGATACGTAAGGTTGCAAATCCAAAGCGAAAGAATAAAAAGCACCTAAGGGCGTATCCGGAAATATCGTCGGAAGTTACCCAGAGAATAAAGGCAGGTCTTAAAGTCACCGACCTGGACGTCCGAAAGGCGCTTAAAGAGATGATCACCAACTATACCTGTGAAACCTTGTTGTGAGGAGGTTGGAGCGAAACTAATGTCAAAGCAGGATGTTATTGAAGTTGAGGGTACTGTTATTGAGCCTCTGCCCAATGCCATGTTTCGCGTGGAACTCCAGAACGGGCATAAGGTACTGGCCCATGTCTCGGGTAAAATTCGCATGAATTTCATCCGAATTCTGGCCGGTGACCGGGTGATGGTCGAATTATCCCCTTATGACTTGAGCCGGGGCAGAATAGTGTACCGCTATAAATAAACTGATTTTATGCGGTTCCGGCTGTGGCCGGAACCGAAAGGGACGGACTTGAACCATAGATCTCAAGGGGTTATTTAAGGGGGGTTTTAGGTGAAAATACGCCCGTCAGTAAAACCAATGTGTGAAAAATGCAAGATCATCCGCAGGGAAGGCAAGGTAATGGTTATTTGCGAAAATCCCAAGCATAAGCAAAAGCAGGGATAATTCGCCTCCGGAGTCAGGACTCTTGGGTCGGAATCCAGAATTCAGAATTCAGAAGAAAATTATATGTTATTCTAATTCTGATTTATTTGTTCTAGAATTAAACCATGCTGGTTTTGACTATAGAGTTCCGGCACTATTGGGGTAAGTTCTGCATATGCAGATAGAATCCTTACATTGCGAGGATAGCAGAAGATGACAGGGCGGAATTATTTATTTAAGGATTCTGGCTCCTGGATTCTTACAGTTATTATTAAGTTTTCATTATTAGGAGGTGTTCCTAAAAGCATGGCACGTATTGCAGGAGCCGATCTGCCCCGGGACAAGCGGGTTGAAATCGCCCTGACCTATATATTCGGTATAGGAAGGACGACATCCCAGAAGATTTTGGAGCAGACCGGGATTAACCCGAATACCAGGATGCGCAACCTGACAGAGGACGAAATCAACAGGCTGCGCGAGGTAATTGAAAAGAACTACAAGGTTGAGGGTGACCTGCGCCGGGAGGTGGCTCTCAATATAAAGAGGCTTATTGAGATCGGTTCCTATCGCGGATTGAGGCACCGCCGGGGGCTGCCGGTAAGGGGTCAGCGTACAAAAACCAACGCCCGCACCCGCAAGGGGCCCAAGAAGACCGTTGGCGTACGAAGGAAGAAATAAAGAAGGGGGTTAGATAATGGCACGTCGCGCCGTTCGCACAAAGAGGCGTGAAAAAAAGAATATCGACCGTGGGGTGGCTCATATCAAGTCCACTTTTAATAATACTATCGTGACTATTACCGATGTTAAGGGAAATGCTATATCCTGGGCCAGTGCCGGCGGGGTTGGCTTCAAGGGTTCCAGGAAGAGCACTCCGTTTGCGGCCCAGATGGCTGCGGATAAAGCCGCCAAGGAAGCCATGGAGCACGGTCTTAAGGAAGTGGAAGTGATGGTCAAGGGGCCCGGCGCGGGCCGGGAAGCGGCCATTCGCTCACTGCAGGCTGCTGGTCTTGAGGTAAACCTTATTAAAGATGTAACACCGATTCCACACAACGGGTGCCGGCCTCCCAAGCGCCGGAGAGTCTAAGGAGGTGCAGGTGTTTTAAATGGCAAGGTATACTGAAGCTCAATGCAGGCTCTGCCGTAGAGAAGGCATTAAACTTTACCTCAAGGGTGACAGGTGTTACTCGGGTAAATGCGCCGTGGACCGGAAGAGCTACGCTCCTGGTATGCACGGGCAGGGAAGAAAAAAAGTAAGCGAATACGGTACCCAGCTGCGTGAAAAGCAAAAAACCCGCCGTATTTACGGTGTCCTTGAAAAGCAGTTCCGCACCTATTTCGAGAAGGCCGAAAGGCAGCAGGGCATTACCGGTGAGAATCTTTTACGCCTCCTGGAAAGACGGCTGGACAACATCATTTACCGTCTCGGGCTGGGATCTTCACGGGTTGAAGCCCGTCAGCTCGTAAGGCACGGGCATTTTACCGTTAACGGAAGGAAAGTAAATATCCCCTCTTATACCACCAGAGTGGGGGATGTTATCGAGGTCCGTGAAAAGAGCAAAGAGTCCCCCCGTCTGAAAGAACTGATGGAGAGGGCGGCAGACAGAACTCCTCCGCCTTGGCTGGAATACGAACCGGATCAGGCCAGGGGCCGTGTTGTTGCGCTTCCCACAAGGGATCAAATCGACGTACCTGTGCAGGAACATCTCATTGTCGAGCTGTACTCCAGGTAATCGGTGTGCAGGCCAGCGGGTTATTCCGGCCTTTAGGGAGGTTACCTTTTTATGTTGGAAATAGAGAAGCCGAAAATTGAATGCGTTGAAATGAGTGAAGAGAATAACTACGCCCGCTTTGTGGTGGAACCCCTGGAGAGGGGTTACGGCATAACCCTGGGGAATTCCCTTCGCAGAATACTGCTTTCCTCTTTGCCGGGAGCGGCCGTCACCTCGGTTAAGATCGACGGTGTGCTGCACGAGTTTTCTACTATCCCAGGAGTAAAGGAAGACGTAACCGATATCATTCTGAACCTTAAGAGCCTGTGCCTCAAGATGTACACCGACGAGGAAAAGGTTATGCGCATTGAGGCCAAGGGTGACCGTGCGGTACGGGCGGGGGACATAGTCCATGACGCGGATATCGAGATTTTGAACCCCGAATTGCATATCGCAACTCTGTCTGGCAATTCAAGGCTTTACATGGAGATGACGGTTGCCAAAGGGCGCGGTTATGTCTCTGCCGAGAAAAACAAAAAGGGCGACCACATTATTGGTGTGATCCCTGTGGACTCGGTTTTCACGCCGGTTCGCAAGGTGAACTATACCGTCGACAACACCCGGGTCGGGCAGCGCACTGACTACGACAAGCTCACCCTTGAGGTATGGACTGACGGGAGTATAAGGCCCGACGAGGCTACCAGCCTGTCGGCAAAGATACTGGGAGAACACCTGAGACTCTTCATCGGCCTTACTGAGACGGTAAACGATGTAGAAATAATGGTGGAAAAGGAAGAAGAGCAGAAAGATAAGATAATGGAAATGACCATTGAGGAACTGGATCTTTCTGTTCGTTCATACAACTGCCTTAAACGCGCCGGGATCAATACCGTGGAAGAGCTGATCCAGCGCAACGAAGAGGATATGATGAAGGTAAGGAACCTGGGCAAGAAGTCACTGGAAGAAGTGATTAACAAGCTTGCCGAACTGGGGCTTTCACTTCGAAAAGACGACGATTAAGGAGGGATGAGCGGTGGGCTACCAAAAACTGGGACTTACGACAGGACACCGCAAGGCAATGCTGCGGAACCTGGTCACCTCCCTCATCAAGGAAAACCGTATCAAAACCACCGAAACCCGTGCTAAGGAAGTTAAGAGCATAGCGGAAAAGATGGTCACCCTGGCCAAAAAAGGGGACCTGGCGGCGCGCCGGCAGGCCCTTGCCTATATGTACGATGAAGATGTGGTCAAAAAGCTCTTTGATACCGTAGGACCCAAATATGCCGACCGGCAGGGCGGATACACCAGGATAATCAGGGCCGAGCACCGCCGCGGCGATGGGGCTCCGATGGTGATCCTGGAGCTTGTTTAAGCCATGCCGGGGTAGGTGCGACGTGTGCCGGTACGTTGGAACAAGCAGCGGGGGACTATATTCTCTTTCAGGATGTAACATACCGGTATGCCGGTTCCCCTTTCAATGCGTTGAACAATGTCAACCTGGCCATCAGTCGCGGAACTTTTACGGCTGTTATCGGACCCAACGGATCTGGAAAATCCACCCTGGCCCGCCAAATCAACGGATTGTTGTTGCCTTCATCCGGTATAGTAACGGTGGACGGCATGGAAACCGGAAATGCCTTGCATATACCGGAGATAAGGCGGCGGGTTGGGTTTGTCTTTCAAAATCCCGACAACCAGTTAGTGGGCACCACCGTGGAGGAAGATATAGCTTTCGGTCCGGAGAATCTCGGGATGGACCCGCCCGCGATAAGAGAATCGGTGCTGTATGCCCTGGCTGTGACGGGTCTTGAAGCACTGGCCGAACGTCCTCCACACACGCTCTCCGGCGGTCAGAAGCAACAACTGGCAATAGCAGGGGCGGTGGCCATGAAGACCGAATGCCTTGTACTGGATGAGCCTACATCAATGCTAGGTCCGGCCGGCAAGCGTTCGGTGATGGATCTTCTGCGCAAGATAAAAAAAGATCTAGGCATGACTGTCGTACTGGTGACCCACTCAATAGAGGAGGCCGTTTCCGCTGATCGTGTGCTGGTAATCCACAAAGGGCGCGTTTTCATGGACGGGACTCCGGAGGAAGTTTTCAGGAGCCGTGGGGTGCTGACCGGTATAGGACTTGAGATTCCCGGCCCGATGGAACTGGCTTTACGGCTTTGGGAACGCGGTGTGCCAACACCGGACCCGGTACTGACGGTGGATGAACTGGTGAACTTTTTATGCCGCTTATAACCCTTGAAAACGTCTGGCATCATTATTCCAAGGGGACTCCCCTGGAAACGGTATCGTTGTCGGGAGTGAGCCTGGCCATACAGGAGGGCGTCTTTCATGCCCTTGTGGGCCCAACGGGATCGGGTAAATCGACCCTCCTTCAGCTTTTAAATGGCCTTCTGCTACCCCAACAGGGAAGGGTTATGGTGGAGGGGAGCGACACACGGGATAAAAGGTTCAGGAGGAAACTGTGGAGTCGTGTCGGGCTTGTGATGCAGTATCCCGAAAGGCAGTTTTTTGAGGAGACCGTTTACCGTGAAGTGTCCTTCGGGCCCAAAAACCTTGGTCTCAATGAGCGGGAGGTTGATGAGAGGGTAAGCGAAGCCCTCGATATGGTTGGCCTGGACCGGGCCGCAATGCGGGAGGTATCTCCCTTTGCATTAAGCGGCGGCGAGCAGCGCAGGGTGGCTCTTGCTTCCATACTGGCCATAAAGCCCAAGGTGCTGGCGCTGGATGAACCTACGGCAGGTGTTGATGCAGCCGGCAGAAAAAAAATATACGAAACACTTCAAAGACTTAAGGCTGACCAGGGCGTTACCATAGTAATGTCCAGCCACAACATGGATGACGTGGCGATGCTGGCCGATCGGGTAACGGTCCTGAAAGAAGGCGGAGTATTGCTGGAAGGCGATACAAAGCAGGTTTTCTCAAATTTCCGTATTATTGAAGAGGCTGGGCTGGATTTGCCCTTTCCCTCCCGGGTGACATGCAGACTTAATGAAGCCGGTTTTGAAATTGAAGGCCGGCCTCTGACCATTGATGAAGCCGTTGAGGTAATTTTAAAAAGCCTTCAGGACAGGGGAAAGGTGATAACATAACGAAAAGGCCGGAGGTGTGGCGTTAGTGGAAGGTATGACCCTTGGACAGTACCTGCCAGTACAGTCTGCCATTCACCGGCTTGATCCCAGGTCAAAATTTGTATCAGCGGTATTTGTAATAGTGGCCGCCCTCACTGCGGGGTGGGCGGTACTTGGCGCGGTGGCGCTGATTACGGTGGCCGGGGCTTATTTTTCCAGAATCCCTCCCGGTGTACTGTGGCAGCAAGTAAAGTCCCTCAGGTTTATAATAATAATTACCTTTCTGCTGCAGGTGATCCTTACGCCCGGAGATGTCATCCCTGCCGCAGGACCCTTACGGATAACGGCACAGGGACTGGATGCCGGGCTGGAGCTGCTGATACGGCTGCTGCTGGTGATTTTCGCAGGGATTATTCTCACTGCCACCACGTCTTCCTTAAAGCTGGCTGCTGGTATGGAAGTACTCTTCAGTCCGCTGGGCAGGCTGGGAATACCGGTTCATGAAATGGTCATGGCTATCACCATATCTATTAGGTTCATCCCCGTTATTCTTGAGGAAGCCAGAGTTATAATGAATGCACAGGCCTCCAGGGGGGCCGGGTTTTACGGGCCTGGCCTTGCCAGAAGGGCGGGCGCTATTGTTTCACTGATGGTGCCCCTTCTAACCGGGGCTTTTCGAAGGTCGGACGAACTGGCAACGGCAATGGAAGCCCGGTGTTACCGGGGTGGGACCGGCAGAACCAGGATGAACGTTCTTTCCCTTTCAAAGGGGGACGTGATTTGCATGACGGCCTCCGGTATTACCCTGGTGGCGGCGGTATTGGAAAGGATGGCGCTGATCCTTTAAGAAACGTCCCTTTGGGAATCATTGAAGGATCCCTTATGAGAAACATCAAACTTACTATTGCCTATGACGGAACCTCTTATCACGGATTTCAGGAGCAGAGAGGCACCGGGCTGCCCACCATTCAGGAAGTGCTGGAAAAATGCCTTTCGGAACTTGCGGGAAAAAAAGTTCAGGTGATAGGAGCCTCCCGTACAGACGCGGGTGTTCATGCCCGGGGACAGGTGGTAAATTTCGATGCCGCGGGATGGAATATCCCCACGGAGAGAATTCCCCTGGCCGTTAATGGACGTTTGCCCTGTGATATATCGGTGCTGGAAGCCTCGGAAGTCCCCGTACATTTCCACGCCAGGTTTTCCGCCAGGGCAAAGGAATACAGGTATACAATTCACAACTCCCGTGTCCCTGACCCTTTCATGCGACGCTACAGTCACTTTTTGCCCAGGCTGCTGGATTTAAAGGGGATGGCCGAGGCGGCTTCCTATCTTAAGGGTGAGCATGACTTTTCAGCTTTTAAAGCGGAGGGGTCACCGGTAAAAAGCACGGTGAGGCGGCTTTACGATATATATATAGAACCCGGCGGCGGCGTGCTGCAGTTTGTGTTCCGGGGAGACGGTTTTCTTTACAATATGGTACGCATAATGGTTGGTACCCTTCTGGAGGTGGGATTAAAGAAATATCCTCCCGGAACGGTTCTGGAAATACTGTCCTCCGGGGACAGAACCAGGGCGGGCCCTACAGCTCCTCCCCAGGGATTGTGTCTGATGAGGATCTGGTATGAGAATAACCCGGATATTTGTAATTAAAACCGTAAAATGACTGAAATTGAGCAAAGAGTCCCGTTTTTGAGATTTCTTGACACTGGTATGCAGTAGTATTAAAATACTTGTGTGAGACCCTCCGATCATCAATGTAAAACGGTAAATGAAGTCTTAAGGTGCTGCATCCCCAAGGGCCTTTCTTTTGGAGCGGTTGAGCCCCGGCTCTATTGGAGCGGCCAGGTGGTGCATAACCTTCAAGAGATATAAAACGGGTTGAAGATAAAGGGTTTTTTAAGTCATAGTGTACAAGTTTTTCGCAGCTTTTTCAGGAGGGATAAAAGACATGAATTCGTATATGGCAAAACCGGGCGAACTGGACAAGAAATGGTATGTCCTGGACGCCGAGGGAAAGGTGCTGGGACGGTTGGCCGTCGAGGCTGCCGCCATACTGAGGGGTAAGCACCGCCCCACATTTACGCCTAACGTGGATACCGGCGATCACGTGATAGTTATTAACGCTGACAAGGTGGTTCTAACCGGTAACAAGCTGCAAAAGAAAAAATACATCAGGCACAGCGGCTATCCCGGAGGACTGAAGGTTACCAACTATGCCACGCTGATGGGCACCAGGCCGGAACTGGCCGTAAGGAAAGCCATTGTGGGTATGCTGCCGCATAACCGCCTTGGCGCGGCCATGGCAAGAAAGCTAAAGGTATACAACGGCCCCGAACATCCGCATCAGGCCCAGAAGCCCGAAGTCTGGTCCTTGTAAGCCAACTGAAAGGAGGAAATAGATTAGTGTCTCAGGTAAAATTCTACGGCACCGGACGCAGGAAGAATGCAGTGGCCAGGGTTTATCTCAATCCCGGTGAGGGAAAGGTTACTATAAACAACAGGGAAATCGACGTTTATTTCGGCCGCAAGGTGCTGGAAATGGTAGTCCGCCAGCCTCTGGAACTTACAGGCAGCACAGGCCGCTTTGACGTATTTGTAAAGGCCCATGGGGGCGGCATAAGCGGCCAGGCCGGAGCTGTCAGGCTGGGAATCGCCAGGGCGCTGGTTCAGGCTGACCCCAACCTTCGTCCCGTATTGAAAAAGGCGGGCTTTTTGACCAGGGACCCGCGCATGAAGGAAAGAAGGAAATACGGTCTGAAAAAGGCCAGGCGCGCGCCCCAGTATTCAAAGAGGTAACAGTTTGCAAGTATTTGGAAAAAGGAAGGTTGATCCTTCCTTTTTTTCATATATTTACCTCCCCGTTCATATAATCATTAGTGTAGCGAACGGGGGGAATAAAAGTGCCTTTATTAAAGGTTGTCAGATTCAGATTTCGTTACGTTGTCATGGCCGTGGTGCTGGGCAGCCTTGTTTACGGCTCATGGATGCGTGTTTCAGAGGTGCTTGAACAACGTTACATAGAGGCCCTATCCACGGTGCTGACCAACAAGGTTATCGTGGTGGACCCCGGTCACGGAGGTATTGATGGAGGTTCAGAAAGCCCTGGGGGAACAAAAGAAAAGGATATTACACTGGAAGTGTCAAAAAGGCTTGCGGCCATGCTTGGACAGGCCGGGGCCGTGGTATTGCTGACAAGGGAGTGCGATATGTGGCTGGCGGACCCGGACGCACCGCATAAGAAGCGGTCGGACTTGACAAAGAGGGTTGATATTGCCAACCGCAATAACGCCGATGTCTTTATTAGCATACACGTCAACAGCTTCATGTCCAGTAGGTCGCAGCGGGGGGCGCAGACCTTTTCGCAGCCGGGGTCGGAGGAAGGTAAAATACTGAGCCAGTTTATCCAGAATGAGCTGACCAGGATACTGGGGAACACAAGCCGGAAGCCGAAGGAGATAGATTACTTCATCAGGCATTCAAAGGTACCCGCGGTGATAGTGGAAATAGGTTTTATTTCAAACCCTGCTGAGGAAAAACTGCTGCTTGATTCGTCCTACCAGAGTAAGATGGCTTTTGCCATATACTGCGGGCTGGTAAAATACCTTGCGGACAGGGACACGAGACAAAATCCAAAAATGTAAAAAAAGGATTCCGTTTAAGTATTTTCCTCACAAAAAAAGTCATAAACAAGTCACCCGGTGGCATCATAATTTATGAACCCAAACAAAAAATTTGCCAGGAGGTGCTTGTTTTTTGGTACAGGGATGGAACGACTTTCCTAGGGGTGTAGAGGTAAAGCAGGCGGCGTATGGTAACGAGGCCACGATTGTATACAACGGGCTCTTGGCAAAGTCAGGCGCTGACCAGGTTTACCTGCACTGCGGATTTGGAGATCCCAACAGCTGGCATAACGTTTCTACCCAAAAGATGGACCGTACTAACAGGGGATGGGAAAAAACCATCAGGATGATGGACAATAAAGCCGCCTTCTGCTTTAAAGATTCGGCCAACAACTGGGACAACAACAGCGGACACAACTGGATGATAAGGTCGTAACAACAGAACCCGGGAAATTCCCGGGTTCCCCTTCTTTATCAGCAGGCGGATATATTTTAATATATATAAATTCATTCAAGAAGCAGTTTTCATCGGCCGCTGTGGCCGTGGAGGGGTCGGGGTGGGCCCTTTTGTGCTGGAGTCCTGATTTTGGCAAACTGGTCATACTGACGGCAGAGAAACATCAAAACCTGACGCAGTGGGGAGCTATTCCGCTCTTAGCCCTGGATGTATGGGAGCACGCATATTATCTGAAATACCAGAATAAAAGGGCGGCCTGGGTAGAAGCATGGTGGAACCTGGTCAACTGGGAAGGAGTTAACCAAAAATACCGGAGGGCCGCCGCGCTATGACCGTAAAAAGGCCGGTACTGGTAAGCGCGTGAAATCATGAATATCACCCTCACCGCCGGGGTTCCAGCCAAGTGTCCAGTATGGCGCCGTCACGGCTTATCACGGCGGCATAAAAACGATCCACCTTCCAGCCGCCCTCTTCGGGCATGTAATCAGTATATTCTTCACCGTATGTTTCAGGTGTTGTGCTGTAAAAGGTGAGATTGGTGTATCCGATAACTGCTATGATTCTTTGGGCAGGGTAATTGCGTGAAACCTCCACCGCCACTTTTGCCACCAATTCCCTTATTTTTTCAGGATTGGAAGAGAAGACGGCTTCTGAAAAGGAAAAGTATTTGAAAGGGTCCACCCTTCCGAAGACAAGCAACAGCTTGTCTTCTGTGTTTCCGCCTGAAGAGATGGCCTTAATATAATACTGCAGATTAACGCCGTCCAGATTCCCCATCCGGCTGTTTAAAAAGTCTGTGGTGGCCAGAAATTCTTCCGACGACCTGTTAATGCCTGTTACTGCACCTGAGGTCAGAAGACGGTATATTGTAATGTCGTTGTGAAACACCTTGAAAATCAATGAGAGCGCTTCGGCCCGGGTCAAAGGATTGTCGGGCCGGAAATAGCCGTCGGGATAACCTTTAATTAATTCACTTTTAACGGCCTGGGAAATATAGATCCTGTATGCAGGGTTGATGCTTTCATAATCGGCAAAGAGACCCTTCAGTACATCAGGATCAGCCCCTTTGGCGCCGCCGCCACTGGCCAGGGCCATTGCCGCCGCTGCTTCCTGGCGTGTCACCGGGTCATTGGGCCGGAACAGGCCGTTAATAAGCGAAGGGTCGGCTGCAAAGTAATCTTTAACAGTCTCCACCGAAGTAAAATACCACTGATCCGGCCCGACATCAAGAAAAGAAGGTTCGCCGGGATTAAGGGGCGGCACGCCGGCGGCCCTGGCCATGATGGTGGCCAGTTCGGACCTGGTAACAAGCTGGTCAGGCCTGAAGGTACCGTCATCGTAACCGAACACCCACTTTTTGTTTACGGCAAGATTAATCTGTTCCGCCGCCCAGTGGGTGCCGGGAACGTCCGGAAAGCCGGCGCCGAATCTTTGTGCCGCATGTGACTGTACCGTTAAAATAAATAGTAAAAATAATAATGTCAAAAGCACGTATATTTTTTTAAGCATCAGTACTCCCGGTTTTTCTCGAAGTTAAAGGTCAGATGTTCCTGATTATTTCACGACAATGGGTATACAAACCTCACTCTACAGTCTATCATCGCTTTATGGAAACGTACAGAAAAAAATTTTATTTATCAGGGCTGTGATGGCAACGGCGGTAAAAAAAATCAACATCAGCAACTTTTAAATAGCAGCAGTCCGGTCCACCTGGTTACTTTCACGGCGGGAAAGGTAATGGGCACCCCCGCCATCTGACAGGTGTCGACCACGTTTATGCCCACAGCCTCCATGGAGGATCGGGCCCGGTCAGGGAAACGACAGGAGTTTCCGGGAGGGGGGCAGTGAAGGCATAGTTTGCAGCATCCCGATATCAGCCCTTTCACATTTGCATATCCAGCCCCCTGAAGGTGCTTTTCCAGATCAAGGACCAGCAGGTGCAGTTTGGAGCTGCCGGAAAAGAGTTTTTCCGGGTGATGGATTCCCGGGCCGTCCACCTGTATGAGAAGTCCCCGGTCAAACAGGTGAAGACTGGAAAAAAAATGATACGGCGGGGGAATAAGGGGCGGACAGGACAGGTTGTGGCCGTACTGGGGACATTCTCCGCATTCCACCTGGTCGAGGGCGGCTATATCCGGGGTTGAGATAATTTTGGCCCGGGAAGCTCCCTTTTTAAGCGCCTGTTCAATTAAGCGGCTCAGCATGCGGGGTTCACCTTCCTACTGCGTGGTTTTGTCATGAAAGTATAAAACAAACTTAAATTTATGAGAATAATTATTAAAGAGGTGCAGGGATTGATTACATATTATAGTATATAATTATAGCGTCTGTACCTTTGATTTGGGAGAGGAGAGGACTCATGGAAGGGAAGATAAAAACCGCGCTGGAAAAAGCCATGGAAAGGGCGGCTTCTTTCAGGGAAGTTTCCAGGGAAGAGATTGACAGGATGGAATACATGCCCAGGGGGAGGACCATAGCCGCTTCCTTTATGAACAATAAAAACTTTGACTTAAAGGATGCCCTGGCCCAGGTTCCTGCGGGGACACAAGGATATGTACTTGAGGGGATACAGGAAGTTTTACTGATGAACATTGCCCTTTCCGCTGACGAATCGGCGGACGAAACCAACAGGAGAGCGATGGAAGGGATATTGTTGATAAAACGGGACAAGGCACTGTTAACCCAGCTTCTGGGCGAGCTGGACCAATTGCTCAAATATTATCAACAGGCTCTGGAACAGACAAAGGAAAGATTTAAACAGGAGCTGGAGATGCGCGGAAAGATGAACCGCAGGCAGGGTGCAAGGGGCAGGGAGCAGGAAAGGATGATGGAGTTCCGCGAGGAGTGGGCTGCCGTGGTTAGGCAGATGAATGACAGGTTTGAGGCCGGCCTGGCCGAAATAAAAGAAAGGATCAGGATGATCAGCTGATGAAAAGGCCCGCGTCTGCTTCGTAACGATGCGGCGCGGGCCTTACTTCTTTACATGAGATCCACCGCAGTTCCAAGTTTTCCGAGGAACCGCATGGACTCAAACTTCAATATTTCCGTCTTGGGGATGTTCTTACCGATCCGTACCATCAATACGTTGGCGGGGTGTTCAATTATATCGGGGTCGTCTGTGGTGGTCTTATTAAGTCCGACCCTGGCGAAAAGCTTGGTAAGCATCTTCTGGTATTCCCATAC
>JBMOPB010000118.1:0-23963 GCA_049325055.1 Bacillota bacterium
GAACCGTCCCCTGTCGCACTCTTCGACAGCGAGAAATGCGACAGCGAGAACCGTCCCCTGTCGCACTATATAAAGAGGGTGTCGTATTTTTCATGAGGAAACTGCTTGTTTTGTCTCTGTTTATGACAGTCTCTCTGACCATGGCGCTGGCCCTGCCGGTATACCTGAGGGGGGACACCTTTCCGGAGCCCGCCGTAATGAACCCGGGGTACACCGTCGGGCAGGATGTGACTCCTGTGGAGCTGTCGGGGGCGGTGTCCCTGAGCGCAGGGCAGAAGCTGATACTGGATGATACATATAATCTCTTTTTCAGCAATGTTCCGGAGATGCCCACCGAGCCCGGGATACTCTGCCGTGTGGACGATGTGATCTCTCCATCGGGGATGGTCAGGGTTTTGTTCAGTCATATGAACCTGCTTATAGACTGGACAAAGAGTCCCATTGAAAATATGCCCGCCAGCGCGGGGTTCAGCGTGGACAACCGCACGGGCCGCCGGCTGGAAGTCTATGCGGTGCGTTCATCCCTCGGGGCCAGCAGGGCTCAGGACGGGGAGTACCTTTTTTTGGAGGATGCCGCTCCCATCAGGCCCGGTGACAGCGAGCCCCTGTACTTCGGATCGGCGGTGGGAAACTGGGTGGTCCAGCAGTGGTTGCTTTCCGAGAGCAGGCCTCCGGTCCGCCTGGGGGAAATTTCACCCGGGGAGCGTGTTATAGTCAGCGGGGATGTGGGGCGCCGCGGGTGGATCGCAGGTATATACGATCTCAAGTTTGTGGACGCTGAAACCGGCCAGCAGGTGGGGAAGGGCGACCTCGGGGCTTGGGAGTCGGTGGGAATAAAGAGTTTTATCGTACCCCTTTACACTGACCTTCATTCCTTCCTCGACGGTGAGGAAAGGCTGGGGAGGGTGCTTCCTCTCAGAAGGAATGACCTGGTTCACATGAGGGGTTTGTTTGTTCCGGGCAGTTATCCCGACAATCCGCTGGGCGAGGCTGTGTCCAAGCGATTTGAAGTAACGTATGACGTGGCCGGGGGCAAGGCGGCCAGCTTCGCCCTTGCCGCGGGGGAAAACGACCAGGGGGAGGACCCGGCGGCCCAATTCTACACACCGGACGTCTTCTTAAACGACCGCATGCGCAACGGGTTTGACCCTTACGGAATGGTCTCCAAAGGGGTAAACGGCGGAAATTACGGAGTTGACTACACCATAAACCTGAACCTGACCGGGCCGGTGGCCCTGGTGCTGCAGGGGGCCCACCACCCTGACGCCCGCAACAACGAGGCCTTTATAGACCTGTATAACCAGATTCTTACCTTCAGCCTTGACGGTAAGGTCAGCACTGTCCAGATGCGGGACCCCAATTACGACAAATATTACAGCGATTATTCATCACTGCGCCCCCCAGGCTACGGCCGCGTGATAGCCGTTTACCCCGAAAGGGGCAGCCACAGCCATGTTCTGCGCTTTACTCTGCCACCCAACGGGTACGGGCCGGTGAGGTTTTACCTGCTGCCCCTGCAGCAGGCTGCTAACACTAACGGTCAGGGGTAAAAGAAAAGTTCAGACTCCTGATATTATAAAGACATATCCTACCAAAAACTCCCCGGTTTGGCCGGGGGTTTTGTTTCTTCCGGCAGGATCGGCGAGGTAAATGTTGTATATATTACTGTACATATATTCATAAAAATTAAAGCTAAAAGGGAGGGAGCCGGCCATGTATCTTTCTTATGTCAGGAACAAGCACTGCTCCGCCATTGACCAGTCCGACGGTAGCGTGCTGGCCCGGGCCTCGGTGGAGGAGACAGCCTTTGCGGCAAGGGTGGAAATGGTGGTTACCGTGCCGGGGCTGGAGATAGCCTCAATAAAGGCCGAAATTGACCGCTGCTTTATTGACCGGTGCCGTGAAGCGGTTTTACTGGTGAAAAAGGCTGAGGGACTGCGGGTGGGGCCGGGAATAATCAAGCTGGTGAACGGAATGGTGGGAGGGTCCGGCGGGTGCCCCCGGCTGGCCGACCTCATACTGGAATGCGGCGAGCAGGTGATATTGAGGTTTACACTGGACCCCCTTAAGAAGATACTTGACATAAGCGGCCAGGAGATGATTGACGCTTACAGGGAGTTTCTCAGCCAGAACCCGCGCCTGGCCAACAGCTGCATAGCCTTTGCGGAGGGAAGCCCTTTGCGGGAAGGCGTTGAACTGGACGATTAGGTTTCAGATAAGTCGAAAAAATCTGTCGCATTATGGAGGGAAGAGAATTGCTAGGTTTCAGCCGTACCAAATGGGTGGGCATAGAGCGCCCCCGTGATGATGTTTTCCTTGCCCATGGAATACTGGAGGATTACATATACGGAATGGAAATAGACGTGGAAGTGAGGGCGCCTGAGTTTGTTATAACGGCCATTTCTGGGAAAATGAGGAGAATAACAACCCCCGAGTGTACCAAGGCTGTCCCTGTTCTGCAGAATGCCCTGGGTCTGCGGCTGGACGCTGCAGACCTGGTCGGCACGGTAAACCGCAAGGTGGGAAGAGAGGGTTGCCGCCACTTCGCCAACCTGCTCCTGGAGTGCTGCGATGCGGTATTGCGCTGCGCGCTTTTCGAAAAATGGCCGGGGGCGGCCGGAAAAGGGGAGGCGGAC
Organism: Bacillota bacterium; assembly: GCA_049325055.1. Taxonomy (GTDB): domain Bacteria; phylum Bacillota; class Desulfotomaculia; order Desulfotomaculales; family Desulfocucumaceae; genus BRHc4a. The sequence goes on from JBMOPB010000118.1 coordinate 2,637, forward strand.
AGGGAACGGCACCTCGGGGAGCGCTTGGATGAGATTCCGTTCATAAAGGACAGCTGCCTGGCCACCCGTTCATAGTTGGAGGATAGATGTTGGAAGTAGGATTATGGCTGGACAATATAAACCTGACCCGTTAGAGGAGTGACTTTATGATTATTGATTTGCACGTGCACACCAGCGCCCTTTCGCCCTGCAGCAGCCTGGACCCGGAGGAGGCCGTCCGAACGGCCAAAAGCATGGGCCTGGACGGCATCTGCTTTACGGAGCACTGCCGGATCTGGCCGGATACGGATCTGGAAAGGCTTTCCGCAAAGTGGGACTTTCCTGTATTTTGCGGCATGGAGGTGGAAACCAGGGAGGGACACATGCTGGTATTCGGCCTTGGGGAAGAAATTCCGGAAATACTGGGGGCCGGGGAACTGCGTGAAAAGGTTGACCGGGTGGACGGGGCCATGATTTATGCCCACCCCTTTCGAGGCTTTCTCCTTTTCGGGTTCACCGACCTGCATATGACAATCCGCGAGGCCAGCCAAAGGAAGGTGTTCCAGTTTGTGCACGCCGTGGAAACATACAGCGGTAAGTCCGGCAAGAAAGAAAACAAACTGGCGCTGCAAGTCTGCGACAAGCTCTCGGTTCCCGGGGTGGGGGGCAGTGACGCCCACTCTTCCGGGGAGGTGGGGAAGTGCGTGACCGTCTTTAAAAACAGGATAAGGAGCACCGGAGAGCTGGTGGCCCAGCTTAGGAGAGGGGAATTTACGGCCTGTTACCACAACAAATAAAGGTTAAGGGAGGAAAACACATGGTTGAAGGGAGAACCGCCGACTGGACCGGTGTTATAAGGAAGATAGAAGCGCTTTTGCGCCTTAGAACATTTCCGGTGGGGATTAAGCTATTGGAAGACGAGGCTTTATTGGCCGCCAACAGGTGGGCCCGGCGCCCCGCCGGCAAGACCACCCTGTGCCAGCTGATCACTCAGGCGCGAACTTTTGACTGGACGGTGGGGGCCACCGCCGAAGATTTTCCCCCGGGAATGTGCGCCGGCATTGTGGGTCTTGCCGAATCCCCGGAACAGGTGAAGGACGGAACATTCCGCAGCCTGGTGTGGTGCAGGACAAAAGAGGACGGCAAAAAGTGCGAGGAGTCCATCCCGCGTATTCCCACCGGGAAATACAGGGCTATCCTTCTGGCCCCGCAGGTTTACAGCCCCTTTGAGCCGGACATTGTGCTAATATACGGAAACCCGGCCCAGATGATATTGATTATAAACGCCCTGCAGTTCGAAAACTATGAGAGGATGCAGTTTTTCTGCACCGGGGAAAGCTCCTGCTCCGACGCCATCGCCCAGTGCTACCTGACAGGCAAACCGTCCCTGGCCATCCCCTGCTATGGGGAGAGGAGGTACGGCCACACCCAGGACGACGAGATGGTTATCGGGCTGCCCCCTTCATACGTGGGAAAGGTTGAGAGGAACCTGGAGGAGTTATACGCCAGGGGAGTGCAGTACCCTGTCTCTTACATGGGCGCCCAGTGCGACCCGCTGCCCGGGATGCCCCCGGGGTACCGTGATATGGCGGAAAACAGAAAGATACAGGGTTTGGGCTTTCCTCCCAGGAAGGTCAGCCGGTGGTAGCAGGTTTCTTTGAGTGGTTTTGCGGTGGGGTAAGCCCTTAGTTGTTTTACCATGCTTCTTTACTTGGTTTTGACTTTTCTTTTGCAGTTTTGTTTTCCGGAGCGGGCTTTTTAGCCGGGCTGAACACGAATGCCGGCACGTTTAGCATGGCCGGAACCGGCTTTATAACTATGCCGCCGTGGTCGCCGGTCCCGTCTTCCTTCCGGGTGGTAACAGGTTTTTTCATATCCTGCACCCTGATGAGCAGCGCCGCCGCCAGCGCCGCCACTCCGGCCACTGCCGCGGCGGTCCAGAACATCACCGGGCGGCCGTAGCCCATCAGCAGGCTGAAGAGGGGCGGGCCGATAGCCACCCCGAAAAAGCGCACGCTGCCGTAAAGAGAGGTTACCAGCCCCCTTCTCTGTGCTTCGGTGGAGCTGGTTATGATGGTGTTGAGGCACGGGAGGGCCAGCCCGGTTCCCATCCCGGCCACCGAGATGGCGGCGAAAAACATAATTGTATTGCGGTTAAAAATGCCCAGTAGGGCCAGGGAGGCCGAAATCAGTCCAAGCCCGGTGAATACAAGCCATTTCATAAGCTTAAGCTTCTTTTTTATTATCAGGCCGGTAACATAAGATGTGGAACTCATAAACAATACCGGTATGGCCAGGGCCAGTCCCTTTAACGCCCCCCGGGTCCCTCCCTTCAGGCCGTACCTGCTTTCCAGGTATTCCGAGAGGAAGAACAGCACTCCGAACAGCAGCAAAAGGGCAATCATGCCGGCAAAAAAGGAAGTCAGGAGCATGGCTGATTTTTTTTTAAATATCTTCTTTATCGACTGGAGGTACTGTGAAACGTTTTGTTTTGTGCGGTTGGATTCAGGCTCTTTCACAAGAAACCACAGTGCTATCACAATGGGTATAACCACTACGGGGAAAAAAAGAAAAGCGGTGTACCATGCGATCAGTCCCAAAAGCGCCCCAAGTACCGGGCTCAGCACCTTGCCGAAGCCGTTTGACGCCTCAATGATGCCCAGTGATTTGCTTCTTTCCCTGCCTGTGAAAAGGTCGCCGCACAGGGCCATGGCGATGGGGGCGGTTCCGGCCGCGCCGATTCCCTGAAGTATACGCCCGCCCAGAATTACCTGGAAGGAGTTTTTATCGAGTAAAATCGCCCCCAGGCCGGCGATTACCCCACCCAGGCCGTACAGTATAAGGGAAGGGGCTATGACGACCTTTCTGCCATAGCGGTCGGATAAAAAGCCGGCCAGGGGGATTATAATGCCGGCGGGGACCGAAAAAAGTGTAATTACAAGGCTTACCTCGAGGTCCGTCAGCTTGAGGGCTGACTTTATGGCCGGAAGTACCGGGATGATCATGGAATTGCCAAGAACCATAATGAAGGGTACTCCGCTTAAGGCCGCCAGAACGGCGGCTCCCGTTTTTCCCGGCATAACTTTACTTCCTTTCTGGAATCTATGTTCAAAGTTAACAGTATTTGGCCGGCGCCAAAAGAAAATTTCCTGTTTTTTGGGTGCAATAGTTATTTTGTCATCAGGGTCAAGGTGGTATGCATTTCCACGGACAAACAGGCATATAAAATTTTATACGCGAGTTGGGGGAGGGCGGAGGGTGTTTTTCGTGTTTGAAAAAATTGTGCTGGGCATGGCTGCCCTGAGGTTTCTATCTTCCAGCATTGAATTTACCGCTGCCTTGTTGATGCTGCGCTATAACAATGTGGAAACCGCCTTTAAAATAAACGCAATTCTGGCGCTGGTGGGCCCCACGGTGATGATCACCGTGACTTCGCTGGGACTTGTGGGGCTGGCGGGTAAAGTTTCACTCCAGGGGCTGATTTTTATAATAACGGGAGTAATCTTTATTTTTATAGGCATGAGCAAGATCTGAGACCTCACCGTTTTTTTTTGCTATTGACACCGGACGACACCCTCTGGTAATCTATTAAAAAATCAAGTGGAAATATCCTTTAAAATCGGTCCCGAGAGGCCGGTAAGGTGTAATAGAGCAGGCTTAAAAGCCTGATCATGCCTGTATACCGGCGTGGTCAGGCTTTTTTTGGCACGACGCGCAAGGGATATGCCACTATCGCCCCAGGGGCGCCGGAGGTGATGGTTTTTGCAGGAGAATCGCAGGCAAAAGGCTGTAATACTGGACAGGGAAGGCATTCGCAGGGCGCTTACCAGGATTGCCCACGAAATAATTGAGCGCAACAAGGGCACCGAGAACCTGGCGCTGATCGGAATCCGCAGCAGGGGGGTCCCGCTGGCATCGAGGCTGGCCGCAAAGATTCAGCAGATAGAGGGCAAGGAAGTTCCTGTGGGGGTTCTGGACATAACACTGTACCGGGATGACCTCAGCACTCTGGCCACGCAGCCGCTGGTCCGTAAAACCGAGGTGCATTTCCCGGTGGAAGGCAAGACCATTGTTTTGGTGGATGACGTGATGTACACAGGGCGCACCATAAGGGCGGCCCTGGATGCGGTGATCGACCTGGGGCGGCCCAGGATGATACAATTGGCGGTGCTGGTTGACCGGGGGCACCGGGAACTCCCGATCAGGGCCGATTACGTGGGAAAGAACGTACCCACATCGAAGAAGGAAGATGTTGCGGTACTGCTTGACGAAACCGATGGAGACGAAAAAGTGGTAATAATTGAAGGGGATAAATATGACTGACATTTGAGCCATCCTTTAAGGGCGGTCCAGTGAGGCCGGCAAGGGAGGGGCGGAAATGGCGCTTTCTAAAAGCCGGCCTTACTGGAAACCAAGGGGTTTTCCGGTGAGGCTTTATTTATTGGTCGTCCAATGACTTACGACTTAATTTGACCGGGGGGATAATATGTCACTGTTTAAAAAGGACATGCTGGGACTGGAAGGGTTGGATCCGGACAAAATAGGCCTGATTCTGGATACGGCGGCCTCCATGAAGGAGATTCTGGGCAGGCAGATAAAAAAAGTTCCCACCCTCAGGGGAAAAACAGTTGTAAACATGTTTTATGAGCCCAGCACCCGAACCAGGACGTCCTTTGAGCTGGCGTCCAAGTACCTAAGCGCGGACTCGGTGAACATTTCGGCGTCAACCAGCAGTGTTGTCAAGGGGGAGAGCCTCAGGGACACGGCGGCCACCATTGCGGCCCTGGGCGCCGACGTGGTGATCCTGCGCCATCCCATGGCAGGGGCGCCCCACCTGCTGGCCAGGGCGGTCAAGGCGGCGGTAATAAACGCCGGTGACGGGGCCCACGAGCACCCCACCCAGGGCCTTCTGGACATGTTTACAGTGAGGGAAAAGAAAGGTAAAATAGCCGGGCTGCAGGTGGCGGTGGTGGGGGATATACTTCACAGCCGTGTGGCCCGGTCGGATATATGGGGATTTACGGCACTGGGGGCCTCGGTGAGGATTTGCGGGCCGTCCACCCTGATGCCGGCGGAGATTGAAAAGACCGGGGCCAGGTGTTTTAACAGGATGGAAGATGCCCTGGAGGGGGCCGACGTGGTGATAATGCTGAGGATTCAGCTGGAAAGGCAGCAGCAGGGGCTCTTCCCCGGTGTGCGGGAATACGCCCGGCTTTTCGGGCTTAACAGGGAGAAACTGGCCCTGGCGGCGCCGGATGCCCTGGTAATGCATCCCGGGCCCATGAACCGGGGGGTTGAAATCTCCCATGAAGTTGCGGATTGTGTTCAGTCAGTTATAAATGAGCAGGTGACCAACGGGGTGGCCGTCAGGATGGCCCTCCTGTACCTGCTTACTGGAGGTGGGGCCGGTGAAGTTGCTAATTAAGGAAGGCGCAGTGGTGGACCCCGTAGCGGGGTCGGTGACAGTATCTGACCTTTTGATAGAAAACGGTGTGATAACAAAAATGGGCACCGGCATCCAAGAGGCCGGCGCCGAAGTGGTGGACGCGTCGGGCAAGCTTGTTGCCCCCGGTTTTCTGGATATGCACGTTCACCTGAGGGAGCCCGGGTATGAGGCCAAGGAAACCGTTGAAACCGGCTGCCGGGCCGCGGTGCGGGGAGGATTCACCTCGGTGGCCTGCATGCCCAACACCAACCCTGTGGCAGACAGCGGGCCGGTAATAAGGTATATACTGGAAAGGGCCGGGGAAGCCGGCCTGGCCAGGGTATACCCTGTCGGGGCCATAACAAAGGGAAGCCTCGGCAAGGAGCTTTCGGAGATGGCGGATTTGAAGAACTCCGGAGCGGTGGCGGTATCGGACGACGGCCGGCCGGTGGCGGACTCCGGCGTGATGAGGAGGGCCATGCTCTATGCGGCGATGCTGGGGCTGCCGGTGATCTCCCACTGTGAGGACCAGGCCCTGGCGGGCGAGGGGGTAATGAACGAGGGTTATACCTCTACAAGGCTGGGATTGCGTGGAATACCCCGGGCTGCCGAGGAGATTATGGTGGCCAGGGATATAATACTGGCCGAGCTTACCGGCTGCCGGCTGCACATCGCCCACGTGAGCGCTGCCGGGTCGGTGAGGCTTGTCAGGGAGGCCAAGGGAAGAGGTGTTCCGGTGACTGCCGAGGTTACCCCGCACCACTTTACCCTTACCGACAGGGCGGTGGAGGGATACGGCACCTCCACCAAGGTGAACCCTCCCCTGCGGGGGGAGGAAGACGTGGCCGCGCTGAAGGAGGCCATAGCGGACGGAACCATTGACGTCATCGCCACCGACCACGCCCCCCACACCGCCGAGGAAAAGGACTCCGAGTATGACCGGGCCCCATTCGGCATGGTAGGCCTGGAGACCGCAGTGGGGCTGGTGTGGACCGAACTGGTGGCAAAAGGAGTTATAAGCCCCGCCAGGGCGGTGGCCATGCTCAGTGTAAATCCGGCAAGGATACTGGGATTGAAAACCGGTCCCCTGGCCCCGGGATCGGTGGCCGACATCACCATAATAGACCCTGATCTTGAGGAAAGGGTAGACCCCGGGACTTTCCGCAGCAAGGGCAGGAACACACCCTTCGCCGGCAGGTTGTTAAAGGGCATTCCGGTTATGACAATCGTGGGAGGGGTACCGGTTTACCGTAAAGCTTGAGATTCCAGACCTACATGCCGCTGCAAAGCGCCGAACCACAGCAATGAAAATCTGTGGCCGGGGGTGCGGTTTTCAGTCCGGGCTCCAATCCTACGGTTGAACCGGCTCTATGATTGTCGCTTACGGCCTGCCGTACGCTCCGTCGCCAAGAGACGGGTAACAACCTCCGGAACATACGATCCGGCCTGAAAGGTCCTCCCCCCCGTACGCTTCGGCTAAGAATTTGTTGTTTTCATTCTGGATTCTGACTACTGGATTCTGAATTCTGACGTGAGAGATTTTCAGGTAAGAAGTCTTAACGGAGGTGTATATATTGAAAGCAATACTGGCCCTGGAAGACGGCACTTATTTTATCGGCAACGCCTTTGGCTCCAGGGGCGAACGGTGGGGAGAGGTGGTTTTCAACACCGGCATGACAGGATACCAGGAAATTCTGACCGACCCTTCCTACTGCGGGCAGATAGTGGTTATGACATATCCGCTCATCGGCAACTACGGAATAAACAGGGAGGACTTCGAGTCAAAGAAGTCCTACGTGAGGGGATTTGTTGTCAAGGAGGACTGCGACCACCCCAGCAACTGGAGGGCCAGTTACAAAATATCGGATTTCCTGTCCAGGGAAGGGGTTCCGGGTATTTCCGGCATCGACACAAGGGCGCTGACCCGGCACCTAAGAAATTTCGGCACCATGCGGGGGGTTATCAGCAATGACATTTCCAATCCCGCCTCGCTGGTGGAGAAAGCCCGCAACTGCCCTCAGCTGACCGGGCAGCAGATGGTTCCCGAGGTTTCCACCAGGGAAACTTACCATATCGAGGGTGAGGCGCACAGGGTTGTGCTGATCGACTTCGGGTCCAAGCTGAACATCATACGCCACCTGCAGATGCGGGGCTGCGACATTTACGTGGTGCCGCACAACACAGGGGCGAAGGAAACACTTGCCCTCAACCCTGACGGGGTGATGCTTTCCAACGGCCCCGGAGACCCCGTTGACGTTCCCTACGCAGCCGAGGCCGTAAGGGAGCTGGCGGGCCGGGTGCCCATTTTCGGGATATGCCTGGGGCACCAGATTATGTCCATCGCCATGGGAGCCAAGACCTACAAGATGAAATTCGGGCACCGGGGGGCAAATCACCCCGTCAAGGACCTGATTACCGGCAGGGTATACATCACTTCCCACAACCACGGCTTTTCGGTGGACGAGGAATCCATGGCCGGGCTGGGGCTGATGGTTACCCACAGGAATTTAAACGACAACACGGTGGAAGGGATGCGTCACGAGACCCTGCCCCTGTTTTCGGTGCAGTACCACCCCGAGGCATCTCCGGGGCCTACAGAATCGGACTATCTGTTTGACCAGTTCATCGAAATGATGGAAAAGCACAGGAGGTAAACCATGCCGCTGGATAAAAGCCTGAAAAAGGTTATGGTGATAGGGTCCGGCCCCATCATCATAGGGCAGGCCGCCGAATTTGACTACGCCGGGACCCAGGCCTGCAGGGCCCTGAGGGAAGAAGGCCTGGAGGTGGTGCTGATCAACAGCAACCCGGCCACCATCATGACCGACAGCAATATGGCGGACCGCGTTTATATAGAGCCACTGACCCCGGAATTTGTTACACGGGTGATCAAGCAGGAGAGGCCCGACGGGATTGTGCCCGGGCTGGGCGGTCAGGTGGGGCTGAACATGGCCAAGCAGCTGGCCGAGTCCGGGGTGCTTGACCATTACGGGGTAAGGCTTTTGGGAACACCACTGGAGGCCATAAAGAGGGCCGAGGACCGGGAAGGTTTTAAAACCACCATGGAAAGGATAGGGGAGCCTGTACCCGAGAGCGTGGTGGTGGAGGACGTAAACAGCGCAGTGGCCTTCGCCAGGGAAATAGGCTTCCCCCTGGTGGTACGGCCCGCCTACACCCTTGGGGGCACCGGGGGCGGCATGGTGTACAGCATGGACGAGCTGGTGGACACCACCCGCAGGGGCCTGAGCATCAGTCCCATTCACCAGGTGCTGATTGAGCGCAGCCTGGTGGGCTGGAAGGAAATAGAGTTCGAGGTGATGCGGGATAACAACGACAACTGCATCACCATCTGCAGCATGGAAAATATAGACCCCATGGGCATCCACACGGGGGACAGCATAGTGGTGGCCCCGGTACAGACCCTTACCGACCGGGAGTACCAGATGCTCAGGACGGCATCCCTTAAAATCATCCGCGCCCTGGAGGTTGCCGGGGGATGCAACGTGCAGCTGGCCCTGGACCCCAACAGCTATTCATACTACGTAATCGAGGTGAACCCGAGGGTTTCCAGGTCGTCGGCGCTGGCTTCCAAGGCTACGGGATATCCCATCGCCAAGGTTTCCGGAAAAATTGCCGTCGGCCTCAACCTGGACGAGATCAAAAATGCCGTAACCGGTAAAACCTATGCCTGCTTCGAGCCCTCTATAGATTACGTGGTGCTGAAATTCCCGCGCTGGCCCTTTGACAAGTTCACACTGGCCAACCGCCGCCTGGGCACCCAGATGAAGGCCACCGGGGAAGTTATGGCTATAGACAGGAACCTCGAGGGGGCACTCATGAAGGCCGTTCGGTCACTGGAGATAGGCACCCCGGGGCTTTTTATGAACGGCGTCAGGGACATGACCGATCATGAGATAGACCAGGCCCTAAAGGAGGCCGACGACAGGCGTATATTCATACTGGCCGAGGCCATGCGCAGGGGGATGCTGACCGATCACATTCAGAAAATAACCGGGATAGACCGTTTTTTCCTGGATAAAATACGCGCAGTGGTTGATATGGAGATCAAGATAAACCGGGAAGGCCGCCAGGGCCTTACACCGGAACTCCTCCGGGAGGCCAAGCGCATGGGCTGCGCTGACTCCTACCTGGCCCAGGCCGCCGGGGTGACTGAGGAGGAGGTGCGCAGGCTTCGCCGGGAAAACGACATCAGGCCGGTATACAAGATGGTTGACACCTGCGCCGCCGAGTTTGAGGCGGCAACGCCCTATTACTACTCATGCTACGATCAGGAGGACGAGGCTACGCCCACTGAAAAGCGTAAGGTGGTTGTGCTGGGAGGTGGCCCCATCAGGATAGGGCAGGGGATCGAGTTTGACTACTGCTCGGTGCACTCGGTGTGGGCTATCCGGGAGGAGGGTCATGAGGCAATAATAGTCAACAACAACCCCGAGACTGTCAGCACTGACTTTGACACCGCCGACCGGCTGTACTTCGAGCCGCTGCTGGCGGAGGACGTTCTGAACGTACTGGAAAATGAAAAGCCCGAGGGAGTCATCGTGCAGTTCGGCGGGCAGACCCCCTTGAACCTGGCCGGCAAACTGCTCCGGGCCGGTATAAAAATACTGGGGACCTCGGTTGATGACATTGACCGGGCCGAGGACAGGGAAAGGTTTGACAGCCTCCTCTTGGAACTTGACATTCCCAAGCCCCCCGGCAAGACCGCCTATTCGGTGGAGGAGGCGGTGGGAATCGCCGCCGAAATAGGTTTCCCGGTGCTTGTGCGCCCCTCGTACGTGCTGGGCGGAAGGGCCATGGAAATAGTGTACAACAATGACGAGCTTCTCAACTACATGGCCACTGCGGTGATGGTTACCCCGGAACACCCGGTGCTGGTCGATAAGTACCTTCAGGGGGATGAGCTGGAGGTGGACGCCATCGCCGACGGTGAAACCGTGCTTATCCCGGGAATAATGAGGCACGTGGAAAGGGCCGGGGTTCATTCCGGGGACAGCATAGCGGTATACCCGGCCGAAGATATCAGCGACAACGTCAAAAAACAGATTGAGGAATACACCATCAAGCTGGCCCTGGCCCTAAACGTCAGGGGAATGATAAATATACAGTACGTGCTTCACAGGGGACAGGTCTACGTGCTGGAGGTCAACCCCAGGGCCAGCCGCACCGTTCCCTACATGAGCAAGATAACCGGCATCCCCATGGTATCCCTGGCCACCAAGGCCATACTGGGGAGGAAGCTTTCGGAACTGGGATACACAACAGGCTTGTATCCCGAAGCCGGGATGGTGGGGGTAAAGGCCCCGGTATTCAGCTTCTCCAAGCTTCTCCAGGTGGACGTTACCCTTGGTCCCGAAATGAAATCCACCGGCGAGGTTATGGGTGTTGATGACAGCTATCCCAGGGCGCTCTATAAAGCATTGGTGGCGGCAGGATATATATTCCCAGGCCAGGGCACCGTGCTGGCCACCATTGCTGACAAGGACAAGGAAGAGGCCCTTCCGCTGTTGCGCGGTCTCTCCGACATGGGGTTCAAAATATGCGCCACAGGCGGCACGGCCGCGTTCCTCAAGGAGAACGGGCTGCCGGTGGTGAGGGTCAACAAGATGAGGGAAGGATCTCCCAACATCGCCGACCTGATACGGTCCGGGGAAATAAAGATGGTGCTCAACACGCTGACCAAGGGAAAGGCGCCGGAAAGGGACGGGTTCCAGATAAGGCGGGTGGCGGTGGAGTACGGAGTCCCCTGCCTGACCTCACTGGACACCGCCTGGGCCATAGTGGATGTAATGACCTTTATCAAGGAAGGCGACGAGTTCGACCTGGTGCCCCTGCAGGAATACACCAAATAAATTTGAAGTTAGAAGTTGGAACCTCGAACCAAAACTACTGTTCGTTTTGCCGGCATGCGTTGGCAAGGTCCTGTGCGGGGGCCTTGTCCGGCGGCTGGGTGGAAATTTGCTTCTCCAGCTTTTTAATGCGGGCCTGCATCTCCCGGATCTGCATGGTAAGACGCAGCTGCTTGGCCACGCTGAAGAGCAGTGTGATCAGCACACCGGTGGCCGCCGAGAAGAGTATAAGCAGCACCAGCGGGAATGACGGCAGGTCCCATGCTAAAAATCGTAAGGTAACCTGCTGCGAGTTTTGGATGGCAAATATCGAAACTGCAAGGGTTATCAGGGCGGCAACGGCAATGTACCACTGCATAAAGGCACCTCCGGTCATTAAATACTTGATTATGGAATATTGACCCATACTATATTCTATCATGGCTTCAGGAGATGTGAGGCACTGTTGCACAGCAAATTGTTTATGATTAAAAAAAATGATGAGGTTATTCCGGGCCACAGGCTTATGTGCCTTGACGCGCCGGAAATAGCCGTCGCCGCACGGCCGGGCCAGTTTCTGCACGTTCGCTGCCCGGGGCTGCATGACCCTCTTTTGCGGAGGCCCCTGTCAGTTCATTTCGCCGACAGGGAGCGGGGACTGGTTTACCTGCTCTACAGGGTTGCCGGGCGGGGTACCGCGGTACTGTCCGGGCTGAAGCAGGGGGAATTGCTTGACGTGATGGGGCCGCTGGGAAAGGGATACACTCTCCCGCAGCGGGGGGAAAGGGTGGCAGTTTTGGGCGGCGGTATAGGGGTGGCGCCGCTTTTTTTCCTGCTGGGGGAGATTAGAAATATGTTCTCCGGTGAACTTGAAAATGTGGGGGTTTTCCTGGGAGCGGCCACAGCCGGGGCGCTGCCGGGAGCCGATCAGATACGGGCCATGGGTTTTTCGCCTGAAATAGCCACAGATGACGGGTCGGAGGGTTTTAAGGGCACGGTGGTTGACCTGTATAAAAAGGTGGTTGGAGATAACCCCGTTGACAGGTTTTATGCCTGCGGTCCCGTACCTATGCTGAGGGCTCTTTCTTCAGTGGTTGGGCAGGGGGTAAAAACTGAGGTTTCTGTGGAGGAAATTATGGGCTGCGGAGTGGGGGCATGCCTTTCCTGCGTGTGCAGGGTTAAGGCCGGCGGCGGGGAAGAATTCAGGTACGCCCACGTTTGCACCGACGGCCCTGTGTTTAGTTTGGAGGATCTAGTTTTTTAGAACCAGTGCATGGATGCGCTGTTGAGGGCGGTCGGCAGTCCGTAAACGACGAGCATAGATCCGGTTCAGCCGGAGATCTTTTTGATTTTCCATGGTTCCGCTTTAAGGCTACCTTATTATCTCCACCGGGGTGTTGACTTCCACCAAGTCGTACAGCTCCATAATGTCTGTGTTGCTGAGGCGGATGCAGCCTGCCGAGGCGTAGGTTCCGATGGACTCCGGCTCGTCGGTCCCGTGTATCCCGTATTTAATACCTTTCGGGGCCCTCTGGTCAGGTTTTTCGGACCGCAGGTCCTTGTGGCTGGGTACCCCTATCCCCAGCCAGCGCGGACCAAAACGCTCCTTCCCGGGTTCCGGGGAGATGGCGAATTTATTTATTACCGTGAACTTTCCTTCAGGAGTATATTCCGGCTTTTCACCGGTGGCCACCCGGTACACCCTGGCCAGGTCACCGTCTTTATACAGGTAAAGCAGGTTTTTGTTCTTGTCCACAATCACCTTGTCCCCGGCGCTGCCCGGGTCCGGATAGACACCGGATGGGGCGGGGGGCGGCCCGATATGAATGGAGTATATGGATCCATTGTGGGTAAGCCACAGAGTATCCCCTTTTCTTTTGGCCATTGGCTTTCCTTTTTTCTGCTCCGCCGGGACGTTATGGCCGGCCGGCGCGGGAAGGGTTATACTGGATGTGCCATCGGTGGCGGTGTATTTCACAGTCAGGGTGCTCCCTTTTAAAAAGACTGCAAGGGAATCGTCTCGGTATAAGGGTGTATCTTTCAGGTTCACAGTGTTACCTTTTTCCTGTAACGGTTTTCCGGGCTTAGCGCCGGGGTCTGTAGCTGTTCCCGGAATAAATGTCAAAAAAAATGCTATTAGCGGAATAAGAAGAAAAAGACGTATAATCATGTACTGATCACCTTTATAACATAATTTCCGTTTCATTATTTTTGCTTATAGCGGTGGGGATATAACAGGTAAAATATGCAAAAGGGAAAAGGCAGGTATCTTATGAATCTGGAGGTAAACATAGGCGGCATAAAAATGAAAAACCCGGTGGCCACCGCCTCGGGAACATTCGGATTCGGGCGTGAATACGCCGGCTACGTGGACTTGAACAACCTCGGGGCGCTGGTGATAAAGGGCACCACTCTGAGTCCCAGGCCCGGCAACCCGGCGCCCAGGCTGGCCGAAACACCCGCCGGAGTGCTGAACGCCATCGGGCTGGAGAATCCGGGAGTTGAGGCGGTGGTGGGACAGTACCTGCCTTATCTGAAAAAATTCGATGTCCCGGTTATTGTCAACATATCCGGAGACACCGTCGAGGATTACGCCAGGCTGGCCGAAAGGCTGAACCGCGAGGAGGGAGTGGCCGGATTAGAGGTGAATATTTCATGCCCCAACGTCAAAAAGGGGGGCATGCTTTTCGGCAGCGACCCTGACTCCGCCGCCGAGGTGATCAGGGCGGTTAAGGGGGCCACCGGCCTGCCGGTTATAGCCAAACTGTCGCCCAATGTCACCAGCATCGCCGGGGTGGCCCAAAGCGTAGAGTCGGCAGGCGCCGACGCGGTGTCGCTGATCAACACCCTTTTGGGAATGGTTATTGACATCAGGAAGAAAAGGCCGGTGCTGGGGAACATAATGGGAGGCCTGTCGGGACCGGCGGTCAGGCCGGTGGCGGTGAGGGCGGTCTGGCAGGTATACAAGGCTGTGAACATCCCCATTATAGGGATGGGGGGCATAACATCCGGGGAGGACGCCCTTCAGTTCATAATGGCCGGCGCCCGTGCGGTGGCGGTGGGTACCGCCAATTTCGTCAATCCCCGCGCCACAGTGGACGTGATCAGGGGGATAGAGTGTTTTATGACTGAAAATAATATCGAAGACATTAATGATCTGGTGGGTGCGGCACATAACGTATAACAGTATCAGAATTCAGACCTATTCTAAGTTCTGACTACTGGCTGCTGAATACTGAATTCTGCAATATAACGGGGTGATAGAATCATGAAAAAAATAAAAAGCCCTTCCACCGCCCTGACACCGGTGCCGGCTGTTCTGGTGACGGTGGCGGACGGTGGCGGCAAGGACAATATTATTACCATCGCCTGGGTGGGAACGGTCAATTCCGAGCCTCCAATGATCAGCATCAGCGTCCGGCCGTCACGTTATTCCCACCGGTTACTGGAGGAAACGGGGGAATTTGTGGTGAACCTCCCCACCGTGGATATGGTTAGGGAGCTTGACCTTTGCGGGATGGTGTCGGGAAAGGACGAGGACAAGTTTTCGCTGTGCGGATTCCAGCGGGAGCCGGCCTCTAAGGTAAAGGCGCCTTTGATTGACCGCTGCCCTGTCAATATAGAGTGCGTGGTCAGAAACAAGTTGAGCCTGGGCAGCCACGACATGTTCGTGGGGGAAGTGGTGGCTGTGCATGTAGACGAGGCTGTTCTGGACGGCAGCAAGATTGACCTGGATAAAATGAGGCCGGTGGCCTTTAACCACGGAGAGTACCGGGAACTGGGAAACATGCTTTACATGATGGGTTTTTCAATAAGAAAATGATTTGCGGGGGTACTGGAATCCGATGAAAGACAACCTTAACAGGCTTATTGTGGCCCTGGATGTAAATGACCCGGGCAGTGCCCTTGAACTGGCGGACAGGCTTGGTGGCTGTGCCGGCATGTTCAAGGTGGGAATGGAGCTTTTTTACGCCGCCGGGGGAAAGATAGTCCGGGATATAAAAAGCAGGGGCTGCAAGGTGTTTTTGGATCTCAAGCTGCACGACATACCAAACACTGTGGCCAGGGCGGCCAGGGTGCTTACCGCCCTTGAGCCTGACATAATCAACTTTCATGCCTCGGGCGGCCCGGAAATGATGAAAGAGGCTGCCTTCGCGGTGCGTGACGAGGCCTCAAAACTGGGAATACAGCCCCCTGCCGTTATTGCCGTTACCGTTCTCACCAGTATAAACGAGACAATTCTCAATGATAAAATAGGCGTGAAATGGAGCGTTGAAGACTGTGTGGCCGGCTGGGCCGGAATGGCCAGGGACTGTGGCCTTGATGGAGTGGTGGCCTCACCCAAGGAGGTTGCGGTTATAAGAAAAAACTGTGGAAACGATTTTATAATAGTGACTCCGGGAGTGAGGCCCGCCGGGTCCGAGGCCGGTGACCAGAAAAGGATTATGACTCCCGCCGGGGCCATTTCAGCCGGTTCCACATACATAGTGGTGGGCAGGCCAATAACCGGTTCGGCCGACCCCCTGCAGTCGGCGCAAAAAATACTGGACGAAATAAAGGGATGTGTCAGCTGACACATCCCTTTACCCGCTGCCGCCCTAAAAGACCAGTGACCTTTCGGCCCTTTCAATGGCAAGCTTTACAAGGTTACCGCAGTTCCTTGAAGATACATTACCAAAGTCACCGTCACGGGCCACTACGTCTGCAACACCAAGTTCCTTGGCCAGCTCAAACTTCAGCCTGTCCGACATTATGCCTCGGTTTCTAGCCATTTTGCCAACTCCCTTCGTGGGGCGGCGGCGAAGAGATTTGGAACATATTCAGTTGTCGGGGCATTTATATTATTCCATAATAAAAATATTAAATGCGAGGAATGTCGTACCAAAGCCGGCACTGTCTGCAAGAGCAGGAATCCCAAGAAAAATATAGAAATATCTATATAGAACCCGGAATTCAGGAGCTAAAATCCAGAATGTGCCATTTCCATGTGGCTGTTTTTAAGGCCTGTTCCAGCATCTTCGCATATTGAAGTTACAAATGACAATCATGGGGGGAAGGACCTGCACCGATAAGCAGCCCCAGGAGTTTTATAGGGAGAACGTGGAACAATATACTGGTGATGGGCACCACTCCTTCGGCTACAGTGGCGGAACTGGCTGAAATAGCGCAGGCCCTTGGGCTTGCGGAGGCAATGAGCCTGGACGGGGGCGCTTTGTCGGGGCTGTATTTCGACGGCAGGCATGTCACCTTCCCGGGGCGTGAACTTTCCAACTGCCTTGCCGCTCTCAGGGGAATCCAGGTGCTGGTAAACGGCAGCAGGCTCAACGGTTTCCGCTCCTGCGTGGTTCCACCCGGCGTGACCATTGGTCCAGGTGCGGGGGGTATTTGAAAAGATCGGGGCCAACGTTTCCTGGGATGAAAATTCCAGCACGGTATATATAAACATGGGCAGGGAGTGAATATAAATTGATCGACAGGGATCGTATTATCGATATTTTTGAAAAAACCGGGGCCATGCTGACCGGGCATTTTCTTCTCACCTCAGGCAGGCACAGCGACAGGTACTTCCAGTGCGCCCAGGTTCTCCAGCACCCGGATCACTGCCGGGTATTGTGCCGGGAACTGGCGGCCAGGTTTGCCTCCGGCGGGGTGGAAACAGTCATCGGGCCGGCCATGGGCGGGATTATAATTTCCTACGAGGTTGCCGCCGCCCTGGGTGCCAGGAGCCTCTTCACCGAGCGGGAAAACGGCAAAATGACGTTGAGGCGCGGTTTCACAATCTCTCAGGGCGAGCGGGTGCTGGTGGTGGAAGACGTGGTCACCACCGGCGGGTCGGTAAAAGAGGTTATCGAGGTGGTCAGGGAACTGGGCGGTCACGTGGTCGGGGCCGGGGTACTGGTCAACCGCAGCGGTGGAGACGCACAGCTGGGAGTGCGCATGGAAAGCCTCCTGGAGATACCGGCGGTGTCTTACAGCCCGGACCAGTGTCCCCTTTGCAGCAAGGGTATTCCTTATGTCAAGCCTGGCAGCAGGAAAGTCTGAAAAATGGAGGGCGCGGGGACAAAATGACAGCTCAGCCCAAGAAAACCATAATGTTTATTGTGGACTCCTTTAATCCCACCGCCCTTAAGCGGGCGTTCGACCGCAAAATGGTGCCGGCAATGGAGTTCCTTAAAAAGAGGGGTTACTTTACCGACCGCTGTGTTTCGGTATTTCCCACCATGACCCCTACCTGCGCCAGCACCATCGCCACCGGAGCCCCCCCGTCGGACCATCAGGTTCCGGGATTTGTATGGTTCAACCGGGGTGAGAAGCGAATTGTAAACTACGGCATCAGCCCCCTGGCGGTGTGGAAAATGGGGGTTAAAAGGGTAATACAGGACCTTTTGTTCAACCTTAACCACATCCAGCTGAGCAAAAAGGTTAAAACTCTGTACGAGTCCATGGAAGAGGCCGGGCTTACCACGGGCGCCGTGAATCCTTTTATCTTCAGGGCCGGCCGCGCCCACAGGGCCAGGATACCGCTTATAGTGCAGATGTTATCCACCTTTGGGCTGAAAGGGAAACTGATGGGGCCTGGAAACCTTTTTCTCGGGCAGTTCTGCCCCCCCGACGCACCCCAGTGGAGCAACCTCCTGGCCCTGCGCCATTACCTCAGAAAATTCGGAGTCAACGACGAGTACTCCGGGACTGTGGGCAGGTGGATCATAAAGAGAGGGAGACAGCCCGACCTTTTGACAATTTACCTCCCTGACACCGACGGATACTCCCACCGGCACGATCCTTGCTGCAGCGAGGAATCGCTGCAAGGGGTGGACCGGCAGGTGTGCAAAATACTTGGCGCCTTTCCCAGCTGGGAAGAGGCATTGAACAGAAATACCATCATCATTGTGGGAGATCACTCCCAGAGCCGGGTGGGAACCGACAAATCCAACATTGTAAATTTACCCGGGGAACTGGAAGAGTTCATCCAGGTTGATTTAGGGCGGGAAGGCTGCGCCCGCAGCGAGATTGCCGTATGCCTCAACGAGAGGATGGGCCACATATACATACTGAAAGAAAGGGAAAGGCTGCTGCCCGCCATAGCTGAGAAGCTTGAGAGGGTTAACGGGGTGGACCAGGTGGCCTGGAAGGACGGGGACTGGTTCAGGGTGCTGCAGGCGGGTGTGGGAACCCTTGCTTTCCGCCCGGGCAGGGACCACTGGGACGATTACGGCCATGGCTGGTCCCTGGTGGGGGATCCCGGGGCGGTTGGCGCCAGAATCGACGGGCACAGGATATATTTCGGCGATTATCCCGACGCCCTGTCCCAGTTTTCAAACGCCCTGAACTGTGAAAATGCCGGCGATCTGGTGGTTACCGCCAGGGTTGGCTATGAATTCGGCGGGGACTGCGCCCCCCTTCACCCCGGCTGCGGCAGCCACGGCTCCCTGCACCGGGACGACGCCCTGGTACCACTTTTCGTGGCCGGCGCCCCCTTTGGAGTATCAAAGCCCAGGATAATGGACCTTGCCCCCTTCATAAGGTCCCAGCACGGTCTAACATAAAAAAGCCGCCCTTCGGGCGGTGCGCCGTAACGGCGGCGGAATCCGGAATCCAGAATAGTGACAGCCTGCTTTAAAAAGCGACCCTTAACGATAAAAAAGAATCCGGGCTACGGCCCGGGTTTTAGTTTGTGCGACAGGTCCTTTACCGCCGACGCCAGAATTTCATGGGCACTCATAAGCCTCCACGCCGCGATTAGAATAATAACGGGTTCTTTGTATTGAATTGTTTAGGGCGATTCGATTGTCATTATAATACTTTTATGAGTTTTTAATGTGAGGGACGCCTGTCACCAGGACGCCACCGGGTGTAATGGGCTGGCCGGAGTTTAGCCCGGTGACGCCGGTTATGTCTGCCGGGTTAACGCTAAATGTTACTGTGTCTTCTAAACTCAAATTTGCCACATCACCCTGGATTATTATGTCATGTCCGCTGGTAAAGGTCTCTATTTGGATGTTTCCGATCAGAATGCCTGTTATAGCGCCTACACCCGTAGTGTTTAGACTGAACGGCCCGCCGCCTATCGTTCCCCCGGCGCCGTCTGTCGTCACCTGCTCCCCGGCATCCATTACTCCGTCGTTGTCCATATCTATAAATACTTTAAGGTTTGAAACATCGGCAATGTTAACCCCGTTAACGTTGTTTGCTGCTATAGTGATCTGGCCTATTCCCACTCCCTCGTCTGTCAGGTCCAGACTGAAGGCGAACAGCTTTACCCCGGTAGCAGAGGTTACTCCGGCAAAGGTGTTATTGTTTTGGTTGTCCGGATTGGTAAGGGTAACAGTTCCCACGCTGCCGCCACCGCCTTCTCCTCCCGGAGGTCCGCCGGCCCCTTCTGTGACTGCCACCATGGTGCTGCCGCCGGTGCCGCTTAAATTCAGGATAAGATGATCAAGGCTGCCGTTGTCTGTGTCCACGATGAACATCATTATACTTGTACTTACGTTCCCTGAGGCCGATTTTGCGGCGCTGACCGTGATAGTATCGGGATCGGCGGAATTCAGGGTGGCGCTCAGTGAGGTTATTCCGCCCATATCACCGGCAGGCAGGAAAAACGCCTTTATCGCTCCGGGGTTACCGGCTTTATCGCCGATTGTTCCCGCGTTGGCCATGGCAGAGGCAAAATTCGCACCGGTTGCCGACAGCAAGGGAACGTTATTGTAGGAGCCCGAAATGTCAAGTTCATAGTTGCTGCCAATGTTGATTACCAGGTTGCTTCCGGACGGGCTTGCCGTCAAATCAAGGTATGGAATTTTTACGGTGTCAGTCAAGGTCCAGCTACTGTCGGCAGCTTTCAGGATTATAGTGACCTGGTCGTGCTCAAAGGGGACAAAGTCCTCTAGCAGGCCGCCGGAGGTAAAGGAGCCATCGGCGGCGCCGTACAGCCCCGGGTTCCCTTTAATACACATTTCGCTTTCCAACTGGTCGATGAATCCATGGTCGATCAATTGCTGCAGTGTCACTTCGATGTCTTGTTGGTTACCTGAGGAATCGGATATTATCAGCTTTGACTGGCTGGTATCCAAAGAACCTGCAATGTCGGCATAGCACAGCGGCCCCTGTGATCCGGTGATGCTCATGCCCACGTCAATGCTGCCAAAGCTGACGTCGATATCCAGACCCTGAGGCGTATTTCCTGATGTGTCATCGCTGTTGATGGTGACGGTGGCCGTACTGCTTCCCAGGGTGGCCCCTCCGGTTGGGCTGCTGATCACTACGGTAAAGGTCTCTGGAGATTCCACACCGGCATCGTCGATTACGGGCACTGAGATAACCTTGCTTACGGTATCGCCGTCTGCCCAGCTAAGGGCTCCTGATGTTTGAGTATAGTCTCCCGGCTGGACAGCGGTGCCGTCAACAGTAGTGTAGCCCACGCTGACTGCGCCTGCGCTGCCGCCCGTCCTGGTTACGGTTATAGAAATACTTCCCCCATCCTCAGCCACGGTGTAGGTGGCGGGGTTTACCGCGATAGTGCCTGCTGTTCCCGTGGCATTTGACGTAAACGTGACAGACTCATTGCCGGTGCCCGCGCTGTCTGATTTTTCCTCCGCCAGGCCGTCGGCGTCGGCGGTGGCGCTGAAATTATATACTCCGGGCTGCGGTACGGTTTTGTTGAGTAGCGTTAATACCACTGTCTGGGAAGTTGTTGCGTTTATTCCTGAAACAGTAACAGTCCTTATTCCTTCATCTTCACTTCCGCCCATTTGTCCGTCAGTCAGCGGGATCGGGTCCGCGCCGGCGGTACTTACCGTATCGCTGCTGTTCAGGGCTATTTGAATTTCAAAAGGAACAGTGAACCTGACCGAACCGTTAACCAAATTTTCACCCGGGGTGTATGTCAGGGTTATTGTCCGGACTGAGTCCGCAGTCGCTCCGGACGGGCTAATTACCAGGGTTCCCGCCGCTGTGCGGGGAACAGCTTTGACAGAAATGTCGTACTGGCCGACACTGCCGGCCTCATCCGAATCATGCCCGTCTTCAAAGTCGTAATGGATGACTTTCACATAATATGTACCTGTTGCCGGGGCCGTC
>JBMOPB010000119.1:0-23944 GCA_049325055.1 Bacillota bacterium
TGGAGAATACCGCGCTTTGTCTGTACTGAAACGTCAATCAGTTTGCCGCTGGTTACCCAGTCCCTGACCATGTTGAATACTTCTTTCCTGGTAATCTCCACTT
Source organism: Bacillota bacterium (assembly GCA_049325055.1). Lineage (GTDB taxonomy): Bacteria > Bacillota > Desulfotomaculia > Desulfotomaculales > Desulfocucumaceae > BRHc4a. The sequence continues at coordinate 104 of JBMOPB010000119.1, forward strand.
CACCCAGCTCTTTTTGCAGGCCATACTTTTCGGCCCTTTTGTACAGCCATTTCTGGGCCAGGTCCAGTGCTTTGTCTTCGTTGAACGGGCGGCTTTCGATGGGGCCCTGAAAGCCTTCTTCCTGTATGCTGTAAATACCTTGCTCGGTATCGGCCCTTAAGCTTACCTGCAGTGTCGGCCTGGCTACGGCGGCCCCGATGGCGTTGGCCACACGGGCGTAAGGGGGAATCACCGGGTAACAGTCCAGGGCGGCCGCTATCTGGGTTAGAAATCCCGAGGCGGCTCCCCCCACCCCCACCACGGTGTTGGGGCGGACTTTCTTCTTCTGCAGCACTTCCCAGACCCTGTAAGCCGGCTCCTGCTCCCACTTGGCGAACATATTGCTGATTTCGGCTGTTATTGCGTTCTTGACCAGCATCATTATCCTGGCGGCAACTTCCCAGGTTTCCTTCCCGATTGGGTCTCCCAGCATTTCCATGGCCTCCGTTGCCCTTTTCAGGTCTCCCAGCTTGGTAAGCCCCAGTACCTTCAGGGCGTCAGTGGGAGTGGGCATCGGCCCACCCATGCAGTACGGGGGCCCAACCCTTTCCGAGAGGAGTATTAATTCCTTGCCTACACGCTCAACCACGCTGTCTCCGCCGATGGGCACGGATTTTACCGACAGTGCCCTTATATGGGTCATATGCCCGTCTATTGTTGCCCCTTTAGATGAGAGAAGGGGTTTCCCGCTCAGAATAAGGGCAAGGTCCGAGGTGGTGCCGCCTATGTCTACCACTACGGCTGTTTCTCCCGGTGGTATAAGGGCCTGAACTCCCAGAATGCTTGCCGCCGGGCCGCTGAAAATAGTCTCCACGGGGGTGTCAATGGATGTTTTTAAAGGCATGGTGCCCCCGTCGGCCTTGAGTATATAGACAGGACACTTTATCCCCCTGTTGTCGAGGGCGGTCAGTACAGAACCGGCAAAAAACTGATATTTGTCCCTGGTGGCGCAGGTCAGGAGAGTTGACATTGTCCTTCTGGGAAAATTCAGCTGGCCGGCCACCTGGTGCCCCATTTCCACATGCCAGTCCAGGTTGGATTCCTTTATCCTGTTATAAACCTGCGTCTCATGCTTGTTATTGCGTGAACTGAACTTTCCCACCAGGGCCACCTTTTTTATCTTAAGCCCGGACAGGCGTACCAGGGCTTCGTCTATCTCCTGGTCCGACAGGGGCACTATCTCCCTGCCGCGATAGTCAATCACGCCCCCCAGAATACAGGTGTCGGTGCTATAGTTGTAGTGACTGTGGTCCAGTCCCGGTCCGGGAATCAATATAAGGCCTACCGGGTCGTATTTTTTTTCTGCTATGAGGTTGGTGATCATAGTGGTGCTCAAGACCACTCTTTCAATCAGGTCTGCCGGAATACCCTTCATTATGGTGTCGAAGGCTTCCAGCAGGGATGTCAGTAAATTTTCCCGGGTGGGAACCTTCGCCCAGGCGCGTACCTGCCCCTTTTCCAAAAGAACAGCGTCAGTACATGTTCCTCCTACATCCAGACCTATATGCAACCCACTACACCCCCTGACTTTTATGGGAGATTCTCTCTATAATCATTAAAACGTGGTGCCAAATGGAGTGCCGGTTATGAAAAGTTTACGTAACCATTGACTTAAGCTTTGCCAGTATATTAAGGGCGCCGATGGGAGTGGTGTTTAACAAGTCTACGTCCTTAAGCTCCCTGATTATCTCCCCGGCCCCAGGATTAAACTCCTTTTTCTCGGAACAACCTTTGTCATGAACGCATTCCGAGGCAGCCACCTGATCAACAGCGGTTTTGGCGCACTCAAGCCCTGTTAATATCTCCCTTGCCCTTTCAGTGACCGAGACCGGTAGTCCGGCCAGGGAGGCCACGTGTATGCCATAGCTTCTGTCAGCCTTTCCGGGGATCACTTTTCTTAGGAAAATTATTTTCTGGTCCTGCTCCTTTACGGTGATGGTATAGTTCTTAACTCCATCCAGTTGATCCAGGTCGGTAAGCTCATGATAATGTGTGGAGAAAAGGGTCCGGCATTTAATATTGCTTACTATGTACTCCACCAGGGCTCTTGCTATGCTGATGCCGTCGTAGGTGCTGGTGCCCCTGCCAACCTCATCCATTATAACCAGGCTGTTTTCCGTGGCGCCCGCTATGATGCTTTTGCACTCCATCATTTCCACCATGAATGTGCTTTGTCCGCCGGCAAGATCGTCGGCTGCGCCAATGCGGGTGAATATTTTGTCCACTACACCTATTTCCGAGTGGTCGGCAGGAATAAAGCTCCCCATCTGGGCCATCAGAACCAGCAGCGCAACCTGTCGCATGTATGTGCTTTTCCCGGCCATGTTGGGGCCGGTAAGGAGTATTACGCTTTTCTCTGCGTTTATCTCAGTATTGTTGGGTACGAAGCGGCCGGTGCCAAGAACCTTTTCAACTACAGGGTGGCGGCCGTCCTTGATAATAATTTCTCTAATTCTAGAAATTCTAGGCCGATTGTAATTTTCCTCTACGGCGGCCTCGGCAAGAGAAAGAATTGCATCAACCAGGGCTATTGAACCGGATGTTTTTTGAATTCTCTCCACCGATCCGGAAATTTTTTCTCTTATATCGTTAAATAAATTGTACTCAAGCTGAATCAACCTGTCTCCGGCAGACAGTATCTGGTCCTCCAGCTCTTTTAATCTGGGGGTTATATACCGTTCGGCGTTGGCCAGTGTCTGTTTTCTTATAAAGTATGGCGGCACAAGTCCAAGGTTGGCTTTTGTCACTTCAAGATAATAGCCGAATACCTTGTTGAAACCTATTTTTAATGACCTTATGCCTGTGTTTTCCCTTTCTTCGGACTCAAGCCTTGCCAACCACGATTTTCCTTCGCCCTGTATGCTCCTGAGCCTGTCCACGTCAGCGCTGTACCCGCTTTTAATGATGTTGCCCTCTTTAACCGTGGCGGGCGGGTCCTCGGCAATTGAACTCCGGATCAGTTCGCAGAGGTCGGTAAGAGAATCTATTTTTTCAGCCATTTCCACAAGCAGGGGCGATTTTAGCGATCCCAGCGTTTCAAGCAGTGCCGGGACTACTTCCAGAGAATGCCGCAGGGAAAGCATGTCCCTTGCGTTTGCTGATCCGTATACTACCCTGGAGACCAGTCTTTCAAGATCGTATATCCGTGAGAGTATTTTTTTCAGGTCGTGCCTTAAAATAACGTTGTTTTTCAGTTCTTCCACGGCGTCCAGCCTGGAATTTATCTTATCCGGATCTGTAAGGGGCTGCTCTATCCACCTTCGGAGAAGCCTTCCCCCCATTGCCGTTTTTGTCCGGTCCAGAACCCAGATCAGCGTTCCCCATTTTCCCCCGTCCCTGATGGAGGTGGTCAACTCCAGGTTTTTTCTGGTGGACCTGTCTATCATCAAGAACTGGTTACTTGAGTAAAGGAGGATATTCTTTATCTGAACGGCCTCTTTTTTTTGGGTTTCAAAAAGGTATGACAGCAATGATCCTGAGGCGGTAACGGCCATCGGATACCCCTCAAGGGTATCCTGCCAGCGGTTTCCCAGGACCGATGTCAGTTTTTGCTGGCATTTTGCCTTTGAAAAATGTTCGTCTTCATAAAAGGTTATACTGGATATATTAATGGCCCTTATTTCTTCGGTCAGTTTTTGCCCGGACAGGGACCGGGGAATGATTACTTCCGCCGGGCTCAGCCTTACAAGCTCATCCAGAAGTTGAGCAATGCTTTCAGAACCTGTAAACTGAGTGCACTGGAAAAAGCCGGTGGAAACGTCGGAAACGGCTAATCCGTAGCCCTCGAATCCGGTCGAAACTGAAACCAGATAGTTATGAGTTTTTTCGTCAAGGGATGAGTATTCGATTACCGTTCCAGGAGTTACAACCCTTACAACCTCTCTCTTGACTATACCCTTTGCCGCGGACGGGTCTTCCACCTGCTCACAGATGGCAACCTTATATCCTTTTTGTATAAGGCGGGATATGTATATTTCGGCCGCATGGTGAGGAACCCCGCACATGGGAACCCTTGTAGGCTGACCGGCATCTCTGCCCGTAAGTGTGATTTCCAGTACGGACGAGGCTGTCACGGCGTCCTCGAAGAACATCTCGTAAAAATCCCCTAAACGAAAAAAAAGTATTGAATCTTTATATTCCTTTTTTATTTCGAGGTACTGCTGCATCATTGGAGTATAACTCAACCACCAGCCCTCCCCTTTTTATTATTATATCACAATCATTTTCCCCAAAAAAGGAAAACCCCGGTTTTGGCCGGGGTTAGCCGCCACCGGGGAATATGCTTAAATTGCGTGATAGTGGTTACATTTATTGCGGGGAAGCATGGTGTTTTCCATATCCATTACACACCCGCCTATAAATTTATGTTCAGCATCCGCTGCACGAGCTGCAGCAGTCATCGGAACATCCGTCGGAGCATCCGGAATTCCCGCCGGCAATAGCGGTGCTGATAATTTTGTTTATGCCTTCAATGATCTCCTCGAAGCTTTGCTGTTTCCGGAAAAAGTCAACTATCAGGGGGTTTTCCAGCACCCTTCTTTCCAGGTCCTCCACATCCCTGATCTGCTCCTCCGCGAGGTGTTCTCCACGGGATTTCATATCAAGAAAATATCTTTGCTTTTGGTTGAACTCCTCCACAAGGCTTCTGGCTTCGGGGTCACTCATCATGGCCATCTCTGCGTCCCTCATCTCCGTCAGTTCCACCGAGGAGGCAATCTCCTCTCCCAGTTCCCTTGCCTTTTCCAGAATTGACATACCGCACCTCCTAAATATTTTCTGCCGTAAATTAATGATTTTTTAAAACTTCTCCTTCAAGGTAGGTAAGAGTTCCCCTGAGGATTCTCACCGGCACTGTTTTGCCTGTTGCCTCTTCAGCACCGGGAAAAACAACCAGCTTGTTCGTCCTGGTCCTGCCGCTCATCATTTTGGGATTGGTTTTGCTTGCGCCCTCCACCAGCACTTCATGGACTTTCCCGGCCTCGGCCTCGTTTATTTCCAGAGAGATCTCGTTTTGCCTCTTGATAAGCATTTCGATTCTCCTGGTCTTTTCCTTGTCGGGCACCTGATCCGGCATCTTTTCGGCAGGTGTGCCGCTCCTTTTGTTATAGACAAAGGTGTAGGCTGTATCGTAACGTACCCTTTCAATAAGGTCCATTGTATCCAGGAAGTCCTCCTCGGTTTCTCCCGGGAATCCCACCATTATGTCCGAAGTGATGGCGGCGCCTGGCATGTGTTTTCTTATCTTTTGTATCAGATTGAGGTAATACTCCCTGTCGTATCCCCTGTTCATTTTTTTCAATACATTGTTGCTGCCGGCCTGAACGGGGATGTGAAAATGCTCGCAAACCTTATCCGCATTCTGTATGGCTGCAATAAGGCCGTCGGTGAAATCCCTGGGGTGGGATGTCATGAACCTTATTCTTAGAAGTCCGTCAACACCGTTTATGGCTGTTATCAGGTCTCCAAAGCCGAAACCTGTTCCCAGGTCCTTTCCGTATGAGTTGACATTCTGCCCTAAAAGGGTCACTTCTATAAACCCCTGTTCCACCAACTGCCGGATTTCATTAAGTATGTCCTCCGGCCTGCGGCTTCTTTCCCTGCCGCGGACGTGGGGGACAATACAATAGGTGCAGAAATTGTTGCATCCGTACATTACCGGAATCCAGGCCTTGATACCGCCCTCCCTTTTTGCCGGAAGTCCTTCCTCAATACCTTCGGGCTGGCATAATTCTACCAGGGTGTCGCGGCCGGCGGAAGCCTTTTCTATCATTTCTGGAAGACGGTAAATATTCCCGGTGCCAAACACCAGATTGACATAAGGAAATCTTTTTTTAATGTGATGGGCGGTTTTTTCCACCTGCGTCATGCAGCCGCCGATCCCGATAATCAAACCGGGGTTTCTTTCTTTTACATGGCGCAGCCTTCCCAGCAGGCCGTAGACCTTGTTCTCCGCGGTTTCCCTGACACAGCAGGTGTTTATAAGGAGAACGTCGGCTTTTTCAATATCGCCGGTTGACTCATACCCCATCTGTTCCAGAATGCCGCTCATTTTTTCGGAGTCACTGTCATTCATCTGGCAGCCGAATGACAATACGGTGTATAACTTTTCCCTGCCGGCCGTCACCGCCGGACTGTCTTGTAATTTTTCGCCGGACATATTTGATCTCCAGAATAAGGATGTTTAGAAACAATATAATTCTCCCATATTTTTTACCCGAAAGCAAACGGTTATTAATCCCCAGGGGGACACTAATTTCAGGTCGGAATACAGAAGCCGGAATCCAGGATTCAGAACGCTTTGAGCCTTTCTTAAAAGCCAACCCCTTTTTGAAAGCATGTTCTGGTCATTCCTATTACCCCGGCCTTGGTGGCGGAATAGTTTGTCTGACCGATATTGCCGTAGACCCCCACAACCGAGGATGTGTTTATAATCCCACTGATCCGGCGTAATTTTCAGAAGCATTGAATCCCTGGTGATGCCGGCGTTGTTTATCAGTATGTCGATTTTCTTGAAGTCAACATGCATTTAACGTGCCAGTGCCCGCATATTAAGTTTTACCGAAGAGTCAGTCCGAAAATCCGGCACCATATTTTACCATGTTCGTGACGCTCAGAAAAAAGCATTTCCGGTTATCCGGAATAATTCCGCAAAACCGGAATATTCAGGTGTTCTTCGTGCAACGTTAAAGTGGCCGGCGTTTTGTGCAGGAATACCAGGAATGGTATAGAATCACTATATCATTCCTGTGCTAAACAACAAATTTTGGAGGATTGAAAGCAGTTATGAAATATCTGGTAATATTGGGAGACGGAATGGCTGATTACCCTTGCGATGAACTGGGCGGGATTACGCCCCTGCAGAAAGCGGCTACACCGAATATGGACAGGCTGGCGTCGGAAGGAGTTATGGGAATGGCCAGGACAGTACCCGACGGCTTTCCGCCCGGCAGCGACGTTGCAAACCTCAGCGTGATGGGGTATGACCCTGCTGTTTATTATACCGGGAGGGCGCCGCTGGAAGCAGTGAGCATGGGGGTGAAGCTTGCCGAAAATGACGTGGCCCTCCGCTGTAACCTGGTGACGTTGTCAGGGGAAGAAGATTATGAAAGAAAAGTAATGGCGGACTACAGCGCCGGTGAGATAGAATCAGGCCAGGCGGCGGTATTGATAAGGGAACTGGATGCCTTTCTAAATAAAGATAATATGAAGTTTTATCCAGGTGTAAGCTACCGCCACCTCATGGTCTGGAGTGACGGGCCGGCGGACACCCGCCTCACCCCGCCCCATGATATTTCGGGAAAGGTTATTGCGGATTATCTTCCATCCGGCAACGGCGGGCAGGATTTGCTTTCGCTGATGAAGTTGAGCCATCCTTTTCTTAAGTACCACCGGGTTAACGCCGCCAGGGGGGACAGGCCGGCCAATTCAGTCTGGTTCTGGGGGCAGGGTAAAACCCCTGCGCTTAAAGGTTTCAGGGAGAAATACGGACTTTCCGGGTCGGTAATTTCGGCGGTGGATTTGATCAAGGGAATAGGTATCTGCGCGGGCCTGGAGGTGGTCGAGGTCGAGGGCGCCACGGGGAATATTCATACCAATTTCCACGGCAAGGCGGCGGCCATAATCGAATCTTTCAGAAAAGGAGCGGATTTTGTTTATGCCCATATAGAGGCTCCCGATGAGGCCGGGCACCAGGGAGATATGAAAACAAAGATAAAGGCCATCGAAGAGATAGACAGCAAGGTTTTGGGGCCGGTTTTGTCTCAAATGGAGGAGTTCGGGCATTATAAAATACTGGTGCTGCCGGACCACCCCACTCCTCTTTCCATCATGACCCACACGGCGGACCCGGTCCCGTTCGTTATTTTTGATTCCCGGCGGCCGGGGTATAATCCGGGAGTAAAATACTGCGAGGAGGAGGCCGCCAAGGGACGGTTCATTGAAAAGGGCCATGATCTGATGGGGATGTTTCTTAAGGACTGAATTTCAGGCTGAAAACAGCCCCAGGGGATTGAATTGCGGGTCAGAATTCAGGAGCCGGAATCCAGAATAAAAAAAAAGATAAAACCACAGTAGGTACAGAGATTTTGATACTACGTTTTCTCTGCGTACTCTGTGGTTTTTTAATCAGCTGGTGTGACTGCAGATTAATAAATCACTCGGCCAGACCGAACTGATCGTGCAGGGCCTTTACGGCCTCTATGGCCTGATCCTCTTTAATTATGCATGAGATTCTTATTTCAGAGGTGCCGATCATCTCCAGGTTGATGTTCTTTTGGGCCAGGGCTTCGAACATCAATGCAGCAACGCCGTGATTGGTGGCTATCCCCGCTCCCACCACCGAAACCTTGGCTACGCTGTCATCCCAGGTATATCCCGATATCCCCACTTCATCCTTTATTCTTTCCACAACCGCCAGGGCCTTTTTCAGATCGGTGGTGGCCACGGTGAAGGCTATGTCGTTAACGTCGTCCCTCATGGCGCTCTGCACGATCATGTCCACGTTAATATGCTCATTGGCCAGCGACTGGAATATTTTCCAGGCGATTCCGGGTCTGTCGGGAACGTCAAATATTCCTATCTTTGCTACGTTGAGGTCATGGGCGACTCCGGTCACCACCATCTTTTTTTCCATATCGCTTTCCTCCTTGACAATAGTACCCGGGTTGTTATTAAAGCTGCTCCTTACATGGAGCTTTATGTTATATATCTTGGAGCATTCCACCGACCTGGGGTGAAGCACCTGGGCGCCCAGGTGGGCCAGTTCCAGCATTTCATCATAGGTTATGGTATCAAGTTTCCTGGCATTTTTAACTATGCGCGGGTCTGTGGTATATACTCCGTCCACATCGGTGTATATTTCGCATAAATCGGCATCAAGGGCGGCCGCCAGAGCAACGGCGGTGGTGTCCGATCCCCCCCTGCCCAGAGTGGTTATGTCGCCGTTACGATTTATTCCCTGGAAGCCGGCCACAACCACAACTTTTCCGGTTGACAGTTCTTCCTTTAGCCTGTCGCAGTTTATTTCCTTTATCCTGGCCTTGGTGTGAACCCTGTCCGTAAGTATACCGGCCTGGGGTCCGGTCATGGATATGGCTTCCACTCCCATGTTCTGCAAAGCCATGGACAAAAGGGCGATTGAGACCTGTTCGCCTGTTGACAGTATCATGTCCAGTTCCCTGTCTCCGGGATTATCGGAAACGCTTTTTACCAGCTCTATAAGTTCGTCGGTGGTATCTCCCATGGCCGATACAACTACCACCACGTCATGTCCATCTTTTTTAAAGCCAGCTACTCTTTCAGCCACCCTTTTGATGCGGTCGGCGTTTGCCACCGAGCTTCCGCCATATTTTTGCACTATAAGCATGCCTTTTACCCTTTCCCTTTAGTATTACTTGGTTTCAAGGGCTCTGGCCCCCACCGGGGAGATGCCCAGAACCATTGATTTTGCTGAAATGCCGTTTTGCCTGAAGGTATCTTTCATGACCCTGGCGATAAGTTCAGGGTTCTCGTCTGTGTATGCTATTATGGCCGGCCCCGCCCCGCTGAGGGAGATGCCTTTGGCCCCCGCCAGCTTTGCTGCCGCGAACACTTTTTTCATTCCGGGGACCAACTGGGTCCTGTAGGGCTGGTGAAGCCTGTCTTCCATGGCCAGGCCGAACTGGTTTATGTCTCCGGTGTAAAGGGACGCTACCAGCAGGGCAACTCTGCCGATGTTGAAAATGGCGTCGCCAATTGGTATTTGCTGGGGCAGAACTTCCCTGGACGTCCTGGTGGACAGCATGAAATCCGGCACTGTGAGAATTGCTTTAAGGTTCTTGGGTGGAGGTATCTTGTGGCACCTGACTTCTCCCTCGGCAGGCACCGACACCACTATACCGCCCATCACAGCTGCCGCTATGTTGTCAGGGTGGCCTTCCATGTTGTACGCCAGATTGATAATATCCTTCTGGGCCAGAGTGTTGCCCGACAAAATATTAGCGGCAATCATACCTCCCACTATGGCGGCGGTGCTGCTGCCAAGGCCCCTGGCAACCGGGATGTTGTTGTTCAGCTTTAACCTTATCCCCGGCGGCTTTTTCCCCGCCTGTTTGAAGACCTTGAGGGCCGCCTGGTAGGCCATGTTGCTTTCGTCTCTGGGAATTTCTGAGCTTCCTTCACCGTTCACATCGATATGAAGGCCGGAAGCGGTGGGAGACATCTCCACAGAGTTGTACAACTGAAGGGCCATACCAAGACAGTCGAACCCTGGGCCAAGGTTTGCAGTTGTAGCAGGCACCTGTACTCGGACCATTCTTATCCCCCTGAGTTTAAATAAAAGGGCAGGCATTATGCCCGTTTGGTTTATCAGTCACCTTCAACCCTTATCAGATTGCAGATTTCTCCCACCGAGGGAAGGCGTTCAATGATCTTAAGGGCATTCTGCATATTTTTTTCCATAACCGTGTGGGTAATGAGAACTATCTCGGCATTGCTGCCGTCGGTGTGCTTTTGAAGCACCGAGGCTATGCTGACGTTGTTCTCCCCCAGGGCGTACGCTATTGAGGCCAGTACGCCGGGCCGGTCTTCCACTTTCAGCCGGAGATAGTATTTGCTATCTATTTCTCCCATATGTTTGACCGTTTTTTCTTCATAACAGGTGCAGTTAATCCCTGTTATATTTTTTACCCTGTTTCTGGCCGCCTCCATTATATCGGCCACAACAGCGCTGCCGGTGGGCATGTCTCCCGCTCCGCGGCCGAAGAACATCACGTCTCCCACGGCGTCGCCTCTGACAAATATGGCGTTGAAAACATCGTTGACCGAGGCCAGAGGGTGTGTAACCGGGATGAAGCACGGGTGAACCCTGACTTCCACCCCGTCTTCCGTTTCCTTCGCAATGCCCAGCAGTTTGATCAGGTAGTTGAGGTCACGGGCATAGGCAATATCTTCCCTTGAAATTCTTGTAATTCCTTCGGTATATACATCGTCCAGGGTTACCCGGGTATTGAAGGCAATCGAGGCCAGAATAGAGAGTTTTCTTGCCGCGTCATATCCCTCCACGTCGGCGCTGGGGTCGGCTTCGGCGTAGCCTTTTTGCTGGGCCTCTTTAAGAACATCCGCAAAGTCGGTCCCTTCCCTGGTCATCTTGGAGAGCATATAGTTGGTGGTGCCGTTTATTATACCCATAACGCTTTTGAGCCTGTTGGCTGCCAGGCAGTATTTCAGCGGCCGGATAATGGGTATTCCCCCCGCCACGCTTCCTTCAAAAAGCAAATCCACCCCGTTTTCCTCCGCCGACCGGAAAAGATCTTTTCCATACTGGGAGATCATGTCCTTGTTGGCGGTTACCACGCTTTTGCCTTTTTTCATTCCCCGGATCACATATTCCCTGGCGGGGTCGATTCCACCCATTACTTCAACGATAATGTCAATTTCATCATTTTCCAGTATATCCTCAGGTCTCGTGGTAAACAATCCCTGATCTACATCTGCCATTCTTTTTTTTCCGGCGTCCCTTACCAGAATGCCGGCCACTTCCACGCGGGCACCAACTTTTTTTGCTATACTGTCCGCATTGCCGGTCAGAATTCTGTATGTGCCCGATCCAACAGTTCCAAGCCCCAGAAATCCTACTTTGACGGTTGTCATCCGGTTCCCCCTCTCCCTTTTCACTTATATATGCTTGTTCCATCCTTCAAGAGAAACAGCTTTAACACCGTCACAGCCTTTTATTTCATGCAGCACTGTGTCGATGTTGTCATTCATTCCGGAAATGTCGATGTTGATGCATACCCTTGCCAGTCCCTCCACCGGCATTTCCTGCCTGATGGTGATTATGTTCCCCCCCAGCGAGGCGATAAAGGAAAGCACCTTTGACAGCACGCCGGTACGGTGTTCAAGTGTGAGATTCAACGTAATGTCTTTTTCCCTGGGACCCGGCTGCAGGGGAAAAACGCTGTCCCTGTACTTGTAATAGGCGCTCCTGCTTATGTTTACCCTTTCCACCGCTTCGTTTACGGTGCTTACCTCACCCTTCAAGATCATCTCTTTTGCCCTGGCGGCCTTTACAATGGACTCCGGCAGTATTTCCTCATGCACCAGGAAAAACCTTTTACTTTTAGTCACTCCCCCACTCCCCCTGTCCACTGGCGGCGGATATTATTCCATCAATGGTAGACATTATATCATTTTTTAGTTAATCTATGCAATAAAAAAAGTCCCTAAGATGCATGTCCTTTCGGAATGCGATCAGAGGAAACTTTTTTGAAACGCTTTTAACGGAAAATGGGAAATCAAGGAGAACTGTATTTTCCTAAGCGTTATGAAAAAACCGGTCTTTCGACCGGATTAAATGATTATGCAGATTAGCCCGCCGCTTCCTTCGTTTACTATCCTTTGCAGGGTTTCCTGGAGTTTAAGCTGTGCGTTTTCGGGCATCCTGTGCAGCTTGTTCTGTATGCCTTCCCTCACCAGGTCGTGCAGTGATTTTCCGAATATTTCCGAATCCCAGATTTTCTGCGGGTTTTCTTCGAATTCGTTGAGCATGTACCGGACCAGTTCCTCGCACTGTTTTTCGGTGCCTATGATGGGTGTTATCTCGGTGGTGATGTCCGCCCTTATTATATGCAGGGACGGAGCGCTGGCCTTCAGTTTTACGCCGAAGCGGTTGCCCTGGCGGATCAGCTCGGGCTCTTCGAGGTTCATTTCGTCTATTTTGGGAGTGACCACGCCGTAGCCTGTTTCCCTAACCTCCTGTAGGGCCACGGAGACTTTATCGTATTCCCGCTTGGCCACCGAAAGGTCCTTGACCAGCCTGAACAGATCGTGATCGCCTTCAACCTTGAGCCCGGTTTCCTCTGAAAGCACGTGGTAATAAAGTTCGGGCCTGGAGGCTATGTCTATGGCCGCCACGCCGGTGCCCATGTCCATTTTGTTAAGGGTTACCTTGGAAATAAAGTCGTAGTCTCCGAGGTGTTCCAGGGCGTTGTCAATGTCCCTGAGCCTCCTGACATGACGCACGGTGTCCCGGACGGCGTCTTCAAACCTCTGCCTGAGCCAGTGCTTGTGCTCCAGTTCCTCAACCCACTGGGGCAGTGAAATGTTGACCTCATTGACCGGGAATTCATAAAGCAGTTTTTCCAGTATGGACAGTATGTCTTTTTGTGTTAGCTCGGCGCAGTTGACAGGCACTACGGGAACGTCGTATTTTTCACTCAGCTCCTCGGAGAGTTCCGCGGTTTCGGGAGACTGCGGCTGGGTGCTGTTCATGATGACCATGAAAGGCCTGTTTATATCCTTAAACTCCTCGATTACCCTTTCTTCGGCTTCCACGTAGTTTTCCCTGGGTATGTCCGTTATGCTTCCGTCGGTGGTAACTACAATGCCCATGGTGGAGTGTTCTGAAATCACCTTTCTGGTGCCAAGCTCGGCCGCTTCCTGGAAAGGAATGGGCTCTTCAAACCACGGTGTTGAAACCATGCGGGGGCCGTCTTCTTCTTCGTATCCAAGGGCTCCCTCAACCCTGTAGCCAACGCAGTCCACCAGTCTCATCTTGAATTTGAGGCCGCTGGAAATGGTTATTTCCACCGCTTCATTGGGAACGAACTTGGGCTCGGTGGTCATTATGGTTCTGCCGGCCCCGCTTTGCGGGAGTTCATCCCTGGCTCTTTCTCTTTCGTGCACGTTTTTGATGCTGGGGATGACCATAAGTTCCATGAACTTTTTTATAAATGTTGACTTACCGGTCCTGACTCCCCCGCCGATACCCAGGTAAAGATCACCGCCGGTTCTTTCTGCTATATCCTTGAAGATATCAAATTTTTCCATAACACTCCCTCCTTGGTAAGATAAAAGTATTTATATTTATAATTAATTGAAAAAGTTTGCTGCATCCCCCCTAACCCTGTCACAGTGACCGAAGTCTGTGCGGGTGTATGAAGAGTCCGATCAAGTGTAGTTTTTTCCAGTGGCATACGTTAACAATATATATATATGAGCAGTTGGGAGGAATATTACAAATGGCAGTAATCAGGAAGAAAACATTAAAATTTTTGAGATTTGATATTATTGTTTTTTGCGTGGAAGTAAAGTTTTGTAGAGTTTTTGTGCAGAATTATGCGGAATAAGTTGGCAGGCTGTGAAAAAGGCCCGCCGGTTGGCAGGCCTCAGATATTAAAAAAAGGGTATCGTTAAATTCTGGATTCTGAATTATTTAATCATTACTTGTCCAGCCCCTGCTCCAGGTAAGTCCTGGCCATGTGGGAGTATTCCACGGAGCTTATGTTTACATAGTTTAGAGCCTCTCCGGATATTTCCTTCTTGGGCACTGCCGGGACTCCCGCAGCCAGCCACCTGGAAGGAATGGAGGTCCCACCCGCGACAACGCTTCCCGCCGCAATCATGGACTGCTCACCCACTACGGCTGCGTCCAGCACAACGGCGTTCATTCCCACCACCGCGCCATTTTCCACCTTTGCGGAGTGCAGTATGGCCCCATGCGCTATGGTGACGTTATCCCCCACTATGGTGGGATCGGTCAGGTTGGTGTGGATCACCACATTATCCTGAATACTGGTGTTCCTGCCGATTATTATTTTCCCGAAATCTCCCCTTAAAACAGCGCCGTACCATATGCTGGCCCCTTCCCTGACGGTCACGTCCCCTATTATAACAGCAGTGGGAGCCACAAAAACTCCTTCCGCTATGCGGGGCTTTTTACCCATGTGTTCAACAATCATGGTTCTCCGCCTCCCCCTAGATACTGTTGATTGAGTATTCCATCTCATTTCTTTTTCCCCGTCCCATCAGAGCCTCAACCGCTTCCACCGGGTTTGCGCCTTCGTATAGAACTCCGTATATCTGGCGGGTTATGGGCATGTCAACCCCTTTTTTTGCAGAAAGCCTGTAGGCGGCCCTGGTCGTCCTGAATCCCTCCACCACCATGCGCACACTGGCCAGGGCACCCTCGGGGGTCTTTCCCTTTCCAATTTCAATGCCTGCCCTGCGGTTTCTGCTGTGCACGCTGGTGCAGGTCACTATAAGATCTCCAAGCCCGGCAAGCCCCGCAAATGTTAAGGGGTTAGCGTCAAGAGACACTCCAAGCCGGGTAATTTCCGCCAGTCCCCTGGTCATAAGGGCTGCCTTGGTGTTGTCTCCAAAACCGAGGCCGTCGGAGATACCCGTGCCCAGGGCAATTATGTTTTTCAGCGCCCCTCCAAGCTCGACACCTGTCACGTCATTGTTGGTGTACACCCTAAAATCACCCGACATCAAAACGTCCTGGGCCCTGACTGCGCTGTTTTTGTCCTTTGACGCCACCACAACGGCGGTGGGCATTGCCATGGATACCTCCTCGGCATGGCTGGGGCCTGACAGTATCACGTATTCAGCCTTCCGGCTTCCCTCAATTTCGGCATATATCTCCGACATCCTCTGCAGGGTGTTTTCATCTATCCCCTTGGCGGCGTTGATCATTAACGAACCGGCATTTGTCAGCGGCACAACCTTTGTCATTATCTCCTTAAATGCGTGGGAGGGCACCGCCGAAATAAGAACGGTTGATTTCAATACGGCACTTTCAATGTCTCCGGTGATTTCCACACTTTGGGGCAGGGTGATATCCGGCAGGTAGCTGCGGTTTTCCCTGGCGGCAATCATTTCTTCAACCTGCTCATTTCTGTGGGACCATAGAACAGGGTTGTATCCCTTTCTGGCAAGGTGAACTGCAAGGGCCGTCCCCCAGCTCCCCGCTCCGAGGACGGTTATTTTTTCATCTGTCAAATTGTTTACCCCCGAAAATTATTCGGCAATTAACCCTTCTTGAATTTAATTTTGGATTCTGTCCCCTGGATCAGCCTTTTTATGTTGGGAATATGTTTAAGAACGGCTATAAGGCATATCGCCCCGCCAAACAGTATATACATCCAGTTGTATTGAAACAGGGTCAGAAGCACCGGCACGGATGCGGCGGCCAGTACCGAGCCAAGGGAAACGTACCTGGAAACAAGGACCACCGATGCGAATACAAGAAAGGCTATGAGGAGCACCAGCGGCGCCAGGGCCAGCATTACTCCGGCCCCGGTGGCTATGATCTTGCCTCCTTTAAAGCCAAGGTATATCGGAAAGGCGTGGCCCAGGAGGGCGGCCATTCCGGCAAGAAGCTCGGCCCCCTCTATCCCCACCTGCCTGCCTATGATCACCGGCACCGCCCCTTTAAGCGCGTCCAAAAACAGCACCAGCAGGCCAAGACCCGGTCCAAGGATCCTCCAAACGTTGGTGGCCCCAATGTTCCCGCTGCCGTGCTGCCTTATGTCTACCCCCTTTATGCGGGCCACTATGTACCCGAAGGGTATTGATCCAATCAGATAGCTGGAAATAAGTGATAAAGCGAACAGCACCGGTACTCTCACCCGTCCTTCCCTGTTTTAAACATTTCAGGTGTCGGCGTCCCTTTTTTTAGCCCTTAGAAGAAATCTTAAAGGCGTTCCCTGGAAGCCGTAAGCCGACCTTATCTGGTTTTCCAGGTAGCGCATATAGGAGAAATGGGCCAGTTCGGGATCGTTGATGTAAAATGTGAATTTGGGCGGCCTCGTGCCGTTCTGTGAGGCGTAGTATATTTTAAGGCGCCTTGTTTTGTATGACGGCGGAGGATTTTGCATCACGGACTCTCTGATCAGGTTATTAAGCCCAGGGGTGGACACCCTTAAACTGTAGTTTTCGGCCACTGTGTCAACCGCCTGCAGTATTTTTTGCACCCGCTGGCCGGTGAGGGCAGACACAAAGACAACCGGGGAATACCTCATAAACCCCAGTTCTTCCCGTATGTCTTTGGTATACCTGTCCAGGGTCCGGTCATCCTTCTGAACAACATCCCACTTGTTGACGGCTATTATAGACGCTTTACCCTGATCATGGGCATAGCCGGCTATCTTTTTATCTTGCTCGGTGACCCTGTCCTGGGCGTCTATTACAAGAAGCACCACGTCACTGCGTTCTATAGCCCTCAGTGACCTTATGACGCTGTATTTTTCGGTGGAAAGGTCTATGCGGCTTTTTCTCCTGATGCCGGCGGTGTCTATCAGTATATACCTTCGCCCGTTGTGCTCGAAAAGGGTGTCGATGGCGTCCCTGGTAGTGCCCGGTATATCGCTTACTATAACCCTCTCCTGGCCCAGTATCCTGTTGACAAGGGAGGATTTGCCCACGTTGGGCCGCCCTATGACGGCGATCCTGACAGTGTCCCTGTCTTCCTCCTCTTCTTCAGCATCTGGAAAACTTTCCACCACGGCGTCCATCATGTCGCCGGTATTTAGCCCCTCGGCTGCCGAAACCGGAATGGGCTCCCCCAGTCCCAGGCCGTAAAACTCAAGGTAGCCCCTTTCGCCGCCGAACTGCTCCACTTTATTTGCCACCAGCACGACGGGCTTTTCGGTTTTTCTCAGTATGTTGGCGATCTCTTCGTCGTTGGAGGTGAGTCCCGATCGCGCGTCCACAACGAAAAGGATCACGTCGGCCTCGTCAATGGCCAGTTCGGCCTGCTTTCTCACATTTGTTATTATTGTGTTGTCATCGGTGAAGTCAAGGCCTCCGGTATCCACCAGGGTGAATGTTTTTCCGGCCCATTCCGCGTCCTGGTATAAACGGTCCCTGGTTACGCCGGGTATCCCCTCCACTATGGCCAGTCTTTCACCGACGATGCGGTTGAACAGTGTTGATTTGCCAACGTTTGGCCTTCCAACTATAGCTACTATCGGTTTCGGCATTTAATCACCCATCGATTTCTTTATAATATTGACCAGCTCATCGGGCCCGTCCGCCGTTTTGACGGTAACACCCAGGGCTTTTGACAAGTCGTCGGTGGTCATGTCGTCCAGCAGGGTGCTGCTTCCCTTTCTCAGCACCGTTCCCGGCAGAACCACAATGTCACTGCCTTTAAGCTTTTCCGAGTTTTTTAAAATGTCCCCTCCGGTCAAAAGGCCGGAAACAGTTACCATATCCCCGAAGAATTCATTTTTTACGGCTACAATATCTGCCTGCAGGTTCCCGATTCGGTTTATTTCTGTAATTACGGGCCGTATCACTTTTTCTCCCAGCAGGCCTGTAACAAGCCTTATTTTTAACGGCCTTGCAGACTGTTTGGGAAGTCTCCTTTTTGCTTTTGCCCAATCATCCCAGAAAAGCCTTGTGATCCCCACTCCGTTTTCGATTTGGGGGAAATCCGCGTACCGGCCGGCGCCTGGTATTTCGGCCCCGGCAAGTAAATAGAACTCATCGCTGGCAAAAACAAAGGGGTAGTCAAAGTTTTTCAGGCAGCCGTCCTGCCATCCCCTGACCTTGTTTACCACCATGGCGGCCTCTTCCTGTCTGAACCTCCTGATTTTAAAAAGGCCTTCCCTATTTGCGGTGAGGCCCACCGGGACAACCGCCAGGGATCTTATCCCGGGCCAGAGTCCGGCAAGGTCGGATACAGTCCGGTCCAGTTCTTCCCCATCATTTATTTCCGGGCAGATTACCGCCTGGGTATGTATTTCTATGCCTTTTTCCACAAGGTATTGAAGGTTTTTCAGTATATTGCCGGCCCTTTTGTTTCCCAGCATCGAGGCCCTCAGATCCGGGTTGGTGGTGTGAACCGAAATGTAAAGAGGGCTCAGCCGTAAGCTGGCAACCCTTTTAAAATCCCTGTCCGACATATTGGAAAGGGTGATGAAACTGCCCTGCAAAAACGACAGCCTGTAATCGTCATCCTTTATATACAGGCTGTCCCTCAACCCCTCCGGCATCTGGTCAACGAAACAGAAGATGCATTTATTTGCGCACCGGGTTATGGTCTCAAGGCCTGTGTATTTAAACTCCACGCCCAGATCTTCTTCACTGTCCTTTTCTATTTCCAGTTCCCAGCGTTCACCGTTTTCCTTGATTACCTCTATGTTAACCAGATTATCCCTGGTGTAAAAGTAATAATCCAGTATGTCGGTGACTGCCCGGCCGTTTATGCTGAGCAGCACGTCTCCCTTTTCCAGGCCCACCTCTTTGGCTATGCTTTCTTCCAGAACAGAACTTACGGCAAGTCCCCCATACTTCACTGCTTTAATCCTTTCCCGCCGGCTTTAAGGGATTTTGTGGAATACGAAAAGTCCCCGTTTAATTATCTGATATTTGGAAGTTGCAGTCAAGTTTGACGGCCTCCGCAAGCTGAGGGTACATTTTATTGATGTATTTTCCCAAAAGCCTCCTCCCGGCCCCGGCGGAAAGGGGAAGCCATAATAAAAGCTGTCCGAGGAAAAGGGTGATTTTGGCCGGGATCTTTATTTCCACCACTCTGCAGTGTTTTGTGTCTATCCCGTTCATTTGCAGAAAGGTTTCAATCAGGTTTTTTAAAATAATCTTTCCGGACCGGGCCGAAAATGCAACCACTTCGGTGCCGTCCCCGGATCTTCCAAGGTAACACATCCGGCCTGACGAATACTGTTTATAATCGGCAGTGAATGAAAAATCCCATAGATTAGCCGCCAGCTCACCGGGGGTGATCTTTTTTAAATAAATGGTGCCGGCCACCGCCGACAGGGGAAATGACGAGCTGCTGTAAAGTATAAGCGCCTTCAACGGTATTCCACCCCCGGACATTTGATGGGAATGCTTCTTGTTTTGTTTTTCTGGGGTGGTTCCTGGGGGCTTTTGGCCAGCATGTAAAGAACCTTGTCAACCTCGTCCAGCAGCCTTTTATAATTTCTCATCGTGCCCCACGTGACTATGGGCCTTCCCAGAGCCACCAGACCCATCCTCCTGGACATGAACCCGCCAAGCTTCATTGCCAGGTTTACACAGGGAGAAACATCCACTATGATGTAACTGTCTTTGTTGATTCCGAATATTTCTGAAAGTCCGTTCACTACATTTTCAAGCAAGTAGGGGCGACTTCGCCGCCCCACCACGTAAATATGGTTTCCCTGAATATCCTGGCCCATAAGTATTATCTTTCCGGTATCCGCCACTCTCTGGAGGTCAAAAAAATTCTGACTTACGAGCTCGCTATACAGCGGCGCCCTGTCCCTGGGAAGCCGGCCCACGTGTATATTGGCCGCTGTCACCGAGGAATGGGCGCCTCCGTAACAATGGTAAATCACCTTCAATATTATTCTCCTTTCCTTATATCTTTTGAAAGTGCCTACCAAAGTTGGGCACAACCGGGTAACACCGGTAAAAAAAAATTTCTGATGCGGGTTTAAGAAGTCGGCTTTTTTAATGTGAGACTATTATATATGTATTGTTTTCCAGATAATGGGCCATGGCGTCAAGTATGCGGGACAGGGACCTGGCCATCTGTTCGCACTCTTCATCGTTCATTCCAATAAATATAGGGGCCCCGCCGGATACCCTGCTCATGTCCGCTGTAACTACCGCCAAAATTTTATTAACCTCTGCCATTTTTACTTGCGGCTATCCTCCCTGCCTCGGTACTTAACGGTTTACTCCTGGCGCTTTCCAGTACCGGCGTCCTTTTAACCGCCAGTAGAAGCGCTTCCATGTCCATGATGGCCGGCAATATATAAAGGCCCACTTCCCCGGTGTCTATGTTTTTACGGGCCAGGGGGGTCAGTTCCGGTGTATCCACGTCCTTTTTAACCCCAAGTATGGTGCCTGCCGTGTGTGCGATGGCCATTCTCTGCCCCACATCGTGAATCACAGCCCTGGCGTTGGCCCCCTTGGGCTTTATTATTACGCCCATGCCCTCCTTCAGAATTTTCTCTCTCATTTCTTTCAGGCCCACGTTTATTAAACCTATATCGTCTATTTTCAGTATGCTTCCGTCAAAATGAATCCGGGCCGGCTCCACATCACATATGTCGCCGATGGTCTCCCCGGCCATAAATGTTTTGCTGAAGATGAACAGAAGAAGCGCTATTATTACCGCTGCTGGCAGTTGGCCGAAATAATACGCCGCGCATACCGCCATGGAGGTGGCCATAACGAGGTAGTTCCTGGCCTCGAATGTACGGGCTATTCCTTCTATATAATCATTGCCTCTTTTAACCAGCTCCGTGTTGTCAAGGTTGTCCAGTGTTTTTCTTTCCATTCCCCTGATTTCCCTGAACTGCTGGGCGGCCAGGGCCAGGAAGGTCACCGCAGCGAAATCAGGCTTTATTATGGCCGGGATGGCCACCGCTCCGATGGCCGAGGCGATGAAACCCAGCGATATGTGAGCAATCATACCGTGCGGGTAGCCGGGATACTGGCGGTAATCCATCCTTAAGAGCAATATCCTGGATATTGTTCCAGCCAATGTCCCGGCCACAACCATTTCGAGGTAGTTTGCCATGGTGCTTTACCTTATTTTCTTATAGTTATCGGTGTCGATCTCGTTTTTGTCGGGGTCGTTCTCAATACCGGTGTTTTTATCCCGGCCTTCTTTACTGCCGAAGAAAATCTTTCTGGACCGCGGCCTGCCAAGGGGCCCCATGAATCCGGAAAACTCCCGCCCTATATATGATGAGATCCTGCTCTTGGCCTGGCTGAAGCCGCCGGAGCTGATTAGAAGAAAAGCGCCGCCGCCAACAATTACTATTCCCAGTATCCAGGCCAGAGCCTTCCAGGCTCCTCCCGGGGCCGCCCCGACGCCTCCGGGGCCTCCGGGAGCCTGGGCGCCGATGCCAAGCACAGTGGGTATGGCGTCGGCGAAAAGGGCGACGCCGTTTTCAGCCTCCTGCCTGCTGTTGGTATGGGTTCCGGCCTCGATAAGGAGGGCGGTGGGCATCAAATCCTGGTTGTAGTTTCCTTTGGCTATGAATATTTCCTTCACAATCTTGGGGTGAACCTTGTTGGCGTAAGCCATCATTTTTTTGGCGAAATCCAGGTTGGCCTTCATATTGGGATTTTGCCGGCCCACTACCAGGCGAAGCTGGGCTACCTTTTCATTGGATATATTCTTTCTGTAGTAGCCCGGGTTGGGGATCCCGTCCCTGTGAACATCCAGTATGGCCACGGGGTTTTGTTTCATGAGCCTCGTGGCGGTACGCCTTGACCTGTAATAGGCGTTGTTGTCGTGAGGGTCGTGAGGCGTCTTGTCGTAATTCACCATTAATTTTTTATTTTGAAGTTTTTCCACAAGGGCCTGGCCTACCTGGAATATTCCACCCTTGAAGGGTATAGCCTCTTTACCGTCGGTGGGCACATAGGACTCGTCGCTGTGGGTGTGGTACACCCCAACCAGGTTTTTTCCCCAGCCCTTCACTACCGCCACCGGCACTTCCATATTGGAAAAATATTCGTTGTAGGATAGAAATTGTCTGTCCATTTCCACAAAATCCGCCAGGGCCTTGTCCCCCTTAACACTGGATACGCGGTAGCGCTGCCCCTCGGAATTGATTATCTCGTCTCCCACCGACACTCCCCGGGCGGCCATAGATATAAGATTGCCCTGGCTGTCGGTTATGCTGACGGCATAACCCGGCTGATGATCGCTCGGTTCCGCCATGTTTAAAAGATCCGACGGCTTCCAGGCCGGTACCGACATTTTATCGTAGTTTATTACCGAAACCGGTATCAGCGCGGCAAGCAGCACTGCCATTCCAAGATATATTTTAAGGCGATGCTTGTTCATCCTTCATACCTCCTCTTACCTTTTGTCTTCTTTAGAGTTTTCTCTGTTTTCACTGGCCTCATCCTGAGCTTCCTGGCTGTCATACCTTTCAAAACCGGGTTTACGAAGCGCGCCTGCCAGGCTGGAAGGCTTGCCTTCAACTGTGGGCCCTCCGGCAAGCCTTTCCCTGATCTCGCCCACTGTTTCAGCCAGCAAAATGGCAAAGATTCCTGAAATGACCACAGCGTCAAAGACCCCGGCTCCCCCTATGTCTGCCCTGACTGCGGGAGCGCCGCTTCTTGCGAGCCAGATGTAGTGTCCTATGTCAAAAAGCAATATTCCCATTGTGGCCGAGACAAAGGCGCTCCTGCGGGATCTCCCCGCCAGATAGCCCACTACCCCCGCCACCAGCGGAAACAGCCAGAGAGCGTCAATAAAGCCGAAGCGGCCGGCGGGCTCAGGAAGTCCGGTCATTAGCTGTGTTCCCACGGCGTAAATGGCCAGCGCGGTAACCAGTGACCCCACCAGGGACCGTATTTTCTCCTTGGCCGTTCCTGCGGTGGATACCAGGTAAATGGCAAGTCCCAGCGGTATCAGCGCACCCCCGATGTTAACCGAAAGAGGAAACCGCCCCCCTATAAGGGGTATGTCGATGAAGCTCCCGATTATAAGCCCGGCAACAATAGCAAGGGCTGCTTTGTCCGAAAGCTTCATCCTGTCCAGGGCCCTGTGGGCGAGTCCGAAAAATATCAGTGCCGTTACAATGAGCAGGATAATAATTCCAGCAGGAAGTCTTGTCACGGATATACCCCCCTGATTTTTTTATTACTATCCTGCCCTGAGCTGTTTTTAATATGCAAATGAACTTGGCAAAACCGGTCTAAAAATGTGGATTATTACGATAGCATTGTCCACCTCGGGGGCTTGGAGTGCCCTTTTGTCGTCTTTAAGGCACCAGTTGAGTTGTATTTGTTTATTTTAAGAGTGATTTGCATTAGATTGTAATTGTAATATTCTGCCTTTGACCGCCATTATACGTATTTTTTTAATAGGTACGGCCAGGGGTGGATTCGGATGCGGGGGAGGTGGCATATGAAGTAAAACCAGGGAACAGGTATCTATAAAAACAAAAGGAGGGAAACAGTTGAATACCGCTCTTGTAGTACTACTTGTTTTTATTGGTTTTTCTCTGGCCTACCGCTTTTACAGCGGGTATATCAGGAATGTGTTGGGCGAGGATGATTCAA
>JBMOPB010000120.1:0-23067 GCA_049325055.1 Bacillota bacterium
GATTACCTCCATGCTCAAAAGGCTCAACATCGAATCCTGCTTTGTGGGGGGCCTTCGGGTCACAGACCTGGAGACCATGGAAATAGCCGAAATGGTGCTGGTGGGTAAACTGAACAAAGATATTGTGGCCCGTATAAACAGGTACGGAGGACGGGCGGTTGGGCTTTCCGGAAAGGACGCGGCACTGTTGCAGGCCGTGAAGAAAAACGGCCGGGTTAAACGGCCCGACGGGACAACCGAGACGGTGGATATAGGTTACGTTGGAGAAATATCAGGGGTAAACCCAGATATAGTAAACACCCTGATACGGGAGGGCTATATTCCCGTGGTGGCACCGGTGGCGGTGGGAGAACAGGGAGAGAGCTACAATATCAACGCCGACACTGCCGCCAGCGCGCTGGCCGTAGCCCTTAACGCCGACAAGCTGATAATTCTTACCGATGTGGAGGGAATACTGGAGGACCGCACCAACCCCGAAAGCCTTATCTCCACCATATCCAGGGCCGAGGTTCCCGGGCTGGTGGACCGGGGGGTAATAGACGGGGGTATGATTCCCAAGGTGGAGTGCTGTGTCAGGGCACTGGACGGCGGGGTAAAGACCACCCACATACTGGACGGGAGGGTGCCGCACTCAATCCTGCTGGAGGTGTTCACCGACAAGGGTATAGGCACCATGGTGGTCGAATAAGAAGGTGGATTAAACTAATCCGGACGGAGATGAAATCGATGAATACCACTGAAATTATAAAAGCTGGCGACCGTTACCTGATGAAGAATTACGGCAGGCTGCAGATGGCCCTTGTGCGGGGAAAAGGTGCCCGGGTGTGGGACGCCGACGGAAAGGAATACCTGGACTTTGTGTCGGGGCTGGCCGTCAACTCTCTGGGGCACTGCCATCCCGCAGTGGCCCGGGCTATAGCTGACCAGGCCGAAACGCTGATGCACGTGTCCAACCTTTATTATATAGAGCCCCAGGTCAAGCTGGCCGGCCTTCTGGTAGAGAACTCCTGCGGCGACCGGGTGTTCTTCTGCAACAGCGGGGCCGAGGCCAACGAGGCGGCTATAAAGCTGGCCCGGAAGTACTTCAGGGTTAAAGGGGAAACTGATAAATTCGAAATAATCACCGCCCTCAAATCCTTTCACGGGAGAACACTGGCCACCATCACGGCCACCGGGCAGACAAAGTACCAGCAGGGCTTTGAGCCTCTGCCGGCGGGGTTTAAGTATGCGCCATTCAATGATATCAATGCCCTCAAGGAGGCAGTGGGTCCCAACACCTGCGCAGTTATGCTGGAGCCGGTGCAGGGGGAGGGCGGGGTAAACATAGCCGATCCGGTATACCTCAAGGAGGTTAGAAGCCTCTGCGACGAGAGGGGGCTCTTGCTTATATTTGACGAAATTCAGTGCGGCCTGGGCAGGACGGGCAAATTACTGGCCTACCAGCACTACGGGGTGGAGCCTGACATTTTTACCCTGGCCAAGGCCCTGGCGGGAGGTTTCCCGATAGGCGCCATGCTGGCAAGGGAAGATGTGGCCTCGGCATTTGTGCCGGGAGACCACGCCTCCACTTTCGGCGGCAACCCCCTGGCCTGCGCCGCAGGGCTTGCCGCTGTTGACCAGCTTTTGAACCACGGGGTGGTGGAGGGCGCCGCCCGGGTTGGGGACTATTTTAAAGGAAAACTATTTGAAATGGCCTCACGCTTCCCCTTCGTAAAGGAAGTGCGGGGAATGGGACTTATTCTGGGAATGGAGCTTACCGTTGACGGCAGGGGTATTGTTTTGCGCTGCCAGGACGAGGGGCTGTTGATTAACTGCGTCAATAACAACATTTTGAGATTTCTGCCCCCCCTGATCATTACAGAGAATGACGTGAACCAGGCGGCGGCAATTCTGGAAAAAGCGCTTGCGGAAATAACCTTATAATTTTCCGGGAGGAAAAAAAATTGCCCAAAAGAAGCGACATTAAAAAAGTTCTGGTAATTGGATCCGGACCAATAGTCATAGGGCAGGCGGCCGAATTTGACTACGCCGGCACCCAGGCGTGCAAATCCCTTTCCGAGGAAGGGGTGGAGGTGGTGCTGGTCAATTCCAACCCGGCCACCATAATGACCGACCCCGGAATAGCCCACCAGGTTTATATCGAGCCTCTCACCTGGCAGAGCGTGGCGTCCGTTATTAAAAAGGAGCGGCCCGACGGGCTTCTGCCCACACTTGGCGGGCAGACAGGGCTGAACCTGGCTGTCGAGCTGGCCGAAAAGGGCGTACTGGAAAAATACAGTGTGGAACTGCTGGGGACCTCGCTGGAAACTATAAAGAGGGCTGAGGACCGGGAGCTTTTCAAGGAAACAATGCTGGCCATAGGCGAGCCGGTGCCTGAGAGCGTTATTGCCACCACCATGGAAGAGGCAAGGGAGTTTGTAGGCAGGGTGGGGTATCCTGTCATTGTGCGGCCTGCCTACACGCTGGGCGGCACCGGTGGAGGGATAGTGGAAAACGACGCCGAACTGGCCGAGATCGTGAGCAAGGGACTTAAAATGAGCATGATCGGCCAGGTGCTCCTGGAGCGAAGCGTTGCCGGCTGGAAGGAAATTGAATACGAAGTGATGCGTGATGGCGCCGACAACTGCATCACCATATGCAACATGGAAAACATAGACCCCATCGGCGTGCACACCGGCGACAGCATAGTGGTGGCCCCTTCCCAGACCCTGGCCGACAGGGAATACCAGCTGCTTCGCACCGCGTCGCTTAAGATAATAAGGTCGCTGAAGGTGGAGGGCGGCTGCAACGTTCAGTTTGCGCTGGACCCCTACAGCTTCAATTATTACGTGATCGAGGTCAACCCGAGGGTAAGCCGTTCCAGCGCCCTGGCCTCAAAGGCCACAGGCTACCCCATAGCCAAGATGGCAGCCAAGATAGCCGTGGGATTAAACCTGGACGAGATAGTCAACCCGGTCACCGGAAAGACCACGGCCTGCTTCGAGCCTACACTGGATTACCTTGTGGTGAAAATACCGCGCTGGCCATTCGACAAGTTCGGAAGCGCCGACCGCACCCTGGGCACCCAGATGAAGGCCACCGGGGAGGTCATGTCCATTGACCGGAGCTTTGAGGGTGCGCTGTTAAAAGCCGTCCGCTCCCTGGAGATAGGGGTTGACAGCCTCAACCTGAAGGGATCGGCCAGCTGGAGCGAAATGGAACTGGAAAGCAGGCTCTCCAGGCCCAACGACGAGAGGCTGTTCGCCATAGCCGAGGCGTTCAGAAGATTCTGGGCCATGCGGGAGGTATTCCAGCTAACCAGTATAGATTACTTTTTCCTTGAGAAGATAAAGAATATCGTTGTTACCGAGGGGGAACTGAAAACATGCGGCGCCGGGGTGGGCCGGCACAATCTGGAGAAGGCCAAGCAAATGGGGATCTCCGACAGCCAGGTGGCCCGACTTACCGGAATCACCCAGGATGCGGTAAGGTCACTGCGCAAGGAATACGGAATCACTCCCACCTACAAGGTGGTGGACACCTGCGCCGCGGAATTTGAATCTTCCACCCCATATTACTATTCAACCTACGACTTGCAGGACGAGGTGGAGGTTTCCAGCCGGAGGAAGGTTTTGGTTCTTGGTTCGGGCCCCATAAGGATAGGCCAGGGCATAGAGTTTGACTACTGCTCGGTGCACTCGGTTTGGGGGCTCCAGGCCGAGGGAGTGGAGTCGGTTATAGTAAACAATAACCCGGAGACCGTCAGCACCGACTTCGACACCTCCGACAAGCTCTATTTCGAGCCGCTTACACTGGAGGATGTTCTCAATATTATCGAAAAGGAAAAACCCGAGGGCGTTGTGGTGCAGTTTGGGGGCCAGACCGCAATAAACCTGGCAGGGGAACTGGACCGGCACGGTGTAAGGATACTGGGAACACCGGTGGAGGGAATAGATGCCGCCGAGGACCGGGAGAAATTCGGAGAGCTGCTGAGGTCTCTGGACATTCCCCAGACCGAGGGCAGCACCGCCTTCACCGTAAAGGGTGCCCTTGATATAGCGGGCAGCCTGGGCTATCCCGTCCTGGTGAGGCCGTCCTACGTTCTGGGGGGCCGTGCCATGGAAATTGTGCACAATGATGAAGAACTGCTTAAATACATGGAATCCGCCGTACAGGTGTCACCCAAACACCCGGTGCTGGTTGATAAATATGTCCGGGGCAAAGAGGTTGAGGTGGACGCCATCGGTGACGGGAAGGATATTTTCATACCAGGGATTATGGAACACGTTGAGAGGGCGGGAGTGCACTCGGGGGACAGCATTGCGGTGTATCCCCCCCAGACCCTCAGCGAACGGGAAATAAGCCTTATAGTGGACTATACCCTGCGCATAGGCCGTGCCCTCAAGATCTGCGGGCTGATCAACATACAGTACGTGGTTGGGGCTGAGGGAGTGTTCGTGCTGGAGGTCAATCCACGGGCCTCCCGTACCGTGCCCGTATTGAGCAAGGTAACCGGTGTGCCCATGGTGCAGGTGGCCACCAGGGCCATGCTGGGGCGCAGCCTGCAGTCGATGGGCTACGGCAGCGGGCTGGGGCCTCTGCCGCAGCTGGTTACAGTGAAGGCCCCGGTATTTTCCTTTGAGAAGCTGGGGATGGTGGAGACATCGCTGGGCCCTGAAATGAAATCCACCGGGGAGGTAATGGGGATTGACCGGTCATTCCCCCTGTCCCTGTACAAGGCCATGATTTCCTCCGGGCTGAAAATAGTTACCGGCGGGGCATTGCTGGTGTCCCTGGCCGACCGTGACAAGGAAGAGGCTTTGCCTATAATACGGCGCTACCGGAAAATGGGATTCAAGGTGTACGCCACCGTGGGAACGGCAAGGGCTCTGGAGGGGGAAGGCTTTTCGGTGGAGGAGGCCACAGATCCCGGATCCCTTATCCGGTCAGGCGTCATCAGCCTGGTGATCAACACTCCCACAAGAGGCAAGGTCCCCGGGAGGACCGGGTTTATGCTGAGGAGAACGGCATCCGAGTATAAAGTTCCCTGCCTGACCTCTCTGGACACCGTCAGGGCGCTGGCCGTGGTGCTGGAAAGCATAGGCAAGGGTGAGGAGCCGGAGCCGGTGAACATGCGGGACATCAACGGGCACGCCTTCCAGAAGGCTGCCATTTAGGAGTAGCAAAAAGAATTTTAAACCGGAGAGGACACAAAGGTATAGAGAATCCCCAACATGAAAGGGTGACTGTAATTGAAAAAACTGCCCGACCTCCTGCGTGGGCGGGACCTGCTTTCCCTGCACCATTTTACGCCGGACGAAATAAAGCTTATTCTGGATACCGCCGACGAACTCAAAAGCCGGCTTAAAAAGGGTGAAGACCACCAATATCTCAAGGGCAAGACTCTGGGGATGATCTTTCAGAAGTCATCCACCCGGACCCGTGTTTCCTTTGAGGTGGGGATTTACCAGCTGGGAGGATATGCACTTTTCTTAAGCGCGTCTGACATCCAGCTGGGGAGGGGTGAAACCGTTGCCGACACCGCCAGGGTGCTTTCACGGTACCTGAATGGCATAATGATCAGAACCTATGCCCAGTCGGATGTGGAAGAACTGGCTCATTACGCCGACATTCCGGTGATAAACGGACTTACGGACCTGCTTCATCCCTGCCAGGTGCTGGCCGACCTGCAGACCATAAGGGAGGTCAAGGGAAGCCTGGCCGGACTAAAGCTGGCTTACGTGGGGGACGGCAACAACATGTCCCACTCCCTTCTCTTCGGCTGCGCCAAGACCGGGATGAACATCTCCGTGGCCTCCCCGGATGGTTACAAGCCCAGCCGTGAAATAATCTCGGCGGCGGCGGAGGACGCCCGGGAAACCGGTGCGGTTATACAGGTGGTCACCGACCCGGTGGAGGCGGTGTATGAGGCTGACGTGGTGGTTACCGACGTGTGGGCCAGCATGGGCCAGGAGGCCGAGCAGGCCATGAGGGCCAGGGTTTTCCCGCCGTACCAGGTCAATGAGGAACTGATGAAGCACGCCAAAAAAGATTTTATATTCCTGCACTGCCTGCCGGCCCACAGGGGAGAGGAAGTCTCGGCGGGGATTATCGACGGGCCCCACTCGGTGGTCTGGGATGAGGCCGAGAACAGGCTGCATGTGCAGAAGGCGGTTATGGCATTGGTGATGTAGGACCATAAATATTTGCTAAAAACATGTCTGAAAGGAGTTGGATTACGATGAAAAAAATCGTCCTTGCATATTCCGGAGGGCTTGACACATCCATCATCATTCCCTGGCTTAAGGAAAACTACGGTTACGAGGTTATCGCCATGGTGGCCGACCTTGGGCAGGGGGAGGAGCTGGAGCCGCTTGAGCCCAAGGCCATCAAAAGCGGGGCCCTTAAAATATACATAGAGGATGTCAGGCGGGAGTTCGTGGAGGACTACATTTTCCCCACCTTAAGGGCGGGAGCCCTTTATGAGGGCAAATACCTGCTGGGGACGTCCATGGCCCGCCCCCTGATTGCCAAGAAGCTGGTGGAAATAGCTGAAAAGGAAGGGGCCGAGGCCGTTGCGCACGGGGCCACCGGCAAGGGCAACGACCAGGTTCGCTTTGAGCTGACGGTAAAGGCCCTGAATCCTGACTTAAAGATAGTTGCGCCCTGGCGGGAATGGGACATCCGGTCCAGGGAAGACGCCATAGACTATGCCAGCGCCAGGGGAATACCCGTGCCGGTGACCAAAGCCCGACCCTACAGCATGGACCGGAATATATGGCACCTCAGCCACGAGGGAGGGGACCTGGAGGACCCGGCCCTGGAGCCCCCCGGTGACGTTCTGCTGCTTACGGTGGCGCCCGAGAAAGCGCCGGACAGACCCACCTACGTGGAAATCGGTTTTGAAAGCGGTGTGCCCGTGAGCCTGGACGGCCGCGAGTCGGACCCGGTTACACTGCTGGAAAAGCTTAACGAAGTAGGCGGCGCCAACGGCATAGGAATAGTGGATATGGTGGAAAACAGGCTGGTGGGGATGAAGTCCAGGGGAGTATACGAGACTCCCGGCGGCACCATTCTCTGGCTGGCCCACAGGGAGCTGGAGAGGCTCACGCTGGACAGGATAACCATGCACTTTAAGGAAATGGCGGCTATCCGCTACGCCGAGATGGTTTACGACGGCGTATGGTTCTCCCCGCTTAGGGAAGCCCTGGACGCCTTCGTGAACGTCACCCAGAAGACCGTCACCGGAAAGGTCAGGATGAAGCTTTACAAGGGCAACTGCACCCCGGCCGGGGCCAAATCGCCCTTCTCGCTGTACAACCAGGAGCTTGCCACCTTCAGCCGCGACGAAATATACAGCCAGAAGGACGCCGAGGGCTTTATAAACCTGTTCGGCCTTCCTCTCAAGGTTAGGGCCCTTATGGAAAAGAAGTCCGGGCTGAGGTAAATATTTAACAGCATTGTGATAATTATAGCCCCGCCCTTTAAGAACAACAGTGGGCGGGGCTTTTTTATCCAAGATGTCCATCCAGCCAGTTGACAATAAATCCGATAATCTCGCCCTTTTGCGGCTCGTTATGCAGCTCGTGGTACAGTCCTTCCCAGATTTTAAGAGTGCAGCGGCCCGGAATGCGCCCGGCGAACTGACTTGAGGCCTCCGGGGAAGTAATGGGGTCGGTGCCGCCGTGCATAAGCAACAGCGGGAGATGAAATTCCGAGGCGTGATCCAGCGCCCACAGTCCGGCGTCGTGTATGCTGAAAAAAAGGCGGGTGGTGATTTTGCGGTTTACCAGAGGGTCGCTGTCGTAGGCCCGCACCACCTCCGGGTCATGGGACAGCCCTTTGGCGTCAAGGCTGTTGGGCAGCGGGTAAGAGGGCGCCAGTTTGTTCAGCACCCTTGCCGCTGCCAGCAGTGCGGCCGGGGGACTTGCGGAAAGGCGCAGCCACGGGCTTGTGGCGATTACCCCCAGGAGCGGCGGCTTTCGGCGCAGGGTGTAGTTCAGCGCCAGGTTGCCCCCCATGCTGTGGCCGTAGATGAAGCAGGGGAGGCCGGGATAACGGTGACCGGCATCGTCCAGCAGCAGGTCAATGTCCTCCATTATTGCCTGGTAAGAAGTTGTATGGCCCCGCTGCCCCCCGGACTTTCCGTGTCCCCTATGGTCAAAGGAGGCCACGGCATATCCGGCCCCTGTAAGGTATGAGGCCACGTGGTGGTAGCGGCCTGAATGCTCTCCAAAGCCGTGCACAAGGCATACCACCCCTTTGGGCCCGCTATCCGGCTCCCACCGCCGGGCGTGAATGTTAATCCCGTCCTCGGCCCTCCACCCGTATTCGATGTGTTTCATGGTACACATTACCTCTATCTGCTCCAGAATTCTTTTTCCGAGGATTTTTTGAATATGTAACGGAATATTTTATCGGAGTCCGACATGGACAGGTCAAGAAACTGAACTCCTGCTTTGTATTTTTTCATTGAAACCGGGGTGACCCTGCGGACCTGTGACTTGACAAGGAATTTGTGCGTGTTTTTTTTGTCCATTTCCAGCGTAAAGCCCACCAGCAGCAGGGAGTTGTACTGATATTCCTCGGTGGTAAGTATCTCCATGCCCCCGGCGCTTATGTCCAGGGCCGTCGCCTCGGTGAAAACAGGTTCCTCCCCTTTGGCGGGGTAAGGCGCCACAAATATGTTCATGAGCAGCTTGAACCTGACCGACCCCCTGCGCTGTACCCTCTTGAAGCTTTCAGGGTGTTCCAGGGTGACCAGAACAATATTATCCGATTTAAACGATTTTACACGGGTGCTGAACTCAATGGCAAAGGAACTCATGGGCACCTTTAAATAAATGGTGTCCCCCCGCCTTAATTCCAGAGGTATCTGGTTTCTGAGGGGCACGCTTATATCAATGCCGCCGGGTTCGATGTTCTCAATGGAGGATACAAATTCCATGTTGTCGTCTTCACTCCTGGCCACGGTTATCCTCTGGCTCTGTTTTACCTTTAAGCCCGCCAGTGTCAGGCTCATGCCGCTACCCCCAATAATTCAGCCCTTATTAAATTTACTATAAAATAACACGGCACAACCTTTATTTCAATTGACATTTGGTGAAGGCAGGGTTCTTTTACTATTATTACTTTCGTGGTATTATTTTCTTTAAGTTGGCAAAAGGGTGGGATGTCTTGCATGAAAAAACTTTGGGGCGGAAGGTTTCAGAAAAAAACCAGTGAAATGGTGGATGACTTTCACTCCTCCATTTCATTTGACTGCAGGCTTTACCGTTACGATATAGAGGGCAGCATCGCCCACGCTGAAATGCTGGGCAAAACCGGGATAATATCCTGCGGGGAGTCCGCCGCCATAGTGGACGGGCTTAAGTCGGTGCTGTCGGATATTGAAGGCGGCCTGGTGGAGTTTTCCGTCGAGGCCGAGGACATACATATGAACATAGAGCAGATACTGACCGGAAAAATAGGGGCCGTGGCCAAAAAACTCCACACGGCCAGGAGCCGCAACGACCAGGTGGCCCTGGACATACGCATGTTTTTGAGGGATGAGATAGACAATATTGTTAAACTTTTGGATGATCTCAGGGAAACGCTTATGGAAATGGCCGAAAAGCACATCAACACCATAATGCCGGGGTACACTCACCTGCAGAGGGCACAGCCCGTAACCCTGGCGCACCACCTGATGGCTTACGTGCAGATGTTTGGAAGGGACCGTGAAAGGCTTTTGGACTGCCGCCGCAGGGTGAACGTAATGCCTCTGGGGGCCGGGGCCCTGGCCGGAACCACCTTCCCGCTGGACCCGGAGTACGTGGCCAAAAGGCTGGGTTTTGACGGCCTGGCCAAAAACAGCCTGGATGCCGTCAGCGACAGGGATTTCGCGGTGGAGTTCGCGTCGGCGGCGTCCCTTATAATGGTGCACCTAAGCAGGTTCTGCGAGGAGATAATACTGTGGTCCAGCGCCGAGTTTTCCTTTGTGGAACTGGACGATGAATACAGCACCGGCAGCAGCATGATGCCGCAGAAAAAGAACCCGGACGTGGCCGAGCTTATCAGGGGAAAGGCCGGAAGGGTTTTCGGGGACCTTACCTCCCTGCTGACAATGCTTAAAGGGATACCCCTGGCATATAACAAGGATATGCAGGAAGACAAGGAAGCACTCTTTGACGCCCTGGACACCGTTAAAAAGTGCCTGTCCGTTTTCAGGCCCATGCTGGCCACCATGAAGGTGAGGGAGGACAATATGCTGCAGGCCGCCCGGGGCGGATTCACCAACGCCACCGACCTGGCCGATTACCTGGTGAGGAAGGGCGTGCCCTTCCGGGAGGCCCACGAAGTGGTGGGCAGGGCGGTTTTCCACTGCGTGCAGCATGGCAAATCCCTGGACCAGCTTACACTGGAAGAATACAAAGTCTTCAGCCCGCTGGTGGAGGAGGACGTGTACCAGTTCATATCGATACGCCGCTGTGTTGAGGCCAGGAAGGTACTGGCCGGCCCATCACCGGAATCGGTGAGAGATGCTATAGAGAAGTCCAAATTTAATCAATAATCCTTGACACAACATGGGGAAATCTGTATACTGTCAATTATGAGAAAGGCTGTGAAGGGGATCAATCAACCCTGAGAGAGTGGCTTAAGAGAGCCGGGATTGCTGGGAACCGGCGCCACATGGGTGAAATACATCGCCCCGGAGCCGCAGGCTGAAAGGAATTAAAGTTATCCGACTAGGCCGAGCCGGGTTAGCCTACCCGTTACCAAAGCTGTGTTCTGATTGGGACACATAAGGGGCTTTCCGCCGTGAGGCGGTAAGCAATCAGGGTGGTACCGCGTGAGAAACCTCTCGTCCCTGGCAGTTTTAACCGACTGCCGGGCGGGAGGTTAAATTTTTATGATTATTATGATTATGGATCGACTTATTATCATTAACCTGCTTACCATGCAAAAAAGCGCATTAGCTCCGGGGCTTGGCCCCGGGCAAGGGGCCGGGCCGGATTTCAGGCGCCGGTAAAAGAACTTAGCCGTGGGAGAAAAAGACCCTGCCGGATAGGTTCCGCTCTTGTAGGGAGTTATATCCGCAGGGTCTTTCATTTTGGTATTATTAATCAGTTTGAATAGGGGTGATAATATGCGCAGCAATGAGATTAAAAAGGGGTTAGACAAGGCTCCCCACCGTTCCCTGCTGCGGGCTCTGGGTTACATCGACGCCGAACTGGAACGGCCCATGATTGGTGTTGTTAATTCATTTAATGAAATAGTTCCCGGCCACATGCATCTTAATGATATCACCGAGGCCGTAAAGGCCGGGGTAAGGCTGGCCGGGGGAACACCGGTGGAATTCCCGGCAATCGCCGTCTGTGACGGCATAGCCATGAACCACAGCGGAATGAAGTATTCACTGGCCAGCAGGGAAATTATCGCCGACTCGGTGGAAGTGATGGCCGAGGCTCACAGGCTCGACGGGCTGGTGCTGGTTACCGCCTGCGACAAGGTGGTGCCGGGCATGCTGATGGCGGCGGCCAGGGTAAATGTCCCGGCCATAGTCATAAGCGGCGGACCCATGCTGGCAGGAAGGTTCAACGGGCAGAACGTGTCTTTAAGCAATATTTTTGAGGCCGTGGGCAAGGTCCGGGCCGGTGAAATGAGCGAGGAAGACTTGAGCCGGCTGGAAGATTCCACCTGCCCGGGGTGCGGGTCGTGCGCAGGAATGTTCACCGCCAACTCCATGAACTGTCTTACCGAGGCCCTTGGGATGGCCCTTCCCGGGAACGGCACGCTGCCGGCGGTTTCCGCCGCCAGGCGCAGGCTGGCCAAGCTGACCGGAATAAGGGTGGTGGAACTGGTGAAGGCGGGGGTGCGGCCCTCCGACATACTTACGGAGAAGGCCTTTGAAAACGGCCTGGCCGTGGATATGGCCCTGGGATGTTCCACCAACACCGTGCTGCACCTTCCGGCCATAGCTTCAGAGGCCGGGGTGAATATAGACCTTGACATGATCAACAGGATCAGCGAAATCGTGCCGAACCTGTGCAAACTTAGCCCCATGGGGCCGCATTTCATGCAGGACCTTGACGAGGCCGGCGGAATACCCGCCGTAATGGCAGAGCTGTCCCGCAAAAACCTGCTTCACCTTGATCTGCCGACGGTTTCCGGTGAAACAGTGGGAGCCATAATTCAGGGAGGCAAAATTTACAGGAATGACGTTATCAGGAGCATCGAGGACCCATACAGCCCCAGCGGCGGCATTGCCGTGCTAAGGGGCAACATTGCTCCCGGCGGGGCCGTGGTCAAAAAGGCCGGGGTGGCCCCTGAGATGCTGAAGCACTCTGGCCCGGCCAGGGTTTTCGACTCCGAAGAGGAAGCCGTTCAAGCCATCAACGGGAAGAAAATACAAAAAGGCGACGTTATTGTGATAAGGTATGAGGGACCAAGGGGAGGCCCCGGCATGAGGGAGATGCTTACCCCGACAGCCACCGTGATGGGGCTGGGTCTTGACAAGGATGTGGCCCTTATTACCGACGGCAGGTTCTCCGGCGCCACCAGGGGTGCGTCTGTCGGGCACATCTCCCCGGAGGCGGCCGAGGGAGGGCCTATAGCCGCCGTAAGGGAAGGGGACATTATTGATATAGACATTCTCAACAACCGGCTTGAAGTAAGGCTGAGCGATGACCAAATAGAAGAGCGGCTGAAGGAATGGAAGCGGCCGGAACCCAGGGTTAAAAAGGGCTACCTTGCCAGGTACGCCAAAATGGTGACTTCGGCCAGCACCGGCGCTGTTTTAAAGCGTGACTAGGGGTAGGTGAATCTAAATGAAAAAAAACGGGGCGCAAATTCTAGTGCAGGGGCTTTTGGACCAGGGCGTGGATACTATTTTCGGTTATCCCGGGGGCCAGGTTTTACCCATATACGACGCCCTTTACGATGCCAATATCAGGCATATACTGACAAGGCACGAGCAGGGTGCCGCCCATGCCGCCGACGGGTACGCCCGGGCCTCAGGGAGGCCCGGGGTGTGCCTTGCCACCTCGGGGCCCGGGGCCACCAACCTGGTTACCGGTATCGCCAATGCGTACATGGATTCCGTTCCCATGGTGGCCATAACCGGCCAGGTGCCCTCGCCGCTACTGGGCAGGGATTCTTTCCAGGAGGCCGACATAACCGGTATAACAATGCCGGTGACCAAGCATAACTACATTGTCAAGGATGTGCAGGAACTGGCAATCACCCTTAAAGAGGCATTCCACATTGCCGCCACCGGGAGGCCCGGGCCGGTCCTGGTGGATATTCCCAGGGACGTGTCCGGCGGGGTGATGGACTACGAAGACCCGGGCCCAATCAACCTGCCGGGGTACCGGCCGGTGCTGGAGGCCACCCAGGAGCAGGTTAACATTGCCACTGCCGCCATCATGGCTTCCCAGAGGCCGGTTATATACGCCGGCGGCGGGATTATCAGCTCAGGCGCCCACGAGGAGCTTAAAGCCCTGGCTGAACTCCTGATGGCCCCGGTAACAGTCACGCTGATGGGGCTGGGGGGCTTTCCCGGAGATCACCCGCTTTTCCTGGGTATGCTGGGAATGCACGGCAGCAGGTATGCCAACTATGCAGTGTGCGAGTGCGATCTTTTAATGGCCATCGGGGCCAGGTTTGACGACAGGGTTACCGGAAAAATTGAAAGCTTCGCCCCCGAGGCCAAGATTATACACATAGATATTGACCCGGCCGAGATAAGGAAGAACGTCAGGGTGGACATTCCAATCGTGGGGGACGTCAAGAGGGTGTTAAGCCAGCTTCTCCCCAGGCTCAATGCCAAGCTGCCCGGCGCATGGCAGGAAAAGATCAACCTGTGGAAAAAGGAATACCCCATCAATTTTGAGGATAACGGCAAACTAAAGCCGCAGCAGGTGATAAGCGAGATATACAATGTCACCGAAGGCAAGGCCAGGATAACCACCGAGGTGGGTCAGCACCAGATGTGGACGGCCCATTACTATACCTTTACCCGGCCCCGGTCCTTCATTTCGTCGGGGGGGCTGGGGACCATGGGCTACGGGTTCCCCGCAGCCATAGGGGTGCAGGTGGCCTGCCCGGATGAAGTAGTATTTGATATTGCCGGGGATGGCAGCATACAGATGAACATTCAGGAAATGGCCACGGCGGTGAATTATCAACTGCCGGTAAATGTGGCGATACTTAATAACGGATGGCTGGGGATGGTGAGGCAGTGGCAGGAGCTGTTCTACAACCGCCGCTACTCATACACCGAGCTGTTTAAC
The DNA here is from genome assembly GCA_049325055.1 of Bacillota bacterium. Taxonomy (GTDB): domain Bacteria; phylum Bacillota; class Desulfotomaculia; order Desulfotomaculales; family Desulfocucumaceae; genus BRHc4a. The sequence goes on from JBMOPB010000120.1 coordinate 14,253, forward strand.
CCCGACTTCGCCAGGCTGGCCGAGGCATACGGGGCCACCGGGATTAGGGTGACCAAGGGCGCCGAGTTGAGACCGGCACTGGAGGAGGCTGTCAAAAATAGTGGCCCGGTGATGCTGGACTTTGTAATAGAGCGGGAAGAAAATGTGTTCCCCATGGTTCCTCCCGGCGAGCCGCTTGACAAAATGATCGGGTAATAAGAATTATACGATGTGAGAGTGAAGAAAAATGGGATTCGGCCTCAAAGCCGGACCTGGCGGAATCTCACCTCCCGCCTCTCACCTCTCACCTCTCAATTAAGGGAGGGTTGGTTTTATGCGGCACACCCTAGCGGTACTGGTGGAAAACAACCCCGGGGTGCTGGCCCGGGTGGCCGGGCTGTTCAGCCGGCGCGGCTTCAATATCGACAGCCTCGCGGTGGGGCGGACGGAAAACCCCGATGTTTCCAGGATGACCATTGTGGTGGAAGGGGACGACAGGATCCTGGAGCAGGTTACCAAGCAGCTCCACAAGCTGATAGACGTAATCAAGATAAGCGACATATCCCCGGAAGAATACGTGGACAGGGAACTGGTCCTCATAAAGGTGTACTGTGAGCCCGCCCGCCGGGGTGAGATAATGCAGATTGCCGATATCTTCCGGGCCAGGATAGTTGACCTGGGGCGAAAAACCATAACCCTGGAGTGTACCGGCAACGACGGCAAGATAAACGCATTCGAGGAGTCGTTAAGGCCTTACGGAATCAAGGAGCTGGTGCGCACCGGGAAGATAGCCATGTTGAGGGGAACCCGGTTTACCAGTGTAAACGGGCAGAAGGACGACGAATGAAAGAAAGCCGTTTAAATAATCCACGGGGAGGAAACCGGTATGGATATGACAGTTGCGCAGGCGCTGATCCGCTGCCTTGAGCTGGAAGGAGTAGAGATTATATTCGGTTATCCCGGTGGCGCGATCCTCCCGGTATACGACGCATTGTGCAAGACGGGGAATATAAGGCATATACTGGTGCGGCACGAGCAGGGAGCGGTTCATGCCGCGGACGCCTACGCCAGGGCCACCGGAAAAGTCGGTGTTGTCATGGCGACATCGGGCCCCGGCGCCACCAACCTTGTGACAGGTATCGCCAATGCCTACATGGACTCAGTGCCGCTGGTGCTTATAACAGGCCAGGTGTCCACCAGCCAGGTTGGGACCGACTCCTTTCAGGAAGTGGACATTACCGGCATCACCATGCCAATCACAAAGCACAATTACCTGGTCAAGGACCCGAAGAGGATTCCGGAGATAGTCAAAAACGCATTTCACATAGCCTCCACCGGGAGGCCCGGGCCGGTGCTGATAGACCTGCCCAGGGACGTGGCGATGGATACAATTAAGTTTGACTACCCGAAAACTGTCAATTTGCGGGGATACAAGCCCACATACAAGGGACACCCCACAAAGGTCAAGGAAGCAGCCCGGATGATGATGAAGGCGAACAGGCCGGTCATCTACGCCGGCGGGGGGATAAAAAATTCGGGGGCAATGTCCGAGCTGCTGGAACTGGCAGAGACACTCTCGGCGCCGGTGACAAACACCTTCATGGGTCTTTCCAGCTTTCCCGGCGACCACCCGCTTTTTCTGGGCATGCTGGGACTGCACGGAACAAGGTACGCAAATCTTGCGGTAACCAACTGCGACCTTCTGATAGCTTTGGGAGCCCGGTTTGACGACCGTGTAACCAGCAAGATTGCCGCTTTTGCCCCAAACGCCGGGGTGATCCACGTTGACATCGACCCGGCGGAAATTGGGAAAAACGTGCAGGTACACGTACCCATAGTGGGGGATGTGAAACAGGTTCTTCAGGCCATACTTTCCAACCTTAAAAAGAAGGACAGGACCGGGTGGCTGGATCAGATACGCAGCTGGAAGGAGCAGTACCCCCTTACTTATCAAAGCGACGGGATATTAAAGCCCCAGGCGGTTATTGAGGCCATTTACCGGCATACCGGGGGCGAGGCTGTGGTGGCCACCGATGTGGGGCAGCACCAGATGTGGGTGGCCCAGTATTACCGTTTCAGGCATCCTGGAGCCCTCATCTCTTCCGGAGGGCTGGGGACAATGGGCTTCGGGCTGCCGGCGGCGGTGGGGGCACAGATGGGACTGCCCGGACGGCAGGTGCTACTGATCACCGGTGACGGCAGCATACAGATGACCATGCAGGAGTTGGCCACTGTTGTGGAGCAGAAACTGCCCATTAAAATATTCGTTCTTAACAACAACCGCCTGGGTTTGGTGAGGCAGCTGCAGGAGTTTTACTGTGAGCGCAGGTATATAGCCACGGACTTAAGCTTCGTGCCCGATTTTGCCATGTTGGCGAAGGCCTACGGGCTCGACGGTTATACAGTGAGGAGCCTGGCGGAGCTGGAGGATCTTTTGCCCGATATACTTTCCCGGCCGGAGGCGGTCATTGTCAACTGCCTGGTGGACCCGGAAGAGAACGTTTCTCCCATGGTGCTCACCGGTAAGGGTATTGACGAGGCTATAGACTGTTAATTATTGCATTGACACTTTCACTCAGTGCTGCTGCAGAGAGGATGATTTTTTTATGATCGACGGCAACAGGGTTTATATATTCGATACCACTTTGAGAGATGGTGAACAGTCTCCCGGCGTGAGCCTCAACGCCGAGGAGAAACTCCAAATAGCGCGGCAGCTGGCAAGGATGGGGGTAGACGTGATCGAGGCCGGGTTTCCGGTGTCGTCACCCGGTGATTTCCGCGCTGTCCAGGCCATTGCCAGGGAGGTGCGGGGGGTTGCGGTAGCCGGGCTGGCCAGGGCCAACAAGGTTGATATAGACACGGCCTGGGAGGCTATACGCATGTCCGACCAGCCAAGGATACACACCTTTATCGCCACCTCCGACGTGCATATGCAGTATAAACTTAAAATGAGCCGGGAACAGGTGCTGGAGACGGCCTGGGAGGCGGTGAGAAGGGCGAGGGGCTACACAAGCGACGTGGAGTTTTCGGCCGAGGACGCCTCCAGGTCCGAACTGGACTTCCTGTGCCAGGTGATTGAAAGGGCCATCGAGGCCGGGGCCACCGTGATCAACATACCGGATACCGTGGGCTATGCCGTGCCCTCGGAGTTCGCCCGCTTCATCTCCGAGATAAGGAACAGGGTAAAGGGAATAGAGAAGATCATTTTAAGCGTTCACTGCCACGACGATCTGGGGCTGGCGGTGGCCAACTCACTGGCGGCCGTGGCGGCCGGCGCCAACCAGGTGGAGGGCGCCATCAACGGAATAGGCGAGAGGGCCGGCAACGCCTCCCTGGAAGAGGTGGTAATGGCCCTGCATACCCGGAAGGACCAGTTCAACAAATACACCCGGATAAGGACAGAGGAAATATACAGGACCAGCCGCCTGGTCTCCAACCTTACCGGAATGGTGATACAGCCCAACAAGGCGGTGGTGGGCAAGAACGCCTTCGCCCACGAGTCCGGCATACACCAGGACGGGGTTCTGAAGGAGAGGACCACCTACGAGATTATGAACCCGGAAAAAGTAGGCTTAAGCCACAGCAACAAACTGGTGCTGGGCAAACACTCAGGCAGGCACGCCTTTAAGAACCGGCTGGAGGAGTTGGGCTACAACCTCAACCCGGCTGAACTGAACAAGGCTTTCCAAAGCTTTAAGGCACTGGCGGACAGGAAAAAGGAAATAACCGACCACGACCTGGAGGCAATAGTCGAAGAAGAGATCAGAGCCGTGGACCCGGTTTACGCCCTTGATTACATACACATTTCCAGCGGGTCCTCCATAGTTCCCACAGCCACCGTGGGTCTTTTAAGAGGCGAAGGCAAGCTGCAGGAGGCGGCCTGCGGAAACGGGCCGGTGGATGCCATATGCAGGGCCATCGACAAGGTTACCGGCATGGAGTGCAAGCTGTCCAGCTGGGAAATACAGGCTGTGACCTCCGGTACCGACGCCATAGGCGAGGTGACCCTTAAAATAACACGGGACGGGGAGCGTAACTACGTCGGGCGGGGCATTTCCACCGACATACTGGAAGCCAGCGCCAAGGCTTACGTCAACGCTGTAAACAAACTGATATGGGATTCCGATCTGGGAAGATAAAAAAACAGACCGAGGTGAGACATCAAACATGGGCATGACCATCACAGAAAAGATACTGGCCGCCCACGCCGGAAAGGACAGCGTCCAGCCCGGCGAGCTGGTCAATGTCAGGGTGGACCTGGCGTTGGGCAACGATATAACGGCGCCGGTGGCCATAAGGGAATTTGAAAAGATCGGGGTGGACCGGGTTTTTGACCGGGACAGGGTGGCGCTGGTGCCGGACCACTTTGTACCCAACAAGGACATCAAGTCCGCCGAGCAGGCCAAGATTCTGAGGGAGTTTGCCAGGAAGCACGGGCTTGCCAATTACTTCGAGGTTGGCCAGATGGGCATAGAGCACTGCCTGCTTCCCGAGCAGGGACTGGTGGGGCCCGGGGACCTGGTGATCGGGGCCGACTCGCACACCTGCACCTATGGCGGACTGGGAGCCTTCTCCACCGGAGTCGGCAGCACCGACCTGGCCGCCGCCATGGCACTGGGGGAAACCTGGCTGAAGGTTCCCGAGTCCATTAAATTCATCTATCACGGGGAAATGCCGGAGTGGCTGACCGGCAAGGACCTTATTCTATACACCATAGGAAAAATAGGAGTGGACGGGGCGCTTTACATGGCAATGGAATTCACCGGCCCGGCCATTGAGAAAATGTCCGTGGAGGGCCGCCTCACCATGGCCAACATGGCGGTGGAGGCCGGCGCCAAAAACGGAATAGTGCCCCCGGACGAAATTACACGCAAGTATGTGGAGGGAAGGGCCAGGAGGCAGTACACCTTCTACGCCAGCGACCCCGACGCCCGGTACGTAGATGTGCACGAATTCGACGTCAGCAAAATGGAGCCCGCCATTGCGCTGCCCCACCTGCCGGAAAACGTAAAGCCGGTCAGCCAGGTAACAGGGGTGCAAATCGACCAGGCGGTGATAGGGTCCTGCACCAACGGCAGGATGGAAGACCTCAGGGAGGCCGCCAGGGTGCTGAAGGGCCATAAGGTAAGCAGCAACGTAAGGCTTATCGTCATACCCGGAACCCAGGAAATATACAGGCAGGCAATGCGGGAAGGACTCTTCGAAATATTCCTCGACGCAGGCGCCGCCATCAGCACCCCCACCTGCGGGCCGTGCCTGGGCGGGTACATGGGAATACTGGCCGAAGGGGAAAAGGCCATAGCCACCACCAACCGTAATTTCGTGGGGCGCATGGGGCACCCCGGCAGCGAGGTATACTTAAGCAGCCCGTCGGTGGCGGCGGCGTCGGCCATACTGGGACGGGTGGCCGCTCCCTGGGAGGTGAAGTAGCATGGAACTGAAAGGCAAAACATGGAAATTCGGCAATGACGTGGACACCGACGCCATAATTCCGGCCCGCTACCTGAACACCTCGGACCCCCGTGAACTGGCGGCCCACTGCATGGAGGACGCTGACCCGGAGTTTCCCAAAAAAGTAAGGCCCGGGGACATAATAGTGGCCGGAAAGAACTTCGGCTGCGGCAGTTCCAGGGAGCACGCCCCCATATCCATCAAGGAGGCTGGAGTATCCTGCGTAATAGCCAGGACCTTCGCCAGGATATTTTACAGGAACGCCTTTAACATCGGCCTTCCCATATTCGAGTCCCCGGAGGCCTCGGACGGGATATCCGGGGGAGACGAGGTGGTGGTGGACGTGGAGGCCGGCGTGATAAAGAATATCACCAAAAACGAGGAATACAGGGCCACTCAGGTACCGCCCTTCATGCAGCAGATAATCGCGGCAGGTGGACTGATAAACTACGTGGCAGAAAGGATGAAAGCTGATGGGAAGTTATAAGATTGCGGTTTTGCCGGGTGACGGAATAGGTCCGGAGATTACCGAACAGGCGCTTAAGGCGCTCAAGGCTGTGGCTGAAAGGTTCGGCCATGATTTCAAATTCACCGAGGGGCTGATTGGCGGGGCCGGCTACGACGGCGCGGGACACCCCCTGCCCCCTGCGACCCTGGAGCTGTGCCACAATAGTGATGCCATACTGCTGGGGGCCGTGGGAGGCCCCAAGTGGGATAACCTGCCGGTGCACCTGCGCCCCGAGGCCGGGGCACTGCTGCCGCTGCGCAAGGAACTGGGGCTGTACGCAAACCTGAGGCCGGCCAGGGTATTCCCGGCACTGGTGAACGCCTCCACGCTGAAGCCCGAGGTGGTAAACGGGCTGGACGTGCTGGTGGTAAGAGAGCTGACCGGAGGGCTCTACTTCGGCGAGAAGAGGCGGGAGCCCCTGCCGGACGGAGCCACAAAGGTTATTGACACACTGGAATACACTACATATGAAATAGAGAGGATAGCCCGCCTGGCCTTCCAGATGGCCCAGAAGAGGCGCAAAAAACTCACCTCGGTGGATAAGGCAAACGTGCTGGAAAGCTCCAGGCACTGGCGGGAGGTCGTGACCCGGCTGGCCGCGGAATACCCAGACGTGGAACTGGACCACATGTACGTTGACAACTGCGCCATGCAGCTGGTCAAAAACCCGAGGCAGTTTGACGTGATAGTGACCGACAACATGTTCGGAGACATACTCAGCGACCAGGCATCAATGCTGACCGGTTCCCTGGGGATGCTTGCATCAGCCAGCATAGGCGGCAAGATCGGGCTGTATGAGCCCAGCCATGGATCGGCGCCTAAGTACGCCGGCATGAAGAGGGCAAACCCCATAGCCACCATACTTTCCGGGGCAATGCTGTTAAAGTTCTCCCTCAACCTGGACAGCGAGGCCCAGGCCATTGAAGACGCCGTCACCAGGGTGCTGGACCTGGGATACCGCACCGCCGACCTGATGGAGGACGGCATGAAGCTGGTCAACACCGATGAGATGGGTGACCTTATCGCCGAGCAGGTGAAAAAAGCGTAAATAAGTGCTTGGGGGTTAGGGATTCGGGATTAGGGGTTAGGGTTTTGTTTTTTACATTTAATCACCAATCCCCAATCCCGGACCCCAAATTTCTTCTAAAGGGTGAATTATATGCGGGCTGTAGAAATATATGACACCACGCTCCGGGACGGGGCCCAGGGGGAAGGCATCTCCTTCTCGGTGGAGGACAAAATAAAGATAGCCCTTAAACTTGACAAAATGGGTATTCAATACATCGAGGGCGGCTGGCCGGGGTCCAACCCCAAGGACATGGAGTTTTTTCACAAGATTTCGCAGCAGCCCCTTAAGAATTCCAGGATTGCCGCCTTCGGCAGCACCAGGCGGCCCGGCACCAGGGTGGAGGAGGATACCAACCTCAAAAGCATACTGGAATCGGGCGCCGGTGTGGCCACACTGGTGGGAAAAACGTGGGACTACCACGTTACACATGCTCTCAACACCACCCTTGAAGAAAACCTGGCCATGATCCGGGAGTCGGTGGCCTATCTCAAGGGAAAAGGAATGTCGGTGATATACGACGCCGAGCATTTCTTCGACGGGCTGAAGGCCAACCCCGAGTATGCCCTTGCCACCCTTGAAGCGGCCGCCGGTGCAGGCGCTTCCACCCTGGTACTGTGCGACACCAACGGAGGAACACTGCCCACGGACATACGGGACGCGGTCAAGTCCGCGGGGGAAAGGTTCGACGTCGGGCTGGGCATACACTGCCACAACGATATCGATACTGCGGTGGCCAGCTCCATAATGGCCGTAATGGCCGGAGTCAGCCATGTGCAGGGCACCGTTAACGGCTACGGTGAGCGCTGCGGCAACGCCAACCTCTGCTCCATAATTCCCAACCTGGTCTTCAAGTGTGGTATTGAAACAATTCCCCGGGAGAATTTAAAGAGGCTTACCGAGTTGTCCCGCTACGTCAGCGAGGTGGCTAACATGCACCCGGTTTCCAGCCAGCCCTACGTGGGCAGCAGCGCCTTCGCGCACAAGGGGGGCATTCATGTCAGCGCCATTGTAAAGTCCTCCCGGACATACGAGCACCTGGAACCTGAACTGGTGGGCAACCGGCGGCGGGTATTGGTGTCGGAACTGAGCGGACTATCCAACCTGTTGTATAAATACAAAGAACTGAACCTGGACCTGGAGCTGCAAAAGGAAGAAAACAGGGAACTCCTGGAGCGGATAAAGGAAATGGAAAAGGAGGGCTACCAGTTCGAGGGCGCCGAAGGTTCCTTCGAGCTGCTGCTCAGAAAGCTCAAAACAGGCTACAGGGAGCCCTTCAGGCTGGAAAGCCTGAGAATAATAATAGAGATGAGCCAGGACAAACAGGCCGACTCCCAGGCGGTTATAAAAATGTCGGTGGGAGACAGGGTGGTGCACACCGCCGCCGAGGGCAACGGCCCGGTGAACGCCCTGGACAACGCGCTGAGAAAGGCGCTGGACGAGTTTTACCCGTGTATCAGAAGCATGCAGCTGGCCGACTACAAGGTGCGGGTACTGGAGGAAAAGGACGGCACAGGAGCCCAGGTGAGGGTTCTCATAGAAACCGGGGACGGAAAGCGCACCTGGGGCACCGTGGGGGTGTCGGAGAACATCATCGAGGCAAGCTGGAAGGCGCTGGTGGACAGCATAGCCTTCGGGCTTTTGAAAAACCAGGATAACCCAACATCAGAAAAAGAACAGGTTTGAAAACTTTTTAAGGTTTCCAAACCTTTCTTTTTGAGAGAAATAGGAAATTATGCTTAATAGGAATTCTGTAGAGAATTTCCTATGCACGGGGGTTCCAAGGGGGTGCGCCCAGCCCATTCTTTTAT
>JBMOPB010000121.1:0-22955 GCA_049325055.1 Bacillota bacterium
GCTAGCCCCGGGCGGCCTTTTCCATGTTCCGGGCCAGTTCAATCTTTTCTTCCACCGAGGTGTCTATAATGGTACTGTCGTACAGATCCAGATCAGGGTATGAGGGCGCCGGCCCGGGCATTACCCTGAAGCCGTCCTCGGCCGACCGCTGTGCGTTTGCCAGGGCCTGGCCAAGCATCTCTTCCATGGTGTCGCTGTTTAAATCCGATGTATATGCAAAACCCACCCTGTTTCCCTTCATCAGCCTTATGCCAAGGCCTCTTTCCTCGGCCAGCTTTATAGTTTCAACCTGTCCCTCACGGACCTCCACCAGGAGTTCCCTGTTATTGGAGAGATAAGCCTCTGCCATGTCGGCTCCCCGCCGCATCGCCGATTCAATTGCACGGCTGCCGAGATGTTTTAAATCAACGGTGTTGCTTATGGGTATCACCTCCGCGGGTAATTGTACATACAAAAAACGTCAATGTTTTGCCTGGTTATTATCATAAGTAATATTCCATATTTGCATACCTATTCCTCCGGAAGAAATGAAAAAACTGCTTGTTAAGCAGTTTTCTCAGACAGCTGTTTTAGTGAACGTGAGTGCTTGTGGTGGTTAGCGCAAACAGGTGCCTTGCTGAAACCGGAGCCAGGTCCTGAACGGCGGCTTCCATAATCAGGTTGGGGTCAAGGAGGGCAAGTATGGCCACCCTCTGCCCCGTCTCCTGGTTGGTGTAAAATCCTAAAATACAGAATTGCATATCTTCGCCATATACTTTGCGGGTGACTATGTCACCAATTTTCATTTCAATACCCCCCAAGTTAGCAAACTGCTGTCCGGGGGATCCGCTCTGGCGGGTCCCTCCTTAACAAAAAAATAATAACTCCCAAAAATGAAGGGCGTTAATATTGCAGGGCTCTTCATATTTAACATATGCCTTTTTCGGCACAGTTGTGTATATTACTTTAAGTTGTTTGTTATTAAGATGCTGGAACGCCCTCCAGATTTATCTGATACATGCCCGGCCCGTTTTGCATAATTTAACATTTTATGAAAACAATATAAATAATGTCTGCCGTGTCAGATTTATTTTAAGAAGACGGTATGGCAAAAAACGAAGCGTCCGGGAGGAATCAAAATGGATTTTTTAAGCAATGCCAAAACCGACTGGGACAACTGGAAGAGGTTTCTGTCGCAGGCGGTGGAATTTGCTGAGGAACTGGGAATATCCAGGGACAGAATCTCAGCCCTGGCCCGCCAGGCGGGGGATGTGCTGGCCGACACCGTTCCGCCGGCCAATCCGGAGCAAAAGGTGCTGAAAGAGCTTTGGAGCGTGTCGGACCAGCAGGAAAAGCAGGTGCTGGCCAATCTCATGACAAAGCTTTGCAGCGGGCAGAGGGTATGAAAACAGGGCGTCCTGAAAAAGGGGCGCCCTGACTATTTATGGCAGCTATTTCTTCCTTATAGCAGGGCTGATGCTGCTGGATCTTCTGGCGGAAACGCTGGGATTACTGAAGACAGAAAGTCATATTGATTAAGGGTGGTTTTGCTGACATTGATCTCAACATAGTCAAACAGGGCTTCAGCCATTGCTGAAACCCTGTTTTTGGTGCGGCAGAAGGGACTTGAACCCCCACACCCTGACGGGCATAAGAACCTGAATCTTACGCGTCTGCCAATTCCGCCACTGCCGCATGTTTTATTTTTTTTGCGCCGTTCCCGTGCGCAAGTACTATATTAACATACGGACATACACGTGTCAACAGGCTGTTCATTTTTAATTAAATACATCTCTGACAACCTTTTCAAGCTTTTTTATGTTTCCGCACTCGAAAATCCTGTGGCAGAAAGGAAAGGGGCATAAACCGACATTATACTGTCTTCCCTGTTCCAGGTGTCAGCTGGCGCCGGATTGAGCCAGATGACCCTTTTGGCCTTGCGGGAAATTCTGTCCCATAACCACAGAGAACACTGAGGTATTTATTATTAACTAATTCTTAGCCGGAGCGTACGAGGGGGGAGGACCTTTCAGGCCGGAGTGTATGTTCCGGAGGTTGTTACCGGCTCTTGGCAACGGAGCATACGGAATGCCGGCACAGCCGCAGGACGCGGCTGGAGCCCGAATAGTGCTTGGATGCACGTATGAGGGCGTACGGCAGGCCCTGAGCCCGGACTGAAAACCGCACCCCCGGCCACATATTTTTATTGCTTGTGGACGGAAAGAGATTTTCATCATAGAAACTATGTTCCTTCTATACGTACCCAGACCTTTCTTTTCCTGGGGCCGTCAAACTCGCAGAAAAATATGCCCTGCCAGGTGCCCAAAAGAAGATTGCCTCCATTTATAAAAACCGTAACCGAGCTGCCCATCATGGAAGCCTTTATGTGGGCGTCTGAATTCCCCTCGCTGTGGCGATAGTCGCCATTTTCCGGGACCAGCCTTTCAAGGGCGGCTACAATATCACGAACAACGGTGGGGTCGGCGTTCTCGTTTATGGTGACACCGGCAGTGGTGTGGGGGACGAAAACCGTGGCAGCCCCTTCCCTTATCCCCAGGCCCGAGACAAGACCCTGTACTTTTTCGGTAATGGTTATAAACTGCACCCTTCTCTCACTCTTCAGCTCCAGTGTGGCCACCGGCGCCATAAAAACCCTCCTTTTTAACCACAGAGATCACAGAGGTCATATAGATATCTATTAACACCGTAAATAGTTCGTATATAAAACAGAATATCATATAATAACCGGCCCAATGGCCGGTTATAAGAAAATCTCAAGGTATTCTTGATTCTGGATTCTGGATTCTGCCGCCCCGCAGGGCGGCTGTTTATACATTCTGGGCAGACTTGAAACCCAGGTTGAAGGTCAGTATTTCCAGCTTTACCGAAAGGTCTACATTTCTTACTTCGATGTGTTCCGGCAGGGTAAGAGGCAGGGGCGCAAAATTCAGAACTGCCTGTATACCTGTTTTTATCATGAAATTGGCCACTTCCTGCGCGGCCCTGGTGGGTGTGGCGATTATACCGATCTTTACATTGTGCTCTTTTATTACATCCGGCATGGCTTCCATGGGAAGCACCTCCAGGTCGTTGATTCTCTTGCCTATCTTGGTGAGGTCGTTGTCAAAGACACCCACAATGCTGAATCCCCTCATATTGAAACCCTTATATGTGCAAAGGGCGTAACCCAGGTTCCCGGCCCCTACCAGAACGAGGTTCCAGTGACGGTCAAGCCCCAGTATTTTCAAAGTATAGCGCATCAGATCCTTTACGTTGTATCCCACTCCCCTGGTGCCAAATTCGCCGAAATAGGCAAGGTCCTTCCTGACTTGCGCCGGGGACACCCCCACTCCGTCGGCTATCTCTCCGGAAGATACAGAAGTTATACCGTTACGGTCAAGCCTCTCCAGGTATCGTGAATATATTGACAGCCTGGTAACCGTAGCCTCCGGGACCCTCAATGTTTTCACCGACCGCCGCCTCCTTACTAAAGTATTGTTATTAAAAGAACTTGATTTATAAATTCTGAAATTAAAAAATTTATAGTTAATAAATTCACATGACAATAATTTTATATCATTTGTTCATTTACATGTCAAATTTTAATTATATCCGGTTATTACCGCATAATTGGCTATACTTTATAAGCCTTTCAATAAAACCCTTGCCGGCGCCCCATCCATTCCGCAAAGCAGTAGGGGAAGGCAGTACATTCTATACAGTCCCGCCGGGACGTTATCCAGGTACAGGTTCTCCACTATTACCACACCGGCATTAAGCAGTATGCCGTGGCTTTCGGACGACCCCGGCGGGTCTGGCGAGGGCGAGTCGAGACCAACCAGCAGGATACCTTTGTCAACCAGGTAGCGAGCTGCACCCGGTGTGAGAAAAGTGTAATCGCTGAAGCCCTTTTCAGGCCGGTAGCCGGTTTTGAAAACCACCCTCCGGCTCTTTTCCAGCACCGGCAGATGATCCATTCTTATTTCCGGGGTGTCCTGAAGGTCGCAGAGAAGGGCTTCCCCCACAAGTATGGCCGGGTCAATGCCGTCAACAGTATTACCATCCCTTATATAATGGAAGGGGGCGTCAACGTGGGTTCCGGTGTGGGTACCCATGGTGATGCTGTGAAGGCTTACCCCGTCACGGGCTATATCAAGAACCCGGTTGAACGACACCTCCGGGTCTCCTGGAAATACCGGCATACCCGGGTGCATGGGCCGGGTGACGTCGTAAAACATCTGGTGAAATCTCCAGCCGTACAGTGTGATAGTTTATCTTGTGTCCGCCAATAACATATATAGGTATACATCTTAATTAATGGCCCGTCAATAAAATTTCTCTAAAATGGCCAAAAATACATTTGAATTGTCGTCAAATGTTCTTAAAGCTGTTTAGCAGCGCCTTGAGATGGCCGGCCGCCGCCGTTCCCATCCGGACAAAATCGATATTGGTGTTGTATATAATGTGCTTTAGCCCGGGGACAGACAGCACCTTCATCAAAAAATCAAGCTGGTCGTTCTTTGCCTTGTTAAAAATGTCTCTCAATACCAGGGAGTGCATCATGTCCTCCTTGAGCTGGGTCAGCAGGTCCTCGTAATTCCTGCCGGTGGCTATGGCCCTCCCGGCCAGCACGCCGCTTTTTATTGCCGATATCAGGCCGAATCCCAGGAAAGGCTCCAGGAAACCCCCGGCAATACCCACAAACAAAATGTTTCCAACCTGGTGCGGATAAACGAACCCGGCATTGTGCTCCAGTACCACTTCATTCATCAGGTCATAGCCGAGATTTTCCAGCTTCCAGAAAAGCTCCCATTTTTCCCTGGCTTTCTCCACTGTGCTTTCCGGCACAACCAGTCCCAAAAAGGCCCTTTTTTCCTCCAGAGGGACAAGGTAAGCGTAGGCGGTGCCGCTGTACCTGGTGTCCACCCACATCAGCATCCTTGTCATGTCAAATTTCCCGGTCACCGTGCCCCCGATGAGGTTGGTGGGGAAAACCAGTGACCAGACTCCCTCCGCCCTGCTGGCGTCATAGCTGCCGGTGGCCACCACCACGTAGTCATACTGCCGGGACAGATCGAGATAGTCCGCCATGGTGTTGGTTACCAGTGTTGACTTTATTTTGCTGTAGAGCTGGCTTTCCACGGTTACCGGGTCGTGTCCCCTCTGGAGAAAGTACCCGAGCTTTCCGTATGCGGTGGCTTTTTTATACGGCGATTTCATTGCAATTGACTTTATGACGCCTGTTGGGTGAAGGTCAATACCAAACTTATCCCTGAGGTGGACCAGAGGGTCGTAGGGCCTGGTAAAGAGCTGTAGCACCGCCGCGGTGTGGTCGAAAAGCTCGCCGGGCCGGTGCCTTTTTTCAAACACCACCGGGTATATACCGTGCCTTTCCAATTCGTGGGCGCATGCCAGTCCGGATGGCCCGGCCCCGATAACTGCCACTTTCACTATAATACTACCTCCTGTGAATTTCCATTTGCAGGGTATACATATCCGGCTCAGTGACAGAATAAAAAGTAGCTGTAAAATAAACTTTTAAGCGATGGGGAGTGAAAAAGGAATGTCTGTCTTAAATGACCGGGACATTACCAACTACGCCTTCCGGGAGGCCTTGGCCAGAGAGAGTCACATGAACACCAAGCTTAAGACTATCTACCGTTCCACCAGGGACATCAACATTAAAAAGCTTTGCCTCTCCCTTTTGGCATCGGGTGAAAGCAGGATGGCCATCCTCAGTAAAGGGATGAAAAACCTCAATATTAAATAGGAGCTGTCTATTTATGAAATCCAGGGACTTGCTTTACGACCTGCTGTGGGACAAGATAAACGGCCAGGAGTTTTACAACAGTATGTTGGTACGCATGGTCAATCCCGTTGCCATGAATATATTCAAGTCCTTAAGGGACCAGGTGGAGGGCGAGATGCTGGAAATACGCCGCCAGTTCCTGTCACAGGAGGCAAAGCCTCAGATATTGAGAGCTGTTATACGGAGCAGGCAAACCCCGGGTTAAATGGATATCCGGGGCCACTATTTGCCCTTGTTTTTTCATTGCTTGTCATGCAGGCGGTTTAAGAAAAAAAGCCATGCCCCGAACAGTACGGAAATCAACGTGATTGCCGTAGTGAATACAAAAAGATTTATTTTCATAATCTGTCCCCCTTTTTTCTTACACTCTCAGTCCGGACTTGTTCCCCGTTTTCCCGTATACCATAACTTCTCCCAGATAGCTGAAGGCGGTGAAAAAAATAATGTCCACCATGAGGCTGGCCAGGTAGTGCCAGTGTATGTAAGTGGCGCCGCCTGACAGTACAATAAGTGTTTCCACCGACAGGTACACCAGGGAAAAAACAATGATGTTTGCGGCCTGAATCAACCGGTTCCTGCTTAGGCACTGGAAATAAAGAGTGCCCATGGTGAACAGGGGCCCGGCAACGTAAAAAAATGAAGTAACATATATGGACATTCCAGAGTCGTTAAACTGGTAAAGGTCCAGCCTGTGCCCGGCCCAGTCAACCACTGACCCCAGCGCGGAAGCTATAATGCCGCCGTAAACGGTGGACCGGAGCCTTGACCAGTCGGCGAATATAAAAAATATTATCCAGCTGTAAACAAATACAATTACCCAGGTTATTGAAGACTCCCCCCGAAGGATTTGCAAGATTTTTATAACGCTTGTTTCTTTTATTATTGCCTTTAGCCCTTTGTTTTACCACAGCGTTTAAAAAACCGCCAATTACTGAAATACTGGTAATTTGAAGACCAGTTAGCAGGTCAACCAGTATTAAAGGCTCTTCACCCTAAATATGCATTCCGGGCAAGGTATAGCCTGATTTTATAGCGGTCCGCATCAGCCGGTACCTTTAGTTTTCAGTTGCAGCCCCGTCCTTCTGATTTTAACATTGGTTTTTACATTCACCCGGGCATATATGTAGTTTTCCGGCCAGTTATACTTCTGCCATTTGTCCAGGGTGAGAAAATGCCTTTTTGCGTATTCCCCGAAACCGAATATATCCGACCGGAATTCGTTTTGGGAACGGTTTATCAACGCATTGCACCTTTGTGTAATAATGTCGGACAGCAGCTTTTCCAGCGTTGCTTTAATTTTTGGTTCTTCATAGTTGACGCCGCTGGAAATACCCACTATGGACGGCTCCTGAAACACTTCCACATTAATTGCCGGCACCTCGTCGGCGAAAGAAACTTTTACAACGGGACTCCTGGACTGGTGAAGCATCAGGCCTATATGATTGCCGGGTTTTAAGGGATCGTCCAGCACCATGAGCGAACGCTGTAAACGGCCTTGAAGTATGAGCATATGCATGGACTCATCACCGGTGAGTTCACCCACCATCCGGTCATTTCTGAAAACAGCTGTTCCTATTATTTGTGCCTTGCTCTCCCCTGCGGCTGGAAAATCTCCGGCAAGATAATCGCCCAGTACGTGCGGCTTGGCCCTTTTAACGGTGCCAAGCCCGGTCTCGTTTATACCCACCAGGGGGACTGTTGGATCAATGGAAAGTGATTTGGTATGCTGGTAAAACTCCCTGAACTGGGTATGCGGGGCCATACCGTGAAGGTTTGTCAGATCGGCAATCATTTCGTATTGCTTGGAAGGACTTACCTCCAGCAAAGGCTGGTTTTTTTGCATAAAGTTCCGGGCCTTTCCCCGGCTTATAAACACAAAGGATGTACCCCTGGTTTCCCTGTAGCGGTTAAGGGGATTTAAATAACCTGCCAGACCTTCCCTGGCCAGTTCTTCCGAAAAAATAAAGGCCTTGGTATGCAATAACGATATTTCCCTGCTCTGGATGGCGTTTAACAGGTTAAAGGCGGCAATGGGCGAAAGCGCCTCGGTGGTGCTGAACAGAAAAGGTTTATTCTGGCTGTCTCCCCCTACACCCCCGCCGCCTCCTCCGGACATACCAGCGATAACTTTGGGGTTGGCAATCTGAAAGGTCACCGTTATATTGCCCTTTTCTCCCTTGTCGAACCCCATTGCCATGACGTAGGCAATTTCGTCGGATTCCCTGCTGCCCCAGCATCCGGCCAGAAAAAAAGTAAAAACCATCACTGTCAAAAGTTTAACAGCCCTCATGAAACCCGCCCCGTCTGTCTCAGCCTGTCAACCGCCAGCACTGCCAGTGGCAGTGCAAATGTGGGAATCCAGCCGTAAGTCCTGAGATATTCACTATCTATAATTACTGCCGTTGGCATGTCAGGTGGTATAAGGCTGACCATAAAGGTCAATAACCCCAGTGGCCAGATCAGAGGACGGTAGTACGGCAGATCGAGACTTCTGGCAAGGGCGGTGCAGGCCGCATAGAGGGTGATGGAGATTTTAAACATCCCGATATAGCTCCATATAATGATAAAAATAACCTCCACCCGCTGAAAAAATCTGCCCAGGTATATATTTCTGCTGAGCTGGTAAAAAGGCAATGTGCTTTCCGTTGCGGTACGCCAGTGGGTCACCAGTATGGTGGCCAGTTCCAGTATGAAAAGGTAGCCAAAACCCATCAGTATGGCGCGGGATACAGCCACGGGGAATAAATCCCTGGATGAAAAGCTGTGTATAATCATGGCCGCGATTAATACTTCCGAAACCATGCCGGTGGCTAGGCCTCCCCGTATAAATACCTGGTACGGACCGCTGCCTAGCAATGGAAAAATGTTATTTACATGAAAGAAGGGTATCAAGCTTACCAGGAGAATGGTAATGCCTCCAAGCACAAAGGGGTAGGTCATCCGGGCCGACCGGGCCAGCGCCTCCACCCCAAGGAAAGTTCCCAGCATGGCGGCGGACAAAAAACCTATACTGACCACGCTTATGGGGGTGCGGGGCAGCGCCGACACCACCATGGCCTCACTGAATATACGGGTAAAGGTAATTCCCACAAACAGGAACATAATAACATAGGATATGTTTACCACCGTTCCAAACACTTTACCCAAAGCACCCTCCGTAATTTCCACTATGGTCTTGTCCGGATGCGGCTTAAGCAATAGCCAGAAAAAATAGGTGCCCAGAAGGGCCAGGGCGAGACCCGGCAGGGGGGTAAGCCAGGCCGCCGGGCCGGCCAATTCCACCAACGACCTGGGAAAGGGCATAAATATCCTGGCCATGTTGGATATTGTCAGCAGCACCACGGCCTCGGCCAGGCCGAATCTTCCTTCACGGTTCACTCTTTTCCCTCCCTTTGCGCAACACCCAGCCCCTGGATATGCGCGGAGCCCGGCGGACATCCTGGGGGTTGATGTAATCAGGCCGTTTCTCATGGGTGAAAAGTGGGAGCCTGAACACCACATCCTTGCCGAAAGCGGTGCGGGGTCCCGAAGGCGCCAGGTAAGGCACACCGAAGGACCGGAGGTTTACGGTAAGCAGTATTTGAACGAAAAGGCCGATGGTTATGCCGAAAAAGCCCAGCATGGCGCCCAGGAATATATAAATGAAACGGTATATCCGCAAGGCAAATGATAATGCAAAATTGGGCATGGCAAAGGAAGCAAGGCCGGTCACCGCCACCAGCACCACCAGTATGGGGCTGACTATGTTGGCCTGCACTGAGGCCTGGCCCAGTATCAGCGCCCCAACGATGCCGATGGTGGTGCCGATGATCCCGGGGATGCGCACACCGGCTTCCCTGACCAGCTCAAAGGACAACTCCATCAGCAGCATCTCCACCACCGAAGGAAAGGGCACCCTTTCCCGGTTTCCGGCGATGGCCAGCAGCAGTTCGGTGGGAACCATTTCCTGGTGGTAGAGAACTACGGCCAGGTAGGTGCCGGGCAAAAGAAAAGACATGTAAAAAGCCATAACCCGCACATACCTGATAAAGGTGCCGTACTGCCACCTCAGGTAAGACTCCTCACCGGTATGCAATTGGTCATACATTGTGGCCGGCATCACCAGCGCCTGCGGACTTCCATGCACCAGAACCGAAACTTTTCCCTCGGCAAGGTATGAGGCTACCCGGTCCGGGCGCTCGGTGGCGATGGTCTGGGGATTCAGGTTGTAAGGATGGTCTTCGATCATGCCTTCAAGCATACCGCTGTCCGGCATGAAATCAATCCTTATGCTTTGTATGCGTCTTTTCACTTCTTCAACCAGGGAAGGGTTGGCCAGATCCCTTACATACACAATGGCAATATCGTTTGGAAACCTGTCTCCCACCTTGAAGAATTCCGTGGTCAATTGTGAAGTCCTGATATATTTACGGATCAGTGCCGTGTTGACTCTTAATATCTCTGTGAACCCCTCCTGGGGTCCCCTAATGGTCTGCTCCGTGTTGGGCTTGTCAACCGAGCGGGATTCCATACCCTTGGTCTCTACCATAAGGGCAGCATCCGACCCCTGAAAGAAAAAGGCGGAGTCACCGCTGTTTACACCGTAGAGAACATCTTCGAAGCGACGGGTTGCCCTTACCTGATGCGCCGGCAAAAGGTTGCTTAAAATGAATTCCGTCATATTACGTCCGGGTATGCAGACATCGGAAAAAAACATCATTGACTGCAGCAGGTGATTTATGGTGGTTTTATCAACCAGCCCGTCCGTAAATACCAGCATGGATTTGACCCCGGGAGTAGTGCCAAGTTCAAATTCCCTGATCACTATATCCTTGTTCCGGGGCAAGCCGTAATATAACTTAATTATCTCCCGGTTATAGTCTAGGTGTGGACTGATAAGATTTTCCCCGTGGGGTTTTTTAGGACCTCCGGACTGGGTGGATTGTTCCGGCAAGGACATCTGACTGTATTCTTGTTTCTGCCGGTTGCGGCGGGATAAACTTTTGGGCCGGCGGTTCCGGGTACTAGAAGATTTTTCATTTACTTTTTCTTCAATCTTTTCTTTTTTGTCGGGCTGGTTTTCTGTACTGGCGTTATAATCATTTAAAGACTTCTTCTCGTCCGGGGTTTCTTCCAGCACAAAAGCTCCACTATCGGGATTTTCCTTATATGTTATCAATCTCAATATGTAAGGTAATATTCTTTTCATTTTACCTTCCCCAGGCATTTTGTTTTAGTATTACCTTTACTTATCTAAATATCCCAATTTTTTCTCAAACGGTACTATGCATCACTATTTGTCCATTTAGGCGAAGATTAAAAATAAAGGGAAAGGACTGGTTAAAATTCAAAAATGGTAATAATAACAAAGGGATAGAATATTTAACCATGTATCTTGAGGAAATGAAGAAAAATGAATCACCAAGGCAAGGATGCTTGGGAGGAAATTCGATGAAGTGGTTTCTCATGCTTGTACCGTTGCTGGTCTCATACTATACGGTTACCTACGGGATTTGGGCGTGGCGGAAGGGCAACCGCTCAGGAGGTACAGGGGTGTTTGTGCTTGCGGCTTTAACCATAGCCGTTTCCATTTACGCTATTTTCATAAGAACCGGGTTTTGAATCTCAAACACCGTGGTGCAGGCCGGCGGACATGGCCAAAGAGAACAGAACTCCCGCCGCCATGCCGGTCCTGGCAAGGGCCGGGTGCATCCGGCAGGATTCCGGCACAAGTTCGCTCATTATTATGTAAAGCAGCGTGCCGGCTCCGGTGGACAATATGAATGACATCATCTGTGGCAGCGCGGCAGTCCAGATACCGGCTATAAAGGTACCCAGTGGAAGCATAAGTCCGGCGGCCACCGGCACCGCCACTGAGTGAACCATGCTGTATCCAGCCATGAAAAAGATTCCGCACAGGGCCATTCCTTCCGGGATATTGTGAAAGCCTATGGCGGCAGCCAGGAGCATTCCCAGATCTCTCTCCGCCTCAAGTCCGGCCCCAATGGCCAGCCCTTCAGGAAGGTTATGCATTGCCACCCCCAGGGCGAACATGTAAGCCGTCCTTTGAAGTCCTCCCCTGCCCACACCCGAGATGAAACCGGCGGGCCTTCGATGTCCGGTCAGGCTCAGGTGGGGGAAAATTCTGCGCGCAATTTTACCAAAGGCCAGGCCTGCAACCATTCCTCCCGTGGTGGAGACCCATGAGCCGGATTTCACCGACTGGGGCAGCAAATCAAAAAAAACCACCGTAAAGCCTATGCCGGCGGAAAGGCCCAGCAGGGCCGGCATGGCCCTGACTCCAAACCTTCCTGCCAGGGATGCCAGCACACCCCCAACCCCGGTGGCCAGCCCGGATATAAGTGAAACCGCCAGGTTTTGTTCGGATATCAATAATTCCACCCCGTTACAATTAATCCCATTAAACAGGATACTTTGTATCGCTCCCGGTTATAACCCTTAATATTGTTGCCAATAAAACATATGTCAAAACCGGGCCCGGGCAGCGAAAAATTTATAAAGGGAGGAAATTCTCCTGATGGCGGAAATAGGCTTCCAGGAGCGGCATTCAGATGTGATTTAAAAGAGACCGGCCATGCTACAAGTGGTTAAAACCGCATAATTATTAAACCTTTTAAAAGGTTAAAGAGTTAAATTAGCGCATTCCAATATTAATTGTATATAAACTGGTGAATAAATTGTAACTATTAACGCTGATTCGCTGTAATCTTCAGGCAATATTAGACACATCGAGAAGGAATTTGCGGGAAAAAGGCGAATAAGCTCATTGACCCACGTATGATTCAAAACAGTTTTTTAACAATGGTTATTGTTTTGAATAACCGGGGGAAAGCAGAACAGGAGGTTCTTTATGTCGCTTCGCCTTAAAATCATGGTGGGCTTTATAATTATCGTGGCGGTATTTTTTATTTCTTCGGGACTTGTGTATTACAATGTTCACACGGCTGAACTGGGCGTAAAGGACGTTCCCCATGAAGTAAAGCGGGATGACCAGTTAAATAATGTCCGGTACGGCGTGGCAATGCAGATTGCTGCGGTGAACGGCTACCTGTATTACAAACAGGACGGGTTTGTTGATCAGTATAAAAAGTATTACGAAGAGAATTCAAGAATCATCCAGGATATGATTGACACAGCCAGAAGCGACTCAAACAGGGAAAAATATATACAGATGAAGAATATACAGGAAAAAATGACCAACATGTTCCTGCAAAAAGTTGTGCCTCTGGTCAAGGAGGGCAAGGTGGCCGAAGCAGGAGACATAGCCAGAAATGAAACCACGGTGCTCACCGGGAGCCTTAACGCCCTTGCCACGCAGAACGCCAATGAGAGGGCCGCCAAACTGGATTCCTTGGTGAAAAGCATTGCCGGTCAGGTGATGAGGGCCAGCGAAGTTTCCATGGCCGGATCGGTTTTGGCACTGCTGTTTGGCTGCGGTTTAGGCTTCATCATGATAAGGCTGATAGTGCTGCCGGTTCGCAGGGTGGCGGCTGAGGCGTCAAGAATAGCCGCCGGTGACCTGACCGGGGGAGAAATAGAGGTAAAAACAAAGGACGAAGTTGGACAGCTTGCGTCGGCTTTCAATGCAATGAGGTCCAATTTGAAGGAAATAGCTGCCCTTTTGCAGGAGAAATCGAACGTGGTGGCATCGTCTTCAGCCGAGCTGTCGGCCAGCGCGGAAAACGTATCCGCTGGAGCCACATCCGCGGCGTCAACGGTAACCGAGGTGGCCGGCACCGTTGAGCAGGTTTCGGCCAATGCGCGGCAAATCGCCGGGGCTTCCGCGAGGGCAGCCGGGCTGGCCGGCGAGGGTAACAAAGGTATAAAAAGGCTGGGCGACCAGATAGAAATAATTCGCAACGCCGCCGCCACAAGCAGCCGGGTTATATTCGGTCTTAACGAATCAACCTCCAGGATATCACAGATCGTGGATATGATAACACAGATCGCGGAACAGACAAATCTTCTGGCATTAAACGCCGCCATAGAGGCCGCCAGGGCCGGAGATCACGGGCGAGGCTTCGCTGTGGTGGCCGATGAGGTAAGAAAGCTGGCAGAGCAGTCCGGTGATGCTGCAAAGGAAATTTACAGGCTGATTGAATCAATACAGCAGGAGTCTGAAAAGGCCGTACACAGCATGGAGGAAGGTTCGGGGCTGGTGGAGGCTGGTTCGCTGGTGGTGCAGGAGGTTGGAGGAGTGTTCGGCGAAATAATCTCGGCGGTACAGGGACTGGCAAAAGAAATCGAATATGTTGCCGAGGCCACCGGGGAAATCTCGTCTGCCATTGAAAACGTTGCCGCTGCCAGCCAGCAGCAGACAGCCACCATGGAGGAAGTATCATCCACCACCCAGACACTGGCAGTTCTGGCCCATGACCTGGAGGACATTTCAAGGCGATTCAAACTGAACTGAGATAATAAAAATAATGATGGTATAAAAAAGACCCGTTTAAAGAATAACGGGTCTTTTATTAATTCTATCGAAAAATTTATCCTCTAACCTCTGGCATCGAGTTGGGCAACTACCTTAAAAGCCCTGGATGCGGCATCCACCGTCCTGTCTATCATTTCGTCGGTGTGGGCCCCCGATATGAATGCAGCCTCAAACTGGGACGGCGCCAGGTATATCCCCTGTTCCAGCATCGACCTGAAGAAAGCAGAGTATTTGGTTGTGTCCGATGTGCAGGCGGTTTCGAAATCCACCACCTCCCGGTCAGTGAAGAAGCCGCAAAGCATGGAGCCGACCCTTGTAAAAAAGACCTTCACCCCTGAATCCCCTGCGGCTTCGGCAAGGCCAGCCGCCAGCCTTGATGCTTTTCTTTCCAGATCCTCATAAAAACCGGGGCTGCCCAGTATCTTTAGGGCGGCTATTCCGGCGCTGACAGCCAATGGGTTTCCGGAAAGTGTGCCGGCCTGGTATACAGGGCCGGACGGGGACATCATGGACATTATTTCCTTTCTGCCGCCGTACGCTCCCACCGGCAGCCCCCCGCCTATTATCTTGCCCAGGCAGGTCAGGTCGGGCATCACTCCGTACAGCTTCTGGGCGCCCCCGTAAGAAAGGCGGAATCCGGTAATGACCTCGTCGAATATAAGAAGGGCCCCAAACCTGGAGGTTATTTCTCGCAGGCCTTCCAAAAAGCCTGGTTTTGGCGGTACAACACCCATGTTTCCGGGCACCGGCTCCACTATTGCGGCGGCAATGTCATTTCCGTAAGACTTGAACATCTCTTCAAGTCCTTCCAGGTTGTTGTAGGAGGCGTTTATTGTGTCCGCGGCGGTTTCCGGGGTCACGCCGGGGCTGGTGGGAACCCCGTGGGTTAGCGCGCCGGACCCGGCCTTGATGAGAAACATATCGGCGTGGCCGTGGTAGCACCCCTCAAATTTGACTATCTTTTTCCTGCCGGTATAGGCCCTGGCCAGCCTGGCGGCGCTCATGGTGGCCTCGGTCCCCGAGTTCACAAGCCGCACCATTTCCACTGAAGGCATGGCGTCCACTATCATCCTGGCCAGCACAGTCTCCCTTTCGGTGGGGGCCCCGAAACTGGTGCCCACTGAGAGGCACTCCATGATAGCCCCGGTAACATCCGGGTGTAAATGCCCCAGTATAAGAGGACCCCAGGAGCCCACGTAGTCTATGTATTCATTGCCGTCGGCGTCGTAAATAAGCGCGCCCCGGCCCTTCTCAATGTATAGGGGGTTCAGGCCCACAGACTTAAAGGCCCTTACGGGGCTGTTCACTCCCCCGGGTATGTACTTCTGGGCTTCTTCAAAGAGTTTGACGGAATTCCGGTTATTCAATTTTAAGGCACCACCTTGCTTTAGATGTTGGATATTATAAATTTTAATAGTTAGCCGCAACCCCGGCCACAAATTTTCATTGCTTGTGGTGCCGCGCTTTGCAGCGGCATGTAGGTCTGGATTCTGACTTCTATTCTGACCTCTGAAGCCTACCCTTCAGTAAAATATTTCATACTCTCCTTTTTCAGCTCGCCGGTGCTGAAAAGAACGAGATAGTCCCTAAGGCCGGAAACCTCGGACATGGCCCTTGCTATTTCATAGCATTCCTCGGAGGTTTTTCCGTGAACCATTGTGAAAAGCCTGTACCGCCAATCTCCGGCCAACTCCCTCTCGTAGCAGTGACTGACCTCGGAAAAGGTGGAAAAAATCTCACCGGCCTTTGCCACATCATCCTTTTCCACATTCCAGACAACCATGGCGTTGGAGGTATAACCCAGGTCCTGGTGCCTTACAGCGGCGCCGAAGCGTCTGATAAGCCCCCTGGACAGCATGTCCCTGATGACGTCTATCAGATGGTCCTCGGTTATATCAAGCCTTTCGGCGACTACCCTGAAAGGTCGGCTTACCAGGGGGAGCCCTTCCTGAAGGGCACGGATTATTTCAATTTCAAGCTTGCTTGGCATCTTAACCCTCCGTAAGGTCGAAATTGACCTTGATTTTGAAGAGTTTAACTGCGGGAAGGCTTATCAGATCGTTTATGCCGGTCCTGTCCCTGATTTCGGCCAGAATTGCTTCAATCTCTTTCCTGCCCGGCGCCAGAAGGGTAAACCACATGTTGTAGCTGTGATTTCGTATATAGTTGTGGGTTACTCCGGGATAACTGTTTATTATGCCGGACACAAACACAATCTGTTCCTGGGGCACTTTCATGGCACACAGTGTTCCGGTATAGCCCAGTTTCCTGGAATCAAATATTCCCCCCAGCCTTCTGATGGTCCTGTTTTCGGTGAGCCTCTTCAGCCTGGACAGTATGTCCTCTTCTGTGGTTCCAAGGGTGTTTGCCAGTTCCCTGAAGGGCTCCTTTGTGATGGGGAAGTCCGACTGTATTATATTCAGCAGGTCCCTGTCCAGGTTGTCAAGTTCCATCTCTTACCCCCTATATATTTAACCAAAGAGATCACAGACTGCACATAGATTAATATCCAGAACTATTAGATATCAGCTTCAAAAATTAAGGCCAGCTATTCTTATCTATAAAAAATTATAATAATAGCGCTCTTTAATCAAAAAAAGTCATGTGAGAGTAAATATCAGCAGCAATAATTTTCTCTGTGCTTCTCTGTGCCCTCTGTGGTTTTATATATTATTTACTTGCCTGAGGAGAGTGATTTACGGTAAAGGCACCACGGTTCCTCGGCCATGTAATCACCGCTGTAAAACATTGCCCTGGCCCTGCATCCTCCGCATATTTTCCGGTACTGGCAGACACCGCAACCGCCGCCGTACTCCAGAGTCCTCAGCCTGTTAAATACGGGGTTATCGCGCCAAATTTCCGAAAAGGGCTTTTCCCTGACATTTCCCGCGCTTATATCAAGATAAGCGCAGGGCTGTACGTTGCCCACAGGGCTTATAATACAGTAAGCAGTACCTGCCAGGCAGCCCCTGCTGAAGCGGGTCTTGACCCCCATCTCCCTGGCAATCCTCATGAATTGGGGAGCGCAGGTGGGTTTAAGCTCTATGTCAACCTGGGACTGTTTTTTCATTATCCTTTCCAGCAGCATCTCGTACCTGGCGGCCCGAAGTGACTCGGCCTCTATGTCCACACCCCTGCCGGTAGGCACAAGGAAGAATATGTGGTGGGCCATTGCCCCCACTTTTACGGAAAAATCGGTAATTTCCTCAATTTCATCATAATTCCAGTCAACCACGGTGGTGTGAACCTGGAAAGGAAGCCCTGCGCCGCGGCAGGCCGACATGCCGTCAACGGCCTTCTGCCAGGCGCCTTCCATCCCCCTGAAGCGGTCATGCTTTACAGGGTCTATGCTGTCCAGGCTTATGCCCATGGCGGCAGCGCCGGATTTTTTAAGTTTTTGGGCCATATCAGGGTCAATAAGCATCCCGTTGGACCCGAAAACCGGCCTTAAGCCCCTTTGGGCGGCATGTTCCACCAGCGTGAATATGTCGTCCCTCATCAGGGGCTCACCGCCGCTGAAAATCATTATTTTAAAGCCTGCTTTGGCCACTTCGTCAATAAGGTTCTTGCCCTCAGCCGTGCTAAGTTCCTCCTCCGCCTTTACTCCCGCGTCCCGGTAGCAGTGCTTGCAAAAAAGGTTGCAGGCGTTGGTGGTGTTCCATGAAACTATCATTACCAGCCCTCCTTAATCCAGCGGGCAACGTCAGGGGCGTGGTAGGATATGATAATATCCGCGCCGGCCCTTTTCATGCCTGTGAGGGACTCCATTACCACCCTGCGCTCGTCTATCCAGCCTTTAAGGGCGGCCGCCTTGACCATGGCATATTCGCCGCTGACATTATACACCGCCAGGGGGTAGTCGAAACTCTCCTTCATCAGCCTGACAATATCAAGGTACGGCAGCCCGGGTTTGACCATTATTATGTCGGCGCCCTCCTCGATATCCAGTGCGGCCTCCCTCAGCGCCTCGGTGGCGTTGGGCGGGTCCATCTGGTAAGCCCTGCGGTCGCCGAAGCGGGGCGCCGAACCTGCCGCGTCACGGAAAGGGCCGTAAAAGGCCGAAGCGTACTTTACCGAGTAGGACATTATCGGTATATCCTGAAAACCTTCCCGGTCCAGCCTTTTTCTAATGGCTCCAACCCGCCCGTCCATCATGTCGCTGGGCGCCACCATGTCGGATCCGGCCCTGGCATGGGAGAGGGCGGTTTTTGCCAGCAGTTCCAGTGTAGGGTCGTTTAGTACCCTGTCCCCTTCAATAAGCCCGCAGTGCCCGTGATCTGTGTATTCGCAAAGGCATACATCGGTTATCACCAGAAGGTCCGGAAAGTCTTTTTTTACCGCTCTTACCGCCTGCTGGACAATGCCGTCATCGCTGTATGCCCCGGTACCGGCGGCATCCTTTTCTTCAGGAACTCCGAATATGAGAACAGCGGGTATTTTAAGGTCCGAGGCCTTTCCAACCTCCTCGGAAAGCATGTCCACAGAAAGGTTGTATATACCCGGCATTGACT
Source organism: Bacillota bacterium (assembly GCA_049325055.1). GTDB lineage: Bacteria > Bacillota > Desulfotomaculia > Desulfotomaculales > Desulfocucumaceae > BRHc4a. The sequence continues at coordinate 18,734 of JBMOPB010000121.1, forward strand.
CCACCGGCTTTTTGATTCCCTTTCCCGCCACGGCGAATACCGGGTAGACAAGGTCATCCATGGAAAGCCTTGTTTCCCGTACCATTCTCCTCAAATTCTCATTACGCCTCAGTCTGCGGGGGCGGTATTCCGGAAACCTCATTGTAATTCCTCCATGGTATATACTCGCAGGTCAGAATACAGGAGTCAGGAGTCAGGATCCAGAATAAAAATGAAGCAGGAAGAAAAGTCTTTCATTCAATTCTGGATTCTGGATTCTGAATTCTGAATTCCTGCCCTGGCGTAATTTCTTCATCGGTCAAATAACATGCCGGGTCTTGCGCCCAGAAGTCGCCGTAGACGGCCTCGGCCCTGGCCCTGAAATTGCCGTTACAGAGCCTGAACCAGCGGCAGGAAGAACACCTTCCGCCTATCAGTCCGGCCCTGTTTTTAAGACCGGCCATGATGGGGTTTGTGGTGTCGTTCCATATCTCGCCGAATTCCCTCTCTCTTACATTGCCCAGAGTGTGGTTCTGGGTAAACTGGTCCGGATGCACGTCACCCCTCCAGTTCACTTCCCCTATGGCTATGCCTGACCTGTTGCCCCCGTTTCTTTCCAGGAGGTCGTATACTTCCGCAGCCCTGGGCGATTTTTCACTGATCATCTTCAAATAGATGTATATGGCGTCGCAGTGGTTGTCCACCGTCAGAACTTCCACCTGCTTCCCTTTCCTGAAGAAATCGCCGGTGCGTTCAATGATCAGGTCCAGGGCCTCCCTGGTTTCGGAGTGGGAGACATCCTCCTCCACCATATTGCTGCCGCGGCCTGAATACACCAGGTGGTAGAAGCATACCCGGGGGATGTTTTCCTCGTCTATTAAACGGAATATATCATCCAGATCACCATAGTTGTGGCGGTTTATGGTAAACCTGAGGCCCATCTTCTGGCCGGCGTTGCGGCAGTTCCTGATCCCCGCCAGGGCGCTGTCGAAAGCTCCTTTCCGGCCCCGGAAGCGGTCATTATTTTCTCCGATGCCGTCAAGGCTTATACCGACGTAACCAACGCCCAACTCCTTGATTTTTTTGGCCATGCCAGGGTCGATCAGAGTTCCGTTGGTGGATATTGTAACCCTTATGCCCCTCTTTACAGCGTGGCCGGCCAGTTCGAAAAAGTCTTCCCGCACCAGTGGCTCGCCGCCTGAGAACAGTATCACGGGCACCCGGAACCGGGCCAGGTCATCTATGAATTTAAGGGCTTCAGAGGTGGACATTTCATCAGGGGCCGCGCCGCCGTCAGAGCTTGAATAACAGTGCCTGCACCGTAGATTACAGGCGCGGGTGATATTCCAAACCACCACCGGGCCGTAACCGCTGACGGCTCCAACTGTCTGCCCGCGCACGCCATGACTGTATCTCAGTGAGTCGCCAAAATTTTCCATTCCAAACAGAAGCCTGCTTACGCTAATCATTTATAATACTCCTAATTGTAGAATTAGGGTAACCCCTGAACTATGGATTCCAATAATCCCTCAATGGTGTATCTTGCCGCTTCGATATGAACCGGTATTCCCATCTGCCTCGCTGTTTCAGCGGTAACAGGCCCGATGCAGGCTATGCTGGCGCCGCCTATCAGTGCAGGAAGGTTTTTTTCTCCCAGTGCCGAGACAAAGTTTTTGACTGTTGAGGAACTGGTGAAAGTGATCACGTCTATTTCACCGTCCTGCAGCATTCGCCGCACGCCATCGCTGTCGCCGCCCCCGGCAACGGTGCGGTAGGCGACCACCTCATCCACCTCGGCCCCTTCCCGGCGCAGCAAATCCACCAGGGCCTTCCTGGCTATATCAGCCCTGGGGAGAAGAATCCGGTCTCCCTGACCTATCCTGCCTTTAAGACCGGCGGCTATTTCCTCGGCCCTGTACTCTGAAGGAACGTACTCGACCTTGATGCCGTATCCCTCCAGCCTTTCCCTTGTCTTTGGGCCGATGGCGCAAATATTAACACCCTTTAGGTCCCTTATATCCATGTCCAGTTTGAAAAGCCTGTCAAAGAAATACTTAACGCCGTTGGCGCTGGTAAATATTATCCACTTGTAGCCGTAAGCGCCGGCGGCGGCCCTGTCAAGGGGGCCGAAATCATCGGGGTCTTTTATCATGATGGTGGGGAATTCAACCGGCACTCCCCCCAGCTCCTCGATCCTGCGGCTGAGATCGCTGGCCTGTTCCCTTGACCTGGTGACAAGCACTCGGCATCCGAACAGCGGCTTCTTCTCAAACCAGACAAGCTTTTCCCTTAAGCCCACCACATCACCCACCACTATTACGGACGGGTTTGAAAAACCCTCTTCAACGGCCCTCCGGGCTATATTCTCCAGGGTGCCCACAAGAGTCCTCTGCTCAGGCCTTGTGCCCCAGCGAATAACGGCCGCCGGTGTGTCTTTGGGCCTTCCGTGCCTGATCAGGCTTGTGGTAATTGACGAAATATTAGCCATGCCCATCAGGAATACCAGTGTGCCTGCGCTGTTGGCGATACCCTGCCAGTCAATGTCGGACTCAGCCTTTTCCGGGTCCTCGTTTCCCGTAATGACAGAGAAACTGGATGAAAGGCCCCTGTGAGTAACCGGTATTCCCGCGTAGGCGGGTACCGCCACGGCAGAGGTCACCCCCGGCACTATTTCAAATGGAATACCCGCCTCAAAAAGGGCCTCGGCCTCCTCACCGCCACGGCCGAATACAAAGGGGTCCCCCCCTTTAAGCCTGGTGACGGTTTTGCCCTCAAGGGCCTTGGCCACAAGCAGCCGGTTGATTTCCTCCTGCTTCATCGTGTGCCTGTCCGGACCTTTTCCCACGTATATTATTTCAGCGTCCCGGCGGGCGGAAGAAAGTATTCCTTCGCCCGCCAGCCGGTCGTATATCAGAACATCAGCCCTGCGCACACACTCCAGGCCTTTCACGGTAATCAGCCCCGGGTCTCCCGGGCCTGAGCCCACAAGATAAACGATGCCCTTACCTGACATTTACATCAAACTCCCGTCTGACCTTCTTGAGTATTTCACCGGCCCCCTCGGCGATCAATTCCTCCGCCAGGCGCACGCCGAGTCCCGCAGGGTCGCCGGCCGGCCCGGACAGTGACTTTCTGATCATCATATTGCCCTCCAGGTCGGCCACCATGGCGTCCAGCACTATTTCATCACCGTCGGGGATGGCCAGAGCCCCAATGGGAATCTGGCATCCACCTTCCAGAGTCCTCATCAGAGACCTTTCGGCGGTTATGGCTGTTCTTGTGGGGGCGTGGTCCAGTTTATCCAGCAGCCGTAAAATTTCCCGGTCGTCCTCCCTGGCCTCGACACCGATGGCTCCCTGTCCCACCGCCGGTAAAACTACATCAAAGGGCAGCATTTCGGTGATCCTCTCCCTGTAACCCAGCCTGACGAGACCGGCATAGGCCAGCACCAGGGCATCGATATCCTGTTCGTCAAGTTTCTTCAACCGGGTATTGAGGTTGCCTCTGACATTTACCATTTTAAAACCGGGCCTGAATCTTTTCAACTGGGCTATCCTGCGGAGGCTGCTGGTCCCTATCACCGCGTCCGCAGGCAAATGGGAAAGATCTTCCCCTGTCTTGGAAACCAGCACGTCGCCGGGGTATTCGCGGCGGCATATGGCTCCAATCACCAGCCCGTCCGGAAGTCTTGTGGGCAGGTCTTTCATGCTGTGCACTGCAATATCCACTTCGCCGCTTAACATCGCCACTTCCAGTTCCCTGGTAAACAGACCCTTGTCACCTATCTTGGCCAGGGCGGCGTCCAGAATGTTGTCTCCCTTGGTCTTTATTCCAACCAGGCTTACAGAGGCGCCCGGGATGATTTCCTTTAATCTTTCGGCCACCCAGCCGGCCTGCCACAGGGCAAGCCTGCTTTCCCTCGTGCCAATTCTTATCTCACGCATCAAAATCCTCCACTATTCCGGGTTCCGGCTTTATCAATTTCTTTTTATAGTATTTCTATATTTTGACTTTAGATATAATTTTTCTCCTTTCCGTTCTCTGTGTCCTCCGTAATTCAAAGAAAATTTTCTTTGCTTTATACAAGCCTCAAGCGGGGCAATTATAGCCCCGCCCGCGAACTTTTTCAGCTAATATGGATCAGCGCCTTTTTAACAGCTTGATTTCCGACCTGGCCATTTTTTCAGACTTTGGCTGCTGGCCGGGTACATCCAGGTCGAATAAATTCTGCACAACCTCGGTA
>JBMOPB010000122.1:0-22928 GCA_049325055.1 Bacillota bacterium
CCGGAAAGCCCAACCGCCCGTCCTCCGTACCTGTTTATACGGGCAACAATATCTTTGTTCAGTTTACCCACCAGCACCATTTCGGCTATTTCCATGGTCTCCAGGTCTGTGACCCGAAGGCCCCCCACAAAGCAGGATTCGATGTTGAGCCTTTTGAGCATGGAGGTAATCTCCGGGCCGCCGCCGTGAACAATCACCGGGTGCATTCCCACGTACTTCATAAGAACAACGTCGGTCAGCACCGCCTGTTTAAGTTTATCGTTGATCATGGCGTGGCCGCCATACTTAATCACTACTGTCTTGCCGTAAAATTCTTTAATATACGGAAGCGCCTCCACCAGTATGGAGGCCTTTTCCAATGCGCTGGGCAATTCAATTCCCTGCCTTCCGATTGAGATGTGAGAGGTGAGAGGTGGGATGCGAGATTTAGGCAGGTATTTGGTTAAATACCAATTTCCCACTTGCTGCCACTTGGCACTTCCCGCTTCTCATTATTTTTTTAGGTTCTGTAACTGCCGTTTATCTTTACGTACTCGTAAGTGAGGTCGCAGCCCCAGGCGCAGGCCCCGTGGCTGCCATCCTTCATGTCGATGAGCACCTGCACGGTGTCCCCGGCCAGGGCGCCGGCCGCCAACATTTCGTCAAAGGCCAGACCTCCTCCGTCTTTGGCCACCTGGACATCGCCAATAAATATATCAACCCTGTCAGGGTTAAACCGGGCGCCGGAGTACCCGGCTGCGCATAGTATCCTGCCCCAGTTGGCGTCCTGTCCGAAAACCGCCGCCTTGAACAGGCTGGAAGAGGCGACGCCCTTTGCCGCAAGCCTGGCATCCTTCTCGGAGAGGGCGTTTATCACCCTGACCTCGATCAATTTGGTTGCCCCCTCGCCATCCCGGGCCACTGCCTTTGCCAGATTTACGCACACCTCTGTAAGAGCTTCGCGGAAAACCAGGAAGCCCTCTCCCCCGGCCTTTATCTCGCTGATGCCGGCAGCTCCGTTGGCCAGCGCCAGCACGGTGTCGTTGGTACTGGTGTCACCGTCCACCGTCATCATGTTAAAGCTCCTGTCCGCGGCATAGGTGAGGCACTCCTTCAGGCAAGCCGTGTCAACGGCGGCGTCGGTTGTGATAAAGCACAGCATTGTGGCCATGTTGGGGTGGATCATTCCCGATCCCTTGGCCATGGCCCCAACAGTGACGGTTTTTCCTTCCAGTTGGAATCTCACCGCGTATTCCTTCAGTTCTAAATCTGTGGTCATTATGGCCTCGGCGGCATCCCTGCCACCGTTTTCACTCAAATCCTTCACTGCCTCCCTGATGCCGGGTATCACCCGGCCCATGGGCATCGGCTGCCCGATGACGCCCGTTGAGCAAACCAGAACGCTTTCCTCGTTTATGCCCAGAAGGTGTGCCGCCTCGGCGGCCATTGCCCTTGCGTCCGCCATCCCTCCGGGGCCGTTGCATGCGTTGGCGTTCCCGCTGTTCACCACTATGGCCCGGGCACGGCCTGAGGCTACCCTTTCCATATCCAACAGCACCGGCGCCGCCTTGACCACGTTGGTTGTGAATACCCCCGCCGCTGCTGCGTCGCACTCAGAGTAGACCACCGCAATATCCTTTTTCCCTACATATTTAACACCGGCGGCCACCCCGGAGGCCTTGAACCCCAAGGCGGCGGTAACCCCACCGGCAACTGCTTCAAATTTGAACACAGACACCTTTTCAAACCTCCGAACTTTAATGTCGGGTCAGGAACCGGCCGAAGGCCTGTTCCAACAATCGTCGAATCTCGAACATCGAACCTCGAACTTCGAGTTAGGGATACATACCCGGCCTGCCCAACCCGGTATCCTCCGGCAGTCCGAACATAATGTTCATGTTCTGCACCGCCTGCCCGGAAGCCCCCTTGATGAGGTTGTCGATGGCCGAAAGCACCACCACCCTGCCGGTCCTGTCGTCAACCACTATGCCTATATCGCAGTGATTGGACCCGCAGACAGACTTGGTGGCTGGCAGCATACCCGGGGGAAGTATTCTCACGAACGGGCTGTCATTGTAAAACTCCCTGTATAAACCGGTAATCTCTTCCCGTCCGGCGCTGCCTTTAAGATTTGCGTATATAGTGCCCAGAATCCCCCTGTTCATAGGCGTCAGGTGAGGCGTGAAAGACACCACCAGGCCTTCGCCGGCCAGCAAACTCAGCTCCTGCTCAATTTCCGGCGTATGCCTGTGGACCCCCACGTTGTACGCCTTGATGCTCTCATTCACCTCGCAGTAGTGGGTGTTAAGCGAAAGAGCCCTTCCCGCGCCGGAAACCCCGGATTTTGAGTCTATAACAATACCCCTGGTTTCCACCAGTCTGTTTTTCAGAAGCGGCGCCAGTCCCAGTATGGCGCTGGTGGGGTAGCAACCCGGATTGGCCACAATACGCGCTTCTTTTATACTGTCACGGTGTATCTCCGGGAGACCGTATACCGCCTGTTGATTTATTATGGGCTCGGTGTGTTCCAGCTTGTACCATTTCTCGTATATTCCGGCGTTGTTAAAACGGAAGTCGGCGCCCAGGTCCACCAATCTCTTTCCCTGCCTCAGCACCTCCGCCGCCACCGGCATGGAGTGTCCGTGCGGCAGCGCCGTAAATATTACGTCACTTTTTTCCACCAGTCCCGGCAGGTCGAGCTCCTGGCACATCATATCCGTATGTTTATACAGGTGGGGATACACTTCCCAGAAGGGCTTGTCGGCATAACTCTGTGTAGTCAGCCCGGCCAGCCTGGCATTGGGGTGTTCCGATAAAATCCTTACCAGCTCGGCCCCTGCATAGCCCGTCGCTCCAATTACACCCACCCTGATTTCCCCGGATAACGTCAATTCTTTCTCCTCCCCCTCTTTACCTGAAAAACCACCCGGTTTAAGGGTGGAAAACTGGTACTGGCAGCCAAACAATAATAATTATACATCTGAGTGTATAATTATACAACGTGTCCTGTCAAGATAAAAAATGCATACCCGTAAAAAAAACATCATTATTTATTCCTTCTGTAAAAAGGTCTTCCTGCCGGTTAATTTTGACAGAGGCTTCCGGAAGCCTTCATTTCTGAATTCTGGGAGTCTGTATTCTGAATTCTATTATAAATACACCGGCACCTGCTCCCCCAGGGCCACTTCCTTAAGTGACACCCTGCAGCGCCTTGCCAGCACCTCCACTCCTGCCCGGGCCGCAGCCGTCAGGCCCCTGCCAAAACGCGGGTCCCGGAGGCTGTTAGGCCTGAAGCAAATGGCATCCCCCCTCTGTATGACAAAAAGAACCACCGCCCGGTAGCCTTCCCGCCGGGCGGCGGCCAGTTCTTCCAGGTGCCTTGCGCCCCTCTCCGACGGGGCGTCGGGGAATAGGGCCACACCCTCTTCAACAAGTGTTACTGACTTGACCTCCAGGTAGCACCCTTCACCGGGGCCCTCCGCAAGAAAAAAGTCAAACCTTCCCGATCCGTACGCAGCCTCCCTCTTTACGGTCCGGTAGCCGGAAAGTTCCGGCAGGTAGCCGGCCACAAGGGCACTGTAAATAATCCTGTTGGGAAGCAGAGAGTCCACGGAAACCCGGTAACCTCCCTTTTCTGCCAGCAAAATCCTGTATCTCAGTTTGGACCCGGGCCTTGCCTGGGGCGCTACAAAAACGCCTGCCCCTGGATATAAAAGCTCACCCATCCTGCCGGAGCTGGGCACATGGGCCAGGTCCTTTGCCCCGTCAATCTTTATTTCCGCCACAAAACGGTTCAGCCGCCGTACAAACTCTACTTTTTTCAAGCTTCCGGGAAGCAATATTCTACAGGTGTTTTCATTCTTTTTTACCAATGCAAAAGACTCCCGTAAATCCATTGAAATTATCAAAACATAATTAAAAGACAGCCACAGGCGCTGTCAGCACACCTCTTCACCGGCCATCTTGAGCATTTTCCTGATCATCCGGGCATTGATCACCGCCTGGCCCCGGTAGTGATTGTTCATGCTGACGTATACCTTTTTTGCCTCTCTTGCCAGCCCTGATATCTTGGGAACCCACCCGGCCAGCTCATCCTCGGAGTACAGATAGTCGTACCTTTCGTAGCTTTCCTTGTGCTTCCACCATTTTTCATAATTGCGCCCGTGAAACCGCACGTACGCTGTAGGCCCGGTGGCCCTTGCCTCGGGGGGGACCAACCCTTTAAGCCCCGGCTCGTCCACGCAGACATAGCCCAGCCCCTGATCGGCCAGGAACCGGAAAATGTCCTCCCGGAGCCACTCCCCGTGCCTGAATTCCACCACCGTGCCGAACCCGGCCAGGCGCCGGCCCAGCTCCCGGACATAGGCCACATTGGCCCCGTTGAGCCTGAAACTCTGGGGAAACTGTGCCAGTATGCACCCGAACTTGCCGGACTCCACCAGCGGCTGCAGGGCATCGGCGAAAGCGGTGAAGTCCTGGACGTTGTTTTCCCTTTCATGGGTCAGCGACTTGTAGGCCTTGATCACGAAATGAAAATTCTCGGGGGCCTTTGCCTGCATATTGTACATCATGTACCTGTTGGGCAGCCGGTAGTAAGTGCTGTTCACCTCGGTGAAGGGAAACTCCCTGGCGTAGATGGACAGCATCTCCTTTTTATCAACCTTTTCAGGATAAAAGGGACCCCTCCAGTCATCGTAACTGTATCCGGCCGTGCCTACATATATCATCTGAAATCACCCGCCGGGAACAAAGTCACGCTATTTCCACGGACAACTGGACCCCTTTTTTCCTGAGGGCATCGGCAAGCAGCGTAAAGGCCTCCCCGGCCCTGGCCTCTATTTTCAGGTAAGCCCGGTGGTCGTACGTTGTCTCACCCATATTGATAATTACCAGCTTTTTGCATAGCCCGGGGAGGTAGTTGACCGGCGACACCTCCAGGCTGGACCCCACAACTATAAGCAGCTCGCTCTCCGAAACCTCCCGGCAGCAGTCATAAAAATCACTGGGCAGGGGGTCTCCGAAAAACACCGCGTCCGGCTTGAAAACACCTCCGCAGGACTGGTGGCGTGGAGGCACCTGGCCTGACCTTACCATCTCCTCAAGCTGTTCCCAAGGGATGACATGGCGGCAGTTCATGCAGGTGGCCGACCTCAGGTGGCCGTGCAGCTCATACACCATCTTCGAACCGGCCTTCTGATGCAGGCCGTCTACGTTTTGAGTCACCACGGCCCAGACCAGCCCCGCCTTCTCCAGCTCCCCAATGACAACGTGGGCGGCGTTGGGCTTCGCCTCCTGCAGCGTGCCCAAAAGTGGCATGCCGGTCTTGTAAAATACTTCCGGCCGGTATACAAAAGTGTCGGCCGAGAAAACATACATGGGGTCCACCTTGTTCCACAGCCCGTCAGGACCCCTGAAGTCGGGAATGCCGCTCTCAGTGGAAATTCCGGCCCCGGTAAGCACCATTGTCCTGTTGCTTGCAAGCAGCAAGCCGGCCAGCAGGTGTATTTTGTCCATCATGTCCATCCACCAACCCCCTTTATTAATAACGGCGCCTAAAAAACGACCCGGCGCCGGTTTCGCCTATACCACCACATTTACTTTGCCACCGCAGCCGGCGCAGGCATCTCCCGTAAGACCAGCCACCCTTGTACTGTACCCCCTGCGGTCGACGACCACCTCGGAGCAGTGCGGGCACCGGGTTTTTCCGCCGTCCAGCTCGGGGGCGTTTCCTATGTAAACATGGTCAAGATACTGCCTGGCCGTGTCCCTGGCCATGTTCAGCGTTTCATACGGTGTTGGGGCCAGGTCGTATTTGTAGTTTGGGAAATACCTGGAGAAATGGAGCGGTATATCCCTGCCCAGCCCCGACAGCCAGCAGGCCAGTGACTCTATTTCCTCCTTGGAGTCATTGAGACCCGGCACCAGGAGGGTGGTTATTTCCACGTGACACTCCCTGCATGATATCTCCACCGTCCTGATCACCGGCTCCAGCCGCCCGGCGCAGGCATCCCTGTAATACTTATCGGTAAATCCCTTCACGTCGATGTTCATGGCGTCGATGAAGGGGAGTATTTTCCTTAAAGGCTCCTCGTTGACATAGCCGTTGGTCACCAGCACGTTTTTAAGCCCCTTTTCCCGGGCCAGCTTCGCCGTATCGTACACGTACTCGTACCACATGAACGGCTCCGAGTAGGTGTACGCAAGCCCCACACACCTTACTCCCTCTGCGCGTGCGTCCAGGGCGGCCTCTACCGCCCTTTCCGGGCCAAGGTACAACGACCTGGGATCACCGTGGGCTATCTCCCAGTTCTGGCAGAACCCGCAGCGCAGGTTGCATCCCATGGTCCCCAGCGACAGTATGAAAGTCCCCGGGTGGAAGTGGTAAAGAGGTTTTTTTTCTATGGGGTCCATGGCGTAAGAGGTGCACTGGCCGTAGTTGACAGCGTAAAGAGTGCCGTCACGGTTTTCCCGGACCCTGCAGAAGCCCCGGTGGCCCGGCCTTATGTTGCAAAGCTTTGGGCAGACCTTGCAGAAGGTCCTTCCGTCACTGCTTTTTTCGTAAAAGAATGCTTCCCTAATACCTATATCCCCCCTGTCAGCCACACCTGACCTTCCATTACCTGGTCGCCTTTTTCCCTCATCTCACTTCTCAACATCTCACTTCTCATTTGTGCCTTACCACCTCAAACCTCTCCAGTTCTATGGGCTCCCCGGGTGATATTCCAGCCTTCTGGCGGGCTATGTCAATCTGCTGCTCCACAGTGTCCACGCCTTCAAGGTTGGGCAGCAGCAACCCCTGCCTCCTGCCCGACTTGACAATAACCCCGTAGCGGACCGGGTCCAGTTGGTCTTTTCCCTTCACCGGCTCGGGCGCGTGCAGCACATCCACGGAAATATCCAGTTCGTCCAGTTCCTCGGGCCCGACCGGGTGAAAGCGTGGGTCTCGGTGACCGGCGCTGATGGCGTTGTTAATGGTCTCCTCGATAATACTACTGTATTGTGGAAAAATAGTGCCTATGCATCCCCTGAGCTGGCCGTCCTTTTTCAGGGAGACGAATACACCCGCAGGCTTTTTAAATTCATCCGGTATCTTGCCGGGCGGAATCTTGAACTTCTTACCCCTGCTGTAGTGCTCCAGTGCATCCCTGGCTATGCCGGGCAGATAACCCTCCCCTTTTTTCCTGTGCAAAGCTTCCTCCCGCCGCTTCTCGTCCAGCGTGTCCATGAAACGCCTCCCCGCCTCGGCTGAATCAGGCCTGAATACGGCCACCGCGTAGCCCACACCAAATGGTCCCTCGTAGGAAAGAACCTCGGACTCCACAGAGTACCCGTCCATCGCCCCCAGCATCATGATGATGGGCCTCATGCCGCACTCTCCCGCCTTTTCCACCAGCACCGAGTCCATGTTTATAATACCCATAACATCGGCGGCGCCCAAAAGCCTTACAATTTCCTCGTCAAATTCCTTCCCCCCGGGCTCGTATCCGGCAGGGGCATCCCGGGTAAGGCAGTGCGAGAGGTCGCCGCTGGCCAGTACCGCCACCTTCTTTCCCGAATCCTGGGCGGCCTTCTGAATGGCGGTTCCGAACCGGTACAGCTTTTTGCGGGACAAAAGGCCCATGTAAACAGGCACCAGCGGCAGTTGCACCCCCGCTTCCACAAGAAAATACAGCGGGACCGTAAGTCCGTGGTCCAGGTCCGTGCTGACACCGTACTGGCCGGCAGCTTTCTTATTCATTTCAAGAGTAATTACACCGGCTTCCCGGGCGTACCTGTGAATTTCTTTTGCCAGCGGCAGGTCATTCTCAAGCTCAAAGGCCACCTCCACTGCGCCGAATTTTCCCAGGTTCCCCTTCAGCACCGGGTTTGCGTTGATGGCTATTCCGTCTGTAAATACCGGGCCGTGGGGGGAAATCATCACCACCGACCGGGCCCCGCTCTCAGAAAGCCTCCGGCCCAGCTCCAGCATGGCCTGCCTTGACTTCATCACGATGTCCGAACTCTTTTTCCCAACCGCCGGCACCATAATGGGCGGGTGGGGGCACACACCGCAAAATACAACAGGCATAGGACTCACCTTCTTTTAATGGAGTACGGATGACTACCCATTATTTTAACCGTTTATATGATATTCAGTATGGCGTCCCAGATGAAAAAACCCCCCAGCCCTATTATAAAAATGCCGCACACCACCAGCACCGAGCTGTACAGTTTTTGTGTTATAAAGCGCCTGCCCCCCGTAACCGCCGCGGCCACAAGGCTGTACCAGGCCAGGTCGGCAAGAATGTGCCCCGAAAAGAATGCAGACACTCCCAGCATTCCTCCCTGCAGGGCCTGTGTGATATATAAAAGCCCCACTGTCGCCCACCACATGCTCCAGTACGGGTTCGAGAAGCTCACCAGTGCCCCGGCGGCCACCGGGTGCATTCCCCTTCCGCCCCCGCCCGGAGATCCCGCAGGGATGCCGGGCTTTTTATCTTCCAGGTCCAGGGTGACCTTTCCCTTCAGTGAATCCCTGGCCATCCCCCATCCGAAGTAAAATAAAAACAGCCCTCCCACCAAGCCGATTATTATCCTGGCCTCAACCTTTCCCAGCACCGAGGCCAGCCCCAGCACCAGCAGCACCACCAGCAGAAACTCCAGCACCGCATGGCCCAGAACCAGAAGGGGGCCGGACCAGAATCCCCTCTTGGCGGCCTCCCCGACAGCCACCGCCAGGAGCGGCCCCGGCATCATCGCACCCGAAAAACCAACCAGAAATGCTGTTGTAAATATTGCGGCAACATCCATTTTAAAACCTCCCTGAGGCCTTTTTCGCCCCACCCGGTGAAAATCCTTCAATGGTACAAAATATTTAAAAAAGGCCTTTAATTAATCACCATTTTTTTCGATAATATAGATAATACTCAATTAACCGGAAGTGTTCTATAAATGCAAATCAATAACATGCTTCCGGCCCTGCTTAACATACTTGCGGGACGGACCGCTCAAAACAGGGTGGACAAGGCTCCTCCCAGGCAGGATACGGGAGAGATAAACAGTCAGGCTTCCGAAAAGACCTGGAAGGCCGCCGGATCCGCAGGCGCCGGCAAGGCGGGCGAAGCTGAAATTAAAGCCCCTCTTTCGCCTGCGCCAGGTCACGGCCTGCCCGACATTTTGCCCCTGCCCTATAAGTCCCCCCTCTTCAGCGAGTCCCGCTTCTTCATCAAAAACGACAGGGAGAAACAGGCGGCCGACGCCCCCGAAAGCCCGGCCAGCATATTTGTGCGGCTTAAAACAGACAACATTGGAGTGATATGGATTCACCTTGCGGCCAGGAGTGAAGCCCTGTCAATTTCATTTTACACTGAAGAGGACTCATACACCCAAATAATAAGGGAGGGCCTTCCGGACCTGCTGGAAGGGCTGCGCAGCCTGGGGTACCCGGATGTAAAGGCGGCTGGGATAACCAGGCCCGGAATAACCGGCTGCGCTGATATAGCACCTGGATTGAAGGACTCCGGAAATCATCTTTTAGACCTGGAAGTGTGAGACATGGAAAAAAAAGAAAGGCCTACTGACAAAGCCGCAGACCTTGCCGCCGCCCTCCGGTACGAACAGGGCAAAGACCGGGCCCCGGTGGTTGTGGCAGTAGGCAAAGGCGACCTGGCGGCTAAAATAAGGGAAATAGCCGAGAAGGAAAAAGTGCCGGTATACCGGGACACTGTGTTGGCCCAGGCACTGGTCAGGCTGGGGGCGGATGTTGAAATACCGCCCGAAATGTACAACGCCGTGGCCCATATACTTGTGCACGTAGCCCGTATTGATAGAAAAATGGGCAAAAGTTTATAATGTTGTGATTGGCATATTTCCGATTAATTTATCAAAATAGAAAGGATATACAATCAACGTGATATAATAAAAACCAGGAATTATACCTGCTTTTAGTGATCAGGGGAGGTTTGAGATAGTTGGCAAAAAGAACCGGGGAAAAATACCAGGCGATTATAGAAGCTGCGGTTACAGTTATCGCCAAGAGCGGCTACCATAACGCCCAGGTGTCGAGGATTGCGAAGGAGGCCGGAGTGGCGGACGGAACCATCTACCTGTACTTTGAAAACAAGGAAGATGTACTTATTTCACTGTTCAGGAACAAGATGGGTCTCTTCGTGGGAATGGCCCAGAAGGAACTGAAGGATGTCGAGGACCCGTTCGAAATGCTGGCCCGGCTTATACATATCCATTTTACCAGGATGCAGACCGACCGCAACCTTGCCGCCGTGCTGCAAATTGAGCTGCGGCAGTCGGACCCCTCCATCAGAAAAGGTATTTCTGAAATAATAAGGGATTACTACAACCTGATCGAACAGGTGGTAAAAGCGGGTATTGAGAAAGGAAGCTTCAATCAGGACATAAACCCGAGGCTGGCCCGCAAAATTATCTTCGGCAGCATGGACGAGGTGGCCACCTGCTGGGTGCTTTCCAGCAAGGAGTACAACATTACCGACATGACAATACCGGTATATAATATGCTGGCCCGGGGCCTGTCTGTGGACGGAAACGCCCCCCCGTTCCCCGGTGGAATACTGCAGGCTCACTGATAACTTAAGCATCATACAGCGGAGGTCCGTAACCTTGACAACATTACAAAACATCGCCAGGATGATAGACCACACGCTGCTGAAGCCGTACTCCACCGAAGAAGACATACTGAAACTCTGCTCGGAGGCGGTAGAATACGGGTTTAAAGCAGTCTGCGTCAATCCGTCCCGGGTTCCCCTGGCGGCAAGGGCGCTGGCCGGTTCCGGCGTCTTGGTTTGCGCCGTCGCCGGTTTTCCCCTGGGCGCCTCCACAACAGCCGTAAAGGCCGCCGAGGCCTCCGGGGCGGTGAGGATCGGCGCAGGCGAAATCGACATGGTGGTCAACATTGGCCTTTTAAAGGAAGGAAAGCTGGAGCAGGTTTACGAAGACATTAAAACAGTGGTGGAGGCTGCCGCTGCCGAAAGCCAGGCATCCGTGGTCAAGGTCATTATCGAAACCTGCTACCTGACTGACAGGGAAAAGGCGGATGCCTGCCGTATCTGCGAAAGGGCGGGCGCCGGCTTTGTAAAAACCAGCACCGGTTTTGGCCCATCCGGGGCCACTGTGGAAGATGTGGAACTAATAAAGAGAACGGTTTCCCCCGGAATCGGCATCAAGGCCTCCGGCGGCATAAAAACCGCTGAACAGGCATTAAGCATGATAAAGGCCGGGGCCACCAGGATAGGCACCAGCTCCGGCGTACAGATAATGGAAGAATTACTGAAACGCAAAAAAAAATAAATTATCACAAAAAAATTAATGCCCCTGGAAGGAATAACACATTTTAGATAGTATATCAATATATTAACCCCCAAAAAATTAAATAAGTCAGTAAAAGGTGCCCGTCAGGGAGAATAGGGAAGTCCGGAAAGAACAGCGTTCTGCGGTTCTTGAAACGGCGCGGACCCACCACTGTAATCGGTGAGCCTCTCCGGTCGATGCCACTGGGTGAAAGCCCGGGAAGGCCCGGAAAATGCGATGAACCGTTAGCCAGGAGACCTGCCTTTTATCTGTCATTGAGGATGACGGAAAAGTCCTTAACCTTCAAGGTTAAGGACTTTTTTTTACAAGCATTACAGGAGGGAGTATGATGACACTTTTAACCAGATCCCGCGGGGGGGAAATCACCGCCGAAATAAGGCAGGTGGCACTGGACGAAGGCGTTTCCCCCGAATTTGTCATGGAAGGTGTGGCAGCCGGAACCATAGTAATACCCCGCAACGTAAACCGCCGCAAATCAAAGCCGGTGGGCATCGGGACCGGGCTTAGGACCAAGGTGAGCGCCAGCGTCGGACTGCACGGAAACAATGCGGCCATTACTGAAGAGTTGGAGAAAATAAGGGCCGCGGTGGAGGCGGGTACGGACGCAATCATGGACTTGAGCGTCAGCGGCGACATAAACGCCATGCGGAGGCAAACGCTGGACTCAAGCCCCGTTCCGGTGGGGACGCTGCCCCTCTACCAGGCCCTGGCCGAAGCCGGCGAAAGATATGGATCCACCGCCAGGATGAAGGTGGATGACCTGTTTAAAGTGATCGAGCGGCACGCCGCCGACGGTGTCGATTTCCTGGCGCTGCACTGCGGAACCACCATGGAAATAGTGGAGAGGGCAAAAAAGGACGGCAGGGTCGACCCCCTGGTGAGCTACGGCGGATCTCACCTGATCGGCTGGATGATACACAACCAGTCGGAAAACCCACTCTATGCAAACTACGACAGGGTGCTGGAAATAGCCAGGCGTTACGACGCCACCATCAGCCTGGCCGACGGCATGAGGCCCGGATGCCTGTCTGACTCGCTGGACGGCCCCCAGGTGCAGGAATTGGTGGTGCTGGGAGAATTGGTCCGGCGGGCCAGGGAGGCCGGTGTACAGATAATGGTCAAGGGGCCGGGCCACGTCCCCCTGAATCAGCTCAAGGCAACGGTGGCGTTGCAGAAAAGCCTGTGCAAGGGTGCGCCGTACTTTGTTTTCGGCCCGGTTGTAACCGACATCGCGGCGGGATACGACCACATCAGCGCGGCCATAGGCGGGGCCATCAGTGCCTGGGCGGGCGCCGGGTTCCTTTGCTACGTCACCGCTACGGAGCACATGGGCCTTCCCAATGCGGAACAGGTCCGGGAGGGAGTCATCGCCGCGCGTATAGCGGCCCACGCCGCCGACCTGGCCCGGGGGTTGCCCGGGGCGGCCACGTGGGACCTGGAAATCTCCCGGGCCAGAAAGAACCTTGACTGGAAAAAGCAGATAGATCTCTCCATCGACCCCGTCCGGGCGGCAAAGCTTAGAAAAGAGAGAAGCGACGAGTCTTCGGAGGGATGCGCCATGTGCGGAAAATATTGCGCCATGAAAGTGGTTTCCGAATATTTGGGCACTGCCCTGCAAAATTGCTGATAGAAAGGATGTAGGCACTATGACTCAGGTTCTGGCTGCCCGCGCGGGCAAGGTTACCGCCGAAATGGAAATAGTGGCGGAAAGAGAAGGTGTGAGCGTTGATTTTATAATGTCCGGGGTTGCCTCGGGAAGAATAGTTATACCTAAAAACAGGGTCCGCAGGGACATAAAAGTATGTGGCATCGGCCAGGGACTACGTATAAAAGTAAATGCCCTCATCGGCACGTCCAGCGACCGCGACCGGATATCCACCGAAGTAAAAAAGCTTGCCACGGCTGAGGCTTCCGGCTGCGACTCGGTGATGGACCTGAGCACAGGGGGAGACATAGACGGCATGAGAAAAATAACCCTGGAAAAAGCCAATGTGCCCGTGGGAAGCGTCCCCATTTACCAGGCGGCCATAGAGGCCATAGAAAAGCGCGGCGCCATAGTCAGCATGACCGCCGAAGACATGTTCGCCTCTATAGAAAAACAGGCTGCTGAAGGCGTTGACTTCATGGCCATTCACTGTGCCCTCAACTTTGACGTAATCAAGAGGCTGCAGGCCAGGGGCAGGGTTACTGACGTGGTGAGCCGGGGCGGGGCCTTCCTGACCGGGTGGATGCTTCACAACCGAAGGGAAAATCCCCTCTACGAGCAGTTCGACCGCCTACTGGCAATTCTAAAGGAATACGACGTAACACTTAGCCTGGGAGACGCCATCCGCCCCGGATCCACCGCCGACTCCCTGGACGGGGCGCAGCTTCAGGGACTCATAATAGCCGGAGAGTTGACGGCAAGGGCACGGGAGGCCGGAGTGCAGGTAATGGTGGAGGGTCCGGGGCACGTGCCCATGCATCACGTGGAGACCACCATGCTGTTGCAGAAAAGGCTTTGCAACAACGCTCCTTATTTCATACTGGGCACCCTGGCCACCGACGTGGCCCCAGGGTACGATCACATCACCTCGGCCATAGGCGGGGCCATCGCAGGAGCCGCCGGGGCCGACTTTCTCTGCTACGTCACACCCGCCGAACACCTGGGGCTCCCCACCGAGGCCGACGTTAAAGACGGCGTAATCGCCGCCCGTATAGCCGCCCACGCGGCCGACCTGGCCCGTGGAAACAGTGCGGCCTGGGAAAGGGACACACAGATGGCCAGGGCCAGGGTGGCCCTGGACCACCACAGGCAGGTCAGCCTCTCCATCGACCCGTCAAAGTGGGAGAAGGATCTGGAACGGGAAAGCGGTGAGCCGGTGTGCGCAGCCTGCGGAAAAGAATGCGCCGCCCAGATCGCCGCCAAGTACTTCGGAATCGCTTAGCGGGAGATGTTTTTTTTAAAATTTCTATTGGCGCTGCAGTTTTTGACCAGGATACCGGTGACCGTGCGGGGGCCAGTCCGGGACAGTGACATGGCCGGGTCAATGGCCTGCTTCCCTTTGATCGGTCTTCTGCTGGGATCATTGGCGGCAGGAGTCAATGTTTTGCTGTCCCTGTTTCTTGCCCCGCCTGTATGCGACTTTTTTTCTATCGCCTTACTGGTGCTTATCACCGGCAACATGCATACCGACGGTCTGATGGACGCGGCTGACGGCCTCTTCAGCGGAAAGCCGGGGGAACGGGCGCTGGAAATAATGAAGGACAGCAGGGTGGGGTCCCACGGCGTTACCGCGGGAGTACTGGTCCTTTTGTCAAAATTTATACTCTTGTGGCAACTGCCCCAGGATGCAAAGGCCATTTCACTGATCCTTTTCCCGGCACTGGGCCGCTGGTCGCAGGTATACGCGGCTGCCGTACACCCTTATGCCAGGCCCGGCGGCGGCACCGGCGGCTTTACGGACCACGTGGGGACCCGGGAAGTGATGGTGGCCTCGGCCTTCACCCTGGCAGCGGTGGCGGTCCCGCTGGGACTGAAAGGAGCCGTCCCGGCCGCTGCCGCCCTTCTGGGAACAATAGCCCTGGGGAGGTTCATATCGCGTAAAATCGGCGGGATGACCGGAGACACCCTGGGCGCCATAAGCGAATGCACAGAGGTTCTGGCGCTCCTTTCGATGCATATTGTTTACATTTTATAACCGGAGGTTTTACAGACATGGGTTTGAACCTTGACTATGTAATCAACGGAATAGAACCGGTCAGCGGAGAATGGCGGCTTAAGGCCAGGGAACACCTGAACAACCTGGCCATCCCGGCGGGAAGCCTTGGTGACCTCCTGGGGCTGGCCGAGCAACTGGCAGCCGTCAGACAGAGCTTAAAGCCTTCCGTCAGAAAAAAAGCGGTGGTCACCATGGCCGGAGACCACGGGGTTGTCCGGGAAGGGGTAAGCGCCTTCCCCCGGGAGGTCACCCCCCAAATGGTCTACAATTTCGTTGCCGGCGGGGCCGCCATCAATGTTATAGCGGAGGTGGCCGGCGCCCGGGTGGTGGTTGTTGACATGGGCGTAGCCGCCGACCTGTCCGGCCTTGTGAGGGAGAATAAAATTCTCTCCCATAAGGTTGACTGCGGAACCGGCAACATTGCCACAGGCCCGGCCATGACCCGCCGGCAGGCGCAGCAGTCTATAGAGGCCGGCATAGAAGTGGCCAAAAATTTGATTGAAGAAGGGGTTGAACTACTGGCCACCGGCGACATGGGCATCGGCAACACCACCCCCAGCAGCGCCATACTGGCCGCCGTATCAGGCCGTCCCGCCCGGGAAGTAACCGGGAAAGGAACCGGAATCAGCGACGAGGCGCTGGAAAACAAGGTCCGGGTCATAGAAAGGGCGCTGGAGGTCAACCGCCCCGACCCCAAAGACCCCCTTGACGTGCTGGCCAAGGTGGGCGGGTTTGAAATAGGCGGAATTGCCGGGGTGATACTGGGGGCCGCCTACCACAGAATACCCGTGGTGGTGGACGGGTTCATCTCCTCCGCCGGTGCGCTAATCGCCAAGGGCCTGGCCACCCATTCCACGGACTACATGATAGCAGCGCACCGGTCCCTGGAGCACGGCCACCGGTACATGCTGGAGGAACTGGACCTAAAGCCGCTTCTGGACCTCAACCTCCGGCTGGGAGAAGGAACCGGGGCGGCCCTGGCCATGAATATTGTGGAGGCTGCGGCACAGGTGATAGGCAAAATGCTTACCTTCGACAACGCCGGCGTTTCCAGAAATAGCTGAAAGGTGTATAGGCTATGAGACCTCCCTACTTGAACCGCGACCCCCAGGACAAAAGTCCGCAGTACCTGGAGGACCTTGCCACGGGGTACTGGTTCTCGGAAATACTTTTCACCGCGGTTGAAATGGATATATTCACCCTGCTGGAGCCGGCCGGGAAAAACGCCCCTGACATTGCCGGAATCACCGGGTGCAGTCTCCGGGGAATGGAGCGTTTCCTGCAGGCACTATGTGCCCTGGGACTTATAAACAGAAATGGGGAAGTTTTTTACAATGCCGCCATTTCACGCCAATATCTGGTAAAAGACCGGGAAGATTACCAGGGGGATTCCATACTCTGGCGCAAATATCTGGCTTCCTATTGGCAGGGCCTTGAAGAATGCATAAGGAGCGGCGGCAGGGTGATTTACCCCTCTGACGAGGATACGGACCGCTTAGTCAACCGGGTGCGAAGGTATATCAGGGCCATGGACGGAGTGGCCCGGACCAAGGCCGGGGAAATACTACCAATATTCGACGGTCTCCTGGCTGAAGGAGAAATACTGGATGTCGGGGCCGGCTCCGGCGCTGTGGCGGCAGGGTTCCTGGAGCGTTTCCCCGGCTTGGGGGCAACCCTGGCGGACCTGCCGGAGGTGCTGGACCTTTCCCGGGAGTTAATGGAAAAAAGGGGGATCGTGGAAAGGGTGTCCTTCTGCAGCATCAACATACTGGACCCCTGGCCCTTCGGCAAAGGCCGCTTCGACCTGGTCATACTCTCAAATATAATCCACGCCTATTCCGAGTCCGAGGTTCCCCATATACTGGCCGGGGCGGCGGAGTGCCTGAAGGCGGACGGGTTTTTACTGATACATGATTTTTTCCCGGGACATTCCCCCCAAAAGGCCGCCCTCTCGGACCTGAACATGCTTATTAACACCTATAACGGTATGGTCTTTTCGGAAAGCTGGGTCCTGGAAAAACTGGACGGCCTTGGCCTGCATGCCACGGGCCTGGTTCCCCTGGCCACCGATACCGCCCTCATCATCGCCTCAAAGTATGAACAAAGGCTATCCGGACTTCGCCTGGACCTTGCCGCCCGGCTGGCGTCCAAAATCCGGGATCTGGGGTTTGGGGCGGTTCATCCCATACCGGTACAGGCCGTACACATACCCGGCTGGGCGGACCTGCGCTGCCGTTACGGGTGTGAACTGTACGGAAGGCCCCACTGCCCGCCTAACAGCCCCACCCCCGGGAAAACCAGGGCGATGCTCAAGGATTACACCCAGGCCTTTCTCCTGGAGGGGGAGCCCCCCACCGCCGGCTTCCAGCGGCGTGTTCTGCAGGCCGAAAGGGAGGCGTTCAGGCAGGGTTATTACAAGGCCTTCGCCTTCTGGGCCGGCCCATGTTCACTGTGCGACCCCTGCCCGGCCGGCGGCCAGTGCCGGAACGCGCGTGACTCCAGGCCTTCCATGGAAGGTGCGGGAATCGACGTATTCGAGACCGCGAAGCGTTCCGGGATACCACTCAAAACGCTTGAAAACCGGGGCGATTTCATAAAATATTTTGCGCTTCTGCTTCTGGAGTGAATTGATATGCGGGTATTAATGGTGCAGGCCCTCTCGGTGGAAGGGCCGTCTGCGGAAAAAGTTTATCCGGTCGGAATTGTATCCCTTGCCGGCCGCATTAAAAATGCAGGCCATCATGTGGATATACTGGACATGAATATTGAGGCCGATCCCTTCGGGGCGTTGAAAGACAGGCTTTTGAGCTTCCAGCCCCAAGTGGTGGGCCTTTCCCTGCGGAATATCGATCCCCTTGGCAATAAAACGGCATCCCTGATTCCCCCCTTTGCCGTCACGGTGCGGCTTATATCCGCCGTCCTCCCCGGGGTCCGGCTGATCGTGGGCGGCACCGGCTTTTCCCTGTTTCCCAAAAGGCTTATGGCGGAGTTTCCCGAGATTCACTACGGAATAGTGGGTGAAGCCGAAATGGCCTTTCCGGCCCTTCTGTCCTCGCTGGAAAGCCCCCCGCCGGTAAAAGGCCTCTGCTGGCGGGAGGGCCGAAAGGTGCGGGTCAGGCCTCCGTCCAGGGATTTCGATATGAAGAATTACACCCCCCCCGAAAGAAATCTCCTGCCCCCCTCCCTTTACCTGGAGGCCAACAGCTATGTCCCCCCCATCGGCATTGAGGCCAAGAGGGGCTGCAACGTGGGCTGCTCTTACTGCGTCTACCCGGGACTGCAGGGAAAGAGGCTGAGATGCCGGGCCCCCGCGTCGGTGGCGGACGAGATGGAAAAACTCCACAAAGAATACGGCGTCGGGGCCTTCCACTTCACCGACCCGGTGCTGAACACCCCGCAAGGCCATCTGGAGGAGATCTGCCGGGAAATAATCCGCAGGGGCCTGAAAATAAAGTGGAGCGGCTTCATGCGGGAAAAGTACCTTGACGAAAAAAACATAGCCCTTTTCGAAAGGGCCGGCTGTGATTGTTTTTCTTTCTCCCCCGACGGCCTTTGCCAGGAATCCCTGGACGTACTGGACAAAAAGCTGTCGGAGTCAGACGTGCTGAAGGCCGCTGAGCTTGCCTCGGAGAGCAGCGTCACCACCGTGTATCACTTTATGGTAAACGTTCCCGGGGAGACCGAAAAGACGGTTCAGAAGGGAACGCGAATGCTGGAGCGCATCTACAAACTGCACGAAAAAAACAGGAACCTGGGAACTGTGGTACTGAACAACATACGAATACTGCCCGGCACCAGGATTGAAGCCATAGCCAGGGCCGGGGGCGTATTAGCTCCGGATACCGACCTGATTTACCCTGTTTATTACAACCCCAAACCCTTTGAAACCATAAGATACCGGCTGGAAACCCTGCACCTGTGCAAAAATGTTTTCATGTGGCAGGGAGTGAGGTGATAAAAATGAAAATCCTACTGCTGGAGCACCCTCGCACAATCAAACCCGACCACTGCAACGATATCGCCAATACTCCCCTTTCCTCCTGCCTGCTTACCGGCTACGCAGCCGGCATGCTGCAAAGCGGGGAACATGAGGTGGAAATAGTCGACGGATACATGGACGGGCTGACCTACGAAGAAATATGGCGCAGGGTCAGCGACATAAGGCCGAATATACTGGGCGTACACATGGTTTACCAGTGGCGCCCCGACCCGGACCTGTCCGGTTTTCTTGAAAGAGTACGGGATGAAGGACTGGCAAAACACATAACAGCATACGGCTTTCACCCCACCTTTGCCTTTGAAGACATTTTGGAAAGCTGCCGGGCCATAGACAGCGTCATCGTGGGAGAGCCGGAGTTCACCTTCGCGGAACTGGCCGGGGCGGTCTCCCGCCGGGAAAGCCCCTGGGATATCCCCGGGCTGGCACAGAGAAAAGGCCCGGACAGTGTGCTGTTAATACCCAGGAGACCGGAGCCGGACCTGGACTCCATACCCTTCCCCGTCCGGACCGGGCCGCTGTTCCGCCTCCCGGAAGTGAATCTCCTTGGGAGCAGGGGATGCTACGGGGGGTGCACCTTTTGCCACATCAACCCCTTTTACGGCCGGGAGGGGTACTGGCGGGGCCGCAGCCCCGGAAATATAGCCGCCGAGGTGGACAAGATCATCTGCGAAAGTGGTCAACGACGATTCTACTTCACCGACCCCAACTTTTTCGGCCCCGGGCGGGCCGGCCGGGAAAGGGCACTTAGCATCGCCTCACTGCTGAAATCCAGAAACATCAGTTTCGGAATCGAGGCCAGGGTCAACGACATACACGACGGGACCATAGGTGCCCTGGTGGAGGCTGGCCTGCGCCACATCCTCATCGGTCTGGAGAGCGGGCGGGACGAATCCCTCAAAAGGCTTAACAAGATGACCACCGTGGCCCAGAACGAGCGGGCCGTGGCTATACTGCGAAGGCACGGCATAGAGCCCAATATCGGGTTTATTATGTTTGAGCCTGACTCAACCCTGGAAGACATCCGGGTCAACCTTGAGTTCCTTACCAGAAACGGCCTTTTGAATAACCTCCCGGTTACGGCAAACGTGCTTTACCACCACCAGATAATACTGAAAGGCACCCCCGCCTACCGGATGCTTCAGGGTGAAGGGAGGCTGGTAACCGAACACCCCAACTCCTATGAAGGAGCCGCAACCTTTACCGATTCCAGGGTCGCAGCCCTGGCCCAGGCTATGAGGCGGATCACCAACTTCCTGTTCATTAGGATGAACGGGATCTGGAGCGGCAAAGAACCGGAGCCCGGAAATGCCCCGGAAAAATACGCCGGGTTAAACAGTCTTCTGGTCAAATGGTTCAAAGATCTGCTAGAGGCCCTGGAGTCCGGTGAACAGCTCAGCGGAGCGAAAATCGAAGACTTCGTACGGAAAGCAAGGTTAGAAATAAACACCATACTGGTAAAACGGCGGCAACCCCCGTCTGCCGGTTAATCGACTGGTGCTTCCACCAGGCCATATTTATTCCCGTCAGGATTTTGTCCCGGTAAAAAGAGACAGACCGGTCCTGGTCCGAAACATAAACGGTGACGCCGAAAAGATGTGTAATCATAAACCCTGCCCTCGTATTGGTGTGTAAAACCGGGCGGCCCCAAAAGGCCGCCCTCGCCAACTTACTGATCTATGTAAACCTCCCGTTTAAGGAATCTCAAACCGGATCTCTTCCCGGTGATCATCTACAGGATTGATTGGCCATTCAGTTAAATTATCCTCCCATTAATTGCATGAATTTTTAGACCATTTATTCCATATTGCGAGCGTCCTTCCCCCCGCCTTTCATAACGAAAGCAGGAGAGATTACCCGATTATTGCCAAAATAATGGCAGTTTGATAAAATATAGGAGCTGTTTATAGATTTACCGTTCGGGAGATGAACCCAGTGGATAATACTACAAAGGAAGCAGGAATGTGCTTTGGATGCAGCCCCCGAAACCCCATAGGGCTAAAGCTCCGCTTTGCCATGGACGGTGAAGTCTGCCGCAGCACATTTACCGCCGGGCCGGAGCACCAGGGGTGGACCGGGTACGTTCACGGGGGTATCATATCCACCATGCTGGACGAAGTCATGGCACAGTGGCTGTGGCTGCAGGATATACCCGCCATGACCGCCGAGATGACCACCCGCTTCAGCAAGGCAGTTCCGGTAAACGTCCCTCTTGCGCTGGAGTCCCGCTGCACAGGCGGAAAGGGAAAGCTGTATACATTGGAGGGGCGAATAATACTACCCGACGGCAGCGTGCCCTGCCGGGCCACCGCCAAGTTCCTGAGGCTGCCCGGCAATACAACATATGTCAAGGAGATATGATGATGACAAGGGAAGAAGCACTGAGCCTCTTAAGCGATCACCTGGAAAACAAGAACCTGTTCAAACACTGCCTGGCCGTGGAGGCCGTAATGCGGGAGCTGGCTGATCACTTCGGCGAAGACCGGGAGAAATGGGGGCTGGCCGGCCTGCTTCACGACATTGACTACGACCAGACCAAGGACGACCCGGACAGGCACAGCCTGGAAGGGGCCAGGCTACTGGAGGAAAAGGGCCTGCCGGAGGATATCGTGTACGCCGTCAAGGTACACAATGAAAGACACGGATTCCCCCGCTTAAGCCTGATGGACAAGGCCCTCTACTGCACCGACCCGGTAACCGGGCTTATCGTAGCCGGGGCGCTGATCAAAAAAGAAAAAAGCCTTTCGGCCATCGACGTGCCGTTCCTTGTAAACCGTTTCGGAGAAAAATCTTTCGCCAGGGGGGCAAACCGGGAGACAATCAAGGCCTGCGCCGATATCGGACTCTCACTGGAAGATTTCCTGGGCATCGGTCTCAAGGCCATGCAAAGAATATCCGCCGATATGGGGCTATAATTTCCACTTGACAGTCCGGCAGAGTGAGATATAATAGATTTTACCCCTTTTTTAAGGAGGTTTGCGCCCTATGCCTGAAAAAACAGTCACCGTCAACCGGAGGGCAAGGCATGAATACCATATACTTGAGTCCTTCGAAGCAGGCATAGAGCTGACCGGCACCGAGGTAAAATCCCTGCGGGCCGGCAAGGCCAACCTGCAGGACAGCTACGCCCGGGTTGAGAATGGTGAGCTATTGTTGTATAATATGCATATATCACCTTATGATCAGGGCAACAGGTTCAACCACGACCCGAAGCGCACCCGCCGCCTCCTCATGCACAAGTTCGAAATTATGAGGCTTCTGGGCAAGGTTCGGGAAAAAGGTTTTTCGGTCATTCCTCTTAAGGTTTACTTTAAAAACGGCTGGGCCAAGGTAGAGCTGGCGCTGGCCCGGGGCAAAAAGCTGTACGACCGCCGCGAGGACGTAGCCGAAAGAGACGCCAAGCGGGAAATGGAAAGAGCCAGAAAAGAAAGCAGATATGAGAAGTGAGAATCCCACTTCCAACCTCTCACCTCCCACATCTCAATTTATGGGGGCGTAATGGTTTCGACGGGGGAAAAGGTGGTAAGAGTAGCGAGCCGGGGTTCCATCAGCCCGTAATACGGTGGAAAAACATTAATTGCCAAACAAGAATACGCTTACGCTGCTTAATTGCGGCTAACCTTCTACCCGTGCCGGGCCCGTGGCCCGGGCTAGGGGGTCACTAAAACGGGCTTGCTTTTGGGCCAATTCTCGGAGGCCTGACGGGACAATCATCGAGATAGCGCCGGAGGAGGCTGGCTGTGGCCGCCAAGGGCGCGAAGTTTAAATCACCGCCTGCGCTCGGAGAAGCTCTTATTGTCTTTCTTTCGGACGGTGGGTTCAACTCCCCCCGCCTCCACCAGAAAATCTACCATCTATTGATAAAATAAATTTTATCGGTGGGTGGTTTTTATATTGCCTGAAGAGCCGGTATCTAAGCCGTTCCTGCG
>JBMOPB010000123.1:0-22749 GCA_049325055.1 Bacillota bacterium
ATACTGTCAGCCGATACAGCCTCCCAATCCTTACTGGCTAATTGTCTAAATATTACAAAATTTATATACTTTTTACCATAACCTAAAGGAGTTATGTTGGCTTTAACACCTCCGGAAAGCCAAATTACAACAGGCCCGATCCCCAGGATGAAACCGGTGGCTGGTCAGATGGCAGTCCGGTAGGACAAAGAAACGTTAAGTAAAAAGAGCTAATTAAGGCTGTCCTTCTTATGGACAGCCTTTTTCCAACATTAATACCCCTTCTTCCATTTATTTGTTTAGCAATTTCATTTTGTGTTCCTGAGTCCCATCATATGAAGCCACAGCCAGAGCGCTACCATCCGGGCTGAATGTGACCGCGTCTATCCCGATAAAAAATGAGCCAGGTCAACCCTTAATCCCGAATATCAATTCTTATTACCATCAGAACCTTGAATTTTTTTGCTATTCTATTTCGGGATATACCACATGCTTTTCCTCAACACCAATATCTTCCCCTCCGGGGCATAAAATCCTGACAAAACCATTCTTTCTTTCCATCAGCCTTCCCCTCTTGTCAATCATGTTGTATACAACAGCCAGTCGTTTTAACAGCCTTTATCAAAAACTCTTCTCCGGTGTAATAACCGTGTTTGAGGTAACCCAAGAAATTATTCCACCTCGGGATATTAACATTTATGACATCCACCTGAAACCCCAATCCCTCCAATATGATTTTATCCGTCTCGGGACGTTTTTGTTGTTTCATGGGCAAGTATCTGTCCATCTTGTGTCCACCCTGCCAGGGGTTTCTAAATTCTGTAATCAGTATCAGCAATTGACCGAAAAAACGCCATATTTTTTTATGCATAGGTAAATGTTTTCCCCAGTTGCCATCTATAATGACAAGCTTCCCCCCCGCCTTTAAAACCCTTTTCCACTCCCTTATGGCCTTATCCGGGTCGGGCAGCGACCACACCACGTGCCTGTTAAAAACAACATCGAAGGAATTATCCTCAAAGGGCAGTTTTTCCGCGTCACCAACAACAAATTTTCCGGGCAAATTATTATTTTTAAATTTCTCCCCGGCCTTTTCCAACATTTCCTCCGCAATATCCAGACATGTTATTCTGTGCCCCATTTCGGCCATAACCAGAGCAAGAACGCCGGTGCCGGCCCCCACATCCAGGATGCTAAGGCCGTCTCCGCCTATAACCCTTGTAAACAAATTAACCCAGTCATTTTTTTCCCTGTCGGAGTGTATCCCGTGTCCAGGACACCTGTC
Organism: Bacillota bacterium; assembly: GCA_049325055.1. Classification (GTDB taxonomy): domain Bacteria; phylum Bacillota; class Desulfotomaculia; order Desulfotomaculales; family Desulfocucumaceae; genus BRHc4a. The sequence goes on from JBMOPB010000123.1 coordinate 1,265, forward strand.
AAAAGAACCGGCGCGACGGTTCCACCTTTTTCTGATCATATCTTTTAATTCCACATGATTTACTGACATATTGATTTCCCCTTATATTCAAATTAAATTACAGCCGCTTTCCCGAAGGACTGGATACAGATCAGCCTTGTGGCAGGCCACCCTGTGCATTTTATTAAGCTGTACAAGATCAGGCCTCCGATACATGCATAAAGGGTCTTTAATCAAGCAGCGGTGCCAAAAGGTACAGCCATTGTTGCCCTTATAATCTTCAACAGGTGTCCCATCCGGAAGATAAAAACCCCTGTTTGACATTGTCCGCCTGACATCAGGGTCGGGAATAAGTATTGCATCCAGAAGCGAACGGGTATAAGGATGGCGGGCTTTTTCAAAAACCGTCCCGGTGCTCCCTTCCTCTACGACTGTCCCCCGGTACATCACCGCCACCCGGTCACACATCCGGCGGGCCACGTTTAAATCATGAGAAATAAAAAGAAGGGTCAGTTTATATTTTTTCTGCAGTTCCTTTAAAAGGGATAATACCTGGGCCTGTACCGACACATCCAGCGAGGAGGTGGGCTCATCGGCCACGATAATTTCCGGCTCCAAAGCCAGAACCCGGGCCAGCGAAATCCTCTGCAGTTGCCCCCCGCTGAGCTCAAAAGGATAGCGGTTAAGATGCTCAGGGTGCAACCCGACAATACTGATCAATTCGCGTACACGTTTATCTATTTCGGTCTCCTGCGCCAGGCGGTGCAGTTTAAAAGGCTCGGCCATGCTTTTGGCTATTTTCCAGCGCGGGTCCAGCGCACTGTCGGGTTCCTGGAAAATCATCTGTACCCTCTGCCTGAACTTTTTCAGATACGGGAGTTTTAGTTTTAAAATGTCCTGTCCGTTTATATAAACCTGCCCCCCGGTGGGATCAATCAACCTGGTAATTAATTTGCCGATGGTTGTTTTACCGCTTCCGCTTTCGCCGATAAGCCCCAGGGACTCACCTTTTTTAATGCTGAAAGATACATTATCTACGGCAATTATGCTTTTTCGCCTGAAAATACCGCTGTGAAAGGTTTTCTTCAAACCCACCGCTTCAAGCATAGTGACACCTCGCCCCGTGGTTTTCCCCTACAGTTTTTATTAAAGGCTCTTCCAGCCGGCATAGCGCAAGCGCCTTTTTACAACGAGGGTGGAAGCTGCAGCCCGAAGGCGGATCGATTAACGAAGGGCCGTTCCCGTCTATTGCCCTGAGGCCGTTGCCGGGGTGCGAGGCCAGGAATCCCCGGGTATAGGGGTGAACAGGGCTTTTAAAAACATCCCTGACGCTGCCGAACTCAACAATTTTACCGGCATACATCACAGCTATACTGTCCGCTAACTCTGCGGCCACCCCCAGGTCGTGAGTGATCAGCAACATTGACCTGGGCGGGGTGAAATTCCTTGTCAATGATCCGATTAATTCCACTATTTGGGTTTGCACGGTAAGATCAAGCCCCTTGGTGGGTTCATCAGCAATCAAAAAGGAAGGTTGACAGGCCAGCCCGATGGCGATTATGGCCCGCTGCCGCATACCCCCGCTGAACTGGTGGGGATAATTACCGGCACGGTTTGACGGTATTCCCGTTTGATTCAGCACTTCTTTCGCCCTTGCCCACGCCTCTTTTTTGTTAACCCCCTGATGTTCCCGTATGGCCTCGGCTATTTGCTCGCCGACGGACAGTGACGGGTTCAAAGAACTCAGGGGATTCTGCATGATCATGGCTATCTCCCGGCCCCTGACGCCCCTCATCTCTTTTTCGGTCAAAGACATCAGGTTTTTCCCCCGGTACCACACCTCGCCCCTCATCCTGACATTACGGGGTAAAAGGCCGATGACGGCAAGTCCCAGGACGGTTTTCCCGGATCCCGTCTCACCCAAAAGCCCCACCGTTTCACCAAGACCTACAGACAAATCAACGCCATCCACCGCCTTTACCATGCCGTCAGCAGATTCAAAATGCACCCGGAGATTGATAATTTTTAACAAGTCCAAAAACTTAATACCCCCGCTTACGTTTTCATAATTTCCCCTGTTCTGGGATCCAGAATGTCTCTCAGCCCGTCACCGATAATATTAAATGCAAATACAGTTACCGTTATGGCCAGCCCTGGAAAGAGCATCACATGGGGATGGGTAAAAATAAACTGCTTCCCTTCGTTCAACATGGCTCCCCATTCAGGTGCGGGAGGCTGCACTCCCAGCCCCAAGAAACTCAAGGCGGCTATTGAGAGTATGGTATGCCCCACATGAAGTGTGGCCATCACAATCAGTGGAGGTATTACATTTGGTACCACATGTCTCAGGATTATATACCCGCTGCCCGCTCCCAGCGCCCTGGTAGCGGTGATGAAAACCTGGTCTCTCAAGGACAGCACCATTCCCCGGGCAATCCTGGCATAACCGGCCCAACCCGGAATTACCAGGGCAATAATTAGATTTTGCATTGTGGGCCCGGCAACCCCTACAATACAAAGTGCCAGAATGACACTGGGAAAAGCCATCAGCACGTCCACAATTCTCATAATGATCTCGTCGATAAACCCTCCAAAGTACCCCGCCACAGACCCGATCAGCAATCCCAGGCAGAAATTCACTGCCACTACCACTACGGCCAGGGTCAGAGAAAACCTGGCGCCGTAAATAACCCTGCTCAATATATCTCTTCCATAACCGTCGGTACCCATTAAATTGTTCTCCCCTGGCCCTTGCAGCCGCTCTTCTACCTTTACGCTGTTCGGGTCGCAGGGAGCTAAAAGGGGAGCTGTTACAGCCATGACAATTATCAAAAACACCAGTATTTCACCCATTAATAGCAGCTTGTTTTGTTTATGCTTAGTTAATAAGTCTGCCAGATTTCAATCCCTCCCTCTCTCATACCTGATGCGGGGGTCGAGATAGGCGTAAGCTATGTCCACCAGTAAATTGACCAGTACAAAGACAGCCGCAATGATAAAAACAAATCCCTGGATAACCGGGTAATCCCTGGCATATATTGAATCTATCAGGTATTTGCCTGTTCCCGGCCAGGAAAACACGGTTTCCACCACCACCGCCCCAGCCAGCAGGTGCCCCAGTTGCGTGCCGAAGACAGTAACCACCGGCACCAGGGCATTTTTTAAAGCATGCTTCCAGATGACCAGGTTTTCTTTTAAACCTTTTGCTCTGGCTGTTTTTATGTAATCAAGGCGTAATACCTCCAGCATACTGGCCCTGATCAGGCGCGTCAGTGAAGCGGTAATTCCTGCGCCAAGGGTGACTGCCGGTAGTATAAAATGCGTTATCGTCCCGTGGCCGAAACACGGAAGCCACCCCAATGTCAGGGAAAACAGCACCATTAGCATTATCCCCAGCCAAAATTCGGGTATTGATATACCGAACAGGGCCACAAGTCTTGTCAGGTGATCCAGTATTGAATTTTGTCTTACCGCCGAGAAAACACCCAGGGGAAGCGCGATCAGCATTGACATAAACATCGCCGCCAGTGCCAGTTCCAGGGTCGCTCCGAACCTGTCAAAAAACTCGCGTATCACGGGCTCTCCGGTCCTGATGGAGCTTCCGAAATCACCGTGGCTGATCATATAAAGCCACTGGAGACACTGGGCGGTAAAGGGCTTGTTTAAATTGTGGTTTTCCAGAAATAAATCTATCTCGGCAAAAGTCGGGTCATTTCCGGATCGCTGCTTGATTATCGCCTCGGCCGGGTTCCCCGGAGCAAAAAAAAGAAGCGTGAAGGACAGTACTGAAGCAGTCAACATTACTAAAAAAGCTATTACAACTCTCTGAATGACAAGTTTTTTCAAATTTGCCTTCCCCCTTTTTTCCGGGGAACATACCAGGTTTCCAGCCTTCTTGGCTATTTAACCTCAATGTTCTTCAATTCCATGTCAAACATTGTGCCCCCGGGCTCAAACCCCGTAACATTTTCTCTGTATACAACCAGCTTGACAATGTCGTAAAGCGGAATACAAGGAGCCTGTTGATGAAGAATATCCCATATCCGGTTGCACAGTTCTTTCCGCCCGGCCTCCTCAGGATTGGCAAAGGCCTTTTCAATCAGCTGATCCAGTTCGGCGCTGTGATAAGCGTAAGGCCAGCTCTTGGCCCCGGAATGGTATTTGTCCCCGATAGCAATGCCGCCCGGAGTAGAAGGTAAACAGAAACTGTGGTGAACATACAGATCGTATTCGCCCTCGCGTTGCCTCTTGCCGGCCGCGCCGCTTTCAAGAGTAAGCAGTTTTAAGTCCACGCCTATCTTTTTAAGCTCGGACTGGACAAAAATAGCCACGGCGTCGGCATTAGCCTCTCCGGCCGGGATCAACAGCTCACAGGTGAAGGGCTTGCCATTTTTATCCAGCAGGCCGTCCCCGTCGGTGTCTTTCCAGCCTGCCCCGGCAAGCAATTGCTTTGCTTTCTCAGGATCGTAAGTATACTTGTCTTTCACCTGGGAAGGCCCGTATTTAAACCACGTGGCGGTAATGGTCCAGGCGGGTTCAGGCAATCCTGCAAATAATTCCTTTACCATCTTTTCCTTGTTCACCGCATGGTTGAAGGCCATTCTTACATTCCGGTCGTCAAACGGTTCCTGCCGGCAGTTAAACTCCAGCACCTGATAGCGGCCATAGGACTGGGTATGAACCTTAAAGCCGGCCTTTTGCAAACCGGGTACTTCCACATATGGGACGCTGGAGTGGTGCTCCGCAATGCCGATTATATCAACCTCCCCGGCTTTTAGTGCTACGATCTGGGCATGCGGGTCGGGTATTCTTTTCCAGACAACCTTTTCTAATTTGTGTTTTTCTCCCCAGTATTGGTCGTTGCGGACTAATACCGCCTGTTTGTCTTTTTCATACGATTCCAGTTTGTAAGGGCCGGTGCCTATAAAGTTGACCAGTTTCCCGTCAGTGCTGCCCGCCGGTTCCACCGCCCCGGGACAGATAATTGCGCATGACCACGGCCTGGTTATGTCCTGTAAAAAGGTATCGTAGTATTGTTTAAAACTCACCTTTACTGTGTAATCATCAGGTGTCTCGATATTTTGAACATACTTCCCCCAGGGCTCATTCTTTGCCATCCATTCCAGAGAAAACTTGGTTGCAGATGCGTTGAAAGGGGTACCATTATGAAACTTGACTCCTTTTCTCAGATGGATCGTATACGTTTTCCCTACATCCGACAGTTCCCAGGACTCGGCCAGCTGGGGCAAGATATTTCCCGTACGATCCAGCTTTACCAGGGATTCAAAAACAAGTTTTTTTCCTTCAGCGGCACTCTTGAAATCATAGGCCGCTCCCAACCTTAAAACATTTTTTGACGGTGAAGCGGCAGTGTTTTTTGCATCATCGCCGCATCCCCCCAGCGCTGTCAATACAATTACGCCAATTAATAAAATCACTATTTTTTTGATTTTAATGATTACATCAGCTGTCAATTTAGCTGTCCTCCTTGCAAAGAAATCGTTCTTGAAGAAGAGGGTTTGGTATGCGGGGTTGCCCATTCCCCGCATACCGTTTGAAAAGAGGAGACACTTTCCGGCGCCGCAGGTCCGAGCAGCCGCAGCACCGGTTTGTTTAAGGAGGTTAAAAGCCATGCCAAGGAGGCTTTTAACGCAAAACAATATTAAGTTGTACTTTGGAGATTAACATAAAAGGTTTTTATTAACCTCTTATGCGGGAGGCAATTTAAATTGTTAGGTTATACAGCACTAAACAACAAAGACCATGATGGTCCCCGGCTTCTTACCGGACAGAACCTTCATGGTCTTGTTGTTAATATTCACTTTAATTAGCCCCGGCACTCTTTTTTTCTAATGGATTTTGCCAATCCGTACATTATGCCGAAGGTTATCAAAGTCCCAGCCACACCGGCTGCGGCCGTGGCTACCGATTCGTTTTCTATACCTGGAAAAACATAATCTGGAATAGGGGATTCTATGACCGGATCACCTTCTCCTTTTTCCAGAAACCCGTGGTCCTCCGCCACCCTTTCCAGGCCGTCCGGGCTGGACGACGCAAAAGGTGATAAAAACGCCGCCACAATTAAGGCCAGTAATAAGACTCTATAAATACCTTTCACTTATTTCACCCCTGAACTGATATTTGATTTTGCATCCGTAAAACCCAATTTCTCCACGAAGTTAACCACCACAACTGTAATAATCCCTTCCCCTATACCAATCAAGGCATGCCACACGGCCATAGCAGGGAAAACAACACTGAAAGGCACGGTGCCGGAAACGGACAGCTCAACGGCGGCCATAGTAGAAGCGACAAATACTGAGGTCCAGGCGGCCAGGAATATGGATATGTTCCTTCCGACTGGGTTTTTTAAGACCCTGGAAAATATGTTATATACCAAATAGGCCGCTATTACCCCAAACAACGCCATGTTGAATATATTCCCGCCCAGGGCGGTAATCCCCCCATCCTGGAAGCCCAGGCACTGAATAACTAGAACCGCCGAGATTATAAGGCAGGCGTTCCACGGCCCCAGTAGTATTGTGGCCAGCGCCGCCCCGAGAAGGTGTCCTGAAGTACCCCCGGCTATAGGAAAATTCACCATTTGTGCCGCAAAAATAAAGGCGGCCATTATTCCCAGTTTGGGTACTTGTTTTTCTTCAAGCTCTTCCCTGGATTTTTTTATACTGTAACCTATCGCCCCTGCACTTAAAGCAGCGGTACTTATCCATGTTTTTGCATCTAAAAAACCGTCCGGTATATGCAATTTTATCAACCCCTCCTGCACATTTCCTCAACCCTTTTAACCATCATCTCGACCAAATGCGGCAAAGGCTCATTATACAAACCAACAATGGTAATATTAGACTTGTTTAACGGCATCAGTACTTTTTCCGCATCGGCTTCAGCGATAGCCAGGGCTATTTTGGGGGTAATTTCCCCCAGCATTGAATTTGCTACAATTATTGCTATCGGCCCCAATATAGCATCCACTTTTCTTACAGTTGCACAGATGGCGTTTTCACCGCTGGCGCCTTGGTCGGCCCCGGCCTTTAACATCTGCGCGGTTGCCAGGGCGTTGGTTCCCAGGGCTGTAATTTCAATACTTTCCCCCTGCGTTTTTCTGAGTTTTTCTGTAATCAGCTTTCCTATGCCACCTCCCTGACCGTCTATAACCGCTACTCTCATGTATCACCTTCTCCTGTCAAAAATAAAAACCACGAAGCCCCCCCCGCTTCATGCGGAGCCATACCTTCGTGGTATTAGTCAGAAAGAATAAACTGGTTAAGCTGAACGACTTCTGGCCGTTCGTTGTATGAAGTTTATTCTACACACTTTTAGAGATCCCTTCTATCCATGACAAAAAAATTTATGAAAAAATTAATTTATCTCCATCACCATACTTGTCTTCCACTAATATCTAGATTCTTTCACCCCCTCCAACATAAAAAACCAGAATAAAATAATCTTTCAAAAAAGCAGGAAATACACCGAAGGCGGAGAATAGCATTATCAAACCGGCAGTCGAAACTGCTGTTTTAAATAATCCTAAAGGCTATTAAAAAGAATTATATGCCCAAAGGACCACGAAGGTCTTCTTCATACAAAATGGGAGGCTTTTGTGGTCTTTTATTTTTTGAACAGAAAGGATGATAAACATGCGGACAGAATTAAAGCAGGCCATGCGTGAGCGGTGGAACCGGAAAGGCGGCGGATACGACGATGTAGTCGCGCACGGGACGAAAACCCCCGCGGAGAAGGATCTCTGGCGGCAGATTCTCGGCCGGCTGGGGCCGGGTAGGCTTTCCGTTCTCGACGTCGGCACGGGCACGGGGTTTTTGGCTATTATACTGGCCGAAATGGGACACCGCGTAACGGGGATCGACTGGTCGGACAACATGCTGGCACAGGCCAGGGCCGGGGCAGATAAAGCAAACCTGGTGGTTTCCTTTGTCGAAGGAGATGCGGAGGGACTCCCTTTTAGCGACGGGGAGTTTGACGCGGTGGTGGCGCGCCATCTTCTATGGACCCTCACGGACCCGGAGCGGGCGCTTTCCGAGTGGGCGCGGGTGATCAAGCCGGGCGGCAGGATGCTGGCGGATTTTTCGCACCGCCGCCCGGGTTCGGACGACCATCACTACCCTCCCGATATCGGAGAAAAGCTGCCTCTGAACAGGAATGTAGAACCGGCGAAGGTAGCCGCCCTCTTTACACAGGCCGGTTTTACCGGTGTGCAGGTGGAAACCCTGCCGCATACATCGGCGCACAGCCAGGCCACTTACCTCATTTCCGGGTCCAGGGCAGGGAGGTGTTAGCATGGCGCCGCACAACATCTGGCTGAGCTGTCCTCCCCTGGCCCGGGCGGGGGATGAAGTGAAATGCTTTATTAATTTCGGGCACTACTTTACCGTCCAGGGAAAGGCCGACCCGCTGCGCACAAGAGCATGGATGGTTACGCCCGGGGGCGAAAAGATGCCTTTATCCATAGCCGACGGGGAAACGGAACTGGCCATATCGTTTACCCCCACTTCAACGGGAACTTACACCGTTCTTGCCGAATACGACGGGAAAATCTGGAGTATTGCCGGGGACGGCCGGCACCTGCGTGGCCCGCGCGCAGATCAACCGGGTATTGAAATAGAAAAGTCGGTCTATTATTACCAGTGTGCCAAGGCCTTTATCACAGTTGAGGAAGACATAACCTGGCCCGGGCCCTCCGGGACGGAACTGGAAATCATCCCGCATCCCAACAACGGCGGGGTGCTGCCGGTGACAGTAACATACGGGGGCAAACCCCTGGCGGACGCCCAGGTTTATGCATTCCGGCAGGGCGATCAACCTGCACATATCGCCCGGACGGACAACATGGGGAAGGCAAACCTTCCCCTGGCCCCGGGAAGTTGGATGCTGCTGGTCAGCCACCAAGACCCGGCAAAGGGGGTGGCGGGCCAGTACGACGAGCGGGGATTAACGGCAGTTTTTACATTTACCCAGACTTAACCAAAAGGGGAGATTAATTTGATCAGAAAATATATGCTTTTTGGTATCATTGGCCTGTTATTCACAGGGCTGGTACTGGCCGGCTGCGGCCAGCCAAAAGCCACGCAGCCGGGAGATCAAAAGGTTCTGGCCGTGGGGGCGCGTGACCCGGTGCGCACCCTGGATAACGGTTTCCTGCTTGTGGAGAAGTCTCATATAGCAGAGACCTTGCTGGCCATTGATGAAAGCTACCGGCTTAAACCGGTATTAGCCGAATCCTGGAAGCAAGTGGATGATAACACCTGGGAATTCATATTGCGTAAGGGTGTTAAGTTCCATGACGGCAACCCGCTGACGGCCGCCGACGCGGCAGGCGCCATAGAGCGGGCCGTTAAGGTCAACCCCAAGACAAAGAGCCTTACCAGGATTGCAACGGCCACGGCGGTGGACGGCCAAACGCTGCGCCTCACCACCGGGAAGGCCAACCCGCTCCTGCCGGAAGCCTTGTCCGGATCTGACCTGGGTATTCTGGCCAGGGGAAGTTATAACGAGAAGGGCGAACTGGTGAAACCCATCGGCACGGGGCCCTTCAAGCTTGGAAAATGGGATCAGGCTACCGGCGAAGTCGTGGTGGATCGCAACCCCGATTACTGGGGAGGAGCCCCACGCCTGGACAAAATGGTCTTCAAGAGCATCCCCGATGCCAACACGCGTGCTCTTGCCCTCGAAAAAGGAGAGATTGACTTTACCTTCGACCTGCCTTACGGTGAGCTTGACCGCCTGGGTAAAGTCAAGGGCGTGCAGGTAGCGCTCTACGATGAACCGCGCATTTACCGCCTGGAGCTCAATATGACCAGAGAGCCTTTCAGCGATCTGAAAGTGCGGCAGGCACTGAATTACGCCATCGACCGCAACGGCATCGTTAAAAATGTGCTGCACAACTGTGGGGAGGCCTGCATCGGGCCATTTATGCACAACACTCCCTGGTGTAATAAAGATGTGGAGAGTTTCTACCGGTACAATCCCGAACAGGCGCGTGCCCTGCTTACTTCGGCCGGCTGGGTCGATCAAAACGACGACGGCATCCGGGAAAAAGGCGGGAAACCCTTTGCCATAACGATCATGACCTGGTCCTCACGTCCCGGTATGCCCCCGATGGCCGAGGCCCTGCAGGCGCAGTTCAGGGAAATCGGGGTCAAGACCGATGTCCAGATTCTCGAGTACGGCGCCATTTACAACCGGGTCAAGGAAGGAAACTGGGACACAGTGCTGGCCTCCTTTCAAACGGCCGACCCGCACAGCTACCTGTCCGGCGTTTACGGCAGCAAGGGCAGCCAGAACGTAGCCAGGTACGCAAACAGCAATGTGGACGGGCTGATAGACGAGGCGGCCCGTACGCCCGATCCGGAGAAGCGCTACGCCATCTACCGCCAGATCCAGGAGATTATTACGAGAGACACCCCCGTTATCAACGTGGCCTGCTACAAAATGGCTGTAGGCATGCGTGATTACGTCAAAGGGTTTAAGTTCAATCCTATGGCCCATGACCTGCATACCAACCCGGAAATGTATATTGAAAAGTAATTATCCGGGCAAGAGGCCGGAGCAGTCCCGGCCTCTTGCCCGGATCTTAAGGTGATGCTGAATGCTGAAATACATTGCCAGGCGACTGGCATTGCTCTTTTTTATTCTTTTTGGCGTTTCTTTTATAACCTTTCTCCTCATGCATATTATCCCGGGCGATCACGCCCAGTTCGTCGCCATTTACCGGTACGGCCTTGATGATTATTCGGCCCAGGAATTAAGCTTCGTCCGGAAAGACATCGGGGCCGATCTGCCGCTTTACCGGCAGTACTTATGGTGGATAAGCCATGTAATACAAGGGGACCTCGGGTACTCTTTTATCACCAGGCGGCCGGTAGCCGGGGAAATCCTCGTCCGCATTCCGGCGACCCTGGAACTGGCGGCTTTCAGCATTGCAATTACAGTGCTGATCGCTTTGCCGCTCGGCATCCTCGCCGCACGGCGGCCCTATTCCAGGCTTGATAATTTTACCATGATCGGTTCACTGATCGGCGTAGCCATCCCCAACTTCTGGCTCGGCCTCTTGCTTATTCTTACATTTTCCCTGACCCTCGGGATTTTACCGGTGGCCGGAAGCGGGAGCCTCGCCCATCTTGTCCTTCCGGCAGTCACCCTCGGCACAGGAATGGCCGCTGTCAGCACACGGATCGTCCGGGCAAGCCTTTTGGAAGTGCTGGAACAAGATTATGTAGCTACCGCCCGTGCCAAGGGACTGGGTGAGGGGGCGGTTCTCCGGCGGCACGCCCTGCGCAACGCCCTCATCCCGGTGGTTACCGTCCTGGGGATCCAGTTAAATCACCTGATCGGCGGGACGGTGATCGTGGAAACCGTCTTTGCCCGCCCCGGCGTGGGGAAATTAATCGTGGACGCCATCGAGTCCCGTGACATCCCTGTTCTGCAGGGCTGCGTGCTTTTCCTGGCAGCAAGCTTCAGCCTCGTCAACCTGATGGTGGATATTTCCTACGCCTTTTTGGATCCGCGTATACGCTATGAGGGGGGTAAGAGTTAATGCACGAAACGGTAAACGCCATCCAAACCCGCTTACCCTTTTCCCACGCCCTGCAGGCCGTAACACGGGACAGGGCGGCGCTTTTCGGCGGCATCCTGGTTATTCTTTTATCCCTGATTGCACTGCTTGCTCCCTGGCTGGCCCCCCACAACCCGGTGCAGCAGGACATCGCCCATGCGCTTGCCCCGCCGGGAGCGGATTATCCCCTGGGAACGGACACCATGGGCCGCTGCAATTTAAGCCGCCTGCTTTACGGATCACGCATCTCCCTGGCAGTAGGCCTTCTGGCCGGCGGGCTGGCCGCAGGCATCGGAACCTTTATCGGACTGATCGCGGGCTACTACGGCGGCATCCTGGACGAGGCGCTGATGCGCCTGACCGATATTTTAATGGCCTTCCCCAACCTTATTTTCGTACTGGCCGTGGTAGGCACGCTCGGTCCCGGGTTAACAAACACCGTACTTGCCCTCGTGGTTCTGGGGTGGCTTAACTTTGCCCGCGTCGTGCGGGGAGCCACGCTGTCCATTAAAGAAAACGAATTCATCCTTGCTGCCCGGGGGCTGGGTTTCAGCAATGCGCGCATTATTTGGCGGCATATCCTGCCGAATGTTCTGGGGCCGGTCATTGTGATCGCCACCTTTGACATCCCGCACACGATTCTGGCCGTAGCCGGCCTGAGCTTTTTAGGGCTCGGAGCCCAGCCGCCGACGCCGGAGTGGGGTGCGATGCTCAACGCCGGAAGAGCCTACATGCGTACGCAGCCCCACCTGATGATCGCCCCTGGCGTATTGATCATGTTGACCGTGCTGGCTTTCAACTTACTGGGCAACGGCCTGCGGGACGCGCTTGACCCGCACCGCAAAAACAATTCTGTCAATCTTTAAATTTTATCGGCAGTTTATACAAGGAGGACTTTTTTAAGTGGGCTGGATATGGGAAACAGCCTGGCGGGCAGTGGAGATATGGGCCCGCGCGTTGCCGTACACCATCCTGGGAATTCTTTTAGCCAATCTGGCTCTGGAACTCGGTCTTTTCCACCGCCTTTTTCCCCTGATCAGGCCCTTTTTGCGCCGGGCCGGCTTTAGCGGTGAATGCGGGGTGGCCTTTCTTGTGGCCTTCGGGTCGCCGCCCACGGCGGCGGCCATGCTGGCAGGGTTCTTCCAGGAAGGCAAAATCGGCCCGCGGGAAACGCTTTTGGCTGCGGTTGGGACCTGGTTCCCGCAGACAGTCTACGAAAGCATCGTCCACCTGGCCCCGGCGGCGATACCCTTTTTGGGCGTGGTTGGCCTTGCCTACATCGGGTTTTTCCTGGCCAATGGATTTTTAGTGAGCGGCCTGGTTTTCATCGCCGCGGCCTTTCTTTTATCCAAAAATTCGGCTGAGTCCTCTTCCAGTGCTGAAAGAGAAAAGCCATCCTGGCGGGAAGTAATGCGGCGATGTCTGGAGCAGACTTTCTTTGTGCTGAAGCGTATGATTTTAATCGCCCTCCCCGTAAGCGTAGCCGTCCTTGTCTTTGTCAATTCGGGAATACTTAAAAATCTTCCCGGTTCCTTTATAGGTTTCGCCCTTCCCCCAGAGGCGCTGACCGCAATACCGGTATGCCTGGCCAATCCGGTTGCGGCCTATGCCATGCTGGCAGATTTGCTGCAGCGGGATATTTTAGACTTCCGGCTTACCCTGCTCACGCTGCTTATGGCTAATTTTGTGACCAGCCTCCGCTACATATTAACCCACCGCCTCCCGTACCACATGGGCATCTTCGGGGCCGGAATGGGGCTGCGGGTAACCGCTGTGGGCGCCCTCCTGCGGCTCGGCTGGACCGTCTTTTTTATCGCCATACTGTTTTCTTTTTGAATGGAGGAGAAGTGACGCATATGACATTGCTTTCCATTTGCAACCTGCAGGTCCATTTCCCGCTCCCGGAAGGAACGGTGCGCGCTTTGGACGGCGTCGACCTCTCGCTTGGCGAAAAGGAAAGACTGGCAATCATCGGCGAAACCGGATCCGGCAAGACCGTACTCGGCCGCGCCGTCGTCCGTCTCCTGCCGCCCGGCGCGCATGTCCGGGGAGAGATCTGGTACGAAAAAACCGACCTGCTTACCCTTCCGCCAGGAGAAATGCGGAAAATCAGGGGGCGGGAAATTGCCATTGTCCTGCAAAATCCCGCCAATTCTTTAAATCCCGTAATTAAAGTGGGCAAACAAATCATGGAGGCTGTACAGGCCCGGCGGGACATCGCCAGGCGCCCGGCGTACCGGGAAGCTGTCAATTTTTTGCAAAAGGTAGGCCTGCCGGACCGCGCTGTGTCCAGCTATCCGCACCAGCTCAGCGGTGGTATGAGCCAGCGGGCTCTGCTTGCCCTGGGACTGGCCATGCAACCGCGCCTTTTAATCGCCGACGAACCGACAAAGGGGCTGGACAGCCCGCTGCGGGCGCAAATCGTCCGTCTGCTGCAGGAGGCCACAAAGGAGTCCGGACGGGCGCTCTTCCTGATCACCCACGACCTCGCGGCGGCGCTGGAACTGGCAGACACTCTGGCCGTGATGTACGCGGGGCAGATTGTTGAGTACGGCCGGGCGAAGGACATCTTCACGCACGCCCGGCACCCCTACACCAGGGGACTCCTTGCTTCCCACCCGGGCCTGGGGCTGAAGCCCATTCCGGGCTTCGCGCCTTCCCTGACCCATCTCCCGCCGGGCTGCCGCTTTCACCCCCGCTGCGCTGCCGCGCGGGAACTCTGCCGCCGGGAGGTTCCACCGTTAAGCAAAATTAACCCGGGGCATAAAGTGAGGTGTCATTATTGCTCAGCGTAACGGATTTAAAAAAATATTTCCCGCGGGGTTTGTGGCGCCGTACTTTTGTCAAAGCGGTGGACGGCGTATCATTTGCTTTGCAAAAGGGGCAGACCCTTGGCCTTGTGGGAGAAAGCGGGTCGGGGAAAACCACTATCGGCCGGCTGGCGGTAGGACTCCTGAGGCCCACAGAGGGGTTGGTTCTTTTTGAAGGGGTCAACATCTTTGAAGTATCACGGAGGGAATCCCTCCACCTGCGGCGAAAGATGCAGATCATTTTCCAGGACCCGGAGGGAGCGCTCAATCCACGGATGCGCATTGGGGAAATCCTGACCGAGCCGCTGAAGGTGCACCGCCTGGTTCAGGGGAGGTACATTAAAGATAGGGTGGCCGACCTTTTGGCCATGGTCGGCCTGGGAACCGGGTTTTACCACCGCTACCCTTGCGAACTGAGCGGCGGGCAGAACCAGCGCGTGGTAATTGCGCGCGCGCTGAGCCTGGAACCCGCGCTCCTGGTGCTGGACGAGCCCACCTCGGCGCTCGACGTGTCGGTACAGGCGCAAATCTTGCAGCTCCTGCGCAGTGTCCAGAAGCAAATGGGCCTGGCCTACCTTTTTATCTCCCACGACCTCGACGTGGTCCGGCAGATGGCCGGCCGGGTCGCCGTGGTGTACCGCGGCCAAATTGTGGAGCAGGCCCGGGCCGACACCCTTTTTAACGGCGCGCGCCACCCTTACACAAAAAGCCTCCTGTCCGCCAGGCTTACTTTGGGCGAAATGGGACAATAAAGGCCATAAAAGACCCGCCCTTGCCCCGGCAGGGCAGCAGGCCTCCGTGGCAGAATTTGCTTAAATCCCGGTATCATGCCGGATCGCCCCATGCAACCTATGGCTCTCTTTTACGTTTCAATGGCTGTCAATTCATCAACGGCACCTGTATAAAGAAATTTTTTTCAGGGTTTTACCCAGGGCGCTTTTTGTAAATTAACAAGGTTTTCCCTCATTACCGATATATAGTCCTTACCGGCCTTTAACTCATCCGGCGCAAGACCTCCAACCGGGTTCAAGACCATGGTTTCGACACCTGTCTCAGCTGCTATGGTCTGTGATACTTTGGGGCTGACCAGGCTTTCATAAAAAATGTAGCGTATTTATTTTTCCCTGACCAGTTTGACTATCTCCGCCAATCGTGTCGGTGCCGGTTCAACATCGGGTGGAATAATTACGTAAATCCGGTTAAGCGGCAAGGTATTTTTTTCTTGCATATTGAAAATACAGGCCGGATTAAATATAATAATCAATAATACCGCAGGCCATGAAGGCGGCTGTTTCTTTTTAAGAGATTGTACCCCTATAGTCAAAGAGGCCATGGAGGCTCATATACTTCCGGCAAGGGAGTCTGGGTTCCGTGGCCTTTATTTTTTTGGCCGGTGTTTTATACATGGAGGAAAGGTGAGAGATTCATGTTTAAATCAAGGTTGATCGGAAAACTGTTGATTCCGGGGTTAATCACGGCTTTAATATTTTTTTCCCTGGGCGGCTGCGACGGCCGGAACGGCAACATGAAGCCGGCCGGTGGCAGGGAACTGGTCTATACAGTGGCAGACCCCACGGGAGACTGGGGGTTCCCCTCCCCTTACGCCCATTATTACCGGGGCCCGGGTTACATAAGGATGAGCTTAATCTTCGACACCCTGGTATGGAAGGATGATCGGGGCTACATCCCGGCCCTGGCTAAGAGTTGGGAATACCTTAAAGACGAAAATGCCTACGTTTTCAAGCTCAACGAGAACGTCACCTGGCATGACGGGAAAAAATTCACCGCCCGGGACGTGGTTTTTACAGTCTATTACACCAAAGAACACCCCTACCAGTGGGTAGATACCAGCGTTATAAAGAAGGCTGAAGCCACCGGGGACCATGAGGTCAGGCTGTACCTGGACAGGCCCTATGCACCGTTTTTGGATCACATCGCTGCCACCCTGCCTATTCTCCCCGAGCATGTCTGGAAGGATGTCCGTGATCCGGTTAAATTTGTACAGAAGGAAGCCCTGATCGGCTCCGGACCGTTTATACTGGGTGACTACAATAAAGAGCAGGGAACTTACCTTTATAATGCCTATGGCGGTTATTACCAGGGCAAACCAAAGGTGGACCGGATAAGATTTGTAAAAATAAATGCCGGGATGACCGCTGCAGCCTTAAGGCAAAAACAGGTCAATGCGGCGCAGGTCCCTTCCGAACTGGTTAAGGAACTGGAAAATGAGGGCTTTAAAGTTCTGGCGGGAAGGCACGACTGGGTGGCCAAACTGGCCATCAACCACCAGAAAGAGCCCCTGAACAGCAAGGAATTTCGTCAGGCACTGGCCTGTGCCATTGACCGCCGGGCGCTGGTCGATACCTGCCTGCGCGGTCACGGGATGGCCGGAAGCCCTGGCCTGATCCCCCCGGACAGCCCCTGGTACAATTCCGCCCTGAAAGACAAATACCTGTACAGCCCGGAAAAGGCTGTAGAAATATTAACCGGTCTGGGATATGTTAAAAACGGCGGTTATTTTGAGAAAAACGGCCGGGTTCTGGAGCTGGAGCTTTTAATCAGCGGCGCAACCGGCACTCCCGGAGCCCCGGGGGAGCGCGAGGGAGAAATGATCAAGGGGCAGTTGGAGAAGGCGGGCATAAAAGTAAACCTGCGAAGCCTGGAATCAAAAGTCCTTGACAGCCGGGTGGGCGAGTGGAAGTTCGACCTGGCCTTAAGCGGCCACGGGGGATTGGGAGGGGACCCGGAGGCGCTTAACAGGTTTATTTCCGGCCAGGGGTTTAACAGTGCAAGGTATCGGAATAACGGGGAGCTTAACGACATTTTAAAACAACAGACCTCTGTTATGGATAAACAGAAGCGCAGGGAACTGGTGGGTAAAATTCAGGAGATCTACGCCGGGGAAATTCCTGCCCTGCCCCTTTACTACCCCACCTGGTACTGGGCCAACGACGGCCAGGTTGACCTGTATTATACCGTACATGGGATAGGAAGCGGTGTACCGATACCGCTTAATAAGATGTCCTTTGTCAAATAGGAATTAAGCTGGGAGAAAAGGTGATGACGAACGGCAGAACAGCATCTGTTTTCAACTACGCGGCGGCTCTGGTGATTATTTTGAGCCTCAATTTTATATTGCCCCGTATGATGCCGGGCGACCCGCTGCAGGCCATCTACGGGGATGAGGCCATGATCGCCATGACCACGGAACTGAAGGCGGAGTTGATAAACCGCTTTTCCCTGGACCGCCCTTTGGGCCAGCAGTTTAAATCCTATATCATTTCCCTGGCCCGGGGGGACCTGGGTTATTCATACTATTATAATGCTCCGGTGCTGAAAGTTATTCTAGGCAGTCTTCCCTGGACGGTACTGCTGGCCGGCCTGGCCCTGGTGCTTTCTACCCTGCTGGGCCTGGTTCTGGGCATCGAGTCGGGGTACCGGCGCGGCCAGCCCCTGGATCGTGTTCTATTGGCCGGATTGATGTCATTGAGCGGATTTCCGGACTTTTTCGTGGGGATATTGCTGCTCCTTTTGTTCGGCGTGTCGCTGGGGCTGGTTCCCCTGGCCGGGGCGGTGACGCCCTACGGGGGACAAAGCGGCCTGGCGGTGTTTATGGATATTTTGCACCACCTTGCTCTGCCTCTGGCCGCCCTGGTGCTGGTACGGATTACCGCCACCTACCTGTTGACCCGGAACACCATGGTCACCACCCTGGGGGAAGCCTTTATCGTAACGGCCAGGGCCAAGGGCTGCACAGAACCGGTAATCAGGTACCGCCACGCCGGGCGGAATTCCCTTTTGCCGGTGGTGACGGCAGCCGGCCTGCAGCTGTCACACATGGTCTCCGGCGCTTTATTTATTGAAATCGTGTTTTCCTACCCGGGAATGGGTTCACTGCTGTACAACTCCCTGCTGGCCCGGGACTACCCGCTCCTCCAAGGCATCTTGCTGCTGGTGACCGTTACCGTCCTGGCGGTTAATCTGGCAGTGGACTTGCTGTACCGGAAGCTTGATCCGAGGGTGTCTTATGCACATTAACTACTGGCGTGAAGTAAAAAAAAACAACCTCGGCCGGGCGGGCCTGGCGATACTTTTTGTGATGGCGTCCCTGGCCGTCATGGCGCCCTTACTTTCCCAGCACCTGCCCGATGAATACACCGGCTCAATTTTTCATCCCCCTTCTGCGCAGCACTGGCTGGGAACAAATGACGTGGGGCAGGACATCTGTGCCCGCCTGTTCTATGGCGCCCGCACCTCACTGGCGGTTGGACTTGGGGTAGCTTTTCTGTCCCTGTTTTTGAGCCTGCTGACGGGCGGATCGGCGGCCCTGCTGGGAGGGCTTTACGACCGTATTTTAATGCGGCTGGTGGATGCGTTAATCGTCATTCCCCCGGTTATTGTGGTTATTCTGGTGGCGGCTTATTTAAAGCCCGGCATGCTCCTCCTGATTGTTTTGCTTTCGGCTTTTCTCTGGCCCGGGGGGGCGAGGGTGGTCAGGGCGCAGACCCTTTCACTGAGGGAAAGGATGCATGTGACCGCCGCCGGCACTTTCGGTGCGGGACGGCTGTACCTGTTGATGCGCCATATAGTTCCCGACCTGGGGCCCGTTCTGACCGCTGTCCTGATCCAGAACGCCCGCCGGGCGGTATTTATGGAAGCCGGCCTGTCCTTCCTGGGTATTTCTGACCCGGCATTGATCAGCTGGGGAAAAATGATGCAGTACGCCTTAAAATTTTCTTACCTGGAGGTCTGGAAGTGGTGGCTGCTGCCCGCTGGTATTGCCCTTTCACTGACCATAACGGGCCTCACCCTGACCGGTTTTACCCTGGAGGACATTCTAAACCCACGTTTGCGAAAAGAGGTAAACCATGCTGGAAATTAAAGGTCTGAGTGTTTCATACGGCAGACTGAAAGTGTTGAGCGGCATTGATTTAACGCTGAAAAAAGGGGAAGCGCTGTCCATTATCGGCGAGTCCGGGGCCGGCAAAACCACTCTGGGTTTAAGCATTATGGGGCTGGTTGAGGGCAGCTGCAGCGGCGAAATTATTTGCGACGGCAGAAATATCATTGCCCTGGCGGAAGAAGACCGCCGCCGTATAAGGGGCAATGATATCGCCATGGTGTTTCAGAATGTGGAAGATGCGCTGCATCCGCTATATCCCGTCAGGGACCAAGTAGCTGAAGCGGTCCTTGTTCACGGCCGGGGGGATAAAATTTCAGCCGGCAAGCGGGCCCTTGATACTCTTTATTCCACCGGACTTGAATACCGCCAGGCCTGTTCCTACCCCCACCAACTGAGCGGGGGGCAAAAACAAAAGGCGCTTATTGCCATGGCTTTGGTTAATGACCCCAAAGTACTCATTTTGGACGAACCCACCGCTTCCCTGGACGCTCTTACCAAAGCCGAGATGATCGCCCTGCTTAAAGATCTGGCCAAAGATAAAGCGCTGCTGGTGATTACCCACGACATCTCCACCGCCTCCGGCCTCACCGGAAGGATGGCCGTTTTATACGGTGGAAGAATAGTGGAGTCCGGTTATACCGGGGATTTGCTGGCGGCCCCGCGCCATCCCTACACCAGGGGGCTACTAAGGTCGTATCCGGGCATGTCCACCACCAAGGATTTGCAGGGTATACCCGGCCGGATGAGGCACGGTGTGCCGGGCTGCCCCTTTCACCCCCGGTGTACGCAAAAAATAGACATCTGTACAAAAGAAGCTCCCGTCCCGGTAAATACCGGCGGCCGGATTGTTTCCTGCCACCGCGGCGGCATAGTGCCCCTGCTGGAAGTAAAAAAATTAAGCAAATCCTTTGACGGCCTGAAAGCAGTCCAGGAAGTCGATCTTACCCTGTTCGAGGGGGAAACCCTGGCCCTGGTGGGAGAAAGCGGGTCGGGCAAAACCACCCTGGCCAAAGCCATAATCGGCCTGTTCAGGCCAGACGCGGGGGAAATAAGGCTGGAAGGGGAAGAACCGGTTAAAAGAACCAGGGATTTCTACCGGCGGATGCAGATGGTCTTTCAAAACCCCAGGGAATCCATCAGTCACCGCATGAATGTCCTGCAGGCAGTAAAGGAGCCCCTTGATATTCACCGAACAGGCGGCGAAGAACAAAAAACGGATCAGGTCAGGCGGGTTCTGGACGAAGTGGAATTGCCCTCCGATGATGAGTTTTTAAGGAAGTATCCCCACCACTTGAGCGGTGGAGAGGCGCAAAGGGTGGCCATCGCCCGGGCGCTGGTTTTAAACCCGAAAATACTGATTGCCGACGAGCCCACCTCGGCCCTGGATGCCAGCGTGCAGGCAAAAATACTTAAACTTCTGATGAACTTGCAGGAAAAACGCGGCCTGGCCATACTCTTAATCACCCATGACATCGCCCTGGCCAGGAAGGTGAGCGACCGGATGGCGGTGATGCTAAAAGGGAGAATTATCGAAGAGGGGAACACCGGCGAACTGGTCAGCCGGCCAAAACATTACTATGCCAGACGCCTGCTGGGGATGCCCCCCGGCTGCAATGAGCTTGGGCCGGAGCAACCCGTCGGCCACGTATTGACTGTCTAAAAGATTACACATTAATCAATAAAAAGGGAGTGGTTTTATTATGTGCATGGAAAAAACCCCGTGGGAGAGGGCCGTGGAATTTCACGGACACTCATGCCCCGGGCTGGCGGTGGGCTACCGGGTAGCTCAAATTGCGCTAAGGGACCTCAAGGAGATGCGCTCTCCCGACGAAGAGCTGGTGGCGGTGGTTGAAAATGACGCCTGCGGCGTGGACGCCATTATGCTTTTGACGGGCTGTACGCTTGGAAAAGGCAATTTGATTTACCAAGATTACGGCAAGCAGGTGTATACCTTTGGCAGCCGGAACAGCGGCCGGGCGCTGAGAATTTCGGTGAACGGGGAAGTTTTGCACAGACAGGATGAGGCAATGATTGAACTGAGGAAGCAGGTTTTCGACGGCACCGCCACGCCGGAACAGAAAAAGCAGTTTTTTGAACACCAGGCCCGGAGAACGGAGCAAATTCTGAATATGCCGGAGGAGGATTTGTGTAAAATAGATCAGATTGATTTTAAGTTTCCCGGCAAGGCGAGAATTTTCAACTC
>JBMOPB010000124.1:0-4308 GCA_049325055.1 Bacillota bacterium
GCCAGAAGGCCTGTCCTTAGCTGTTCCAGTTTTTGTAATTGGGAGGCCATATTTTTAAATGATGTCACCAGCTGCTGTAACTCCCGTTCCTTCAGTCTGTGAGGAAGCACCACGTCATATTTTCCTAGGGAAATGGACTTTGCGGCAGCCGCAGCCTGGAGCAGCGGCCGGGTTAATTTCCGGGAGAGGAAATAAAGCACAAGCCAGCCGGACAGGCCGATGATGCCGGTTATCAGGGCCAGCAGTCCATACAGACGGTAGACCTGTTCCAATACGCCCCTGGTGGGGGAACTGGCATACAAAGCCATACTTACTGCGCCCTTGTAATAGACGGGCACGCCCACCCTCAGCCAGGTCTGGGACTCGATGCGGACCTTTTCCCGTATCGTCCGTCCGGAGAGCACTTCACCGTGCAGGCTGGAAAGTTCATTTAGTGCTGGAGGGGCTGAAACCGGATTTTTAGGGCCAATAATGGTATTAACCGGTCCGTTATGATCCGCCATCTGAAAAAGAACCGGTGAGGGTAAGCGCCCGGTGCGAGCCACTGTTTCCTGCTGCAGCTTTTCGGGAGGAATTCCTGATTCCAGCATCTGCTCATACTTCTCAGCTATCTGCAAGGCCCTTATTTCAAGCAAATCATAGCGGTGGTTGTACGTGTTGACCCCGATCCATATACCGCTGATCCCTGCCAGAAGGAAAAGGCTTAACAGCAGAACCAGCACGTATAGCCAGGTCCAGTAAGCCAGCAGAGGCACCGTATTGTGCTTGTATATGCTACTTTTCCCTGACACGCAGTAGATACCCCGCTCCCCGAATGGTTATTATCTCTCCCTCGTCAGGCGGCCAGTCTCTGAGGGACTGCCTGATCCGTTTTACAGCTGTGTCCACAGCCCGGTCCGCTCCAATGTAATCCGTGCCCCATACATAATCCAGCAGCTGGTTGCGGGTGAAAACCTTATTCGGGTGGCGCACCAAAAAAGCCATCAGTTCCCAGTCCCTGGGAGCAAGCGGCACAGGGACACCCCGGATGGATATTGTTCGGGATGTAAAATCCACCACAAGGCCGCCAATCCTGATTATTTCAGGCTCAATAAGGCGGGCCGGCCTGCGCAGTACGGCCTGAACCCGCGCTACCACTTCATCCGGGTCAAAGGGCTTGGAAATATAGTCGTCAGCTCCGAGGTTCAGTCCCTTCAGGCGGTCCTCAACGGCACCCCGGGCAGTTATCATAATCACCGGGCAACTGCTTTGACTTCGAATCTCATTCAATACCTCCCAACCATCTTTTTCCGGAAGCATCAGGTCCAGAAGCACCAATGAGGGGTTGATTTCGGAAAAACTTTTCAAGGCTTCCTCCCCGTCTGCCGCCATTTGAACCCGGTAGCCCGCCTTTTCCAGGTAAACCTTTATCAAAAGGGCGATGGGGGCATCGTCTTCCACAACCAGAATAGTTTGCATGTTCTTACTCCTTTAGAATACTGATACCAGCTGCGCATGACCCGGGGACTCCGTTATGGAGTGCTGGACAAAGGCGCCGCTGAAAGACCGGATTATTGAGTTGTATTTTCGTACCGATTCGTTTTTAGCCTTTATGGCCTCCTTTACATCCCCGGCTATTTCCCGTAATGTGCGCCCCTCAGTCGGGACTTCAAGCACTGCTGCTTTTTTCAACAGCCTGGCCTTGAGCGTCCTCCCGGCCTCTTCAGAAAAGGAACGTAATTCCACCGTTTTATTAGAATATCCAGCGGTATTGTAAATCAGCTCTTTCGGATTTACGGTAATTAAGGCTGCCGATCCACCGGCCAGCAGGCCTGCTGTCAGGATTATGAGGAAGATTTTCCTTATCAAACGGATATTTCCTCCTTTAAAACAGTATTTACCGTAGGCCGTTCCCACTTCATCATACAACCTGATTCCATAATTACTTTATGTTAGAATTATTATGTGTCAGGAGAATGTCAGGAAGCACTTTTATATTTCATTGGGGCCTTGGCAAAAAAGCAACCCGTATTCTCCATTGTCAGAATAAACGGGTTGCCTGTAGGGAAAGAGGGTATTTATTTGTTTTCTCCTGGAGCGGCGTTATTTAATGCGCTGCTCCATTTTTTTGATGATGTTGTCGAACTGCTCCTGGGTCAGCTTTCCCTCCGCGACTGCTTTGTTCAGGGCCTCCTTTTTGTTCTCCAGCATTTTCTGGCGGAACTCTTCAATAGTCAGCCCGCGGTCTGTAATGATCTGCTCCCGGCTTTTGCCTGATTTCAGTTCTTCTTTAAGCTGTTCAGGGGTGATCCCAAGTACCTTTTCCATGTCTTTCCCCATGAAGTCAAACTTGCGGCCGCCATCGTTGAAATGGCGTTTATTTCCGAGAAATCCCCCGAACCCAAAGCTATCATTATTTCTGGCAGCAATTTTATCAGCCTGTTCCCGGGTGAGGTAGCCCTTCTCCACATAGTCGTCAAGCAACTGCTTTTTGGTAGCTTTAAGTGCCTCTGTGACCTTTGCCTGGTCGACACCTAGATTGTCCGCAAACTTGGCTATAAAATCCTGGTGGAAGTTTGCTCTGCCCGTGTTGCCGGCCTGAGTCTTTGATCCGGCAATGGCAACACCCGCCACCGATACGACAAGGAGTACAACAACCACGACTATGCCTGTCAAGTGCTGCTTACGAAACATTAATCAAAACACCTTCCTTTATTATTTTTTATTCTTTATTTTTATACTACAGATGATTGGTGTCAGTAAAATGTCAGGATAAAAAAAAGAAAGCCCTTCATCTATACATAGGATATAAATAAACGCTGTGGTTTACCGGCCCGTGCCCTTTTCCCACCGGAATTGCGGAGGTGAGGGCGTCGTGCAGGTATTTTTCGGCCGCTTTGACGGCTTGGGGCAGGTCCATACCCCTGGCCAGCCCGGCGGCAATGGCCGCTGACAGTGTACAGCCGGTTCCGTGGGTGCAGTGGGTTTCCACCCTGGGGTTACTTATTTCCTCAAAATGTTTCCCGTCTGTCAGAAGGTCGACTATCTCGTTGCTGTCCCTGGCAAATTTCCTGTGGCCCCCTTTTATCAGGACCCACCGTGGGCCGTGTTCAAGAATATGCAGCGCTGCATCCCTCAGTTTTTCTACTGAATCGATGTGACGGCCGTAGAAAACTTCGGCCTCAAGGAGGTTGGGAGTCACCAGGAGGGCCAGGGGAAAAATTTTTTTGATATATGCTTCCACCGTGTCTTCACCGGACAGCCTGTCTCCGCTGGTGGCCACCATTACCGGGTCAATCACCAGGTTTCTGATCCGGTTTGCTCTGAAACGGTCGGCCACGGCCTCTACTATCCCGGAGGTGCCCAGCATGCCGGTTTTTGCCGCATCCGCGCCAATGTCTGAAACAACGGCGTCTATCTGGGCGGCTACCATTTCCGGGGGTATCATGTGAACTCCGCTGACCCCCGTGGTGTTCTGTGCCGTGATTGCGGTGATGGCGCTGGCACCGTATACTCCGTGGGCCATGAAAGTCTTTAAGTCAGCCTGTATACCGGCGCCGCCGCCGGAGTCGGACCCGGCCACGGTAAGGGCGGTGTGAACTTTTTTAGTCATGGGCTGTGGTCTCCCGTCTAATTATTAATTTAAGTGTGATCCCGGATAGCCTTTACGGGGGAAGGGCGCATTGTCCTATTTTTACTTATATCACACCGGTTACCGGCTAACAAGGAGGAAGTTTATGATCAGGCAGTGTGTGGAGAGTGACCTTCCCGTCATTTATTCAATTGTCAATGACGCCGCCGTGGCGGACGGGAAATGGTTTAAGGCCCGGTGAATAATTTTGCATTAATGGAAAGGGATGAAGAATATATTGTCGAATTTTACATTAAAAAAAGTAAAAACGGGAAGAGATCAGGTTGAGTGAAAATATTATTGAATTATCCGGTGAGAACGGGTGGGATAATACCAACGTCAAGATAGGCAAGTGGAGAATTATAGCCGTTTTTTTGTTCGGAATGGGCTACCTGCTTTTTTATCACCGTGACATTGAGTGGATCATGTACTGGCTGATCTGGCTGGCATATGCAGCCTTGTGGCTGCCTCTCCAGGGACGCCACAGGGGAGAGAACCCCAACGCCTGGACATACTTTTTCGTTGTGGGCGATGTGCTTTTTTTGCTGCTGTCCACGTATTTTGAACACGACATTTTGAATAATTACAGCACCATGCTGATGCTGCCCCTGTTCCAGTACCTTTTGAGGTACGGGCGCAGGGTGGCGTTGCATTACGTCTGGGCCAGCGTGGCCGCTATAATCTACATCTGCGTAGTC
>JBMOPB010000124.1:4408-8004 GCA_049325055.1 Bacillota bacterium
CATTTTGAATAATTACAGCACCATGCTGATGCTGCCCCTGTTCCAGTACCTTTTGAGGTACGGGCGCAGGGTGGCGTTGCATTACGTCTGGGCCAGCGTGGCCGCTATAATCTACATCTGCGTAGTCTATTACAAGATTCATCCCGAAAACCATTTTGTGGTGGTGGCGGTCATGTTTCTTATAGCTTATAACGAGGGCTTGCTGGTCCAGGAAAACATGGATTTGAGAAAACAGCTTTTAAATCTGGCCATATATGACGAATTGACCGGACTGTATAACTTCCGTTTTTTTACCCAGGCCATGGAAAGAGAAATCAGCAGGTCCAAAAGGTACGGACATCCCCTTACCGTGCTGCTGATTGACATAGATTACTTTAAAAAAATAAATGACAGCTATGGACATCAAAAAGGAAATCAGGTTTTAAAAGGCTTGGCGGAAATAATTCAGGAGTCCGTGAGGGACTGCGATTACGCCGCAAGATATGGCGGGGAGGAATTTGTCATAATACTGCCGCAAGCCTCATTGGAACAGGGACACATGGTGGCGGAAAGGATCAGGGAGAGCATTGCCGGACAACGGTTTGATTTCGGAACAGTTACAGTTTCTATCGGAGTCGCTTGCTGCGATCCGGTATTGTTATGCAGGGACGATCTGATCAAAAGAGCGGACATGGTGTTGTATTCGGCCAAGAAGAACGGCAGGAACAGGGTGGAGGTGGATAGCGGGGTCCCTGCATAGAATGGCAATATTTACTTTCCAGAAGCAGTGTTAAAAAGGAAACTCCCGATAAACAATATAGCCGGGAGGTGAAATATTTGCATTCAAAGCAAACTTTGCAGTCCTGCATACAGCACTGCCAGACTACGGCCAATGACATAAGAGCTATGGCCGCCGATGCCACAGGTACCGCAAAACAATCACTGGACCAGGCATACCAGTCTATAGACGCGTGCATCAAGCAATGTCAGACCGCTTTAAACCAGATGTAGCATGACTTGATTCACGGGAGCCCCTGGTGTGGGGCTCCTCGTGTTATATAAGTTTGAATCTTGTTGACAAAATACAAAGTATTAAAAGAGGGTTTGGGAGGAAAGCAAACCATGAGCGGCAAAAAGGTTGCAATGAAGGTATACGGCATGGAGTGTGCCGCCTGTGCCGCCAGAATAGAGCGGCAGCTTAAAAACACCCAGGGGGTCAATGACGCGGCCGTCAATTTTGCCGTGGAGAAGGTGACGGTTGACTTTGACCCGGCCCGCACAGGCGTGGATAAAATAATCGACACCATAACGGACCTGGGGTACAAGGTCCCAACAGACAGGGTGGACCTTAAAATAAGCGGTATGACCTGCGCCGCCTGCGCCGCCCGGGTGGAAAGAACACTGGGCGGGCTGGAAGGTGTTTTAAGAGCCAACGTCAATTTTGCCATGGAAAAGGCCTCGGTGGAGTACATCCCGGGGCAGGTGAGCCCCGCCGAGATGAAAAAGGCTGTGGCTAACGCCGGCTACCGGGCCGAGGATGGTGAAAAGAAGTTTGACGGGGACAGGGAAAAGCTGGAGCGGGAGAGGGAAACCAGGCGGCAGATGAGATTTGTTATACTGTCGGCATCCCTTTCCATTCCCCTTTTAGCCGTGATGTTCGCCGAGCTGCTGAACTTTCACCTGCCGGCTTTGTTTCACAACAAGGTTTTCCAGTTTGCCCTGGCCACCCCGGTGCAGTTTGTGGCCGGATTCCAGTTTTACAAAGGGTCTTACAACTCGCTGAGGCATGGAAGCGCCAACATGGATGTTCTGGTGGCCATGGGGACCTCGGCCGCTTACTTTTACAGCGTTGCCACCACATTCTTTTTCCCCGGCCATGTTTATTATGAAACAGGGGCTATAATTATCACGCTGATTATACTTGGGAAGATGCTGGAGGCCATAGCCAAGGGCCGCACCTCCGAGGCCATAAAAAAACTTATGGGTATGCAGGCCAAGACCGCCAGGGTAATCCGCGACGGGCGGGAAATGGACATACCGGTGGAAGATGTGCTGGTGGGTGACCTGGTGCTGGTCCGGCCCGGTGAAAAAGTGCCCGTGGACGGCATGATCAGGGAAGGAAATTCCACCATTGACGAATCCATGCTGACCGGCGAGAGCATACCGGTGGACAAGCGACCGGGGGACGAGGTAATCGGCGGGACCATAAACAAGCACGGCACGTTCAAATTTGAGGCCACCAAAGTCGGATCGGACACTGCGCTGGCCCAGATAATCAAAATAGTGGAGGAGGCCCAGGGGTCCAAGGCCCCCATTCAGCGCCTGGCCGACGTTATCTCCGCCTATTTCGTCCCGGCGGTGGTGGGCATCGCTCTGGCCACCTTCCTGGCCTGGTACTTCCTGGCCGACCCGGGCAACTTTACCCGGGCTCTGATAAATTTCACCTCTGTTCTTGTTATAGCATGCCCCTGCGCCCTGGGGCTGGCCACTCCCACTTCAATAATGGTGGGCACCGGCCGCGGAGCTGAAAACGGCATACTGATCAAGGGCGGGGAGCATCTTGAAAAGGCCCACGACCTCAACACAGTAATACTGGATAAAACGGGAACCATCACCAGGGGCGAGCCGTCACTGACCGATGTTTTCACAGTGGACGGCAACATGGACGAAAGAGATCTTTTACTCCTGGTGGCTTCGGCCGAAAGGGGATCGGAACACCCGCTGGGAGAGGCGATAGTGAAGGGCTCCAAAGAAAAGGATATTGAACTTACAGAACCCAAAGGGTTTGAGGCCATCCCAGGCCACGGCATTGCCGCTGAAATAGGCGGCAGGGCGGTGTTAATAGGCAACCGGAGGCTTATGGGCTTAAAGAACATTGATACTGCAGGGATGGAGGCCAAAGCCGACGAACTGGAGGGCGAGGGAAAAACCGCCATGCTGGTGGCTGTGGACGGCCGCGCGGCAGGCGTTGTGGCAGTGGCGGACACCGTAAAGGCGACTTCGGCGGAGGCCATCCGGGCGCTAAACCAAATGGGAATACAGACAATAATGATTACAGGCGACAACCGGCGCACCGCCGCGGCCATCGCACGCCAGGTGGGCATTCCCCCGGAAAACGTTCTGGCCGAGGTGCTGCCCCAGGACAAGGCCAGGGAGGTAAACAGGCTGAAAGATCAAGGCCGCGTGGTGGGAATGGTGGGTGACGGAATAAACGATGCCCCGGCCCTGGCCAGCGCGGACGTGGGTTTTGCCATCGGCACCGGCACCGACGTAGCCATGGAGGCGGCGGATATAACGCTGATAAGGGGCGACCTGAGGGGCGTCGCCGCCAGCATCAAGTTAAGCCGCGCCACCATGAAAAATATAAAGCAAAACCTTTTCTGGGCGCTGATATACAACACTCTTGGCATACCGGTGGCCGCCCTCGGCTTCCTGTCTCCGGTACTGGCCGGGGCGGCAATGGCTTTCAGCTCGGTTTCCGTTGTTACAAACGCCCTGAGGTTGAAGCGTTTTGACCCCTACAGGGATTTTCGCAGGAGGGAAAGGGCGGTATTAAGTCCAGGGCCCGCCCCCGCCCCCGCAAGGCGTCCCGAATGAGGACAATGAAGAGTCTGTGT
>JBMOPB010000124.1:8104-22279 GCA_049325055.1 Bacillota bacterium
AGGGCGAGACAGGCGTCTCGCCCCGGTTTTACTCAGTTAATCCGTTACCTGCTGTATCCTCCGCCCATCATTCCGCCGTATCCGCCGTTAAATCCTCCACCCATCATGCCTCCGCCCATCATACCGCCACCCATCATCTGGCCCATGGGACCGAAGCCGTTCTGGCTGTGGAAGTCGCGCATGTAGTTGAAATGATCCTGCCATGACTGTGCCTGCTCCGGTGTTATCTGACCGTCTTTTTGAGCCTGATCCAGCCACTGCTGGTGCCATCCAATCATCTGGTCCAGGAACTGCTGGTTCTGATTGTTCCCATTGCTTCCGTCTATCGCCCCGAAGGCCGCCGGGGCTGCCAGGGCCACCACCAGTATTCCGATTGCCGCCAGGATCCAAAACTTTTTACTCATTTGGTAAACCTCCTTTAATATTTGGTGTTGTTCCTTGTTTTTATGATAGAAAATGAATTTTACAGCCAAGTCACGAAAATTTAACGAATTTGTCTCAGAAGTATGAAGGCCGGGTTTACTACGCTCCTGATGCTTGCCAGCAGGGCGGCCGTAAATACCTCTGGCATGGTGTCCCTGAAGTAGCCCTGCCGGGTACCGCTCTCCAGCATGTTTATGCTATCTTCTTTTTAAACTTGGCTATGCTGATTGCCAGCAAAACCACCGAGAACACCAACAGCGCCGTCACCTGGGGTATCAGGTAGCCGAAGCCGATGCCTTTCAGAACTATTCCCCTTATTATCACCAGGTAATAGGTAAGCGGTATCAGGTTTCCGATGTATTGTATTATCACCGGCATGGCCTCCCGGGGGAAGAGGAACCCGGAAAGCAGTATGCTGGGCAACAGAACGAAAAAGGACATCTGGAACGCCTGCATCTGGGTCTTGGCGATGTTGGAAATGAGAATGCCCAGGCCCAGGGAGGCCGTTATAAAGAAAAGAGTCAGCAGGTAGAGTTCCAAAAGGCTCCCCCTTATGGGAACGTGGAAGACCAGGCTTCCCACCAGGAGCGCCACCGTAATCTGGGTGTAGCCCAGTACGATGTTGGGTATAATTTTGCCTGTCATAAGCTCAAAAGGCCTAATGGGAGTAACTATGAGCTGCTCCAGGGTGCCCCTTTCCCTTTCCCTGACTATGGCTATGGAGGTCATCATTACCATGGTCATGGTTACAATTATTCCCAGTATGGCGGGAACCATGTAATAGGCGGTGACCCCGTCGGGGTTGTACCAGGGGCGGACCCTGATGTCGTACGGGGGCTCATTTATCCCCGACTTCATAAACACTATTTTCTGCGACTTCAAAAGGCCTATGGAATTGGCGGTGGCTATGGCCGAGTTTGACACCATGCTGTCGCTGGCGTCCACCAGCACCTGCACCCCCGCGGTCTCACCCCTCCTGATTTTCACTGCGAAATCGGGGGGGAATATTATTCCCACCTTGGCCTTTCCGCTGTCTATCATTTCGGTCACTTCCCGGTAGCTCCCGGCAACGCCTGTAACGTCGAAATAGCCCGAGGCCCTGAAAGCGTCCAGCATTTCCCGGCTGTCGCTGGACAGGGACTGGTCGAACACAACGGTGGGAATGTGTTTTACCTCGGTCTGTATGGCGTATCCGAACAGTAGGAGCTGTACCAGGGGCAGCATGAAAATCATTCCTATGGTCAGCCGGTCCCTGAACATCTGCAGGAACTCCTTTTGCATTATGGCCAAAAGCCTGCTCATTGTTCCACCTGCCTTCTTTTCCTGGAAAGGGTTATAAACACATCTTCCAGGGAGGGTGTTATAACGTTTGCCGGGGCCCAGGTTTGCGCCTCCAGGTCGGCAATGCGGTCCTCGCTTTCCAGCAGCACGTGGACCATAGCCCCATGTATGGAACACTCTTTTACGTAGGGGAGTTCCTCCAGTTCCCCGATCCTGTCAAGGGCGTCCGGTATTTCGGTCTCCACCATGCATCCCCTGATAACGTTTTTTTTCAGGTTGTCCGGGGTATCGTTGGCGATAAGCGTTCCCTCGGAGATAAAGGCTATATTATGGCATCTCTCGGCCTCGTCCATAAAGTGGGTGGTTACCATCACCGTGGTGCCTTTTGCGGCCAGTTCCTGTATTATTTTAAAAAACTGCCTCCTGCTGTTGGGGCTGACTCCACTGGTGGGCTCGTCTAGAAAAAGTATTTCCGGGTCCGAGATAATGGCGCAGCCAAGTGCCAGTCTCTGCCTCAGGCCCGCGCCCAGGTTTGCGGTCAGTTCCCTTTCCCTGCCGGTAAGAAGTGCCATGGCTGTCATTTCCCTAATCTTGCGTTCCTTTTCACTCCGGGGTATTCCGTACAGCCCGGCGTAAAAATTAAGGTTTTCGTAAACCGTGAGGTCGTCATACAGGCTGAATTTCTGTGACATATAACCTATCCGGGGCTTTATCTTTTCCGGTTCCCTGGCCAGGTCAAATCCCAGCACCGTTCCGGCGCCGGAGGTGGGTTCCAGTATCCCGCAAAGCATCCTTATGGTGGTGGACTTTCCGGACCCGTTGGGCCCCAGAAACCCGTAAATTTCCCCCCGCCTTATATTTATGGAGAGATTGTTTACCGCGGTGAAGTTCCCGAATTTTCTGGTGAGCCCCCGGGTGATCACGGCATATTCCAATCAAACCGCCTCACTTTCCGCCAGAGCGATAAAAATGTCCTCGATGGTGGGTGAAATTTCCCTCAGTGAAAAAATTTCCACTCCCCGGCCCCGCAGGCAGTCCTCTATAGTTTTCATCCCCGCCGCGGCGTCGGTCACCCTGACGTGGTATTTGTCTCCGAAAAAGTCGGCGTCAAGCACATCCGGCAGTGCAGGGAGAAAATCCAGGCTTTCCGCGCCTGCCTTAATCTCCAGTATTTTATAGGGAAAACTCCTCTTAAGTCCTCCGGGGGAGTCAACCGCCACAAGCTTTCCGTTGTTCATGAAGGCCACCCTCCTGCACAGTTCGGCCTCGTCCATGTACGATGTTGAAACAAAGACGGTGATTCCCCTTTTGTTTAACTGGTAGAGTATTTTCCAGAATTCTTTCCGGGATTCGGGGTCAACCCCGAAGGTGGGTTCGTCCAGTATAATAAGCCCCGGCCTTGAGATCAGGGCACAGGTAAGGGCCAGCTTTTGCTTCATCCCGCCGGAAAGGTTGTCGGCGAAGCGGGACGTAAATGCGGACAGGTTTGTCATCTCGAGCATTTCCGCCGCCCGCTGTTTTATGGTGCGCCCGTCCAGGCCGTACAGCCTGCCGTAGAAATTTATATTCTCCATCACCGTAAGGTCGCCGTAAAGGCTGAACTTCTGGGGCATATAGCCCAGGGGTGACCTTCCCTTTTCCCTGTTGTTCCGGGTGATCCCCTCCAGCGCGACGGTACCCGCCGTAGGTGTGATAATCCCGCACAGCATGCGTATCAGGGTGGTTTTTCCGGCGCCGTCCGGACCCACCAGGCCGTATATTTCGCCTTCGTCCACCTTCATGGAAACATCCTCCACGGCGGTGATGCGGCCGAATCTTTTAGTGAGACCGTCAGTTTCGATCATAATAAACACCCGCCGTAATCAATTTGCGATGGCAACATCAGCGGGCATGCCGGGCTTGAATATCCCGCTCTTATTCTCTATTTTTACTTTAACCGCGTATACTATATTGGTGCGCTCCTGCTTTGTCTGTATGGTTTTGGGGGTGAATTCCCCTTTAGAGGCAATTTCTATGACCGTCCCCCTGAATACCTCGGGGGTCCCGCTTACCGTGAAGCTTACCTCCTGGCCCAGCCTGACGGCGGGAAGGTCATCGGTGGAGACATATATACGTATCCACAGGTCGCTCAGGTCGGCCACGGTGACCACCGGGGCCCCGGCCGGTACAAACTCTCCGGGCTCGTAATTTCTTGTGACCACCGTACCGTCGATGGGGCTGGTTACGTTAGTGTCCTCCAGAAGGGCTTCTGTGGCTTTAAGCACGGCCCTGTTTCTTTCCAGCTCAACCATGGCGGCCTTTATCTGGTCCGGGCGGCTGCCGGACTCCAGAAGGCTTAGCCTCGACCTGGCCGAGTCCAACTGGTTTTTGGCCACTTTCAGGCTGGTTTCGGCCTTTTCCAGATCGGCTTCGGATATGGCCCCGCCCTGGTGCAGCGCCTGCGCCCTGGAGTAATCGGAATTGGCCTTGTCATAGTTTGCCTGGGCCGTGCTCACAGCCGCCCTGGCCTCGTTGATCTCCTGCTCCCTGGCCCCCGAGGCAATGTCTGAAAGCTGCGCCTCGGCCTTCTGAACGGCCAGGGAGTCCCTCTCCTTCTGGGCCGCCAGTTCATTGCGGATCACTCTGGCCACCAGCTGGCCCTTCTTTACCGCTTCCCCCTGTTTTACCGAGACAAACTCCAGGGTTCCGGGGGTCCTGGCGGAAAGGTTCACCTCGGTAGCCTCTATGGTCCCGCTGGCCTGTATGCCCACGGTTTTTTCCGTGGAGTGCCTGGTATAACCCCAGTACGATGCCGATGCCACCACAAGCAGTATAACAATCCCCGCTATTCTTTTCTTCATGCCCATACCCCCACTTTTTGCAGGCTGATAAATAATATATCAGGTAAACTATTGATACGTTGATAGTTTACCTGGTTGCATAATAGCACCAGCAACAATTACTGACAATACCGATTTCATGGTGGTTATCTGGACGGGATTGTATACTTGGACAGGGCAGGGAGTCTTTTTCAAGATATTAGAAAATTTTGCTTCAAAGGAATTCCGTGAATAATTTCCTATACACGGGGGTGTGCCCCCTTGCTTTAGGTTTGCCCGCTGTAAGGACCGATGCGTCCCCTTTTATGACGACAATAAAAAGCACCCGCTTTGAGGCAGGCGCTTTCAGATTTATCTAAGTTACTTTCAACAACTGGCCGTTTCATAAGAAATACTGTAAAAATTCCGGATTCCGGATTCTGCCGACTGTTAGGGCGGCCTAATTGCCCTGTTTCCTGGAATCCTCTTCCACCAGCACCCGCCTCAGTATTTTACCCACCATGGTCTTGGGAAGCTCCGGCCTGAATTCGACCAGCTTGGGAACCTTGTAGGCGGCCAGCCTTTCCTTGCAGAAGGATATTATTTCCTGGTCGGTGGCCGTCTGTCCTTCCTTCAGCACTACGTACGCCTTTACCGTCTCGCCTCTATAGGGGTCGGCCACCCCGGCCACCGCAGCCTCCATGATCTTGGGATGCTCGTAGAGTACTTCCTCCACCTCTCTGGGGTAAATGTTGTAGCCGCCGGCAATGATAAGGTCCTTCTTGCGGTCTACTATAAAGGTCATTCCCCTCTCGTCCATCCTGCCTATGTCGCCGGTAAAGAACCAGCCGTCCCGGAGCACCTTTTCGTTTTCCTCGGGCTTGTTCCAGTACCCTTTCATCACCTGGGGACCCATTACGCATATCTCTCCAACCTCACCGACGGGCAGTTCGGTTTCCCCGTTTTCGGAGTCCACTATTTTGCATAGGGTATCGGGCATGGGGAGCCCGATAGAACCTTCGGCCTTGGCGTCGAAGCGGTTGGCATGGGTGACCGGGGAGGTCTCGCTTAGCCCGTAACCTTCCACCAGCCTTGCCCCGGTCAGTTCCTGGAATTTGATCTGAACCTCCAGGGGCAGTGGGGCTCCGCCGCTCAAGCATGCCCTCAGCGAGGTGAGGTCGTAATTTTTGAGGTCCGGGGACGATATTATGGCCACATATATCGTGGGTGTGCCCGGGAACAGGTTTACTTTGTATTTATGTATGTTTTCGAGAACCATTTTTAAATCGAAGCGGGGGATAAGCACCATGGTGGCGGCGCTGTATATCCCGGTATTCATGCAAACCGTCATTCCGAAGGAGTGGAAAAAGGGAAGCACGCACAGATATGTTTCCTGACCCACTTTGCTCTCAGTGTCCCACTCGCCAAGCTGCATGACGTTGGCCATCAGGTTGCGGTGGGTCAGCATTGCCCCCTTTGACAGCCCCGTGGTGCCTCCGGTATACTGGAGGACCGCCAAATCCCCGGATTTTATATCAACCTCGGGAGGGTTGGGGGAGGCGCCGTCAAGCAGTGTTTTAAAGTCCAGAACGCCGCTGCCGGCGGGAATTTCCGCCCACTGGCCGGCTTTTTTGGCCTTAAACGGGTAAAGAATGTTTTTGGGGAAAGGAAGGTAATCCTTGATACCGGTGGCGATAAGCCTCTTGACCGGGGTATGGGGCGCCACTTTCAGCACCTTCGGGGCCAACATGTCCAGAAAAATCAACGTTTCTGCCTCGGAATCCTTTAGCTGGTGGGTCAGTTCCCTCTCGGTGTACATGGGGTTGATGCCCACTGCCACGGCGCCCAACCTCAGAGTTGCGTAATAGGAGATAATCATCTGTGGTATGTTCGGCAGCATCAGCCCAACCCTGTCACCCTTTTTTATACCGCGGTCACTCAGAGCCCGGGCCATTCTGTCCACCTGGTTTTTAAGCCGGGAATAGGTCAGCTTGCCGCCCATAAAGATGGTGGCGGTTCTGTCAGGGTAATTCCGGGCGCTTTGTTCGAGATTGGCATAAAGGGAAGTGTCCGGGTATTCAATGCTGTGCCTTACACCCTCGGGGTAGGATTTAATCCAAAAAGGTCTGTTGTCGTTCACCGGAGGGCCCCTCCTATTTCTTCAATTATTTAAATAAATATTATCATTGTCCGAATTTTAATTCAATAACCTTATGAATGATTATTCATTTAATTTTAACAAAATAATACATTCTTATTGAGATTATTGATTTTATGACTTTTATGTTGAAAAAAGTGTTTGCCAGGGAAGGATTTCTGACTGGCGCATTGAAAATATTATGGTTGGGATTTAGTATGGAATATGGGTATATTAGATACCGGGGGGAGGGATTTTCGGTCCGGCGGTCATAGATTCGGTCAAGCTTACCACAATGATTATCAGGGAGGGGAATTGGTTGAAAAAGGCAAGACTTTTTGCGGCGCTGGCCGCGGTGTTGATACTGGCGATGGCTCTTTTAGTTTCCGGCTGTGGAAGCAAACAGGAAGAAAAGAAGGGCGCCGCCGGTGATGCGGACAAACTGAAGGTTGCGTTCATGTATGTAGGCCCGGTGGGGGATGCCGGCTGGACCTATGCCCACGACCAGGGCAGGAAGTACCTGGAAAGTCAGCTGCCCTATGTTAAGACCACTTTCGTTGAGTCTGTCCCCGAGGGCGCCGACTCGGCAAGGGTGCTGACACAACTGGCCGAGCAGGGCAACAAGGTGATTTTCGCCACCAGTTTCGGCTACATGGACCCCACTATAGAAGTGGCCAAGAAATACCCCGACGTGGTTTTCATGCACTGTTCAGGGTTTAAAACCGATAAAAACGTTGGTACATACTTCGGCCGTATATACCAGGCCCGCTACCTTACCGGCCTTGTGGCCGGAAAGATGACCAAGAGCAACAAGATTGGCTATGTGGCCGCATTCCCCATTCCCGAGGTTGTCAGGGGAATCAACGCCTTCACCCTTGGCGTACGGGCGGTAAACCCCAACGCCACGGTAAAGGTTGTATGGACCAATACCTGGTATGACCCCGCGGCTGAAAAAGAAGCCGGCAAGACTCTCCTTGACGCCGGCGCCGATGTTATCGCCCAGCACCAGGACACCCCGGGACCGCAGCAGGCGGCCGAGGAAAAGGGCAAGTTCGGAGTTGGATACAACAGCGACATGAGCAAGTACGCTCCCAAGGCCGTGCTGACATCGGCGGTTTGGAACTGGGGCCCGTATTATGTGAAAACCGTGGAAGCCGTAAAGAACAAGACCTGGAAGTCCGAGCAGTACTGGGGACCCATGAGCGACAAGATAGTGGACATAGCCCCCTTCGGCCCCATGGTGCCGGATGATGTCAAGAAAATAGTTGATGATAAGAAGCAGTCCATTTTAAGCGGCAAGTGGGATGTATTCACCGGTCCCATCAAGGACCAGACCGGAGCGGTTAAGGTGGCCGAGGGCCAGAAAATGTCCGACCAGGATATGCTCAGCTTCGACTGGTTCGTGCAGGGCGTGGAAGGAAGCATACCCAAGAAGAAGCAGTAAGATATACGCGGCCAATGGATGACTGGATATTATAAAAACCTACAGCGACCGCTGGCGGGATTACCGTCAGCGGTCGGTTTATGGGGGATTGCAAACCGTGAAGTTTATTGAGATGACAGGGATAACCAAGAGTTTTCCCGGCGTTCTTGCCAATGACAATATAGACTTTTCAGTAAAGCCTGGCGAGATTCATGCCCTGCTTGGGGAAAACGGGTCGGGTAAAAGCACCCTGATGTCAATACTGGCGGGGGTGTACAGGCCGGACCGGGGGAAGATTCTGGTGCGGGGCGTCGAAGTGTCACTGCGCTCTCCAAGGGATGCCATCAGGCATGGTATCGGCATGGTGCACCAGCATTTCAAGCTGGTGGACAATTTTACCGTGGTGGAAAACATCATACTGGGGGACTCGAACACTCGTTATTTCTATGATCTCGATAAACTATCGGGAAAAATAACAGACCTTGGTGACCGTTACGGCCTTGGCGTTGATCCCGGGGCCAGGATAAGCCAGCTGTCGGTGGGGGAAAGGCAGCGGGTGGAGATACTGAAAATGCTGTACCGGGGATCCGATCTGCTGATTATGGACGAGCCTACCGCCGTGCTGACTCCCCAGGAATCCGAGGAGCTGTTTGAAAATCTCAAGAAATTTGCGGCCTCGGGAAGATCAGTTATACTTATAACCCACAAGCTGAATGAGGTTCTTTCGGCCGCCAACAGGGTCACCGTTTTGCGGGGCGGCAGGGTGGTTGCGGTTTTGGACCGGGAGGAAATAACCGAAAGAAAACTGGCCCGCCTGATGGTGGGAAGGGATGTGGCCGCCGCCAGGAGAGATGACATTTCCGAATTGGTACCCGGGCCAACGGTTCTTGAACTGCAGGGCGTGGGAGCAATGAAGGACGTGGGCGGACAGGCTCTGAAAAAGGTGTCCTTTACGGTTAAAAAGGGTGAAATATTTGGTATTGCCGGGGTTGCCGGAAACGGACAAAAGGAACTGGCCGAGGTTATAACCGGGCTGAGGTGGGCACACAGCGGAAAAATAACTATCAACGGCGCCAATGTAACCAACTGGTCACCCAGGAGAATTGCCGACCTGGGCGTAAGCTATGTGCCGGAAGACCGTCTGGGCACCGGGCTGGTGCCGGGCCTGGGTGTGGTTGACAATATTATTTTAAAGAATTACCGCAGGCCTGCGTTTTCCGGCAGAGGCTTCATTAATTACCGCGACGCCGGCACAGAGGCCGAAAGGCTGGTCAGGGAATTCGACATCAAAGTGGCCAATATCAAGTCCCCTGTGGGGATGCTTTCAGGAGGCAACCTGCAGCGCCTTCTGCTGGCCAGGGAAATATCCGGGAACCCGGCGCTGATGGTGGTGGTTTATCCCGTCAGGGGTCTGGATGTGGGGGCCACCGAGGCTGTGCATGAAATTCTTTTGAATCTGCGGCGGAAAGGCACAGCGATATTATTGATATCGGAGGACCTGGACGAGATTTTGAAATTATCCGACCGTGTGGGAGTAATGTTTGAAGGTTCAATGATAGGCATACTGCCCGGCGGCGGGAATGCCAGCCCGGAAGAGATAGGGCTTTTAATGATGGGGTCGGCCGGCTCGGAGGTAGGGTCATGAAAAGTTTGACAAAGGGTTTTTATCTGGAAAGAAGGCTTGTTCCGCCAGCGGGATCGGTGATTATTGTGCCCGCCATTTCGGTTTTGCTCTCCCTTGTGCTGGGCGCTATTTTTCTGGTTTTAAACGGCCATGACCCCCTGGAGGTATACGTGCTGATGTTCACGGGGGCCTTCGGGTCGTCCTACGGGCTTTCCGAGACAATGGTCAAGGCTATTCCAATAATGTTGGCCGGCCTGGGAGTGTCCATTGCCTTCAGGATGCAGCTGTGGAACATAGGGGCCGAAGGCCAGCTTTACATGGGTGCTTTCGCGGCCAGCTGGGTCGCCCTCACATTCCCCGATCTGCCCGCATATGTAATGATTCCGGCCATGGTGCTCCTCGGAATGGCGGCCGGAGGCCTGTGGGCCCTTTTACCCGCCATTCCCCGTGCTTACCTGAGGG
This sequence comes from Bacillota bacterium, assembly GCA_049325055.1. Classification (GTDB taxonomy): domain Bacteria; phylum Bacillota; class Desulfotomaculia; order Desulfotomaculales; family Desulfocucumaceae; genus BRHc4a. The sequence goes on from JBMOPB010000124.1 coordinate 18,253, forward strand.
TCAACGAGGTAATCACCACGCTGATGCTGAACTACGTGGCCATTCTCTGGGTGGATTACCTGGTATTCGGCCCATGGAAGGACCCGGCCGGCTTTAACTTTCCATTAAGCGCACCTTTTTCCGAGGCTGCCAGGCTTAGCACCTTCGGAACTTCAAGGGTGCACACCGGAATTCTATTTGCCCTGGTAATCGCAATACTTTTATACATTATCATGAACAGGACAAGGTGGGGTTTTGAGATAAGAGTCATAGGAGAGAGCGAGGCGGCCGCCCGGTATGCCGGGATGGACATCTGGCGAAATATACTGCTGGTGATGCTGCTGAGCGGGGCCGTCAGCGGGCTCGCCGGAATGGCCGAGGTCAGCGGGATAACAGGGAGGCTCCAGCCCGGTATAAGCCCGGGGTATGGGTACACCGCCATTATTGTGGCCTGGCTCAGCAAGCTTAATCCCTTTGCAGTTATTCTGGTTTCATTGCTTTTCGGAGGGCTGCAGGTGGGAGGCTACCTGGTGCAGACCAGCGGGGTGCCGGCTTCGGTGGCCACAATGCTGCAGGGGGCCATACTCTTCTTCGTTCTGGGAGGAGAGATTTTCGGCAGATTCAGGGTCAGGCTGGGAGAAAAGGGGGTTGCCCGATGAGTGAAGGCGGTCAGACAAGTGTTTTGATTCTTATCCTTGCCACGGCGGTAACCGCCGGTACACCCATACTTTTCGCCGCCCTGGGAGAACTACTGGCAGAGCGTTCCGGCGTCATCAACCTCGGAGTGGAGGGGATGATGTTGATCGGGGCGGTGTCGGGCTTCATAGTTGCGGTGCAGACAAGCAATCCCTGGGCCGGCGTGTTGGCGTCAATGCTGGCCGGGGGAATGGTGGCCGCCATACACGCATTCCTTACCGTATCTTTAAGGGCAAACCAGGTGGTAAGCGGCCTTGCCCTTACCATTTTCGGCGCGGGCCTCAGCGGATATTTGGGAAAAGGCTACATCGGAGTGCCGGTGCCCGTGCCCTTCACTTCAAAACCACTGGCGGTGCTGAGTGACATTCCGGTGATAGGTCCCATTTTCTTCAGTCACGACCCGCTGGTGTACATTACGTACCTTCTGGTTCCCGCTCTGTGGATATATATTTACAGGACCAGGCCCGGACTTCACCTGAGGGCTGTGGGCGAAAACCCCTCGGCCGCCGACTCGCTGGGGGTTAATGTATTCCTGGCAAGGTACATCTACGTAATAGCGGGGGGAATGCTGGCCGGCCTTGGGGGAGCCTACCTCTCGCTGGTGTACGCACCTTCATGGCTGGAAAATATGACGGCCGGAAGGGGATGGATAGCCGTGGCCCTGGTTATTTTCGCCGTCTGGAACCCATTGAGGGCGCTGGTGGGGTCCTACATCTTCGGCGGAATCGACGCCATAGGCTTCAGGTTGCAGGTCCTGGGCGTGGCGGTGCCTTCGTTCTTTCTCAAAATGCTGCCCTATATCTTTACCATATTGGTGCTGATTATTATCATAGGCAGGAGCAAGGCTGCCCGCACCGGACAGCCCAAGGCGCTGGGGATACCTTTTGACAGGGAAGAAAGGTAGTCTAATAGAATTCAGTAGTCAGAATTCTACTCCCTTTAAGAATTCATGTAAGAAATACCGCTACTATTCTGGATTCTGACGGGAAAGGATTACAATTCTCAAAAAATGACGGAGTGTTTTCAATGCAGAAGCTGAAAGAAAAAATACAGAGGGAAGGCCGGGTAATAGGAACCACCATACTGAAGGTTGACACATTCCTAAACCACCAGATAGATCCGGACTTCACTCTGGAAATGGGCAGGGAGCTGGCATCAAGGTTTAAAGGGGAGGGAGTTACCAGGGTTCTTACCGTGGAGGCTTCGGGCATCGCCGTGGCCCTTGCCACCGGCCTGGCGCTGGGAGTTCCGGTTGTCTTTGCTAAAAAGGGAAGGGCATCCACCCAGAACGCCGGGACATATTCTGCCCAGGTATACTCCTTTACCCGGCGGGAATCGGTAAGCATTTTCGTGTCCAGCAAGTTTCTGGGACCGGAGGACACCGTGCTTATAGTGGACGATTTTCTGGCCCACGGGGAGGCTTTGACCGGAATGGCGGAAATAGTGGACCAGGCCGGAGCGCGCCTTGCCGGGGCGGGTATAGTTATTGAAAAGTTATTCCAGGGTGGGGGAGAAAAGCTCAGGGAACGGGGAGTCAGGATAGAGTCCCTGGCCGCTGTCAGGAGCATGTCCGAAGGGCATATAGAGTTTCTATAACTCGTGAGCCCGCAATTACAGGTCGGAATCCGGATGCTGCACGGGTTCAGCTTTAACATCGACGCTCAAGTCGGGATTACCAATTATTGACCAACGGACTATCCAGGGTACAAAAGCCACCCTGAGAACTGGTTTCTTCCGGGGAAGCCGCAGTTGGAGATAAGTACCATTTTCCGGGGCAGGGATCTTTTATAGCGCTCCGGCTTCGCCGGCCCCTTCCAAAAGGGTATTAGAAATTTTATTGACCGGGGTTTCCTGCAGGTGGAAAATGAGGCCGGAGTTGCCGTTGACACCCGCCTAAAAGCCTTATATACTGTCCTGGTGCGGTTATTCTCGATTCCATCCCGTTCCCCTAATTTTGCTTTTGCAGGGATTTGACCGGCAGGCCCTTTAAGCATCGTGGCTGCGGGGAAGTTAGCGTCATACACATTGGATTGGCGTTAGTCAGAGCGATTAAGGAGGACATTAATGAAAAAGGATATAATAATGCGCATCAACGAATTCAGGTTTTCTGAGGAGTGCGGGAGGATATGCAATGACTGTGGTGAATGCCAGGTCATGTACTTAATGGTTTTCGAGGATCGCGTAAATGGTGTTCCATTCCTTGTCATCAATAGTAAATCTACCATTTAAAGAACCAGGTAATCATATTGTTGATGGTAAAAAATGAGGAAGAGGTACGGGCATGGGACATCCGTACAGTAGAAGCCCCTGAAGTTGTGAGGGGGAACGGGGCGGTCATATGAAGATGGAATTGAGTGATGTATCATTTATTGCGAGATCATTAAAAACTGTTTGTTACCCATGGAGGCCTCCGGTCACCATGAGACCGTGGGCCTTTCATTTTATGCCCCGTTTTTAATCAGAATGAACGTTGCTGTTCCGTAACTTACCAGCTTTCCCTCCCGGTTTCTGACCTCCGCCGAACTTACGGCAAGGGTGTTGCCGTTGTGAATAACTTTTGCCTCGGCCTCCAGTTCATCTCCCGGCAGTACCGGCAGGAGGTAATTTATTTTCATTTCCACGGTAAGTCCTTTTACGTCGGGCATGTTCAAACTCCAGACCGATACCCCCATGGCGGAGTCCATAAGCGAGGCGGTGGCTCCCCCGTGCAGCACTCCGGCAAGCTGTATCAGTTCGTCCTTTACCTCCATAGTCAACCTGACGTGTCCGGGGTTTAATTCTTTCATCCGGATCCCGATCAGGTTCCAATACCTGTTATTTTTAAAATCCTCATGTAGATTCAACGATCTCTCTCCTTAAAGTCATGGTCTTGGTTGTTGCATCAGGTTATCATGCCTGCATTATACCGCACTGTTATTGATTTTAATACAAAGGGGCTCTTTTTAACAGTTTTTTTTGATTTCAGTCCCAGTCCGGCAGGATTAAGCGCCCCGAAGGCATATAATTTGTTATCGGGGAAAAATTACTATGGAAAGGTTTAGACAGGTATTCCAAGAAAAAGGAGCCGGGTAAAATGATTAAACTGAAGGACAATATCTACTGGGTGGGGGTAAAGGACTGGGAGATCAAAAGGTTTCACGGGGAGGAATACTCCACCCACCGGGGGTCCACTTATAATTCCTACCTGATTAGGGACGACAGGGTTGCCCTGGTGGATACGGTATGGACCCCTTTCCACGAAGGGTTCGTCGATGACCTGGAAAAAGAGATTGGACTTAAAAACATCAGCCTGGTGGTGGTCAATCATACCGAGCAGGACCATGCCGGAAGCCTTGCCTACCTGATGGAAAGG
>JBMOPB010000125.1:0-22206 GCA_049325055.1 Bacillota bacterium
AATTATGTCGTGGGAGGACTTCCCCGGGGTTTTCCTGGTATCAAACCTTTCATCGTCAATTCTCACTTCCCGGGCCCGGAGCCTTATCCTGCCACCGGTGAAAGCCAAGAAAACCGCCAGGCCAGATAAAAAAGAGGCCAGCATCAAAAGCCATGTCATGCTTTCCAGCCCCCTTCTTCGATGAAAACCTCCCGGCGCTGAAACTCTTTGGCCACCCATTCAAACTTACCGTTTACAGTATTGTACTGCCAGAGAGTGTTTAACTTCACGTTGAGTACACCCCCGCCTACCCTCTCGGTACCCGTCACCTCGCAAATATGGTCCAGCCTTCGCCTCCCTGTCCTGTCTTTCAATACGTGAATGAAGATGTCAACGGCATCGGCTATCTGCTCAACAATTCCGTCGTATGGAATGTCCATTTTAGCCATCTGCACCATATTGACCAGCCTTTTGGTGCAGTGCCTCGAAGAATTGGCATGGGCAGTGGTCATTGACCCCTTGTGGCCTGTATTCATGGCCTGGAGCATATCGAAGGTCTCTCCAGCCCTGCACTCGCCCACTATTATCCTTTTGGGAGCCATTCGGAGTCCGTCTACAACCAGTTCCCTCTGTGTTATTTCAATTTTGGTGTCGGCTGTAGCCGGCCTGGCCTCCAGGCTTCTGACGTTAGTGTGCTGGAGCTGAAGCTCGGCCGGGTCCTCAATGGTGATAATACTTTCTTCTTCGGGAATAAAAGAGGCAAGACAGTTTAAGATGGTTGTTTTTCCTGAACTGGTGCCCCCGCTTATTAATATATTTTGTTTTGACTCTACTCCGGCTTTTAAAAATTCCAGCACTTTTGGGCAAAGAACGTTCCTTTTAATGAGATTTTCAACCGTCATATCCTTTCTGAACCGCCGGACAGTGAACATTGTGCCGTTCACCGCCACCGGGGGGATGTGGGCTATCATACGTGACCCGTCTATGAGGCGGGCATTCACCTTGGGATTGGCCATGTCAATCTTGCGGCCGGTAGGGGCCAACATCCTTTCCAGCACGTCCCGTATGTGTTCTTCGTCCCGGAACCTTACCCCCTCGGCAATCCTCTCTATACCTTGTTTCTCTATCCTCACTACATCCCTGCAAGCCTTTATTTCGGTGACTTCGGGGTCATTAAAAAAAGGCTCTATGGGGCCGTAGCCCAGAAGATCGTTGCCCAGTCCCTCCACAAGAATTTGCGATGCAGTCTCACCAAGGGGTATATCCTTTTCCAAAAGCCCCCTCAGTACAATGCTTTTTAGTTTTGACCGGACTACGGGATCGCGGCTCCTTGTCCTTTCTTCCGGCCTTAGGTTGTTACTTAATGTAGTTTGAACATAGCCCCGGATCTCCCGGTACTTTTCCTCGGTAAGTCCCGGTATCCTCTCACATACAAATAAGGAGTATCCGTCAGGTTTTGATTCTTCCGGTCCTTCTATAACGCACTCTCCGCACCTTTGGGCAAGCTTTTTAATCAGTCCCAGGTCCATTTTTATCACACCACCGCCCTTTCCCATGCAGCAAGCCTGTCCAAAAGCGCATTAACTGCCTTGGTATATTCGTCCTTATGGCGGCTGTGTATTATCATTTGCCGGCGGTTGTTCTCCTCTGCCACCCCTATGGAATGTGGTAAAACAGAAATGATGTCAAGACCGGGCCTGCTTTCTACCTCCCCCGCCCGGATGCCCCCGGGCATCCCGGCCTGGTTCAATACCGTGAACACCCTGTCCTGGCAGCCCAGCCTTGTCATTAGCCCGCTATTCTCGCTAAGCAGGTCAATACTTGTCCGGTCGGGCTTAAATACCGTAAGGATCGCATCTGAAACCAGCGCCGCCGCCCAGGTGTTGTTGTGAATGCCCACCGGAGGGCAGTCAAGTATAATGTGATCGTAGCTTTCCTTGAGCAGTGTCAGCATTTTAAAAACAAGGGTTGGACTAACCTTTTCCACCTGGTCCAGATGGATGACCCCCGGCACCACCATTACCCCTGTGGAGTGGGCATAGAGGCCCCTTACAATATCACGGGGGCCGTGAATGTCCTCCCAGTCCAGTATGTTTATAAGGCACTCCCCGGCGGGAAGTCCCATCCTGCTCCTTATGGCTCCGTACCCGTCCAGATCCACCAGTGCCACTCTTTCAGGATTGGACAATGCCAGAAGCCCGGCCAGGTTTACCGCCAAAGTGGTGGCCCCGTCACCCTTGGCTGAACCTTGAACAGTGTATATCCTGCCATCACCGGGCAGCGCTGCAGGTGAAACCGGCAGATTGTACAACCTGCTCACCTCACCCTGCTGATCCTGTTTTAACTGCCGCTCACCCTGGCCGGCCTGCCACAATACCATTTCCTCTTCCTTTTCCGGCTTTTCCTTTTTCTTAAAAAGAATCATTTTACTGCCCCCCCTTGGGGAGAAAAGAAAAAGAGAATTTTTTTCCCCTGACCTTGCCTTCGGCAACTTTTCTTGACTCTTCCGGAGTTATGGCCACAATATATGCGCCCCTGTCCATCGAGGCCCCCAGTGAACCCGGTTTTCCAGCCGCAGTTGTGGCCGGAGTTGCAAGAATCACCGCCTCTTTAGCCACACACTCCACTATGGTTGCTTCATCTTTGCCCTGCTGTGTTACGATTTCGGTAAAAACGTTAACCCGATCACCCACGGCAACCCCCTTTAACCCTGGAGCCGTTTCGGCAGGCAGGTCCAACGCCTCCCTCCCCGGGGCCACCGATGCAAGAACGGCCTTAAGGCTGCCCACATCACCGGATATGTGGGACGTACGAATTACATCCCCCTGAAAAATAGTGCCGGACACCACTGTTTTGCCGATAACGTTCTGTTGTGATACTTCCGCATCCCTGGGTATTACAGACTCGGGGTATTCCTTTAGGGTTACATGTTGGGGGCCGATAACCGTTCCGATTGTGATTCTGTCGGGTTTTGCCACCACAACTTTTACGCTGGGGGTATTTATGGTTACGTAGTACCAGACAGAAACTCCGGCGGCAGAAGCCAGTGTAATGGCAATAAAGATATGTGATATCTTTCTAAGCTTTGACATTTCACACCTCAGATCCAAACGAATTCTTCACGGCTGTTTTTCCGGAGAGCCAGGGTCAGGGCATCGGCGGGGTTGTTTTTAATTACAACCCTGGGGCTTACACCTTCCGGAATTGACTGGGGCACTCCCCGGAGGTCAATTCCCACAACAATGTTTTGCTTTCCGTCCATGATGTTTCTCAGCCACAAGGCCGACACTTTATGCTCCACCGGGTCGTTGCCCGGAAGAACAACCAGCAGAACAGAACGGCCCAGGTGGGCCGCCTTCTGCGCCGCTGCCATGTCTCCTGCAAAGTCGATTACTGAATATGTCGACGTCTTTCTGGCCTCTTTTAGAAGACGCAATAAGTCCTCCTCACATTCCGTAGAAAGGTCTTTTGCCGGGTCCACAGCATAAATTCTTATGTTTTCTTGAACAACAGGATAGTTAGAACCTGGCACCCGCCAGTCGGACATCATTAAGACTTCGTCGGGCACTTCCAGCCACATGGCCCCGGTGCTATTGCCGGAAGCCCCTATATACGCCACTTTACTCCCTTCCACCTCACTCAATATTTTCACGGCCCGGGCAGCCAGCCTGCCCGCCAGGTTGGGACGCCAGGGGGATACCACGGCCAAAACCCCACCGGGCACTATGGCGGTGGGGTTCCTTGTACTTTTTACAGTTTGTTCGCTTATCTCATCCGGACAAATCCCGTCAGACCTGTTAATCCGGGGCCTGGCATTCTTTTTGACTCCTTTGGCCCTAACCTTTTCCGGTGCCGTATTCACCGTTTGTTTTAATACCCTGCCAAGTATGCCTCCCCTTTGCAGTAAAGAATTAAACTTTTTCCCCACTTTAACATTTAAATATAAGCTCTCCCCCGTATTGAGTCCGGCTTTCCTGCCACCATGCATCTCCCTGACAATGGTGTTCAGCACATAGACCAGCTCATCACCGTATATGTGCCCTCCTCTCTCACAGGTGATGATATGTCGTATGCCCGCCTCCCTGGCGCGGTCAGCCATTTCCTTCCCCTTTTCATCCAGCTCTCCAACTATTAAAAGTAAAGCCGGAACGTGTAAGGCCGCCCATATCGCCAGGTGATCAGCATCGGGAATTCCCCCGTTTGCACCCTGCCTCATAAATATACATATATCGGGTGACAAATCCATTACCGTTTTCTTTATTTCTTCCGGATCCACCGGTGATGCCAGCACTGTCATCTGGTCGTAAAAATTGTTTTTTATCCATTCTTCTATCCTGGCGTCACCTATACCCAGGAGAACTCCCGGCTTTACCCTGCCGGCAGTTCCAACGGAAACATTATTCTTCATCTCCCCAAGGGATGAGGCAATCCTTGAAATGAGGCCCCTTCCGGGCTGAATCCCTCCCATGGCCCTGTTCAGGCTGGATTTACCATCCTCATCATTTCCATAGCTGATTTCCCCCCTCTCCATATCGTGGACCTCAGCCGGGCTAAAACCGGTGTAGTCCGCCAGTGACTTGGGGTTTCTAATCCAGCCCAGTAAAGTCTCCTCGTCAAAATGTGAAATCTGGTGTATATCATAAATCCCAAGTGAAATTATATTGTTAATTATCTCGGCTGAAGTCTGATCCGGAAGAAACAGCAATATCCTGCTCCTGGGGGCCAGAATCCTAATGTCCCTTAACCTGAAAAGCATCGACCGGGCCCGGTTGATTACTCCCCCACTGGCGCCCGACACCAGCGCAAGCCCGTTTATTATAAAAAGATCCGGTTCCAGGATCTTTTTTCTTAACGCTATGACGGCAGCATCCAGCGTGTACTGATGTCCTGTTACTTCAAACCCGTTTCTTTCCAAAACCTCTAAAAGACTTTCATGCAATTCCGCTCCTGCTATTAGATATACTTTCAACTTGCGTCACTCTCCCCCCCGGCTGCGGAATTGTAAAGTTCCACCGGATCGTGGTATTCCGTCTCCCCGGCACCCGATCTTATTTCGAAATGCAGATGATCGCCGGTGGACATCCCGGTGGAGTCCGCCCTACCGATTTCCTCACCACTGTCAACCTCCCGGCCTGGACCGACAGAGCAGGACATAAGGTGAGCATAAAGGGTACGGTATTTACCGTGATCGATTATAACCGTCTGGCCATATCCTGAAACCCATCCTGCCAGTATGACCTTACCCGGCCATGCCGATAACACCGGCTCCCCCCTGGGAACGGCTATATCAACGCCTTTATGAAACCTCAGCCCTCCCAGCACCGGATGTGTTCTCCAGCCGAATCCTGAAGTGATTGCCGTGTATTTTCCCGCAGGCCACCGGAACCTTTCCATAGGCCCGGCAGGAGAATAAGTGGGGCTTTCCGTGTCAATCAACAGCTCGGCCATATTTCCCGAAATAAGGCCCACGCTATATTCAAATTCGTTGTCATAGTTCATGGCCAGGTTTAACACCAGCTCCAGGTTACTGGTCTTTACCAGTCCATTATCGGCAAGCAAATCCCTGAGCTTTTGAAAATATGGCCCCTGGGACCGGGATTTGGCCAGCACCGGGTAAACAGCCTCTTCCACTGAATCATTCTGCGGGTCACTATACTGATACCGTTTTGACTCCCACTGGTAGACGGTTTTATCTGCTTCGTACGACTGAACTCCGGTGAGCAGCCTGATATTGTGCCTGTATATTTTTGTATATTTTTTTGAGCTGCTGTTTTCACCGCTTCCCGATATTTCGGTCCAGGAGCGCCGGTAGTACAGCTCAAATGTCTGCCACTCCAATACAGGCTCAAGTTTTTTGAAATGTCCCTCCGGGTCCGGCCTCCTCCCCGGAAGCCCGGTGATAACCGGATCGCCCAAAACCCTGTCGACTGCGGCCAGTAACGCCCAGCTTACCGAGTGCGGCTTAACCTGCAGTCTTTCTGCAGGTAACCCGCTGTCGCTGTCATAGAAGCGCCCCCACACCTGCTTGACGGTAGCTTTCTCATCCGCCGCATTTCCTTCCCTTTGGGAAACCCTTGAATTGTCCAGTGTGTCCTGGTCCATGAACCTGTTCAGCCATTCACGGTCAAGTACGAGGTATTTTTGATACAGCTTTTGGTCGTCGTCCAGGGTCCAGTCATCCCTACGGCCGGCGGTAAATATGGCCACCACTTTATCAATCAGATTACCCTCAGTGGCTTTGACATCCTCCACAATATACTTTGGGATTAAAAAAAGAACGCCGTAAATAAAAAAGAACATAAAGAGAATTGCCAACAGGGGAACAAGGTAGGGGATTAATAAGACAACCAGTCTTTTAACAATCATTGCCAGCAATCTTTTGCCCGTGTTGGCCGCCGCCCGGCGAACCATGTTTATGTCCATGTCCGTTCACCTTTTTTTTCACGTCACGCTATCTCCAGAAAGACCCGTGGATGCCGCCGCTTCCCCCGGTATGGCGGCAGTTATGTATTTTACTGAACATCTGCCTGAAATTTTGAGCCTGCCTGACTTTTTCAAACTCACTTCTCAAATTACCGGCCTGGACTGCGCTCTCCTGATTTTGCAGGAACTGAGACCCGGCCAATTCTGTAACCCTGTCCAATCTCTCCCTGGCTTCCGGAGCCACCAGCGGAGAAACGGCATAGGCCATTCTTGAGGCGGTGGCGGCGGTTTTCGCGGCAACATCACCAAAAGCATTATCCCCCAGGACCCTTCTGGCAAGACTGGCCGTCACACCCGGGTCCATCAGCATGGAACTGTCAGCTATGCCCGCTGTACCGGTTAACCCCTTTTCCCTTGCCTCCGAAACAAAGCTCTTTATACTGGATACGGTGCCGGAAATGGTTGACTCCAAACTGTTTCCAACATTTAAGCCTGTTTCCAGCCCCCGGCCGGAATCTCCCCCGGCCGCACCCCACAGCATGCTTCCCCCGAGGGCCATGGTGCCTGCAACACCTACTCGCGCCGCTCCCTTTAGCGCAGATCCAACAATTCCGGGGGCCCCCCCTCCCAAAGCCTGTACAGGGCTGTCCTTGGCAGCGCCGTAATCGACCTTTCCCTGATTTACAGTCTGTGAATGCCCGGCGGGGCCCTCTTTTCCCCCGCTTACGCCTTTCAGCATTCCGCCCAATGAAAAAAATGCCCCCATCCCAAGCGCCGAACCGACTCCGGCCGCCAGTCCGGTGTCGGACAATCCCAGTACCCCTCTAACCAGGCCGTTGATGGCGGGCAGGGAAAGCAGGCAAACCAAAGTAACCCAGAAGTCCCCGCTATGTAAAAACCGTATGAAAAAGGCCAGCCCTATGGCAAATCCCGCCGGCATGAAAACGTACGAAATAAACTCCCTGATCCAAATCATCAGTGCGTTTCTCCGGCCCGGATATATGGCGTTTATAAGCACGATTGGCAGTATACCCACCAGAATGGCGATAAACACCTTGCGCATGGCAAACTGAAAATTAACAACCCCAATGGAAAGGCACGCTATCAGCGCCATAACGGCAGAACCCAGAGATCTTGTTTCCTCGTTGTATATGGTATGAAGTATAGACTGGCGGATATCGTCGGCCACCACCCCATAGCACAGCGCCACCACCGCCCTGTTGATGTCAAAAAAGAATCCCAGCAGGTAAGGCCCCAATTTTAACAAAACGGCACACAAAAGAATTCCGGCAATATATCCTTTAGCTGAACGCAGCGCCTCCGGCCCCGTGGATTTGAACAAAACTAAAACCCCCGCTATTACAACGCCCACCACCATAAACACCGGAGCAACCTCTTTGGCACTTGTATAAAAATCACTGACCACCTCAAATTCTTCTTTATCAAAGGTATTCAATATAAGGTCCTTGCTTTTGACCGGCCGTTCTTTACCCGGCCCGCCGGTGTCTTCCAAATCTATTTCAAATACCAGCTCCAGCGGGTCGCTGAGCTGAATTACGTCCACAAGCCATTTCGGTATTGCCATTAAAAGATCGGCAGCCATCCTCTCAGGGTAGTCAGCGTTTTTCTCCTGCTCTTTTGCGCGCTCCATCCATGTTTTGGGGGCACTGCCCTCTTCCTGGAGGTTTTGCCGCTGACCTCCCAACGATCTTACCCTTATCTCTTCTTTTTCACTTTCAGAAAGGGGAACCACCTTGCGGCTTTTTGTTTCAGCCGCAAAGACGTTGCCCCTGTTTACCCTGTAGAAATAGGTATGGGAGGGCTTTACATTTTCATCGTACATTTCGATATATTTACCGGAATTGGCAGGGTGTATAAAAACCACGGGTTCCAATTCCATATTTTTGATTTTCAACAACGTGTCCTGGGGCTTGATTTTATTGTTTATACCAAAATACCAATAATCAGTCCCCCTGGCCTCCCACCTTTCCACCGTATACTCCGTCACCCCATCCTGCGGGTCCCACAAAACTCTTATAATGTTTTTGTCGGGGTCATTCTTCACCGTCAGGTACTGGACAGGCTTTCCCGGCTGGGCCCGGGCTGCTGTACAACAACAAATAACAGCCCAAAATAAAAAAAATGCTGTCAGCTTTTTAGTCAGCATTGGCCGCAGCCTCCCTCAACGCTTGAACCACATCGTTCGGGTCACTGGTAAACATCATGTATTCCCTGGGAGTGTGGGTTATGTTAATCAGGGCCGAATCATTGTCCACCTTGATAATTCCCTGCCCCTTTTTGAACAACAGTGTGCAGGCAGCCTCTCCCTCACTGAGGTTGAACTTTTCCTGCACGGCCTCTATATCTACGCTATCCTGCTTCAGCAGCACTTTCGTTGTCGAATTTTTCAGCACGCCTATACCCTGTTCAACCCGTAAAAAAACTTCAAATCCCTGTGTGGCGCTGCACATGGAAATATTCTTTTTCCTGGCCCTTCGGAAAGCGTTCTCCAGCCAGCCGGCCAGCTCCGGAACGTTCTTGTCCATAATCAGCTGAGTCTCGTCGGTTACAATCATTTTAAGAATGGAACGGTGGCTGCCGAATATTTCCCAGGTCCACTTGGTGGCTATAAATAGGCCAAGGGGCCTGAGTATTTCCTCGTCCAAATCAGCCACACAAATTGTAAAGGCCTGGCATTTTGAAATATCCACGTTGGATTGGCAGTCGAATATGGAGTTTGACCTGGAGCCGCCGTACACCGTAAATGTTTTGAGTATGTCGGCGGCCTTTTTCAGTTCAGGGTCCTCCTTCATCAAGTCATACAGATCCGAAAGAACGGGCATTGACTTCTTTTTTCTTTTCACATGAAATACCGGTCCATCCGGCCTGGCGTCTTCGTACAAATCCTCCTGGTTTTCGGTAATCCCCCTGTCGCTGTATAACTTTTTAATCAAATACTCGATCTTAATCTTAACGTTTCCGGTAAGAATTTCGTCTCTGTTGTCATACCCCCTGATCATCCTGAAAACAACCGCCCTGACCGCCTTTACCGTTTCCTCAACGTTGATCCTGACCTTTCCGTCCTCGTCCTCGGACTCATACAGGTCAAACATATTAATTCTGTGATCGCTGTATGGTGAAAGCTCAATATGCGGAAAGCCCAGGGCATACATCAAATTCCTGTATTCCTTCTCCGGAGCCGGGTCAACTATCGCCACCCGCACATCTTTCGGCCCTGACTGGGTCACAATGGGTGTCACCAGAAGCCTGGCCACCATTAACTTGATTAAAAAACTTTTTCCAAATCCCGACCTGCCGAAAATCACAATATTGTAATTACCGTTTCCGTGATGCCATGGATTGAAAAAAACCAGCTTTCCAAGGCTGTCCTCTCCAATCACAATACCGTCTTTATGCCGTATTCCCCCCGATCCGAAGGGAAACCAGTCGGCCAGATTGGATGCCTCGGCATTGCGGAACGGATAGCTAATTTTTCCGGGATCCAGCGGGGTCATGTTCAACAACGCCCTCAGCTGATTGCCGTCTGCAGGCCTTAATACTATGCCCTTTCCGGCAAAGCTTTTGACCAGCATGTTGCAGAAGCGCTTGAATATATCGGGCCCGGTCGCCGATGCCAGCACCTGTATGGCAGTATTCATAATGGTTTCATCACCGGACACCAGGTTTGTGTGCTGCCTCTGCAGATCCTGTATTTCCCTGATTATTCTCTGCTTCCTGGCCGGATTGGGCTCTTCCCTGTAAGATACCTCTTTCTGGGCGATTTTTTGCTCCAGGCTCCACATGGTCCGTTCCGGATCAGTGGGGGTAACATGAACGGCCACGTCACAGTCCGCTTCACCAAAATCACCTGCAAAAAGCCCGTTTAACATCCCGGCCTGGGTATAACTGGTGGTCATTGCGGCATAAAAACTGCGAAAATACCGTACCATACCGGAAGTGCTCCCGATTTCCACGTGATAGTCACCCGATCTTTGCTGCAAGCCATCCCTGTCCCCGGGAATAACCTCCTTTATTATGGACGGGGCTAAAAAATCTTTAAAATTGGCAGCCCCAAGTACAATGTCAGGCTGATCCTTGCCCGGGGGCCGGTTCCCGGACGGCCTTTTGCCCTCTTTTTTAGCCCTTTTCCCCCAGAATTTCATAATCCATTCCCTCCAAAAACACTTCCGGCGTTTTCGAGACCATAAAAAGAGAAAACATCTCCCCCCTGTCGGCTTCGGTAATCCGGCAATGGGGGGCCAGGTCACGGTTAAAGGTGCTATATATCATATCCAGCACCTCCTTTTTGTTCAACTGTCTGGATATAATATCCATTCCTTCCAGGGCTGACACCACCATTCCCCCCATAACCCTGATCTCATCCACCGTCATCCTGCGGATTTCTCTTTCCGGCACAGATGATTTCTGAAGTGCCGTAAGGGACGAAAGAGCATTATTTAAAAAGGGATTGCCGGTCTTGACCCCACTCTCGATTCCGTTTGAGGCAGAATCCACTTTGAGTATTATGTAGCAGCGGCGGTCCCTGTTCTGCTTATTTTCAGATTTTTTATCAAGCCAGTGATAAAGCTCATACCCGTATTCCCTTAATAGAGGGGGTTTTTTATTCGAACATTCTCTTATGCTGTCCAGGTACTCCCTCAAGTCGAGAAAACGCGTCTCAATCTTTAATGTGTAAGGGATGTTTATGGTCTGAACAAGGTTTCTGAAGCCCAGCCATAAGCTCTGCCGCTCCTTTAAGGATTTCAAGCTTTCATTAACCGGCTCCACCTCTATCACCAGCCTGAAACGCAAACCCGGCAGCTCAATAACACCGTCCTGGTATATATCCCGGTAATCCAGCAAGTCCTGACAGGTGACAGCCTTTTTCTCTTTTTTAAGTCCAAAAAGCAGAAAATATAAACACGCTATCACCACCGAAAAGAATACAAAGTCCGCCAATCAGATCACTCCCCCCGGCCGTAAATGAATACCCGTCTCCTAAACCTGGAGGACAACCTGTCATAAAGACTTGCGGCCATAACCCTCCCGGTGACATTATCCTCAAGAAAAACAAGCCCCACCGTGAAATAAAGGGGTATCCACTGGTGGAAATGGCTGAGAATAAAATTGTCAATGGGAAGCGGAGGCAAAACTTTTGCCAGTTCGTAGCTTATTTTGCCGCCGGTCAAAGCGGCCAGCAACTGAGTCAGGGTCATTCCAAATATAAATTTGTCGGGGCTGGTTTTCCGCAACAATGGATGCCTTTCACCATACAAAACAAACACCTCCCCCAAAAAAAACCCGGCCCGGCCGGGGGCAGGTTCTCTTAACCTTCATAATCAACTCTACTTTATATATTCATCGATATGCACATTCAACATTTTCAACACAAAAGCCACGATTTCCTCGGCTTTATACACCAATACCGCCGAAACGGTGGCGGTAATCCCCCCGCCTTTTACCAACTCCAGCTTCCTGGGATCTTTCAGCCCGCCCCCGGCGGACTGTACCCCCATAAAAAGCACTGCCACGGCAAAGAATGTTATGAAAAGCGCCCTGACCGCGTTTACTATACTTCCCCCTATTTTCCCCACTTCAGACTTCAAAGCATTTTCATCACTTTTCTTTGCCACAGCCTGTGACAGGTCGTAATCTTTTCCTTCTGCAAAAACGGGCACTGTCACTGCCGTAAGCATAAAAAACAATATAAGCAGTAAAAGCGCAGGTTTATAATAAACTTTCAAGTCAATACCCCCTGTAAGCAAATAATATAACCAGACAGCGCTTATTGCCCGAAAAGAGCCTGTTTAATAGCAGCCATCTGGTATTTGTTCACAAGATAAATGGACCTGCCATTTTCATGTAAAAAGTCATCTTTCCAGAGAGTAATCTTATTTTTATAACTGGTTGCGGCACCACAATCCAATTTACCGGACACTGCCTCTTCCTGCTTATTAATTTCCTGATCCAACCCGGAGTACCTGTAGGTAAAAACAGGTTTCAGCATTAACCCTTTCAGCAGCCATCTGCATTGGGCCTGTTGTTCCCTGGTCAGTGTAAGTGGAAAAAAGCCGTTGCGCCCATCTTCAATGAGGGGCTTTTCCCGGTCGTAATTATTGTAGCGATAGCTCGCTGTGCCGTAATACATAACACGGTTACGGTACTTTGCCTTCTCCCGGCCTTTTTTTCCTGAGCCGCTCTCCCAGTGCCTGTCGCAAGTTTTTCCCATTCTGGCGGCATGAATCCAGCCCGTGTCTGTAAGCTTTTCCGCCAATCGGTCTTTCTCTGAGGGACCATATGGGTTGAACCCCAAATATTTAATCAAGGCGAAAAGTTCATCATAATTTAAGGTTCTGTCCCTTTCTATTTGATTAATTCTTTCCAAAGGGATGCCTGTATTGCTGGATACCTGATCCAAGGTAAGATTAAGTTTTTCAACTGCTTGCCTGATTAGTTCGAAATTGATCTTCACACACGTTTTCCCGGTATCAATTTTTATGATACAATTATGATCAATAGGTGAATATTTTTTAGATATCTTTCTTTTTGCCCTTTGATCCATTTTTCTGATGGCCTCAACGGTTTTCCCGGTTAATTGCGAGATTTCCCTGATGGAAATACCTTTTTTAACATTCTCCAAAACAAAAAGCTCAGATGCTGTAAGACTTAAATGACCATTATTTTCCACCAGATCAATATATAAATCATCATATCCAGGAGTAGCTTCATCCTTTAGTTGGTAAAAACAGGCATACTTACCCCCCTTATCTTCAGGGACATATTTATTGGCGAATTCCTTTGATTTTCGTCTAATTGCAGAATAAACCTGCCTCACCTGCTTTTCGGGTATGGTAAGTATTTCGGCTATTTCTCCGGTGCTGTGGTCTTTTGCCAGCATGTAAACCTTTTGCTGCTGTTCGCTCAGTATGAACAAAGGCACCGGCGGCAAATTCTCCCTTTGCCTGCCCAATATATATCCCCCCCAAAAAATGTTTCACGCCTAAGAAACATTTTATATTGACATATAATGACAGTCAACACTAAATTTTAAATTATTTAAACATGATTTATATTATTTTTTCATCAAATGTTTCACATGAGAGAAACAGGGATGGAGTAAGCCATATGCAGGATTTGTCAGGACAGCAAATTGCCTTCAGGCGAAAAATGATGCATTTGTCCCAAAGGAAAGCCGCTTCAATGATAGAAAGGAAATACGGGGTAAAGCTTTCCCATTCATACCTCTCCCTTATAGAAAGCGGCAGTGTCAAATCAATTGGCGATGATTTAAGAACCGCACTGGCAGATTTCTTCGGACTCGGGTCCTGTGAATACGAACATACGAGTGATTCCGGCCATGAAACAAAAATGCCGGCGGCGGCACAGGAAAACTTTTTTACTGTTCACCGCATCCCACTTTACGAGGGACGGTCATTAAAGAGTTATCTTGACCTGACCGGACCGGAACTGGCCGATTTTGCAGTGAAGGCAACAGAAGACATGCCGGAAATCGGAGTTTTTAGCGGTGATATACTTGTCTGCAGAAAGGAAAAAGCCGTCAACGGCAACCTTATTGCAATAAAAGACACCCGTGGTTTTAATTTTTCCTTCGCCCGGGGGTGTGATCATCAGGAAGATATGGGAACGGTTGTATTAATACTTAAAAAATCGGTAAGGGCAGAACATCATGAAACTATTATTGCCGCGGCAGCGTCTATAATGGAAGAGAAACTGCTGGTAAAAGAACTGGCCAGAAGGGCCGGCATAAGGCAGGTCGATCTGGTGCGTTCACTGAAAGTTTTAAAACTGTATAATTCAAAGAGCGGGAGTCTGGATTTAAATGACGGTAAGGATCAGTGAAAAAACCCGAAAGGATAAAATACTGGAGATTTTAAAAATACGCGGCATGACCCTGGGAAGCCTTCGCAAGTCAGCCGGCTTATCCAGGGCAACCATGAGCCGCCTTATGAACAGCCCCAAGGGCTATACCCCGTCAGATGAGACACTGGAGAAGATTGCAGCCGTACTGGATGTCAATCCTCTGTACCTGAAAGATGAAAACGTTGTGGGGCCCGGAGAAATTTTCCCCTACCTGACCGAGGAAGACATTAAATTTTTTATGGACCTCAAAAACCTGCCTTTTATCAAGTTGTCCCGGGAAATGGCCGAAAAGGGGCTCAGCCCCGAAGATATGAAGAAACTGGCGGAAATACTTCTTTCAACACGTGAAGACTAAGCTCACACAAAATAATAACCCGGCGTCGTGATGCCGGATTGTCTTTCTATATGTCAAGCACCAGCCCCTCGTATGCGGCGGTGCGCCGAATACTGTGGTTGTTTTCCCTGAGCCAGGAGCGTCTTTTTCATAGGGGGGGTACAGTTCGTTGTCGGTGATGTAGACCACCGACCTTCCACCGTTTTCTATCCGGTAGCCGTGTGCCCCTCCAGGGTGATTGTTGCTTATCCGGGATATGCAGGAACTTTTAGACAAAATGCCTCTTATTTCTTTGTTATACAGGATCCACACCCGGCAATGTTCTTTTTAACACTGACCGGGCTTTTTTCTTTAACGGAGCAACAAATATCATGCTCGTTACAGTTTTTCAGTATTTTCCTGTAATCCCTTTCATCGATGTTTTTATTTACAATAAAGTCGTTGCCGTTAAATACATAGTACACTTGGAATACCAGTTCCCGGGTCTTTACCGACAACAAAACCCCTCCAAAAAAATATAATTTGTTATTACCTGAGTATATCAATAATATTTGGCAATAAAAGTTCTTTTTACCAAAAACCTCAAACTGGTGTCTATATTGTTCTAATAAAAGTCTGAATCAGGACAGGCTTGGGTCAATCAAACCGGGATAAGCACATCAAAAAAGAAAAGAACCCTGCAACGGGTTCTTGTAATTTGACCATTTTCAAGGGGTAAAACTTACCCCTTAAGGCAAAAGAGGTTTCAGAGACAGGATCCTTCCTTTCGCACCTGCCCCATCCGGGTCTCCTGGCAGGGGCAGATGTTTTCCGGCACGTTATCGAACCGGCAGGGGCAGTAAAAATCACCGTATTTCTCCATTTTTTGCAGCAGCCCCTCCATTACCAGCTCCTTGCTGTCGTTAAACACGTACCCTCTCAGACGGGCGTACGTTTCAACCCTTTCATATATTTCGTCCCTGGGGGGCTGTGGGAACCTGCGGACCCTGATTTCAGGGGATGGCTCGGTGACCACCAGCTTGGCTCCGCAAACGGTGCAGATAACCACATCTCCCTGCTCCCCGGGCTCTTTTGACATAAAGGAGACCCGGCATACCGGGCAGCATATTTTATTTGTCATCTTGCAGCGCCTCCAGAATTCTCTCCGGCTGATACCCCCTGATTACAATATCATTTATCACGGTGACGGGAAAATTCCTGCTCCCCGTCAGGGTCATTACCTCTTCAAGGGCCTTATCCTGGTCTTCGCCCGACATGGTGTCAACTTCAACACACTGGTACGGCACATTTTTTTCGTCAAGAAACTTCCTTACCTTTTTACACCACGGGCAGGTGCTTAGCGTATAAACCTTGACCATGACAGCACCCCTTACGTCAATAATTTTGCTTTTCAAGCAATTTTCCTTAATTCTATCTCAAAACCAGGGCCTTTTACCATTTAATTTTGTTAAGGCGGGCCAGCATTCCTATATGCCTCTTCTCCTGCTCGATCAGTTCCTGTACAATCTCACGGCCGGATTCATCCACCACGTTTAAAAACTCCTGGAAGATCAGAATGGAATCCTTTTCAAACCTCAGCGCTATGGACAGGGCCTCTCTGGCCACCACCACGTTTTGGACCAGTGTTTCCACATTGTTGATATTAAAAACGTGGTTGTCTATTATAGCCTTTATGTAATCCCCATACTCCCCCACATAGCTTTCATTGGGGGTGAAATCCTTGGCAAGGTTTTGCCCCAGTGCCTGGAAATCGCCGATGTGTTTCTCCTCTTCCATGCCCAGTCTTTTAAAAAGGGCGCTTATCTCAGGGTCGTCCACTTTCCGGGAAGCGGCATCGTAAAATGCTTTTCCTGCCCTTTCAATCTCGGTGGCCAGGTTGATTATTTCCTCACCGCTGAATTTTAAAATACTCCATGCCATAAGATTTAAACCTCCTCGATACTTTTTTAAACACACCCTACTGATTTCCAATTATAGAATCTGCAGATTACGAAAGATTTAACAGGTTATTAAATTTTTCTTACATTTGTTGGTTATAGAGGAACCCGATGGTTACAAGCCTTACCGGAAGTATTTGATCCCCCAAAAGCAATCCATGGTCGTTCTTATAGAGTAATTCTCCCCGGGGAGGGATTTTCCTCCAGCCAACAAGGTGTGTCAAGTATATGTTTAAAACCTTTCCAGAGATAAGGTATAATGGGAAAAAGATGCCGATATTTACCCGTTGGGCGGAACGGCAAGGCTATCAAATAATTGAATCAAGGGATGGTCGCGATGGATCTTAAGGACATTCAACCACAGTGCGCGGTTGGATTAAGAAAAAAAGGAAAACCCATTTTTTATTCCTGTACTATTCTTTCGGCTGAACAAAACAGAATAGTGGTCAGCATTCCGGCCATTTCCCAAAATGCCCTCGAGCCCAACAACAAGGTAGAGCTGTTGCTGCTCCCGGCCCCCGGCAAGGAAGTCCATGAGATCTGCAGCGGCACAGTTACCGATGTTTTTTCCGACTCCATGCAAATAATCGTGACATCAAGGAAAAAACATATGGAGAAGAGAAGCAGTTTCAGGGTAACATGCGAATTGAGGTTAAAATACATGGAGGAAAAGGGGATTGAGGAGGTCTGGCACACTACGTACTCCATAAATATAAGCCCCGGCGGAATAAAAATGTACTCCCCCAGGTTTCACCAGGAAGATGATATACTAATCTTCCAGTTCAACATCCCCGACGGTTTCACCAGCAGGTACCTTCTTGTCAGGGGCAGAGTGTTGGGTGTTAAAAGGGTTACCGACTTCACCACCAAATTTGATAACAAAAACCAGAGTTACCGAAAATTTATCATCCAGGTCCGCTTTGAGGGGCTCTCTCCCAGGGACCGGATGGATATGATTAGGTATATTTACACTGTTAACGCGGATCTGTCCTGAGATTCAAGGGGTTTCAGCCCTTAAAATATTTATACTGTATACATTGTAGTGAACCAATTGTTTTTTTTTGTTCATAATAGTATTATTATACTGTCGGGTAACGGCAATGGGGCCTTATCTTATAAGGGATACGGCCCTCTTTTAATTTAAGTATTTTTTAGCAAGGAAGTGGTGTTTATGTTTCTAGACAGCGATTTCAACGAAATCAGGCAGCTTTTGCTGAGGGCATGCGACCAGTGCCTCCTGACCAGAAAACATTGCGGGAGCTGCAATGTGGAAAGACTGCTGGGGTCGATGGAGGGCATCGAACTGAGCAGCCATAAGCCCGGCTACCTGGTATCCGCCGAAGAACTGGACATACTGACTGACCCTGGCTCCCCCGCCTACAAGGAAGTGGCAGGAAAGTGGAGAAACATGGTCAAGAAAAACTAGGGAACGGGCATTTTCAAATGAGCGACGCGGTAATCGAAAAAATGAAAGACATTTTTGGAGATGACCGGAGAAGGATTGATCACGCCCTCAATGTACTTACCAACGCCACTTTAATTTGCGACACGGAATATCCCGGTGACAGCGGACTGAAAAAGGTGGTGGAACTGGCTGCTGTCCTGCATGATATAGGCATAAAACGGGCTGAAGCCCTGTACAATTCTTCGGCGCCCGTATACCAGCACCTCGAAGGGCCGCCCCTGGCCCGGGCAGTGCTGGAGGAAACCGGCATAGAGGAAGAAATAATCCAACGGGTATGCCATATCGTGGGCCATCACCACCTAAAGTCCAAAATAGACGGGGCGGACTTTCAAATACTGTGGGAGGCCGACCTGCTGGTCAATATGCCAGATTTTCCAGTTTTTAAAAAGGATACGGAAAGTTTCGCAAGAATGGTTGTCAGTAATTTTAAAACCAATACGGGCAAACAACTGGCCTTGAAGTTGTACCGGGAAAATATGCAATGACACCTTACCCTGAACGGGTAAGGTGTTTGTTATTATTCCATGAAATTCTTAGGAGTCCCTGATTATTTCCGAGGCTTTCTCGCAGGAAAGCACCTTGGGGACAGGAAATAGTACGTGTTCCCTTCCTGTGAATATCCGCAACCAGTGCCCTTTTCCGCCATGCTCTCCAGGTGTCCCTTCAATTCCTCCGGGGATATCCCGGTCCGCTTGGAGATGATTTCCAGGGTGGACGGCAGTCCGTAGACGACGATCACAGAGACTGTTCAGCCGGAGATCCAGGCAGCCGGATCTATACTCCTAGCCCTACCCCAAAGCATGTATACAACCATTTTTTATTTTTCCGTGGTTCCGCTATTTTCAGCGGCATGCGGGTATGGATTATCTCTGCTGAATTCTGACTTTTGTATTTTGTTAAATCGCCGCTTCGCCGGTTTCACCGGTCCTTATGCGGATGGCGTTATCCACTGTGCTTACAAATATTTTTCCGTCGCCGATCTCTCCGGTCATGGCGGTTTTCCTTATTAAGCCGACCACCTCATCCACCAGGCTGTCTTTAATTATTACCTCCAGCTTTACCTTGGGCAGAAGGTTTATGGTCAGCTCGGTGCCACGGTAGACCTCCTTGCGCCCTTTTTGCAGCCCGCAGCCCATAACCTGCATTACCGTCATTCCCTGAACGCCGAATTTGTTCAAAGCATCCTTTACATCTTCCAGTTTGCCCGGACGAAGTATGCACTCTATTTTTTTCATAATAATATCCTCCTCTACTTAAGATCCATCCCGGGAGCCATGACCGGGTTTATAGAAGTCCCTGACACCGGATCTCTGCGGAAAATGGATCCGGCAACGATATCGGGATATGCGTCTTCGCCGTGCAGGGAAAGGTCGAGGCCAATTTCCTCTTCTTCAGGTGTAACCCTGAGACTGGTGACAACACCCACTATTTTCAGTATCACAAAGGTGGCGATCCCGGCAAAGGCCACGGTGGCCAGCACTCCCACCGCCTGGATGCCCAGCTGGTCGGCATTGCCGAACAGGAGACCGTCGGCTCCGGCCTCGTTTATAGCCTTGGAGGCGAAGATCCCTGTGGCCAGTGCGCCCCATATACCGCCTAACCCGTGCACGCCGAAGGCGTCAAGGGAGTCGTCATAGCCCAGCTTTCTTTTTATCACGCTGACCCCGAGGTAGCAGATCACTCCGGCCACTACCCCAATGGCCAGCGCGGAAAGAGGCGATACGAAGCCCGCTGCCGGTGTTATGGCCACCAAGCCCGCAACCGCGCCGCTGGCGGCCCCCAGAAGGGTGGGCTTGCCGTGATGCAGCCACTCGGCAAACACCCAGGACAGGGCGGCCATGGCCGCTGAAGTGTTGGTCACCACGAAGGCGCTGGCCGCAAGGCCGCTGGCTGACAGGGCGCTGCCGGCGTTGAAGCCGAACCAGCCGAACCACAGCAGGGCGGAGCCCAGTACGGTAAAGGGAAGCTGGTGTGGAACCATGGGCTCGCTGCCGTAGCCCTTGCGCCTGCCCAGCACCATTGCGGCTACCAGGCCCGATACCCCGGAGCTTATGTGCACCACGGTGCCGCCGGCAAAGTCAAGGGCACCCATTTCTCTGAGCCAGCCACCCACACCCCAGACCCAGTGCGCCAGGGGGTCGTAAACAAATGTAGTCCAGATCAACATGAATCCAAGAAAAGCCGGAAAGCGCATCCTTTCAGCGATGGAACCGGTTATAAGGGCCGCCGTTATTATGGCGAACATCAGCTGGAAGACCATAAATACAAGATGGGGGATGGTGCCGGCATAGTCGGCATTCGGTTCCTGTCCCACTCCGTTAAGTCCCAGCCAGTCAAGGGCGCCCACCAGGTGGCTCTGGTCGGGCCCAAAGGCCAGGGAGTATCCGAACAGCACCCACTGTACCGAAATAAGGCACATTACTATAAAACTCTGCATTATTGTGCTCAACACGTTCTTCTTCCGCACCATGCCGCCGTAGAACAACGCCAGGCCGGGAGTCATCAGCATCACCAGGGCCGCCGAAATCATTATGAAGGTGGTGTCTCCGGTATCAACTTTGGGAGCTTCCTCGCCGGCCCATGCCAGGCCGGGTATGCTTACAAACAATATTAGGAATAAGTACTTGATTTTCCTTACCAAACCATACATAATATAACCTCCTGAGCATTATTGATTTTTTATGAATTTCCTTATAAATCCGGCGCCTGAATTTAAAAGGAAAATTAGGAACCATTTTTGTTCATTTAATGAAAAAGGCGCTATTAAACCCTTAATAGCGCCATCGCAGCAATACATCATCGTATTTTTCATATTACATTGCTCTGGATATGGACAGGACCTTAACGTCCATCAGAAAAACAGTAAAACAAATATAAAACCCGGCACCCTTCCTGTATCTGAGGTGCCGGGCTACAATGCCCAAAAGACTCAACAATGAGTATTATTCGGTTCTATAGAGGTAATATACTACATATCCTCCTGGTGATCAAGTACTTTTTTAATTTTTTCAATTGACTTTTCAATCCAGTCAAGGTTGGTCTTCAAAAGCGCTATGCCAAGGTCAAGGGTCAGCTCCCAGTAAATCCTGTCCCTCGGCCCCCCAGCTTTCCTTGAAAAATCCTCGATCACCCTGTACAGGGATTCAAAATGTTTTAATTTACTCTCGATTTCCTTTTTGTACGTGGTTATCTGGTAAATTATTTCATCCCTGTTTATCCTGCCGCCAAAGTACAGACGGAGAAGAAATTCGTCATTGTACCTCAGTGCCAGGTTGCGTGGAAAGGATAACAGCCATGACTGAAACTTCTCCTCTCCCCGGGGTGTAATGCGGTAAACCTTTCTGTCCGGCCTCCCCTCCTGCCTCTGAATTTCGGAGGTGACCAGCCCGTTTTCCTCCATTTTGGACAGCTCACGGTAGATCTGGCTCAGGTGGGCATGCCAGAAATGGCTGATGGAGTTGTCGAATATCTCTTTTAAATTATACCCTGTCATGGGTCGGTAGCTTAAAAGCCCCAGAATGGCGTTGGACAGTGACACATTCATCACCAGCACATATGTAATATTAGATCTAATTCTGTATGAAATTGCTGTCAGAATACAGAATCCAGGAGCCGGAATCCAGAATAAAAATAATCAAATTTTCCTGGCCACCTCAAAGCCCTCGCGGATGGCATCGGTCACTTTCCTCGGACCGGCGGCGTCGCCTATAAGGTACAGTTCCGGGACCTTTCCTTCCAGCATGGCCCCCAGTTCGTTCACCGGCTTCGCGCCCACGGCCAGGACCACTGTATCGGCGGGAACAAGGGATTCCTGCCCGTCCCTTTCGATAACTACCCCTTCTATATTAACCTCTTTTACTCTGGCCTGGTCAATAACATTTACACCAAGCCGCTTGATTTCCTTCATTACAACCCACTTGGTGCTGATGCCTATATCCCTGCCGACTCCCCTTAGAAGCTCCACCACGGTGACATTCTTGGTGCCCCTGTTGATCAGCCCCATCAGGGTCTCGTAGGACTCGGCCCCGTTTTCCATTAAAAACTTGAGATTTTCGGCGCTGAGGGTACCCATCCTGGCTACGGCCAGGGCCGTTTCACATCCCACGGCCCCACCCCCGACTACAACCACTTTGCTGCCTATGATGGCGTTTCCATCCAGCACATCCAGGGCCGATACCACCTTATCC
>JBMOPB010000126.1:0-21737 GCA_049325055.1 Bacillota bacterium
GTGGTCAGGGCTTACCTGGGCGGGTAAAGCCCGTTGTGCCGTGCTTATTGTTCAATCTGACCAAATGCGTGGGTATGTCGCTTCCAAAAAGGTGGTAAAGAGATAATTAGATCATAGAATGTAAAACTTGGCGTAAAGGAGGTTTAGATAGTAATGATCAGCAACCTTAATATCTCTCAAGCTATGACGATCAAACTGGGCAAAGAATTACCTGAATACCCGAAATTCGTGGAAGGCATCCGGAGAGCGCCGGATCGCGGCTACAGGCTAACACCTGATCAGACAGAGATCGCATTAAAAAATGCGCTTAGATACGTACCGGAAGAACTGCATGAACAGCTGGCGGCTGAATTCCTGGAAGAACTTCTGACCAGGGGCCGCATCTATGCTTACCGCTTCCGGCCGGAGGGCAGGATCTACGGTAAGCCTATTGAGGAATACAAAGGCAACTGCATCGAGGGTAAAGCATTTCAGGTCATGATTGATAATAACCTCGATTTTGAGACTGCCCTGTATCCCTATGAGCTGGTAACTTACGGGGAAACGGGAAGTGTATGCCAGAACTGGCTGCAGTACAGGCTTATCAAAAAATACCTGGAAGCTATGACCCAGGACCAGACCCTGGTGATAGAATCAGGACACCCACTGGGGTTGTTCCCATCAAAGCCTGACGCGCCAAGGGTGATAATCACCAATGCTCTTATGATAGGCATGTTTGATAATATCCACGACTGGGAGATTGCCGAGCAGATGGGAGTTGCAAACTATGGACAGATGACTGCAGGCGGCTGGATGTATATCGGGCCCCAGGGCATAGTGCACGGCACCTATAATACCATTCTCAATGCCGGCAGACAAAAACTGGGCATTCCTGCTGACGGCGACTTAAGAGGGCATATTTTCATCTCCTCGGGCCTTGGCGGGATGAGCGGAGCACAGCCCAAAGCCATCGAAATTGCCAACGGTGTTGGAATAATCGCAGAGGTTGATATCTCCCGGATAATGACAAGATACAACCAGGGCTGGGTGGGTAAAGTATCATCAGACCTGGAGGAAATATTCAGCACCGCCAGGGAGTACATCAACAAAAAAGAACCCATTTCCATTGCTTACCACGGAAACATAGTAGATTTACTGGAATATGCAGTGGTGAAAAACATAAAGGTGGAACTCTTATCAGACCAGACCTCCTGCCACAATGTATACGACGGAGGTTACTGCCCGCAGGGGCTGACCTTTGAAGAGCGGAATGTAATGCTGGCCAAAGATAGAGAAAAATTTGTCAAACTCGTTAACAAGTCACTAAGAAGACACTTTGAACTCATTAAAACCCTGGTTGACCGGGGAACCTACTTCTTTGACTATGGCAACTCGTTTATGAAGGCTGTTTACGACGCGGGAGTCAAGGAAATATCCAAAAACGGCGCCGACGAAAAAGACGGCTTTATCTTCCCTTCTTATGTAGAAGATATTATGGGGCCGGAACTTTTTGACTATGGGTATGGTCCCTTCCGCTGGGTCTGCCTGAGCGGAAAACATGAAGACCTGGTCAAGACTGACAGGGCGGCAATGGACTGTATTGACCCAGCCAGGAGAGCCCAGGACAGGGACAACTATGTCTGGATCAGGGATGCAGAAAAGAACAAGCTGGTGGTGGGTACCCAGGCCAGGATACTATACCAGGATGCAGAGGGAAGGACCAGGATTGCTCTTCGGTTCAATGATATGGTGAGAAAAGGAGAAATCGGCCCGGTTATGCTGGGGCGCGATCACCATGACGCAGGCGGTACAGACTCGCCATTCAGGGAAACTGCCAACATCAAGGACGGCAGCAATGTTATGGCGGATATGGCCGTACAGTGCTTTGCCGGGAATGCCGCCCGGGGGATGAGCCTCGTTGCCCTTCACAATGGTGGAGGAGTGGGAATTGGTAAAGCAATTAATGGTGGATTTGGCCTGGTCCTGGACGGCAGCCGGAGAGTTGACAACATCATCAAAACGGCAATGATGTGGGATGTCATAGGCGGGGTTGCCAGGCGATCCTGGGCAAGGAATGAAAATTCCATCGAGACCAGCATAGAATTTAACAGAAAATATGCCGGCATAGGTCATATCACTTTGCCTTATTTACCCAAAGATGAACTTGTTCAACAAGTTGTGGCGGAAGGTTTAAAAAGGCATGGAAAATAGTGTAACAACGGTGTGAAGGTTAATTAACATAGGAAAAGAGTTGATATTATATATAGGAGGACTTGCAATGCGAATAATTGAATGCGTACCTAATTTCAGTGAGGGGCGGCGCCCTGAAGTAATAGAAAAAATTGTTGACGCGGCCAGGAATTTCCCGGGGGTTAAACTTCTTGACTATTCCAGCGACACTGACCACAACCGCAGCGTGGTAACCTTCGTGGGGGCCCCGGAGGCGGTGGAGGAGTGCGCCTTCAGGCTTACCGAAGCCGCGTCCCGACTTATAGATTTAAACAGCCACAAAGGGGGGCATCCCCGCATAGGGGCCATGGACGTTGTGCCCTTTATTCCTATCAGCGGGACAGACATGGAGGAATGTGTGGAAATATCCCGCCGGCTGGGGGAGAGGGTGGGCAGGGAACTGAACATCCCGGTCTACTATTATGAATTTGCCGCCACCAGGCCGGAGAGGCGCAACCTTGCCGATGTAAGGCGGGGTGAATTCGAGGGGTTGAAAACCGCCATCAAAGATCCCGGCCGGGAGCCCGACGCCGGGCCGGCGGAGATCCATCACACTGCCGGGGCTGTGGCCATAGGAGCCCGGAGACCCCTTATCGCCTACAATGTAAACCTTAACACGTCGGACCTGCAGCTGGCCAGGGACATAGCCAGGGCCATCAGGGCTTCCGGAGGAGGCTTTGTCAATGTAAGGGCCATGGGACTCCTGATCAAGGAGCGGAATATCGTACAGGTGTCAATGAACCTGGTGAATTACGTGGACACTCCAATCTACAGGGTGAACGAGTTTATAAGGGCCGAGGCGGCCCGGAGGGGTGTCTCCATACTGGGAACAGAGATAGTGGGGCTGGTCCCGGTGGACGCCCTGCTGGATTCCGCCGCCTACTACCTGCAGCTGGAGAATTTCGACCGCAGGCAGGCACTGGAAATAAAGTTGATGGAAGGGGCCGGCGATGACAGGGAATGATTCAGTTCTCAAGGCGGACCTTTTGATAACCGGGGCGTCACAGCTGGTCACCCTGGCCGGCCCCCCGGGGCCTCGTCGGGGCATGGCCATGCGGGACCTTGGAGTTATCGAAAACGGAGCCCTGGCGGCGCGTGGGGAAAAAATAGTGGCGGCGGGTCCCGCCGCTGACGTGGTTAAAAAGATTGAAATGCTTCCCGGTGGAAAGGTGGTGGACGCTGGAGGCAGGGTGGTCATGCCCGGCTTCGTCGACGCCCACACCCACCCGGTGTATGCCGGTTCCAGGGAGCATGAGCTGTCTTTGAAACTGGAAGGGAAGTCCTACCTGGAGATACTGAAGGCCGGGGGCGGGATACTGAGCACTGTAAGGGCCACCAGGTCGGCCTCCGGGGATATGCTTATGGAACAGACCGCCCGCCGTCTGGACCTTCTGCTGGAGCACGGGGTCACATGCGCCGAGGCCAAAAGCGGCTACGGCCTTTCCCTGGAGCACGAGGTAAGGTCCCTGGAGGTATTGCGGGAACTGGACCGAACGCACCCGCTGGACCTGGTGCCCACCTTCATGGGTGCCCATGCCGTACCCCCGGAATTCTCCGGAAATCCCGGCCGTTATGTAGACGCGGTTGTAGAGGAAATGATACCGGCGGTGGCTTCCGCCGGGCTGGCCCGATACTGTGATGTGTTCTGTGAAGAGGGAGTGTTCGACATCGCCCAGTCCGAGAGGATTTTGCGGGCCGGAATGGAAAAGGGGCTTTTGCCAAGGCTGCACGCCGACGAACTGGCGGACACCGGGGGGGCGGCCCTGGCCGCCCGGCTGGGGGCGGTGACCGCCGACCACCTGCTGTTTGCCTCGGACGAGGGGATTAAGGCAATGGCCGGTGCAGGGGTAATGGCGGTGCTGCTGCCCTGCACTTCCTTCAACCTGGCTGCCGGGCGCTACGCCCGGGCCCGTAAGATGCTGGATGCCGGCCTGGCTGTGGCCATATCCACCGACTGTAACCCAGGGTCCTCGCCCACCCAGTCCATGCAGCTGGCCATAACACTGGCCTGCCTTTACCTGCGCATGACCCCGGAGGAGGCCGTCACCGCCGCCACCATAAACGGAGCCTGGGCCGTGGGCAAGGGGGGCCTGGCAGGGAGCCTGGAGCCGGGGAAGCTGGCAGACGTGCTGATAATAGACGCCCCCAACTATCTTCACCTTCCGTACCATTTTGGGGTTAATCTGGTGCATTCCGTATACAAGAGGGGCTCTCTGGTTTACAGCCGCTCCGGGGTGAGGCGTAACTTAGAGGAGGCGAGGTAACACTTGGACAAACTGATAGGTATGACAGTATCCGGATTTATAGACGAAACGGCGTCCTCTACT
Organism: Bacillota bacterium; assembly: GCA_049325055.1. Classification (GTDB taxonomy): domain Bacteria; phylum Bacillota; class Desulfotomaculia; order Desulfotomaculales; family Desulfocucumaceae; genus BRHc4a. Next base: position 4,536 of record JBMOPB010000126.1, read on the forward strand.
CCCGCTCCGGGAGGGGGGAGTGTTTCCGCGCTGGCATCTGCCATGGGGGCGGCCCTGGTGTCTATGGTGGGACGGCTGACCGCAGGCAGGAAAAACAGGACCGAAGCGGAAGACAGGCCGGTCATCGAAATGATCCAGAGGGCCGGAGCACTGCAAAAACGCCTTGAGTCGGCGGTGGACGAGGATGCCGCCGCTTTCCACCAGGTAATGCAGGCTTACCGCCTGCCGGCCGCCGACGAGGAGGCCAAAGGCCGGAAGCGCCGGGCTATAGACGAGGCCTTGATCAATGCGGCCCGGGTGCCCCTCGGGGTAATGGAGGACTCTGCGGCGGTGCTGGAAATGGCCGTCTTTGCAGTCCGGGAGGGCAACCCCAACGCCTTGAGCGACGCCGGTGTGGCGGCCCTGATGGCCGAAGCCGGGCTAAAGGGTGCTTACTACAATGTGCTGATAAACCTCGGGGGGCTGTCGGACCGGTCAGCCGGGGAAGAAGCGCTGAAAAAGGCCGGGGACATACTGGCCGCCGGGGAGAAAACGGCGGGGGAAATAGCAGCGATTATTAAAAACAGGCTGAAAGTATAGAGAAATCAAAGTCAATTTAAGGATGCCGCAACAACCGGCATCCTTAATTTTTAAAAAGGAAATTGATATATTTTGTTGAAAACAGATGACGGAAGGAGTGTTGAACTTTGCACTGCCAGTTGGACGAGGTAAAACAAATACTGTATGTGGCCTCAGCGGCCAGAAATGCGGTTTTGCAGGAATTTCCCGAAAGCAGCGGCCCGGGCGGCTTCAGCCTTGAGTCCGGTTCGCTTGTTTTCGGGTTGCTGTTATTGGGCGGGCATGACGTGTTTATGCAAAAGGGTGTAATCAGTATCAACGGTAAGAACCACGACCATTACTGGGTTGAGGTTTACCTGGACGGCGAGGCGTTTATACTGGATGTTGCCTTGGCGCAGTTTGGCGGCGGGCAGGACGAAAGAATGCCGGAGGTATTGTTTATGTCAAAGGATGAAGCCGCCGGTGAATACGGCTATGCACATGGAAAGGATTACGATTGGCGAAGGGAAGACTGTGAGGAAAAAGTGTGGCAGGCGGCCCTTGACATGCTTGAAATAAACAAGCCGCTCAGCCAGGTCTTTAAAGAAATAGAAGATTAACATGGCCTGGAATATAAAAGCTGCTGATTTTTGCACCAGCAGCTTTTATATTCTATCTATACTCTTCCGCCATCTCCAGTATACGGGCCAGGGTCTTTTCCCTTCTGGCGTTTATCTCGTCGAACTTCATGTAGGGCACATAGTAGGTCTCCATCCGGTCGTGCTCGGCCTTGGCCTTGGATATGAACTCAATGGCCAGCTCCATGCTGCGGCGGTACATCTCCCTGGCGGTGGTTTTTTCGGCCAGGTACTGTTCGTTCAGCACCGGATTCACGAACTGCATGGTGTCTATGACCCTGTCGCCCTCCCTGGGCTTGTAGAAGTGGGGCTCAACCGAGTTGATCACTGCCACGTCCAGGGCGGGAATAACCAGGTGGTCGATGTTTTCCGGGGTCAGGGCGCAGTGGTACGCCTCCACGTTGAATCCCCTCATCATGGCGGTATCCATAAGCCTCCTCACCAGGGTGCTCTTGCCGGTGCCGTCGTCACCGCTTATGATGTACCTCTTGCCCAGATGGCCAACCACGGTGTCAAGGTGGCTCACCGACCCGTCCGGGGTGATGGCGGTGACGAACAGGTGACGGCCCCTGGGTTTGTCGGTCTGCCTTTCCCTGCCCTCGAATATCTCGTGGGTCAGCTCCAGGCACATGTTGTCGAGGGCGCCCACGTCCAGGGCTTTGGTGTCCTGGTAGTAGGACTCCACCTGGTCCAAGAATATTTTGGCGCTGGCCAGGTAGCCGTAGGCCCGGCGGAACAGCCTGCCCACCTCCCGGTTTGAATCAAGTATTTCGGTTTTGTTTTTAACCAGTCCGCTGGCGTTCCAGTGATCGCCAAGGTGGATTATTTCGTCCACCGCGCCGGGGTTCCTGGGGTCTACCACATGCGGGGCGGTGCCATCCAGCATTGCCACCCTGATGGAGGGTATAACCACACCGTCCAGGGAGCCGTTATCCGAGGAGCAGCAGTGAAATTCCACGTTGTACCCCTTTTCCAGCATGGCCTCCCCTATTTTCCTCATAAAGGTGGACTTGCCTACCCCCGGCCCGCCTTTAATCACGAATATCCTGGTGGCGTCGGGCTCGATTATGTAGTCGTATAGGGAAAAAAATCCCTTGCTGGTGTTGCCTCCGGGGAATACCTTTTTGAGCCTGCCCATACTCATGAATCCTTAACCTCCTTCTTTGTAAGCCGCGCGAAGACATTTTTTGAGAATTTGCCCCGGCGGCTATAAGTCATATTTAATATATGCCGGGGGGGCTGAACGTGACAAAAACGCAGTCTTTCCGGGAAATAAGCGCAGCGGGCCTTTTGAACCCGCCGGCATTTCCCCCTTTAGGGTGGAAAGCAAATGTTTATATAAAAAATAATTCGTGACAAACAGGTAATATTGTGTTACCGTTTACCTTCAAGGAGATTTATGTCCCGGTATCACATTTTCCGGTAAGTCTGGGGGCAGCGGAGATTGTCTGGTGGTAAGGTTTATGTGCTGGAGGACAGCTTCCTCTCCAATGCGGAAAATTTTAAACGTACCCTGCTGAGCGTTAACGACGGGGTTTATATGACGGACAGGGAGAGAAGGATTGTCCTGTGGAACAGCGCCTGCGAGAGAATAACGGGTTATTCCGCGGGGGAAGTGCTGGGGCGCAGGTGTTCCGACAATGTTTTAAACCACGTCGATATTAACGGAAACCCGCTTTGCGAGAGCGGCCTCTGCCCCCTGTTCCAGTCCATGCAGAAAGGGGTTCCCGGGGGGAAACCGGTAATGGTGAGGGCCAGGCGGCGGGACGGAACGAGGGTTATGGTGGAGGTCAGCGTGGCTCCTCTTTTCGGGGACAGAGGGGAAGTCATCGGCGGAGTTGAGATTTTCCGTGATGTCACGGAAAAACAGGAGCTGGCCGAAATGAAAGCCCGCTTCCTTTCAGGAGTCGCCCATGAGCTGAAAAACCCCCTGACTGTCATGCAGGGCTTTGTGGAACTGGTGATCTCAGGGGACACAGGGGAAATAAACCAGCTCCAGAAGGAGTTTTTATACAGCGCCCTGGAGGAAGGAGACCGCCTTAAAAAGATTCTTGGAGACCTTTTGGATATGGCTCTTTTCGAGGCCACCGAGATGTCATACAATTCCCAGGTGGTTGACTTGCCGCTGCTTTTAAGGCAGGTGGCGGCGGTGCTCGGTTCCGAGGCGGCAAGAAAAGGTATTGAAATGGGCTGTGACGTGCCCGAAGAAATTTTTGTCATGGGTGACAGGGACAGGCTTTATCAGGCCTTCTCTAATTTACTAAATAATGCCATAAAGTATACCGAAAAAGGATTTGTGGGTATTTTTGCCGGGCTGCGGGACGGAAAGGCGCTGGTTTCGGTCCGGGACTCCGGTATAGGCATTTCCGGGGAAGAGTTGGAACGGATATTTGATCAATTTTACCGGGCCAACAATGATGTGACGAGAAAAGTGGGGGGCACCGGGATCGGACTTTATATTGTCAAGACCATTGTCGAGAGGCACAGCGGTGAAATTACTGTAGACAGCGTTTTGGGAAAGGGCAGCGTTTTTACTGTTACCCTCCCCCGGGTGTCCCCGGTTAACGAATCGGGACCACGTTCAGAAACGAAAGGGAGAATCCTGTAATACCTCTTTTATTTTATCTTGACAACAATCGACAATATACGTTAGCATGAATATAATCCCCCAGGCGTTTTGTCGGGGGTTAATTTATTTTGCAAAGGCGGGTGAAAGCCGTGAAAATACTGTTGGTGGATGACGAGGATCAGATCCGCAATATCGTAAGGATGTATCTGACCAGGGAAGGCTTTAACGTAAAGGAGGCCTCCAATGGCAGGGAGGCGCTGGATATCATTAACAGTGAACAGTTTGACATGATAGTTCTGGATATTATGATGCCGGAGGTTGACGGCTGGGCCGTCTGCCGGGAAGTCCGCGCCAGGTCGGCTGTTCCCATAATAATGCTGACCGCAAGGGAAGATGAGGTTGACCGGGTGGTAGGGCTGGAGATGGGGGCTGATGATTACGTGGTGAAGCCCTTCAGCCCCAGGGAACTCCTGGCCAGGATAAAGGCGGTTCTTCGCCGGACGGCCGGGGCTGCCGGCCAGGGCCAGGGGTCGCCTGCTCCTCAGGAGGGTACCCAGGCTAATAAGCTGATAGATATAAACCCCGAGGCCCGGAGCGTGACTATTTTGGGGCAGCCGGTAAACCTTACGGCAAAGGAATTTGACCTTCTGCAGTTCCTGGCCAGGCACCCCGGCCGGGTATATACCAGGGATGATCTGCTTCAGGGAGTGTGGGGGTTTGACTATTTCGGGGATACGAGGACGGTGGATACGCACATCAACAGGCTTAGGGATAAGCTTGGCAAGGTGCCCGACTGCCCCGAAATAATCCGGACGGTGTGGGGTGTGGGCTACAAATTCGAGGTGGCGGAATGAATTTCTTCAGAAAGAGCGTGGTTTTCAAGCTGTGGCTGGCCATGGTTACACTGGTGCTGATTATCACCTGGGTTACAAGCATGGTTCAGACCAATTCTATAGAAAAGTTATACTACAGGCAGCAGATCGACCACATTTCCCGCCAGGGCTATGACATTGCCGGGGCCATCAGCTCCGGCGACAATATCCGTGAAAAGATAATACTCCTTTCCAATATGACTAACACCAATATAATGCTGATTGACCGCGACGGCTTTATTGAAGAGTGCCACGGTATGGGCATGAATATGACAATATTGGGTGATCAGGGCCAGAGGGTCAGTGTTCTTGGCCATCACGGGGATTTAATCACCGATGAGGATATGAAAAAAATACTGGCGGGTGAATCACGGGTATTCAGGGGCATAAACCAGGCGGTAAAAACCGAGGTTCTGTCGGTGGCGGTCCCGGTTACAACCGGGGGGGGGGTCTCCGGCGCGGTTATTGTAAGCCACTCCATGGCTGACATTGAAAGCCAGATGTCCGACTTTCAAAAGATTATAGTAAATGTGGGCATGGGTGGAATAATACTGGCCACCTTTTTAAGCCTGCTCTTTTCCCGGTCGCTGTCCAGGCCGCTCATACAGATGAACAACGTTGCGCTGGCCCTATCCGGCGGTGATTTTTCAAGAAGGGTGGAGGTCAAAGCCGAGGATGAAATTGGGGTTCTTGCAGAATCTCTCAACAAGCTGTCCGATGAACTGCAGGAAAAAATAGCCGCACTGGAAAAGCTGGACCAGACCAGAAAGGACTTTGTGGCCGGGGTGTCCCACGAGATCAGAACGCCTCTGGCTATAATACAGGGGTACGCCGAGGCCCTTCAGGACGGTGTGGCCGGGTCCGAGGAGGAGCAAAAGCAATGCATAGACGGTATTGTGAAGGAGTCAGGGAGGCTTAAAAGGCTTATTTCCGACCTGCTGGACCTGAGGAGGATTGAGTCCGGAATGGAGTGCATCGAGATATACGATTTTGACCCCATTCCGGTGATAACCGAATCCGTGGACAAAATGAGGACCCTGGCCGATCGCAAGGGTGTTGATATTTCCCTTGAAACCGGCGGGGATATACCCTGGGTGAGGGCCAACCCCGACCGGCTGGAGCAGGTGATGATAAATCTTATAGAAAACGCACTCAGGTTCACCCCCCCCGGAGGAACAATCACGGTAAAAATTGCACAGGAAGGCCGCCTGGTCCGTGTCATGGTAAGTGACAGCGGCCCGGGGGTTTCTGCGGACCAGCAGGACCTTATATGGGAAAAGTTTTACAAGGTGGACAAATCAAGGGCCAGGAACGATTCCGGGGGAACCGGGCTGGGACTGGCCACTGTGAAGAGGCTGGTGGAGAGAATGGGCGGAGAGGTGGGCGTGGAAAGCGCTCCGGGGAAAGGAGCGACGTTCACCTTCACCCTGAGGCTGAAACTATAAAGGAATACCTATCGCCCCGCCCGGGTCTCATCTTGCGGGCCGTTGTTATATATTTGTTAAAATTTCGTTACCGGTTCGTGAAATGTCACCATTAATATTATTTATAACAACAACACCGAAATAGGGGGTGGGCGGGGTGTTGGGGGATTTTTACGGCAATTTTGTATGGGGGCTGCTGATGCTCCTTCACATGATACTGCCGGTATTGCTGATTATCCTGGCTGTAACCCTGGGGGCAGGTCTTTGGGACAGAGTATGGAAAAAAAGAGACCACTACAATGGCATGCAGGCTTCAATATTGAAGGAAAGATACTCCAGGGGAGAGATAACACAGGAAGAATTTTTCAGGATGAAAGAGGATTTAACAAGGGTTTGAGTTGATATAGAATAAGATTATTGCATGATTCGAGAAGCTGCCGGGAGGTGATAATTCATGTTGAGGAAACGCTGGATGATCCGTCAGGTGGCCCACTGTAAAGGAGGCTGCAGTTGGAGGTCCCGGGTATGACGGTAAACTGCCCGCGGTAAACTAAGGATAAAGAACGGGGCCTGGCAGGCCTCTTCTTTTTTATGCTTAAAAGAAATTCTGTGGATAATTTCCTGGCTATGCACGGGGGTTCCAAGGGGGTGCGCCCCATTGCTTTAGTGCGGGGTCGGGACGCGATACGTCCGAAGGGGCGGCAGCCCCTTTTTAAAATGGACGATGTGTAAAAACGGGGTATTCTAAATGTGTAAGGCCATGTTAAAATTAGTCTCATAACAAGGAATTTTTGGGGTGCGGCGGAATGTTTGGAACCCGGATAGTGATAGCCGATGCTGATGCAGCATATCGCCGAAGCTTAAAGGAAGCGTTTCGCCACGCCGACTACCAGGTGGCCGGGGAGGCCGCCGATGCCCGGACCGCCCTGCAGGTAATATTTCAGAACGACCCCAACGTAATTGTCATGGATCCCCGGATACCGGGCAGCGAGGGCATTGACGTGACCGGAATAATTGATGAACACCGGGTGGCGCCGGTGGTGGCCGTGGTACCCCAAGCCCAGAGAGAATTTGAAGACTATGCCCGCCTGCCGGGAGTTTACGGCATTCTCTTGAAGCCCCTGCAGGACGGGACGGTCCAGCCGGTGATAGAAACCGCCCTGGCCAATTTTGAACGGGCCGTGAAACTGGAAAAAGAATTGAAGGAAGTACGCAAGGAGCTTGAAAACAGGAAAGTGGTGGAGAGGGCCAAGGGACTCCTGATGGAGAGGAGAAAGATGCCCGAAAGGGAAGCGTATAAATACCTGCAGAAGATAAGCATGGATAAATGTATCCCGCTGGTGAAAGTGGCCAGGGAAATAATAAGGCATTACCAGGAAACGGATAGATACACAAGCCTTTGAATCACGGCTCAGAAAACAGGTATACAATATATTTACTTTTATGCTGTTGATTTTAAATAAGTAAATATATATACTTACATTTGTATAGCTATTCAGGGCGATGAAGTCCTGCGCAGGCTTTCATGGGAAGGTCTGCGCGGGGCTTTTTGTTTTTACGGAGGTAAGGTTGATGAGGGCATATAGCAAGGAAGACATACTGGACAAGGTAAGAGAGCAGAACGTAAAATTTGTCAGGCTCCAGTTCACCAGCATATCAGGATTTCTTAAAAATATCGCGGTTACTGTGGAGGAGCTTCAAACCGCCCTGGAAGGAAAAGTGATGTTTGACAGCTCCGTAATAGAGGGTTTTGTGGGAAACAGGGAGTCGGACATATACCTGGTTCCCGATCCCTCAACCTTTGTGGTTTTCCCCTGGAGGCCCAGGGAGGGAGCCGTGGCCAGGCTGATATGCGATATAGGCCGCCCCGACGGGAGGCCCTTTGAAGGGTGTCCCAGGATGTCCCTCAAAAGGGTTCTGAAGGAGTACTCGGACCTTGGACTGGAGGCCTCTGTGGCCGCTGAGATAGAGTTCTACCTTTTTCACGTGGATGAACAGGGCCGGCCAACGTCCCACACCCACGACCTGGCAGGCTACTGCGACCTGACCCCGGTGGACCGGGGCGAGAACGCCCGCCGGGACATGGTGCTGACCCTCCAGGAAATGGGGTTCGACGTTGCCACCTCTTTTCACGAGATAGGCCCCGGACAGCATGAAATATTCTTAAAGGGTGATTCCGCCCTGGCCATGGCCGACAACATTGCCACCTTCAAGTTTGTGGTCAGGACCATAGCGCAGAGGCACGGGCTACACGCCTCCTTTATGCCCCGCCCCATGGGTGGCTGCAACGGGTCCGGGATGAACCTGCACCTTTGTATTACCAGGAGGGGCAGAAACATATTCGACGGGCCCGGAGAAATGTATGACTTAAGCCCCATGGCCCACAGTTTTATAGGGGGTATACTGAAACACGCCCCGGCCATCACGGCGGTGGCAAATCCCACAGTAAACAGCTACAAGCGGCTGATAGCAGGCGACATGGCCCCGGTGCTGGCGGCCTGGTCAAGGCAGAACAGGAGCACCATGATCAGGGTTCCCGCAGAAAGGGGAGAGGGCACCAGGATAGTGCTGAGGAGCCCGGACCCGTCCTGCAACCCGTACCTGGCCTTGGCGGCCTGCCTCAAGGCCGGGCTGGACGGGATTACCGGTAAGGCTTCCCTTCCGGAGCCCAGGGACCAGGAGATGATGCCGGAGAACGGCGCCATGAGGGATCTTGTGAGGAAGGAAGGCCTGCCCCGCAACCTTGAAGGGGCGCTTATAGCCCTGGCGGGGGACCCCGTTGTCCGTGAAGCCCTGGGCGACAGGATATTCAGTCGTTTCACCGAGATGAAGGAAGAAGAATGGGAGAGGTACCAGTCCACGGTCCACAAGTGGGAGATCGAGGAGTACCTAACCAATTATTGATAGATAACATTAAATAACACAAGTGCGGGGGTGGGGATCAAAAAAAGAGCATCTTTATCAGACGGCCGGACAATTGAATGACCTGTTGAAAAACAGCAGAGAAAAAGTATTGACGCCCCGATAAAAAGACAGGGGCGCAGGGGCCGAACCTGAATACGGGCCCGAAAGAACATATTTATTTGAATTTTTTAGGAGGATGGAAAGATGAGTTTCAGCAAAGGAATCAACGCAACTGCAGCTACCCTGACCCGCGCCCGCACCGGTGAAAGCAAGTGCCCCTACAGCGGAATGTGCGTAACCTGTCTGGACGGATGCCCCGGCCTGTGCGAAGTGGGAAAATCCGCCGTACGCGCCAAAGAGGTTCTCTACCCGCAGCCTTTTGGAAAGATTACCGCTGCCTCTGAAAAAGACTATCCCGTTGATTACTCGCACTTTAACATCATGGGGACCGCCGTGGGCGCCATCGGCATTGAGCCCAACCCCGACAAGGCTATATTCCCGGCCGTTGACCTCACCACCGCCGTTGGTTCCAACAACGACATCAAGCTGGACCTGCCCATCGTGGTAGCCGCCATGGGTTCCACCAACGTTGCCGCCGACAACTGGGATCACCTGGCTGCCGGCGTGGCCATTTCCGGCTGCGGTATCGCCATCGGTGAGAACGTCTGCGCCATGGACCCCAACGTTGAGATTAAGAACGGCAGGGTTGTTCATTCCCCGAACCTGGCCCGCCGGGTCAAGGACTTCCAGGAGTGGTACAACGGAAAAGGATTCATAGCCGTGCAGGCCAACGTGGAAGATACAACGCTGGGCGTGCAGGAATATGCTCTGGAGAAACTGGGAGTCGATGCTGTTGAGCTTAAGTGGGGCCAGGGCGCGAAGGACATCGGTGGCGAGGTCAAGCTGAACACGTTGGAGCGTGCCCTGCAGCTGAAGTCCCGCGGATACATCGTCCTTCCCAACCCCGAGGATCCCAAGGTGCAGGAAGCATACAAGGCTGGCGCCTTCAGCGAGTTCGAGCGCCACTCCCGCATCGGCATGGTGGAGTATGAGTCCTTCATGGCCAGGGTTGAAGAACTGCGCAAGTGCGGCGCCAAGTACGTATTCCTCAAGACCGGCGCATACCGCCCGGCAGACCTGGCCAGGGCCGTCAAGTACGCCTCGGACGCCAGGCTGGACCTTCTTACAGTTGACGGCGCAGGCGGCGGCACCGGCATGAGCCCCTGGAGGATGATGAACGAGTGGGGTATTCCCACTGTATATATCCAGGCCCTGCTGGTAAAATACCTTGACAGGCTTGCCGCCAAGGGCGCCTACATTCCGCCCGTGGCCATCGCCGGCGGCTTTGCGCTGGAAGACCACATGTTCAAGGGATTTGCGCTGGGCGCTCCTTATATCAAGTGCATCGGCATGGCCCGCTCCGCCCTGTCCGCCGCCATGGTGGGCAAAACCGTCGGCGAGGCCCTCAAGACCGGCAAGGTTCCCAACGAATACAAGAAATACGGCGAAACACTGGATCAGGTATTCATTGCCGCCAGCGAAGTTAAGGAAAAGCTTGGCGCGGACGCCTTTGCCAGGCTGCCCGTCGGCGCAATCGGCGTTTACTCCTACTTCGAGCGTCTGGCCCAGGGCCTGCGCCAGTTCATGTGCGGCGCCCGGAAGTTCGGCCTGCAGTACATCACCAGGGACGACCTTGTGTCACTGACCAGGGAAGCCGCTGAAATCACCGGCATCAAGTATGTGATGGAAGCCGATGCCGATGAGGTGGAGCAAATTTTAGGCTGATGCAAAAAAATAACTATTGTCAGATGCCATGTATACAGTTATAATTAACTCATCCAAAGGGTAAACCATAGATACAAGGAAGTATCTTATTAATTGGCAAAGCTGCCCTCTCAGGAACTGTTTTACAGCGCCTGTTAGAGGGCATTTTTTATAATGCTTGGGAAAATACAGTACACCTTAAATATCTGATTTTCCGATAAAAGCATTTAAAAAAGCTTCCTCTTTGGACATTAAAAGAGGGGCATTCATAAACAGGGTTTTTCGACTTGTTTTTACAGAAAAAATAATGTAGAGTAGCCAATACGGACTTATATCTTGAATACGGGGGCAATCTCCATGGCTGAGCAGAGGATAGTGCTGGTGGACAGTGACCCCACCTGGAGAAAAAATTTGAAATCAATGCTCACCAAGCTGGGTTATTGGGTGGTGGGAGAAACCGGGGACGGCATGAGCGCCCTGAAGATGGTAAGGACGCGCCAGCCGGAGCTGGTCATCATGGACTCCGCAATTCCGGGGATGGACGGATTTGAAGTGGCAAAAATCATACATGAGGACAAACTGGCGCCGGTGGTGGTTTTGACTTCAACGTATTCTCAGGGAATGGTGGAAAAAGCAAAGGAGGCCAGGATCTCCGCGCTGTTGACCAAGCCGGTGGATGAGGCCAGCTTATTGCCGGCCATTGAGCTTGCTCTGGCCAGTTATGGCGAGGTAGTCAAGCTGGAGAGCAAGCTGAAGGAAATGAAAGAGCTGCTTGAGACAAGGAAAATAGTGGAAAAGGCCAAGGGGATTCTCATGGAAACCATGGGCCTGTCCGAGGCTGAGGCGTTCCGCAGGATGCAGAAGCAGAGCATGAACAAGCGTCTTTCCATGAGGCAGGTGGCCGAGGCGGTCATACTGGCCCAGAACCTGAAGGAATAGCGGCAAGGGTAAAAAACTAAAAAAAGGCCGGCATGACGGTGTGCCGGCAGGCGGGCAAAGGTGCCCTCTACAGAGTGTGATAGCTTATTCACGCCCTGTAGAGGGCGCTTTTATTTAATAAATTGACGAAAAACTTATGGAAGGTGGTATTTTACGGTGGATGCTGCAGTAAAAAATGAAATCCTGGCCAAGGCCAGGGAGGCCCAGGTAAAGTTTGTCAGACTTCAGTTCACCGACATTCTGGGTGTGCTGAAAAATGTGGCCATTACCGTGGAACAGTTGGAAAAGGCACTGGACGGCGAGTTGATGTTCGACGGTTCATCCATTGAAGGTTTTGTCAGGATTGAGGAGTCCGACATGTACCTCCGCCCGGACCCCAGCACATTTGTGGTATTTCCCTGGAGGCCCAGGGAAGGGGCTGTGGCCCGCCTGATGTGCGATGTCTACAATCCCGATGGGACGCCTTTCGAGGGCTGCCCCCGCAACGCCCTGAAAAAGGTGCTGGCCGAGGCCGAGGAAATGGGATACACCATGAAAGTGGGGCCGGAGGCGGAATTCTTCCTGTTCCAGGTTGATGAAAACGGCCAGCCCACCACAAAGACCCATGACAATGCCGGCTATTTCGACCTTACACCGGTGGACATGGGTGAGAACGCCCGCCGCTCCATGGTTCTGACACTGGAAGAAATGGGCTTTGAGATTGAGGCATCCCACCATGAGGTTGCCCCTGGGCAGCACGAGATTGACTTCAAATACTCCGACGCACTGGACGTGGCCGATAAAATAGTGACATTCAAGTTTGTGGTGAGGACCATAGCCCAAAGGCACGGCCTGCATGCCACCTTTATGCCCAAACCCATTTTCGGCATAAACGGAAGCGGAATGCACTGCCACCAGTCACTGTTCGAGGGCGGGAACAACTCCTTCTACGATTCGGCCAGCCCGGACGGACTCAGTGATATCGCCAAGTGTTACATCGGCGGACTTATGAAACACGCCAGGGCTTTCGCAGCAATTACCAACCCCACGGTAAACTCGTACAAGCGCCTGGTTCCCGGTTACGAGGCCCCGGTTTACATCGCGTGGTCCGGCCGCAACCGCAGCCCGCTTATTCGCGTTCCGGCCAAGCGGGGAATGTCCACCAGGATCGAGCTGAGGAACCCGGACCCGTCCTGCAACCCGTACCTTGCCATCGCCTGCACCCTCAAGGCCGGCCTTGACGGGATCAAGAACAGGATCCAGCCCCCGGCACCCTGCGACAGGAATATCTACCACATGGACGAAAATGAGCGCCGCGAACTGGGCATCGGCAGCCTTCCCGCAAGCTTGCAGGAGGCCCTCCAGGAGCTGTCGGCTGATGAGGTCATCAAGTCGGCCCTTGGCGGTCATATTTATGATAAATTCGTGGAAGCCAAGAAGAAGGAATGGGATTCCTTCCGCATACAGGTACATGCCTGGGAAGTTGAAGAATATCTTTCAAAATACTAGTGGCCGGTCTGATAAATCAAAATCAAAGCAGCGGCCAATGCCCGGTGAGTACTGACCAAAATCACAAATACAGACGTCAGGCGACTACGGCTGACGTCTGTATTTCCATCCTCCCCCCGGTGAATCCGGGGGTTTTTTTGTCAAAAGAAAAGAAAAAAATCTTTTTTTTTTTGAAAGTTGTGCTATACTTATTGCAGGAAAATTAAATGATTCAGTGGCACAGCGTGGTGTCACGAAGCTTAAAGGGCAAAGAGGCCGTGAGCAGGACAGGGTATCTGTTGTTAGCTATTCCTGCCTTTTTGGCCTTTTTTTATTTAAGGACCTTAAATAAAGTTGAGAGGTGTTATTGCTGGTGGCTCAATTGACGAACGACGATGTGCGCAGTTTGGCCAAAGAGTTGGGGGTAAAGTTTGTAAGGCTGCAGTTTACCGATATATTCGGTGTCCTGAAAAATGTTTCCATCACTGTAGAGCAGCTTGATAAAGCCCTTGACGGGGAATTGATGTTTGACGGGTCATCCATCGAGGGGTTTGTCCGCATCGAGGAGTCGGACATGTATTTAAAGCCCGACCCGTCCACTTTCGTGGTTTTCCCCTGGAGGCCCAGGGAAGGAGCGGTAGCAAGGCTGATATGCGATATCTACACTCCTGACGGTAAACCGTTTATCGGCGACCCCCGCTATGTACTTAAGAAAGTTACGGCTGAGGCCAGGGAAATGGGCTACAGCATGAACGTAGGCCCTGAAGCCGAGTTCTTCCTTTTCCACGTTGACAATGACGGCCGGCCCACCACCATCACCCACGACCGGGCGGGATATTTCGACCTCACCCCGGTGGATTTGGGTGAAGACGCACGCAGGGACATGGTAATGACCCTGGAACAGATGGGGTTTGAAATCGAGGCCTCCCATCACGAGGTGGCACCTGGCCAGCATGAGATAGATTTTAAATACTCGGACGCCGTGGACATTGCCGACAAGATTGTAACATTCAAATTCGTGGTGCGGACCATCGCCCAGCGGCACGGGCTGCACGCCACTTTCATGCCCAAGCCCATATTCGGCATTGCAGGCTCGGGTATGCACCTTAACCAGTCTCTGATGCTGGACGGGGGCAATGCCTTTTATGACCCCTCTACCTCCCATCAGCTCAGCGATACTGCGCTGCATTACATCGGGGGGCTGATGGATCACATCAAGGCCATATCAGCCATAATCAACCCTAACGTTAACTCATACAAGAGGCTGGTGTCGGGTTACGAGGCCCCTGTTTACATTGCCTGGTCGTACAGAAACCGCAGCCCGTTAATAAGGGTCCCGGCCAAGAGGGGGCTGTCCACGCGCATTGAGCTGCGCAGCCCGGACCCCTCGTGCAATCCCTATCTGGCCCTGGCTGTCTGCCTGAAGGCCGGACTGGACGGCATCAAGAAAAAGATAATGCCCCCTCCCTCCTGTGACAGGAATATTTACGAGATGAGCGCCGGGGAGCGCAGGGAGCTGGGTATCGGCAGCCTTCCCGCTAGTCTCGAAGCGGCACTGGATGAGCTGGAAAGGGACGAGGTTATCAAGGACGCCCTTGGGCCCCACGTTTTTGAAAGATTCATGGAAGCCAAGAGGATCGAGTGGGACAGGTACCGGGTACAGGTGCACCCTTGGGAGATTGAGGAGTATCTTACTAAGTTTTAGGCCGGTGATCGGGTAAGAATACAGAATCCAGAATTAATGAAAAATGAAACTCACCGTGTAAGTATGGTTGTGCTTGTCTGGCCATGCTTGTTCGGTGGGTTTTTTATTTTCTTAGATGATTTGCCACCTTGCAACGGGCCGAAGATAATTATAAATGCCGGAGGAAAGGATAATAGAGGTAGCGTCTACATATAAGTTATTAAGTTGTTTGCCGGGGAGCGAAATTTCCTGCCGGCATGGCACCCACTGCAAGGAATAAACGGATGGGATATCGAACACTTAACCTCTAACATCGCAAAAGGGGTGTGTGTATTGTCATACAATGTAGTTGTCGTCGGAGGGGGGCCGGGTGGTTACGTGGCGGCCATCAGGGCGGCGCAGCTGGGCGCCCGTGTGGCCCTGGCTGAAAAGGGCAATGTGGGCGGCACCTGTCTAAACCGCGGCTGCATACCCACCAAGGCCCTGGCGGCCGGAGTCTCGCTGCTGCATTCGGTTCAACGGGCAAAGGACTTCGGGATCACCGCCGGGGAGGTATCTGTTGACTTCTCCCGCCTGATGGAGAGGAAAAACCAGGTGGTGGGCAGGCTGGTGCAGGGTGTGGAGTTCCTGCTCAAAAAGAATAAGGTGGAACTGTTCAAAGGAACCGCCAGGCTTGCCGGCAGCGGCCGCGTAGTGGTGGAGGGCGCGGACGGGAGCCGGGATCTTGAGGCCGAAAACATAATTCTGGCCACCGGCACCGAGCCGGCACTGATAGAGGCCTTTGGATATGATGGAGATCTGGTTATTACCTCGGATGAGGCCCTCAACCTGAAGGAAGTGCCCCAGAGGTTGATTATAATCGGCGGCGGCGTCATCGGGAGCGAGTTCGCCTGCATTTTCTCCGCCCTGGGGTCAAAGGTTACAGTGGTGGAGATCATGCCCGCCATACTGCCGCTCATGGATAAGGAAGTCTCCCGGCAGATGCAGGGGCTTATGAAACGTCAGGGAATAAATATAAAGACAAAGTCAAAGATACAGGAGATCAGAAAGCAACAGCATTCAGTCACCGCAGTTCTGGAGGGTGGAGAGGAAATCGAGGCCGGCAGGGTGCTTATATCCATCGGCAGGGTTATGAACTTGAAGGGACTGGGTCTGGAGGAAGCAGGGGTGGATCTGGGAGAGCGGGGCGAAGTGCTGGTTGACGACACCATGCAGACATCGGTTAAAGGAATCTATGCCATCGGGGATATAACCGGTAAAATACAACTGGCCCACGTGGCGTCGGCCCAGGGAATGGTGGCCGCCGAAAATATAATGGGACGCCGGCGCAGTATGGATTACAGCGTGGTGCCGTCGTGCATATTTACCCAGCCCGAGGTGGGGAGTGTGGGGCTTACCGCACAGGAAGCGGAAAATGCCGGGATCAAAGTCAAAAGCGGCAAATTTTCCTTCATGGGCAGCGGCAAGGCACAGGCCATGGGCGAAACCGACGGCTTTGTCAAGGTGCTGGCCGACCCGGACACCGACCGTATACTGGGGGTTCATATAGTGGGGCCCCATGCCACCGACCTGATTGCCGAGGCCGCCCTGGCCATGCGTATGGGAGTCACGGTGAAACAACTGGTGGAAACCATACACGCCCATCCCACCCTGGCGGAATCACTGATGGAGGCCGCCGAGGCGGTGCATGGGATGAGCATCCACATGTGAGGTGGTTCCCGTGACAAGGGAGTGCCGGGTTGTTCACCTGGGACGGTGCGACTACCGGGAAGCCTGTTCGCTGCAAAAACAGCTTTTGCGCCTTCGTATAGAAAATAAAATACCTGATACCCTGGTTCTTCTCCAGCATCCTCCGGTCTTCACCATAGGGCGTAAGGGAAGCAGGAAGAATATACTGGTCAGTGCCGAGGTGCTGAACAGGGAAGGAATACCGGTTTGTGATACCGACCGGGGAGGGGATGTAACCTACCACGGGCCGGGGCAGATTGTGGGATACCCAATCCTTGACCTGAACCGGCACGGAAAAGACGTGCACCGTGTAATAAACCTCTATGAGGAAGTTGTGATAAGGCTTTTGAAGGGCTACGGCATCCAGGGCTGCAGGGTGCCGGAGTATCCGGGGGTCTGGGTTGGCAATGAAAAAATTTGCGCCATAGGTATAGGCGTAAGCAATTGGGTTACTTTCCACGGCTTTGCCATCAACGTAAATACAAACATGGATCATTTCAGCTTTATTACGCCTTGTGGCATTTCCGGCAAGGGGGTCACCTCAATGGAAAGGATACTCGGCGGGAAGATGGACGAATCCGTTGTGGCCGGGGAACTTGTCCGCATTTTCGGCCACGTGTTCGACCTTGAAATGAAATAACATAATCTGGAGGAAGATTTTTTAGGCTTGGGGGAG
>JBMOPB010000127.1:0-21372 GCA_049325055.1 Bacillota bacterium
TTGCTGGGGCTGATGAGAAAAATATCGGCCCGGACGGAAGAACTGTACGAAAGGGCCAAGGAAAAAACCGTGCCCGGGGAGGTACTGCTTTGAAAATGTGAATTTATATCTTAGTCGGGTTGGTGGCTGCGGCGGTAATATTTGTATTAGTCAGCGGGGCCTTGTTCAACAGGATGGTGTCCCGGTCGGTGAGCGGACTGTTGAAGGAAGCAAAAGCCGGCGAGGCCGGGAAGAAATTTTTCTATAGTGATTTGGAAGGTTTGCCGGAACCGGTTCAGAGGTATTTTCGCAATGTGCTGCCGGAGGGACAGGATCTTGCCAGGTTTGTCCGTCTGAAGCAAAAGGCGGAAATGAGACTGGCGGAAGGGCAGAAGTGGGTGCCTTTGGAGGCGGAGCAGTATTTTACCACGGAAAAGCCCGCCTTTGTGTGGCACGCCAAAGCCAAGCCGGCACCGGTGTTGTGGATAGAGGTCCGGGACATGTATTGCCACGGAAAGGGCAGCATGTTTGTCAAACTGTTTTCTGCCATAACCCTGGCAAATTCCACGGGCAGGGAAATGGACGAAGCCTCGCTGTTAAGATACCTGGCCGAGGCACCCTGGTTTCCCACGGCTCTCCTTCCTTTAAACGGTAATATCAGGTGGGAGCCGGTGGATAAAGACAGGGCCAGGGTCGCCATTAAAGACGGAGATCTTTCGGTTTGGGCGGTGGTTCATTTTAATGAACCCGGGGAGATAATCAGGATGGAGTCCATTAGATATAACTCCAATGAAAAGAAGAAAATCAAGTACACAACCTATTACAGCGATTATCAAAAGGTGAGCGGCGTGAAGATTCCCATGGAAGGGATAGCTGAGTGGAACTTTGAAGACAGGGACTTCCCGTACTTTAAAGGGAGAATTACCGACATACAGCATGAACTATTAGCCAAATATTAAGGGGCTGTTTTAAAAATCCATTGACAGCACTGACCAAATTATGATATGATTTTTATGTTAATAGACATTATATTGGGTTTTTATGCGCATTTATTATATGCTAAATGGATGTTTTGGTAAAGGGTTTTTATGGGGGCAAAGAGCCCTTTTTTATTTTTACATTAAGAATCGGGGGTTATCATGAAATCTCTGGTATTAACCGAAAAACCGAGCGTGGCCCGGGAAATTGCCCGGGTTCTGAACTGCAGTGTTAAAAATAAGGGATACCTGGAAGGGCCCAGGTACGTAGTGACCTGGGCACTGGGACATCTGGTCACACTGGCCGAGCCGGAGGACTATGACGAGAAATACAAACAGTGGCGGCTGGAAGACCTGCCCATGTTGCCGGATCAAATGAAGCTCAAGGTAATCCGCCAGACTTCCCGCCAGTTCCAGGTGGTGCGCAACCTGATGAAGCGTCCGGATATCGGTGAGTTGATAATTGCCACCGACGCCGGGCGGGAGGGCGAGCTGGTGGCTCGCTGGATCATGAAGTTGGGCAACTGGAAAAAGCCCTTTAAGCGGCTGTGGATTTCCTCCCAGACAGATGCGGCAATACGGGAGGGCTTTGCCAGGTTAAAGCCGGGGGCGGAGTTTGACAACCTGTATGATGCGGCGGTTTGCCGGGCTGAGGCGGACTGGCTGATCGGGCTCAATGTTACCCGGGCGTTAACCTGTAAATTTAATGCCCAGCTCACAGCCGGCCGGGTTCAGACCCCTACCCTGGCCATGATTGTGCAGAGGGAAGAAGAGATAAAAAGGTTCGTGCCTGTGGATTATTGGACCATACGGGCGGATTTCGGCGATTATTTCGGAGACTGGCGCGGAAAAGACGGAAACCGCATATTCGATTACTCCAGGGTGGAAGCACTCTTAGGCAAATTAAAGGGTCACCCCGGAAAAATAACTGAACTGCGCCGGGAAAACAAAAGTGATCCGCCACCCCTTGCCTACGACCTGACGGAGCTGCAGCGTGACGCCAACAGGCGCCTCGGCTTTTCGGCCCAGAAAACACTGGGTGTACTGCAGGATTTATATGAGAGGCACAAGCTGGTTACCTATCCACGTACGGACTCCCGCTATATCTCCTCTGATATCGTGCCCACCCTGCCGGACAGGCTGAAAGGCATTGCGGCAGGTCCCTACGCCGGGCCGGCCAGGCAGCTTTTGCAAAAGCCCCTGGCCCCGTCCAAACGTTTTGTGGATGACAGCAGGGTGTCTGACCACCATGCAATTATTCCTACTGAACAGCCTCTAAATCTAGCGGGGCTCAGCTCGGATGAAAAGAGCCTGCACGACCTGATTGTCCGGCGTTTCCTGGCGGTGCTCCACCCGCCTTTTCGCTATGAGCAGCTTACACTGGTAACCACTGTTAACGGGGAAAACTTTTATTCCCGGGGCAAGGTTGTTAAAGACCAGGGCTGGCGGGCGGTGGCCCATAGCCTGGCCGAACGGGAAGAGGGAAAGGAAGATGCCCTTCCGGATCAAGCCCTGACCAGCCTCTCCAGGGGCGAAGAGCGGCAGGTCAAAAGCCTCAGGGCTAACAGGGCCAAAACCAGGCCGCCGGCCCGGTATACCGAGGCCACCCTGCTTACGGCAATGGAAAGCCCGGGTAAATTCATAGAAGATGAAGAACTGCGGGAAACCTTGAAGGGCAGCGGTTTGGGGACTCCTGCCACCCGGGCGGACATTATAGAAAAACTGCTTAATACAAACTATATAGAGCGCAGCGGCAAAGATCTGGTTCCCACTTCCAAAGGCATACAGCTGATAAACCTTGTCTCTCCCGAACTGAGGAGTCCCGAACTTACAGCCAGGTGGGAGCAGACCCTGACCGATATTGCCCGGGGCAAGGGAAGCAAGGCGCAGTTTATCAGGGGCATCCGGGAGAATACAGTAAATCTTGTGCGGAGTGTTGCGGCGGACACCACTGTCTATAAGGCGGACAATATTTCCAGGACCAAGTGCCCGGCCTGCGGCAAGTATATGCTCCTGGTAAAGGGCAGGCGGGGGAAAATGCTGGTCTGCCAGGACCGGGACTGCGGACACCGGCAGCCGGAAAAGGAAAATGATTTCGGTTTTACCAGTTCAAGGCGTGCCAGCAGGGAAAACCAGAGACTGATCGAGAGGTACAGTGATAAAGGGTCTGTCGGCAGCAGCCTGGGGGATTTGCTCAAGGAAGCCCTGGCCAGGGAAGACAGGGATAAAAGTGGTTTAAGATGAGACCATTATTCAACAATTCAACAAACGGCACCGGTTTGATATAATGAATTGAATCAGGGCTTTCCGCTCTTTTTGTACCGGTAATGTGAATATAGGGGTGTTTCTAATGCTGCTGGTGGGCAACGGAAAAGTTATTACCCGGGAAGTAACACAGCCTTACCTGGAGGATGGATGTGTGGCTGTCAGGGACAATGTCATCGCCGAAGTGGGCGTAACTTCGGAATTAATTGAAAAATACCCCCAGGCCCATTTTATCGACGCCGGGGGCAGGGTGATAATGCCGGGCATGATTAACACCCACATGCATTTATACAGCACCTTCGCCCGGGGCATGGCGCTGAAGGACGCTCCCCCGCAAAATTTCCCGGAGATTTTAAAGAGGCTGTGGTGGCGTCTGGACAGGGTCCTGACTATGGAAGACATTTATTACAGCGCCATGGTGTCGCTTATTGACTGCGTCAGGAACGGCACCACCACAATATTTGACCACCATGCCAGCCCCGGGGCGGTGAGGGAAAGCCTGTTTGTACTGGCCAGGGCGGCCAGGGAGGCCGGGGTGCGCAGCTGCCTTTGTTACGAGGTGTCCGACCGTGATGGTGCGGAGGTAATGGATCAGGGCATTCAGGAAAACGTGGAGTTTATCCGGCATGCGGGGAAAGACCGGGAAGACCTGGTAAGAGGCATGTTCGGACTGCACGCCTCCTTAACTTTAAGCGATGAAACCCTGGAGCGGTGCTGCCTGGCCAATGCCGGGCCGGGAGCGGGCTTCCATGTTCATGTGGCCGAGGCGGCCGCCGATGTGGATGATGCCCTGGCCAGGTACGGCAAAAGGGTGGTGGAAAGGCTGGCCGGGTTCGGAATCCTTGGCCCCCGGTCCATAGCGGCCCACTGTGTGCACGTGAATGACCCGGAAATAGATATTCTGAAAGAAAAGGCCGCCAATGTGGTACATAATCCACAGTCCAACATGGGCAACGCGGTGGGCTGCGCCCCGGTGCTGGCCATGCTGCAAAGAGGTGTCTCCGTGGGCCTTGGAACCGACGGTTATACCACCGATATGTTTGAATCATTAAAGGTGGCCAATATACTGCACAAGCACCATCATGCCAACCCCAGCGTTGCCTGGGCGGAAGCGCCGTCCATGCTCTTTGCCCATAACGCCGCCATAAGCGCCGGCTATTTTCCGCGGCCCCTGGGACGATTGGCCCCCGGCTGCTACGCTGATATAATAGTGGTGGATTATTGTCCTCCCACAAGGCTGGAGGCGGGTAACGCCGATTCTCACATACTGTTCGGCATGTCGGGCAGGTCCGTCGCCACCACCGTGATAAACGGGCGGGTTGTTATGAAGGAAAGGAAGCTTTTGGGTATCGACGAGGAGAAAATTTGCGCCGAGGCGCGCCGGCTGAGCCAAAAATTATGGGAAAGGTTTTAACTGACAGGACCGGCAAAATAAAAAGAAGCGGGGAATCGTTAAAAACATGGGAAGCATATTGATAAAAAACGCCAAGGCCGTCATTACTCTGGATGCCGAAGACACTATTCTTAAAAATAAAAATATCTTAATCCGGGACAATTGCTTCAGCTATATAGGAGATGAGTGTTTCGAGGCCGATCGGGTGATCGACGCCGCTGAAATGTTTGTCTACCCGGGGCTGGTAAACACGCACCACCACCTGTACCAGACCTTAACGCGCAACTTGCCCCGGGTGCAGAATCTGGAATTGTTTGACTGGCTGACTGACCTGTACGAGATCTGGAGGGGGCTAACCCCGGAAATGATTTATTACAGCTCGCTGGTGGGCATGGGCGACCTGCTTAAACACGGGTGCACCACCTGTTTTGACCATCATTACGTTTTTCCCCGCGATATTTCCGGAGAATTCATAGACCGGCAGTTCCTGGCCGCCCAGCAGCTGGGAATTCGCTTTCACGCCTCAAGGGGCAGCATGTCCAGGGGAAAAAGCGGCGGGGGGCTGCCTCCCGATGACCTGGTGCAGAGTGTGGACGAAATATTGTCGGACAGCCTGAGGCTGATTGAAAAATACCATGATCACAGCCGCTGTTCCATGCGCCGGGTGGTGCTGGCGCCCTGCTCCCCGTTCAGCGTCACCGGCGACTTGATGGTCAGGACGGCGGAGCTGGCCAGGGAAAAGAAGGTGCGTTTACACACCCACCTTGCTGAAACAAAGGATGAAGAGCAGTACTGCATGGAAAATTTCAACATGCGCCCGCTGGATTACATGGAGAGCCTGGGCTGGACCGGTGAAGACGTGTGGTTTGCCCATGGCATTCATTTTAACGACCGGGAATTGAACAGGCTGGCCCTGACAAAAACCGGTGTGGCCCACTGTCCTGTTTCCAACATGAAACTGGCATCCGGGACGGCCTCAATACCCCGGATGCTGGAACTCGGGGTTCCGGTAGGGCTGGCTGTTGACGGCAGCGCCAGCAATGACTGCTCAAATCTGCTGGCTGAGCTAAGGGCTTCATACCTGATACACCGCCTGACATCCAGCCACCGGGCCCCCGATGGTTATGAACTGCTGAAAGTGGCCACAGAGGGCGGGGCCGCTATTTTGGGGCGGGATGACATTGGCAGCATTGAAGTTGGAAAAGCGGCGGACTTATTTATGATTGACACCGGCAGGATTGAATATGTGGGGGCGCTCTTTGACCCCGGGTCAATGTTAGCCACTGTTGGTGTTTCCGGGCCGGTTGACTACACCATAGTAAACGGCCGGGTGGTGGTTGAACATGGCCGGCTGTGCGGGGTTGATGAGCGAAAAATAGCCGCTGAGGCTAATGAGCTGGTCAATAAGCTTTTGAAAACATTTTAAAAGATAGTGCTTTTCCGTAGAAGCAAGAATCAGAATGGAGCAGCAAAGGGGGGAGATGGAATGCAAAGCGTTGGAAAGAGCGTACAGAGGGTAGACGCTGTTGCCAAGGTGTGCGGCAAGGCCAGGTATGTGGATGACTTTTTTGAAAGAGACATGTTGTATGCCAGGGTTTTCCGGAGCACCATCGCCAATGGCCGGGTCAAGAGCATTGAAGTGACAAAGGCCAGGGCTATGCCGGGAGTGGAGGCTGTTGTAACATATGAGGATGTCCCGGAGCACACCTTTCCCACAGCCGGGCACCCTTACAGCATGGACCCGGAGCACCAGGATGTGGCCGACCGCAATCTCCTGACCGGCAGAGTCCGCTATTACGGGGACGAGATTGCCGCCGTTATTGCCGTGGATGAGCTGACGGCGGAAAAAGCGTTAAACCTGATTGAGGTGGAGTATGAGGAGTACGAACCAGTTTTAACGGCTGAAGATGCTTTAAAGGACGGGGCCGTTGAGATTCACCGGGGGACAAAAAATATCATTGGTCAGGACGGCTACCAGTTGGGAGACCTGGATGAAGCTTTTTCGCAGGCCGACTACATATTTGAAGATGAATTCAAGACCAGCACGGTGCAGCATTGCGCCATGGAAAACCACAGCGCCTATGCATACGTAGACGATAACGGCAGGATAGTGGTGGTTTCTTCCACCCAGATACCGCATATATGCCGCCGGATAGTTGGCCAGGCCCTTGGCATTCCCTGGGGAAGGGTAAGGATAATCAAGCCTTACGTGGGCGGCGGCTTTGGCAGCAAGCAGGACGTGGTGGTGGAGCCGCTGGTGGCTTTCCTGACGACGGTGGTGGGCGGAAGGCCGGTTAAGCTGGAATTTACCAGGGAAGAAACATTTATAGGTTCCCGGGTACGGCATGCCATTAACTTCAGCTTCAAAACAGGGGTGAAAAAGGACGGCAGCATAGTGGCGAGATGGCTTAAGGCGGTATCCCTCAACGGGGGCTATGCCTCCCACGGGCACTCAATCGCCGGCAACTGCGGATCCAAGTTCAGGCAGCTTTACAATCAAAAGGCCATCAAATACGAGGCCACCACCGTTTACACCAATATGCCGGCGGCCGGGGCCATGAGAGGCTACGGGATTCCACAGGTAAAGTTCGCACTTGAGTGCCACATGGAAGACATGGCCAGGACTCTTAATATCGACCCCATAGAATTCCGTTTAATAAATATTAATAAAGAAGGTTACCAAGACCCCATCAGCGGCAATGTGGCCCGCAGCAACGGGCTTCCGGAGTGCATCGCCAGGGGCAGGGAACTGATCAGGTGGGATGAAAAGAGGGAAGCCCGGAAGGGACAAACCGGGAATAAAAGGCGGGGGCTGGGAATGGCCTGCTTCAGTTACGCCACCGGAACATACCCGGTGGGGCTGGAGATGGCCGGGGCCAGGATCGTGATGAATGAGGACGGTTCGGTGCAGCTGCAAATAGGGGCCACCGAGATAGGTCAGGGCAGCGATACCGTGTTTGCCCAGATGGCAGCCGAGGTAATAGGAATTCCCGTGGAAAAGGTGTATGTGGTTTCCCTCCAGGATACAGATATCGCGCCATTTGACACCGGGGCTTACGCTTCCCGCCAGACCTATATAACCGGGATGGCGGTAAGAAAGGCCGCTGAAGAAATAAAGGCCAGGGTGCTTGATTATGCCCGGGTGATGACCGATATACCGTCCATGGCGCTGGACACCGCAGACGGGTGGATTGTTTATAAACATGATGGCAAAAAAGTGATTCCTGTTTCCAAAGTGGCCCTTGACAGCTGTTATAACCAGGTTTCGGCCGCGCCCATCACAGCGGACGTAACCAACAACGCCAGGGTCAACGCGCTTGCTTACGGCTGCACCTTTGCCGAGGTTGAGGTGGACATAACCACCGGCAAGGTGGAGGTGCTGGAGATTTATAACGTGCATGACTCCGGAAAGATAATCAACCCAAAGCTGGCTGAAGCCCAGGTTCACGGGGGAGTGAGCATGGGTCTGGGGTATGCCCTGTATGAACAAATGATCTTTGATCCCAGGACCGGAAAGCCCTTAAACAACAATCTGCTGGATTACAAGCTGATGACTGTGATGGACACCCCCGATATAGGGGTGGATTTTGTGGAAACCTGTGAGCCCACCGCTCCTTTCGGCAATAAGGCCCTTGGCGAGCCTCCCGCCATTTCCCCGGCCCCGGCTATAAGAAACGCCATTCTTGACGCCACGGGGGTAAGGATAAACGAACTGCCGATGAATCCCCAGCGTTTGTTCGAGAGATTTAAAGAGGCCGGATTAATTTAATGGAGGTGGGTAAAGGGATGTATGATATCGCGAAATATGAAGAGGCCGGTTCCGTACAGGAAGCAATAGATCTTTTAAAGGCAAACCCCGGGGCCCGTCTCATTGCCGGCGGCAGCGACCTGCTGATTAAGATACGAAAAGGGAAGATGCCCGGCGCGGAATTGATCAGCATAAGGGGGATTCCCCAGTTAAAAGGCGTCCAGGTTGATGATAAGGGGACGATCGTTATAGGTTCCTGCACCACCTTCAGCCAGATAACCAATCACCCGGTTATCCGGGAAAACGTGCCCGTTCTGGCGGAAGCGGCGGATATGGTGGGGGGGCCGCAAATACGCAATGTGGGCACCATCGGCGGCAATATATGCAATGGCGCCCCTTCCGCCGACAGCGCGCCCACCCTTTTTGCGCTGAATGCCAGTCTTAAGATACAGGGACCCGGCGGCGCCCGTGTGGTTGCCATCCAGGATTTTTACAAGGGGCCGGGGAAAGTGGACCTGCTGCACGAAGAAATTTTAACCGGGATACTGATTACGCGGGAAAACTACAGGGGCTTTGGGGGGCACTATATCAAGTTCGCCATGCGCAATGCCATGGATATCGCCACCCTGGGCTGCGCTGTGGTTTGCAGGCTGAAAGATAAAATGATTATAGATGACTTCAGGCTGGCCCTGGGCGTGGCGGCCCCCACCCCGGTGCGGTGCCCCGCAACGGAGGAATTGGTTAGGGGAAAGTCATTCAGCAGGGAGTTATTGCAGGAAGTGGGCAGTACCGCCGTGACCGAGGTCAACCCCAGGACTTCCTGGCGGGCTTCCAGGGAATACAGGCTTCAGCTGGTGCAAGAACTGAGCCGGAGAGCCTTTATCAGGGCATATGCCAATGCTGGGGGTGAAATACAGTGAAATCTAAGAAAATCACCTTTAAAGTCAACGGTAAAGAAGTCACCCTGGAAGTTGACGTCCGTGAATCTTTACTGGATGTGCTGCGCAAAAGGCTACAACTGACCGGTGTGAAAAGAGGGTGTTCTGTCGGCGAATGCGGGGCCTGCACCGTGATCATCGACGGGGAAAATATTGACTCCTGCATTTACCTGGCTGTCTGGGCGGACGGAAAGGAAATAAACACCATTGAGGGAGAGGCAAAGGACGGAAAGCTGTCCAGGGTGCAGCAGGCATTTGTTGAAGAGGGCGCCATACAGTGCGGATTCTGCACTCCCGGCTTTGTGATGTCAACTACGGCCATGCTGAAAAGCGGGAGGAAATTCACCCCGGATCAGATCAAAAAAGGACTGTCGGGCCATATGTGCCGCTGCACCGGGTACAAGAACATTATCAAGGCTGCTGAAAAGGCATTGGAAGATTAGCAGTGGGCATCTATAGGCATTTAAGTATTTTTTAGGAGAATGCAATATGGCTGCGGCATGCGACTGATTATAGAGAATACTCCTTTATTTTTCGGTAAAGGGTGGCTATTCCGATGCCCAGGGCGTCGGCGGCCTGCTTTTTTCCTTCAGTGCTGTGGCCGAAGACGTCCAGCGCAGATTTGATGTGGTTTTTTTCCATATTTTTCAAGGTGCCAAGGGTATTGGTGACTGTTTTGTTTTCCGACTTCCGGAGTTTTATCGGGAGGCTTTCTTTAAGAATGTAATTTGATGTTTCGATATTGAATGCATACTCCACGGCATTTTCCAGCTCCCTTACGTTTCCCGGCCAGTGGTAGTTCAGCATGGCGTCCAGAGCCTGCTTGGAGAAGCCCTTGATTGACTTGTTGAACAAATGGTTGTATTTACCGGAAAAGTGGTCCAGCAGGGGCAGAATATCTTCTTTTCTCTCCCGCAGGGGCGGTATATGCAGGGGGATTACGTTCAGCCGGTAGTAAAGATCCTCCCGGAATTCGCCCTGGGAAATCATCTTTTCCAGCGGGCGGTTGGTGGCGGCGATGATACGCACATCTATGCCGAGGCTTGTGTGGCCGCCCAGCCTTTCCACCACTTTTTCCTGCAGCGTGCGAAGTATTTTGGCCTGTAAGTGAATGGGCATATCGCCTATCTCGTCCAGGAATATTGTCCCGCTGTCGGCAATCTCAAATTTTCCTGGCTTTCCTCTCCTGTTTGCCCCGGTAAAGGCGCCTTCTTCATATCCGAACAGCTCGCTTTCCAGTAGGGTGTCGGGAATGGCGCTGCAGTTGATGGCTATAAAGGGTTTGTCCTTGCGGCTGCTGGCATTGTGGAGTGCCCTGGCTATCAATTCCTTTCCCGTTCCGCTTTCCCCCCTGATAAGCACAGTGGAGGAGCTGTTGGCGAATTGAACAACCTTCTT
Organism: Bacillota bacterium; assembly: GCA_049325055.1. Taxonomy (GTDB): domain Bacteria; phylum Bacillota; class Desulfotomaculia; order Desulfotomaculales; family Desulfocucumaceae; genus BRHc4a. The sequence continues at coordinate 10,699 of JBMOPB010000127.1, forward strand.
TCGCAAGTCATCCATTGTTTTGTTTTTACCTATAATGGTGTTCACCGAAATATCCATGCGCTGTTCGGTATAATCCAGTATAAGCTGCCTCACTTCCTCAATTGGGCGAAATGTGGTCACGGCGCCGATAATCCGGTGATTGGACACGATGGGGCGGGCCGTACTTAAAAACCGCTTGTTCAGTTCAGGGTAGTGAACCTCTTTGTTGGTATAACCCTCGCCGGTGGTAATGACGTCAAGCATGGGTGTTCCCGGAAATATCTCTCCAACCGGCCGGCTGATGATATTTTTAAAGCCGAGGTTAATCAGCGCGGCCGCGGAGTCGTTGGCGTGGGTGACTGTGCCCATATTGTCTATGGCCAGTATTCCCTCGTTTACCGAGTTCATTATGACTACCAGCTGTTCCCTGGCCACCCGCAGCTGCTTGATATATTCCTCTTCATTTATCTTGGAAACAATCATGGCGCCCATCTGTTTGATAAAGGCCAGCAGCTCGGAGGTGCGGTGAATGAGTATCCTCCGCTGGGCTTCGTCAAAGGCGATAAGGCCGAATACACCTATGACCGAATCGTTTAGAATTATGGGTGCGCATAGTTCGGCGCATTCCTCACAAAAATTTTTGTCCGGGCAGAGGGAGCAGAGTTCATGCTCTCTGGGATTGGCGATAAGGACATCCAGCTTGTTGGCGATGACTTTTTGAAACACATGATTGAGCGTTATCTTTTTTCCGATATTATTGGCGTATTTACCGGTTCCGGCCACACAGACAAAATTGAGGTTGATGACTTCCACGTCCACGTTGAGAACGGTGGAAATGGTGGTGGCTATCTGTTGTACCGGTTTTTGGATGTCAAGCAAATCCATGGTTATTCCACCTTTTGAATAAGCCTCAAAATATATTTATCATAATGGTAATTGCTTATCAAGATGATAATACTATTTTTTCTTGTATTTTTGGCATTTTTATTATCATGTTGATAATTCAATGATCTGTACCTCCAGAAGAAGCCGGCTGGAACAGGCTTTTTACCGGTCATTAAAAGGTTGGCACGCTAATTGCTAAAATACTATCTTCGAAAAAACGTTCTGGAAGGTGGCAAATATGTTAAAGCAAATAATCAGTACGAATAAGGCGCCAAAGGCCATTGGCCCGTATTCCCAGGCAAATAAATACAACGACCTGGTTTTCGTTTCCGGGCAACTGCCCATTGATCCCGTTACGGGGAAACTGGCCGAGGGGATTGAATATCAGGCAAGGCAGTGCATCGAAAATGTGTCGGCGATACTGGCTGAAGCCGGAACGGGTTTGGAAAAAGTGCTGAAGACCACCATATTCCTTAAGGATTTGAATAATTTCAAGACTGTCAATGAGATATACGGCAGTTATTTTACAGGAAACCATCCCGCCAGGAGTACTGTACAGGTGGCCAGGCTGCCCCTTGACGCGGAAATAGAAATCGAAGCCATCGCAACAATATGAAATCAGGGAGAATTTAAAATGGAGGATCAGATTAAGTGGGTGTTCAATCAAAGGGCACGAAATAAGGGGTTAAAGTCATCCCTGGATTTTCTGAGTGTAGACGAGATCAAAAAAGTGGTGAACTTTCATAAAAGCTTTCCGCAATATCAGGTAACCCCCTTGAGATCCCTGTCCCGCCTGGCCGAATACGCCGGTGTGGGAGGAATATACGTAAAGGATGAATCTTACCGCTTTGGACTGAACGCATTCAAGGTATTGGGAGGGACCTATGCCATCGGCAGATACCTGGCGGGGAGGCTCAACACGGATATCTCCGATATTTCTTTTGATAAACTGAAAATGCCGGAAATAAAGCAAAGGCTGGGGGAAATTACCTTTATCTCAGCCACCGATGGAAACCACGGCAGGGGAGTGGCCTGGGCCGCGCAGCAGCTGGGCCAGAAGGCCGTGATATACATGCCCAAAGGATCGGCCCTTGTAAGACTGGAGAATATAAAAGCTATCGGGGCCGAAGGGTACATCACGGACTTGAATTACGATGACACGGTAAGGCTGGCGGCCGGAAACGCTGAAAAATACGGCTGGGTAATCGTCCAGGACACTGCCTGGGAGGGCTACTATGATATCCCCACCTGGATAATGCAGGGCTACGCCACAATGGCCGCCGAGGCACTGGATCAATTGAATGGGATGGGAGTGGATAAGCCGACCCATATTTTCGTTCAGGCCGGGGTGGGCGCCCTTGCCGGCGCGATGCAGGGATATTTCGCCTCCATCTTCGGGGAGTTCCGGCCCGTTATAGCTATAGTGGAGCCAAACAAGGCCGACTGCCTCTATAAATCCGCTCTGGCCGGAGACGGAAGGCCAAGGGCTGTCACCGGTGACATGAATACTATTATGGCGGGCCTGGCCTGCGGGGAGCCCAACCCCATAGGGTGGAATATTCTGTGGGACTACAGCGACATGTTTATTTCCTGTCCTGATTATATAGCGGCCATGGGCATGCGGATTCTGGGGTACCCGCTGGGAGAGGACCCCAGGGTTGTTTCGGGAGAGTCGGGAGCCGTGACCACGGGCATTTTGATGGAGATACAGAAAAATGATGGTTTGAAAGAAATCAAGGATTTGCTTGGTCTTGACAGGAACTCTAGAATACTGGTATTCAGCACCGAGGGGGACACCGACCCCGGGATTTACAGAAATATTGTATGGGACGGCAAGTATCCCAGCTGTAAGTGTGAAGGCTGAGACAGCGGTAACAGCTGAAAGAGGGAACGGGGCTAGATAGATCAGCTAAAAACAGTATTAGATCAATAAATGAGGTATTACTCATGCTGCTGGTGGGCAATGGAAAAGTTATCACCCGCGAAGTCAAACAGCCTTATCTGGACGACGGCTGTTTGGCTGTAAAAGACAATGTCATTGTGGAAGTGGGTCTGACTTCGGACTTGGCGTCAAAATACCCCCGGGCCGATTTTATTGATGCCGGGGGCAGGGTAATAATGCCGGGCATGATTAACGCCCACATGCATTTGTACAGCACCTTCGCCCGCGGAATGGTGCTGAAGGACGCTCCCCCGCAAAATTTCCCGGAGGTTTTAAAGAGGTTGTGGTGGCGGCTGGACAAAGTTCTGACACTGGAAGACATATATTACAGCGCGATGGTGGCACTGATTGACTGCGTCAGGAACGGCACCACCACAATTTTTGATCATCATGCCAGCCCGGGGGCGGTGAGGGAAAGTTTGTTTGTCCTGGCCAGGGCGGCAAGGGAGGCAGGTGTGCGCAGCTGCCTTTGTTACGAGGTGTCCGACCGTGACGGCAAGGAGGTAATGGAGCAGGGCGTTCAGGAAAACGTGGAGTTTATCCGGTATGCCGGTAAAGACAGGGACGATCTGGTAAGAGGCATGTTCGGGCTGCACGCTTCCCTGACTTTAAGCAACGAGACACTGGCGAGGTGCTGCGAGGCCAATGCCGGTACGGGTGCGGGTTTCCATGTTCATGTGGCTGAAGCGGCCGCCGATGTTGATGACGCCCTGGCAAGGTCAGGCAAGAGGGTTGTGGAAAGGCTGGCCGGGTTCGGCATACTTGGCTCCCAATCAATAGCGGCCCACTGCGTGCACGTAAATGAGCGGGAAATAGACATATTGAATGAAACGGCCTCCAACGTCGTCCATAACCCCGAGTCTAATATGGGCAACGCGGTGGGTTGCGCTCCGGTGCTGGACATGCTGAAAAAAGGTGTGACCGTGGGCCTGGGAACCGACGGGTACACCACCGATATGTTTGAATCCCTCAAGGTGGCCAATATATTGCACAAGCACCAACAGGCCAATCCCAGCGTTGCCTGGGCCGAAGCGCCGGCCATGCTGTTTACCCATAACGCCGCCATTAGCGCGGGCTATTTTCCAAAACTCTTAGGGCGGCTGGCCCCCGGCTGTTACGCGGATATTATAGTCGTCGATTATTACCCGCCCACAAGGCTTGACGCGGGTAACGCCGATTCCCACATACTGTTCGGCATGTCAGGCAGGTCCGTGGCCACCACCATTATTAACGGTCGCGTGGTTATGAAGGAAAGGCGGCTCATTGGTATTAACGAGGAGAAAGTTTTTGCCGAGGCGCGGCGGTTAAGCCAAAAGTTGTGGGAAAGGTTTTAAGTGATAGGTAATAGGTAATTCGAGCGAAGTCAGCAAACAAGGAGGGTGGCTCACAGGGTATAACTTTGTATGGAACGAGAATCTTGGGTTGGAAAATCAAAGAAAGAGCGAGGTGAATAAGTGCAGAACGCAATCCGCATCCGGAGATCATTCAAACAAACATAAATTAATTGGGAGGTAGTTTTATGGCAGAGGAAAAAGTTGCTACTATTGATAAAGTGAATCAAATGTTGCCGTTAGGTCAATTAATACCACTTGGACTTCAACACGTTTTAGCCATGTATGCAGGCGCAGTTGCAGTACCTCTTATTGTAGGCGGAGCTGTAGGGTTGACCCCACAACAACTGGCGTTCTTAGTTGCTGCAGATTTATTTACCTGCGGTATAGCCACATTGCTTCAAGCTATTGGAATAGGACAATTTGCAGGTATAAGGCTGCCTGCAATCCTTGGCTGTACATTTGCTGCGGTAGGTCCACTGATTGTTATTGGCAAAGAGTCAGGTATGGCTACTGCCTATGGCGCAATTATTACGGCAGGTCTTATAGTTGTTCTGCTTGCTCCCTTTTATGGTAAAATTTTGAGGTTTTTCCCCAGTGTTGTTACAGGTTCCGTCGTCATGATTATCGGACTTTCTTTAATAGGCGCCGGTGTTAAAAACGCTGGAGGGGGTGTTCCCGGCACCCCAACTTTCGGAGACCCCAAAAACCTGTTGTTAGCAGGATTTGTAATAGTTGTTATAGTTGTAATGAATAAATACTTCAAAGGATTCTTTCAGGCAATTTCCGTCTTAATCGGATTAATAGCAGGTACGATTGTTGGCGCATTTATGGGTATGGTTGATTTTACACCGGTAGTTAAGGCTAAGTGGGTAAGTCTCATTCATCCTTTTGCTTTTGGAGTTCCCAAATTTGAAACCGGTGCAATTGTAATGATGACTATTGTTATGCTGATTGTTATGATTGAATCCACAGGTACTTTCTTGGGAATAGCTAAAGTCTGCGATAAAAAGATTACCGAAAAAGATATTGTCAGAGGGATGAGAGTTGAAGGGTTAGCTACTGCTCTTGGGGGAATATTCAATTCATTCCCATATACAACTTATAATCAGAATTTGGGACTTCTTGCTATGAGTAAAGTTACCAGCCGTTTCGTGGTTATCGTTTCCGGAATTATACTAGTCTTGCTGGGGCTAATTCCCAAGTTTGCCGCATTAGCTACGATTATTCCCAAGCCTGTCTTTGGCGGGGCTACAACTGTCATGTTCGCCATGGTAGCAGTTGCTGGTCTCAAAATGCTGCACAACGTGGATTTCAACAAAACCTCAAATATGTTGGTTGTAGCATGTTCACTGGGTGTTGGACTTGGTGTGACAATGGTACCCGGTTTATTTGACAAGACACCCCATATAATAAAAACCATCTTTGGACACAGCGGAATTGTTACCGGAGCTTTTGTCGCTGTTCTTTTAAATGCTTTCTTAAACTATGGCGATAAAGAAAGTCAGGAAAGCACAAATCCTTTTGAAGAAGAACACTTTGCCGGCTAAGCACTAACTCATTTTCGTCTTTATTTCCGATTTTTAAGGAGTGGAATATGGCTAAACTAAGCGTAAACATCTGCGGCATCAACTTTCCCAACCCGGTTATGCCGGCGGCCGGCCCCACCTCCAGGGACGGGGAGATGTGCCAAGCTGCAGCCCGGGGAGGCGCCGGAGGCATCGTAACCAAAACCATTTCGGTGAAGCCCGCCGATGTTCCCCGGCCTTGCATGGCTGAGATCAAGGGAGGTTTCCTGAATACCGAGCTGTGGTCTGAGCTTTCCAAGGAGCAGTGGCTGGAAAAAGAGTACAAAATGGCCAGGGAGACCGGGCTTCCCGTAATTGTCAGCCTGGGCTACACCGCCCGTGAGATAGCTGAGCTGGCGCCGCTGGTGAAGCCTTACGCCGACGCGCTGGAGCTGTCCACGCACTACGTGGGAAATGACATATCGCCCATTGTGGACGCCTTAAAGGCGGCCAAGTCGGCCGTTGATGTGCCGGTGTTCATGAAGATGAGCCCTCACCCAAATATTCAGGATATAGCAAAGGCGGTTGAGGGGGCCGGGGCTGACGGGCTGGTGATGATTAACTCCTTCGGCCCCTGTATGGCAATTGACATTGAAACCGGCCTGCCTCTGATGGGAAGCCAAAGCGGCTACGGATGGCTTTCCGGCGCCGCCATAAAGCCGCTGGCCGTCCGCTGTGTGTATGACGCGGCCGGGGTTGTGAAAATACCCGTATTCGCCGTGGGAGGTATCGGCAGCGGGCGGGACGCGGTCGAAATGTTCATGGCCGGGGCCTCGGCGGTACAGGTTTGCACTGCCGGGATACTGAAAGGGCCCGGCGTGTACGGCAAAATTGTAAAAGAGCTGGAAGATTTTCTTGACAGCCACGGCTATGCCGATATAGCCGGGATCAAAGGGCTGGCTCACAGGAAGATGGCGGACAGGGCGTTCCGCACTTCTGCGGTGGCCCCGGTGGTGGATAATGATCTCTGCAGCCTCTGTGGGATTTGCGAAACAAGCTGCGTGTACAATGCCATTTCGCGATCCGGGGAACTGCTGATTGACGGCCGGAAGTGCTTCGGCTGCGGCCTGTGTGTAACCCGGTGCCCCAAAAAGGCTTTGACAATTCAGAAGCCAGAATAAAAATAACCAATACTTAGCCGGAGCAGGATTCCATGAGCGGGACGCAACCTCAAAGCCCGACCCGTAAGGGAAAAGGGGCCTGCATGAAAGTGTACGGGAAATATTTTCCCGTTGAAATAGAACCCCAAACACTTGAAAGGAAGGGAAAAAAATTGGTTGATCATTTTGCCAGGGCACTGGAGGCAGCGCAAAAATACCAGCCGGAAATGAGCCGTTTTCTGCGGGATTTGATCGCCATACCCAGTGAAAGCTGCCAGGAAGAAAAAGTGGTCTTAAGGATCAAGGAAGAAATGGAAAAGGTGGGCTTTGACAGGGTGGTTATCGATCCCATGGGGAATATACTGGGCTACATCGGCAATGGAAAGCACCTTATCGCCATGGACGCCCATATAGACACCGTGGGAGTCGGCAACCCCGAAAACTGGCAGTACGACCCGTACCAGGGTTATGAAGACGACGAGATCATCATCGGCCGCGGGGCCAGCGACCAGGAGGGCGGTATGGCCTCCATGGTCTACGCCGGCAAAATAATAAAGGATCTGGGCCTTTTGGACAACTATACACTGGTGGTGGTGGGATCGGTTCAGGAAGAGGACTGCGACGGGCTGTGCTGGCAGTATATCATAAACGAGGACAAGCTCAGGCCGGAATTTGTGGTAATCACCGAGCCAACCCAGGGCAGGATCCACCGGGGCCAGCGCGGCAGGATGGAAATAAGGGTGTCCACCAGGGGGGTCAGCTGTCACGGGTCGGCCCCCGAGCGGGGCGACAACGCCATTTACAAGATGGCGCCAATACTGCTGGAGCTGCGGGCCCTGCATGAGAACCTCCAGGGGCACGATTTCCTGGGCAAAGGAAGCCTTGCTGTTTCGGAAATATTTTATACTTCGCCCTCCCGCTGCGCGGTGGCCGACAGCTGCGCCATTTCCGTCGACCGGAGGCTCACCGCCGGAGAAGACGCCGAGCTGGCCATCCGGCAGATAAAAAACCTTCCGGCGGTAAAGGCGGCCGGAGCTGAAGTAACCATGTACACCTATGAAAGGCCCTCTTACACCAACCTGGTTTATCCTACCGAGGCCTATTTCCCCACCTGGCTCATGGAGGAGGAACACCCGGTGTGCCAGACCCTGGTGGAAGCGTACCGCGGCCTTTTCAAGGAAGACCCGGTGGTGGACAAGTGGACTTTTTCCACAAACGGAGTTTCCATTATGGGCCGCTATGGCATACCCTGCATAGGATTCGGCCCCGGCCACGAAGACCAGGCCCACGCCCCCAATGAAAAAACCTGGAAAAAAGAGCTGGTCAACGCGGCGGCAATGTACGCGGTGATACCCGGCATTTACGTGAAGAATTACGCGGACAAAATGCCGCCCTCCACCAGCAACATGGTAAAATAGTTGATATACCAATCAAGAAATTGTAATTAAGTTAATAAACATGCACAAGGAGGATTTTAAGTAATGCAATCAATTTTCCGCGGAAGGCACTTCATCGACCTGGAGGACTTCAACAAAGAAGAAATCGAAACCATGCTTGAAGTTTCCTTTGATCTGAAAAAGAAATTTGCCATGGGCGTTCCCACCCCCTACCTGAAGTACCAGACCATGTTCCTTATTTTCTTCGAGCAGTCCACCAGGACCAGGAACTCCATGGAAGCCGGCATCGCCCAGCTGGGCGGGCACGCCAACTACCTGGATTCCAGCGGAATGCAGATTTCCCACGGCGAAAGCGCCAAGGACACCGCCATCATACTGTCCAGGTTCGGGCACGCCATTGCCTGCCGTTACTGCAACTGGGGCATCGGCAACAAGTACCTGAACGAAATGGCCAGATGGTCCACCGCTCCCATTATGAACCTGCAGTGCGACCTTTATCACCCGTTCCAGGCGCTGGCCGATCTTATGACCATGAAGGAAAAAATAGGCGACTTGAGGCGGGTCAAGGTATCCATCATCTGGGCATATGCCGAGAGCCACAAAAAGCCTATTTCCGTTCCGGTGTCTCAGATACTTCTTTTCCCGCGCTACGGAATGGACGTAGTTTTGGCCCACCCCAAGGGCTATGATCTTCCCGACTGGGTAATCGAAAAGGCCAGGGCCAACGCTGCAAGATATGGCGGAACGGTAACGGTTACCAACAATGAAGCCGAAGCCTATGAAGGCGCACATATAGTCATTCCCAAGAACTGGGGCAGCTGGGTGACCGACCAGAGCACCGCGGTCATCGACGACCGCCTGGTTGCCAACAAGAGCTGGATTTGCACCGAGGAAAAAATGGCCACGGCCGACAGGGAGGTAATGTACATGCACGCCCTGCCCGCCGACAGGGGCAACGAGGTAGTGGATTCTGTAATTGACGGGCCGCACTCCATAGTCTATGACGAAGCTGAAAACCGCCTGCATACCGCCAAAGCGGTCATGACTCTTTTGATGGGTGGAAGATAAACATGAATAAGCTGGCTGTTGTAGCCATTGGTGGTAATTCCCTTATACGGGATGAAGACCACCAGACGGTTGAAGACCAGAATGAAGCCGTTTGTGAAACTGCCGGTCATATAGCCGGGATAATCGAACAGGGCTACGATGTAATTATTACCCACGGCAACGGCCCGCAGGTGGGCTTTATCCTGAGGAGATCGGAAATAGCCGCCGAAGTGGCTGGCATGCACCATGTGCCGCTGGTGAGCTGCGTGGCCGATACCCAGGGGGCCATCGGCTACCAGATCCAGCAGGCCATGGATAATGAGTTTAAGTTGCGCAGAATAAATAAGTCCGCCGTCACAGTGATTACCCAGGTGGTTGTGGCGGTGGACGACCCGGCCTTTGAAAAGCCCAGCAAGCCTATCGGCTCATTTTACGACAAGGACAGGGCCGAGGCTTTTCAGACGCAGTACCCGGGCTGGGTAATGGTCAATGACGCCGGAAGGGGCTACCGCCGTGTTGTGGCTTCTCCCTGTCCCAAGGAAATTGTGGAAAAGGAAGTCATTGGCAGGCTGGTCCGGGAAGGTTATTGTGTCGTTGCTGTGGGCGGCGGCGGAATTCCGGTGGGCAGGCAGCCCGACGGCACTTTGATGGGCGTGGACGCGGTGATTGACAAGGACCTGGCTTCCAGCCTGCTGGCCTCGGAAATCAACGCCGACATGCTGATCATCTCCACGGCTGTGCCCAGGGTGTATCTTAATTACAAAAAGCCCGGGGAAAAGCCGCTGGATGAAGTAACCGTGGCCCAACTGAAGCGGTATATAGCGGAAAATCATTTTGCCCCGGGCAGCATGCTGCCCAAAATACAGTCCGTTATAAATTTTCTTGAAAAAGGCGGCAAAAAAGCAATCATTACAAACCCCCAGTCACTGGAAGAAGCTGTGGCGGGAAAAACCGGCACTCATATATACCCGTAGCAGGCGACTAGCGGGGGTCAGGGATTGGTTATTGGTTGCTGGTTATAAGTCACTGGCTGTTGGCTAGTAGCTATAAGCTATAAGCTATAAGCTACTAGCTACTAGTGATTACCCAATCCCCAACCCCTGATCCCCGATCCCCATTACACTTTTACCAAAGGCAAGGAGATATAAAATGGGCATAGTGCTTAGCGGTGGAACGGTGGTCACTGCAGCTGACCGCTACCAGGCCGACGTTCGCATAGAAGGGGAGCTGGTTGCGGCCATCGGCGGCAAGGTAAGACAACCGGGAGATGAAGTCTTGAACGTGGACGGCTGCTTTTTGTTCCCGGCGGCGTCGACCCCCACACTCATTTTGACATGCCGGCGGGAGACACCGTGACGGCCGATGACTTTTCCAGCGGCACAAAGGCGGCTGTATTGGGCGGGACCACCACCATTATAGACTATG
>JBMOPB010000128.1:0-21351 GCA_049325055.1 Bacillota bacterium
CTGGGCGGGGCGCTGGGCTTCCTGATAGGGTTGATTCAGGCTCTTATTCTGTATTTTACGGGCAGCGTCATTTAAGCAATTCTATTGACAGGTATAATTAAAAACTATAAAATATTTGCATGCAAATAAAATTGCTTTTAAGGTGAAAAGTGGGTTTTAATGGACTATATCTGTTTTAAACTGGCCAAGGTAATGCGGAAGGTGCAGCGCTATTACGAAACCAAACTTGCTCCCTACGAGATAACGCCGGTCCAGTTTTATGTGTTAAACGCCCTCTGGAAAAACGACGGTATGAAATTTAAGGACCTGGCGAAAAGTGTCAGCCTGGACGGGTCCACACTGACCGGGATTCTGGACAGGATGGAGCGGGGCGGATTTGTTGAAAGAAGGGATGACCCCGAAGACCGCCGGTCCCTATTGGTATATTTAACCGGCAAATCCAGGGATATGGGGCCGGACATGATAAGCCTGGCCGAAAGCCTTGACCGGGATATAAGAAAACAATTCACCAGGGAAGAGTTTGCCACTTTCTTGAATGTGCTGGAAAAAATCTCCGAAACACCGGACTAAATTTTTTTATGGATATTGTTTGTATGCAAATTATTTGCATGATCATTAATGGTCTCCAAAATAAAACGGGGGGTGTTCTATGGCAGCTGTCTTACCGGGTCGATTTGTATTTTTTTATTTTAGAATTAGGGGGCGAAAACGATGGGTCATTTGGTTCACTCCAAGGAAGAGGTTTACCGGGCGCTGGCCGGGCGCCTCAATAAAAACCCGGTGGGGGCGCCTGTAAACGAGGTGCTGATGAATATTCTTCACCGGCTGTATACCGAGAGCGAGGCGCTGGTGGGCAGCAAATTTCCGCTGCTTCCCATGACTCTGGACAAGATAGCCGGCATTACCGGTATAGGAGAGCAGGAACTTAAAAAGTTGCTGGATGGAATGGCAGACAAGGGGCTGGTGCTGGACTTGCCCCGCCGGGACAGTACATACTACATGCTGGCCCCTATGGTGGTGGGCTTTTTTGAGTATACCTTCATGCGGGTGAGAGAAGAAATAAACATGAAGGATCTGGCAGAGCTTTTTGACCTTTATTTTCACAGAGACGACGTGAAGAGCGAGTTTTTCGGCGGGGAGACCAGGCTGATGAGAGGCCTTGTATATGAGAGCCTTATACCGGCCGCAGTGGAGACCGAGGTGTTAAACTACGAAAGGGCCTCCGAAATAATACGGCAGTCCGGTGGAGGGGCGCTGTCCATGTGCCCCTGCCGGCATAAGGCAAGGCACCTTGGCAGGGCCTGTGGCGCGCCGGTGGAGGATGTGTGCACCTCTTTGGGCGGCGCCTCTTCCTGGCTGGTAAGCCGGGGTATGGCCAGGGCTGCCACGGCGGACGATCTTTTAAGGGTGCTGGACAAGACCGAAAAGCTGGGACTGGTGCACCTGGGTGACAATGTAATCAACAACCCCACATTTATCTGCCACTGCTGCGGCTGCTGCTGCGTTGCCCTGGGCTCCATCAGGAACTCCGGGGGGAAGAGCGGGGTGCATCCCAGCAATTTTATACCCTCCCTGGATAAGGACCAGTGTATAGGCTGCGGGTCCTGCGCCGGGAGCTGTCATATCGGGGCCGTGGAAATGGTTGAGGCCCACAGCGGGGAACAAATCCCGGTCATAAATAATGACCTCTGTATCGGGTGCGGGGTGTGCTCGGCCGCCTGCCCGGCCGGGGCGCTGACCATGTCGCGCAGGACGGCGCTGCACGTCCCCCCTGCGGATAAAAAAGAGATGTTTATCCGTATAGCCCGGGAAAAGGGCAGGATCTGACAATTCCAGGGGGCTGGAATTACGGGTCAGAATCCAGAATCCAGAATGGTTTAAGCTAAACGACTCAGGTGGCTGAATTTTCAGGCCGGAAATTGGAAGCACATGATTCCCACCTCTCAAATGGGCGGTTGTTGACAATGTTTTTGTTCTACAATATAATCAACAAAGGTTGATATTTAAGGTGATGAACGGGACAGTAAGCTCTTTTATCCATCTAAAGAGAGGGTGTGCCTTCAGGCTGAAAGCACCGCCCGGTGGTAAAGAGGCTGAAGACCCCCCGGGAGCAGCCGCCGGAAAGTTTTGTTACAAGTAAGGCGGCCGTATGGCGGGCGATAACCGCTTAAGGAGTGGAGCCCTGCGGGCTCAAGCCGGGTGGAACCGCGGAATATTTTAATCCGTCCCAGTGATGAGGGACGGATTTATTATTTTGCTTTACTTGGTAAGGGTCTTTTAAAAAAGGAGGATTTATTGTGGTAAGGGTTACTTTAAAGGACGGCAGTGTGAGGGAATATAAAGAGGGCATCACGTTGGCGCAGGTGGCCGCCGACATCAGCGGCAGGCTGGCAAGGGAGGCGCTGGTGGCTTCCGTGGACGGGCGGTTGGTGGACCTGGGGACCCCCCTTCAAAGGGACGCCAGCGTGGAGTTTTACACCTTTGACGATGAAGAGGGCAGGCAGGCGTTTCGCCACAGCACCTCCCACGTTCTGGCCCAGGCCGTCACCAGGCTGTTTCCGGGCACCAGGCTGGCAATAGGGCCGGCCATCGCAGACGGATATTACTATGACTTTGACTCTCCGGTGAAGTTTACCCCGGAGGCAATGGAAAAAATACAGGCCGAGATGGAATCCATCATCAAGTCTGACCTTCCATTTGAAAGGTGCGAAATGAACAGGGAGGCTGCCCTGGACTATTTTGAAAAGGCCGGGGAGAACTACAAGGTTGAGCTTATAAATGACCTGCCGGAGGATGCTTCTATTTCGTGCTACAGGCAGGGGGACTTTACGGACCTCTGCGCAGGGCCTCACGTTCCTTCCACCGGGAGGCTTAAGGCGGTCAAGCTGACCAATCTGGCCGGGGCCTACTGGAGGGGCAGCGAGAAGAACAAGATGCTGCAGAGGGTCTACGGTACCTCTTTCCCCAAAAAGAGCATGCTGGACGAACACCTTTTCAGGATCGAGGAGGCCAAAAAAAGGGACCACCGCCGCCTGGGGACGGAGCTGGATCTGTTCAGCATACATGACGAGGGGCCCGGCTTTCCCTTCTTCCACCCTAAAGGAATGGTCTTACGCAACGAGCTGGAAAAATTCTGGCGGGAGGAGCACAGGAAAAGAGGCTACCAGGAGATACGGACCCCGGTTATACTGAACAGGGCTCTGTGGGAAAGGTCGGGCCACTGGGACAATTACAGGGAAAATATGTACTTTACCAGGATCGATGATCTGGACTATGCCGTAAAACCCATGAACTGCCCGGGGAGTATACTGATATACAAAAACAAGCTGCACAGCTACCGGGACCTGCCGGTGAGAATGGCCGAACTGGGCCTTGTGCACAGGCACGAGCTTTCCGGTGTGCTGCACGGGCTGATGAGGGTGCGCTGCTTCACCCAGGACGATGCCCACATATTTATGCTTCCGGATCAGATCAAAGATGAGATAATGGGAGTAATTGACCTGGTAGACTATTTCTATGGTGTCTTTGGCTTTAAATACAAGGTGGAACTGTCCACCAAGCCCGAAAAGGCCATGGGCTCCGACGAGATATGGGAAACGGCCACCGCCGCCCTTGAGAACGCGCTGAAAGCCAAGGGAATGGACTACAAGGTGAACGAGGGGGACGGGGCTTTCTACGGCCCCAAAATCGATTTCCACCTTGAGGACTGCCTGGGCAGGACCTGGCAGTGCGGTACCATACAGCTGGACTTCCTGATGCCGGAGAAATTTGACCTCACCTATGTGGGAGAGGACGGCCTCAAACACCGCCCGGTCATGATTCACAGGGTGGTGTTCGGAAGCATTGAGCGGTTTATCGGAATCCTTACCGAGCACTTTGCCGGGGCTTTCCCGGCTTGGCTGGCGCCGGTGCAGGCAAGGGTGCTTCCCATTTCGGAAAGGCACATAGAGTATGCGCGTAATGTGGCGGCCCGGCTGGACGGGGAGGAAATCAGGGTTGAGCTGGATGACAGGAATGAGAAGGTGAACTATAAGATCCGTGAGGCCCAGGGTCAGAAGATACCCTACATGCTGGTGGTGGGGGACCGGGAGGCCGAGAGCGGATCTGTGGCCGTGCGCCAGCGGTCCGCCGGCGATATCGGGACAATGGCGGTTGACGCTTTCATCGCCCGGATTAAGGAAGAGATAAGAACAAGGAAAATATAATGAGACCTGGAAGCCGTAATTAAGTGCAACTTTCGCAGTTTATTGTCCACTGTGGCCATGCCAGAATAAAACAGCCGGATTTCTGTGCGTTAAGAGGTCCGGCTGTTTTATCATTTTTTGGCGGCGCCCCTTGACTATCCAGGTTAATGTAGTTATAATCATGGTGTAAGTTACATATACATGTAAAATGCACTTGGGAGCTGAAAACATGGCAAAAAAAGTCAAGAGGGGGCAGGCATACCGATATGCCCCCGCATTCATTCTACTTTTTTTAGCCCGGGAGAATTTATACGGCGCAGCACTGTTCAACAAAATGCAAAAAGAAATACCTTTCTGCCATGCGGACAGCGCCGTGGTTTACCGAACACTGCAGGATCTCGAAGAAGAGGGAGCAGTAAAATCGTACTGGGAAACGGATACCTCCGGTCCGGCCAGAAAGTGGTATCAAATAACCGCCAAGGGGCTCGAGAAGCTGACGGAATTCAGGGAAGACATTGAATCGCGCAAGAAAAATTTTGAGTTTTTCCTTGACTCCTATAAAAAAATAACCGGGCAGCCTTTTAAAGAACAATAAATACTGAAAGGGATGATTATTTTGACCACTAGTCCGCCAAATAAAAGCAAGATACTCTCTCTATCGGTGGCTCACCTGTTTAATGACTGGTACATGAATTACATCCAGACGCTGTTGCCCTTCATGGTTGCCGCCGGGCTGGGGGTAAGCAAAGGGGCTTTTCTGGTGGCCGCCTTTACCATTACTTCATCACTGCTCCAGCCGGTTTCAGGCTATCTGGTGGACCAGAAAAATCAGCGCTGGCTGGTTTATGCGGGGACCCTTTGGATGGCCGTATTGCTGAGCCTGGTGGGTGTGCTTAAAAACTACCCTCTCCTTGTGCTTACCGTAACCCTGGCCGGCCTGGGTACGGCAGCCTTTCACCCCCAGGCCTCTGCCATGATCTCTGCGGTAAGCGGAGACAGAAAGGGATTCTTTCAGGCCTTTTTCGTGGCCGCAGGAAACGTCGGGTGGGCCCTGACCCCTCTGATGGTGGTTCCCTTTACCCAAAAGTACGGCATGGAACTGACCCCATTATTTGTCCTGCCCGGGGTGCTTGTGGCTGCCTTGCTATGGTACACCGCACCCAGGGTGCCGTCCGGGGTAAAGGCTGTCCCCCCGCCTCTTTGGCCCGTTCTACGCTCCACCTGGGCTGAATTGACCAAAGTGGTGCTGGTTGTTGCCTGCCGTTCACTTACTTACTTTGGCCTGGTGTCCTTTCTGCCCCTTTATCTTATGCACGAAAATATTTCTCTCCTTACCGGCAGCCGACTTCTGTTTTTGATGCTGTTTTCCGGAGCCGTGGGAGGCCTGGTGGGAGGATACATCTCCGATCTATTCGGAAGAAAAGCCGTCATTGTGGGGTCACTGGTTGCGGCCAGCCCGTTGTTTTACCTTTTCCTCGTCACAAGCGGCCCTTTAAGCTACCTGTTCCTGGCCCTGGCCGGCGCCTGCCTGCTGGCGTCTTTTTCAGTAACTATAGTGGTGGCCCAGGAAGTTATCAGCAAAAACGCCGCCATGGCGTCGGGACTTATGCTTGGCTTCGGTATAGGAATCGGCGGCCTGGGAGTTGGCCTGGTGGGACTGTTGGCGGAACAGGTGGGCATCGTTTACGTCATCCATATGCTAATCTGGCTGCCCCTTCTGGCCGGGCTGTTCGGTCTTAGTATCAAGGGCAGGAAAACGCCTGCCAAAGGGGCGACTCCGATGGGAGCAGCCTGATTCAACTGATTAACATTATTTTTCAGCCCAGGCCCCGTATGGGGTGGGACTTATCATATTTTCGCAGTTGATTTTTTAACATACCGCCCGCACTCTAACAGGGCGGTTTTTTACATTAAAATTGTTTATGGCGCAATACATCAGAACTATATAATCGTCGGCTGCAATCGGATATTAAACCGCCTTTATGATAGTGGTTGGAAAATATATATATTCAGGAGGAATTGCATTTTTGTTATGGAATTTGTTTCTTACACGCTGTAAACGAGGGGGATAAGGGTTGAATATTGATGAAATACTTGCCCAGGCGTTTAAGCTGAATGTATCCGATGTGCACCTCACGGTCAACAGGGCACCTGTCTTCAGGATACATGGCAAACTGGTCTCCTTTGAATCGCCGGATTTAAGGCCCAAACTTGAATTGGATGTAAATTATTTTAAGAGTCTATCTCCGGAGGATACCGTTTCACTGGCAAAGCAGATAATGGTAAGCTCCGGGAAATTCGATTTCTTTTGCCAGACCGGGGATCTGGACTTTTCATACTCCATTGAGGGCGTGGGCCGCTTCAGGGTAAATGCATACCGGCAGCAGGGGAATGTCGGCCTGGCCATCCGGCTGATTAACTCACGTATAATGTCATTCCAGGAGCTGGGTTTGCCGGAGGTTTTGAATTATCTGTCAAGGCGGCCCCGGGGAATGGTGCTGGTTACCGGCCCAACGGGAAGCGGTAAGTCCACCACCCTGGCCGCTATGATTGATCTTATCAACAGTGAGATGCCGCACCATATCATCACCCTGGAGGACCCGATAGAATTTGTTCACCGGCACAAAAAATCCATTATCAACCAGAGGGAAATAGGGCATGATACAAGATCCTTTGCCAGCGCCTTGCGTTCGGCGATGCGGGAAGACCCTGACGTTATACTGGTGGGCGAGATGCGGGACCCGGAGACAATCGGCATCGCCCTGACCGCTGCCGAAACGGGCCACCTGGTTTTCGGCACTCTTCACACCTCCAGCGCCGCACAGACCATAGACCGTATCATTGACGTTTTCCCTCCCCACCAGCAGCAGCAGATCCGGGTCCAGCTGGGCAACACCATACAGGGAGTGGTTGCCCAGCAGCTTATACCAAGGATCGACACTCCCGGCCGGGTGGCAGCCATTGAGATTATGGTTGCTAATCCGGCCATCCGGAACCTGATCCGTGATGGGAAGACGTACCAGATTATAAGCCAGATTCAGACCGGAGCCAGATTCGGAATGCAGTCGTTGGACATGCACTTGAAGACCCTGGTGCAGAAAGGCATGATAAGCAGGGAAGAGGCCTTGAACAGGGCGGCTGATCCCGAGACCCTGCAAAAAATTGTGTTCGGGCAATGAGTTTTTCAAAAGGACTGAAAAGGATGATTAATGAGGAGGGATTTCCCGCCGGCCGTTTTCCCATGGCCCAGAGACTAATTTTTTTAATGCTTCTTTTTTTGGTTGCCATTCCGCCGTTTTTCAGGGGTCTCTTTTTTTACGAGGACATGTGGAATTACCTGACCCTGGCGGTTCCGGCCTTTATACTGACCATGATATCCAGATCAGGGCAAAGGGAAATTAAATTTGATGCCCTGGACTACCTTATGCTGGCTTTTCCGCTGGCCTATGCAATATCCTCCATCAGGCCGGTCGATTTCTATTTTTCCGTCAACGAAACCATTCGCTATTTTACCTTTTTCTTCTTCTACTACATGGTTTCACGGCTGGTAACCGGAGGCCGGAGAACTGACGCGCTTATCGCTGCGCTGTATGTTTCGGGGCTGGTTGTAGCCGCGGCCTGCATTCCCTTTGCCCTCGGGGTGTTCAGTTTTACCGGGGGATTTACAGGGCTGTTCACGTCCTTTTTCCAGTATAAAAACACCCTGGCGGCTTTTCTGGGAGCAGTACTCTTTCTGGGACTTTATCTCTGGAAAAACCGCGGTGGGGAATACGGCTGGATAATCACCATCGCCAATTTCACCATAATGTTCGGCATGAGGGGGGCCAGCTCAAGGGGGGGAGTACTGGCGTTCTGCGCTGCATTATTGCTGATGGGGCTTTTGAATTACAGAAAAAGGGACCTTTCCCTGCACCTGTACCTTCTCATGCTCACACTGCTGACCCAGTTTTCGGTACCCATGTTTATAGGTCTTGTCAACCTCGGGCACGGGGCATGGTCACTGCCGGTATTCCTGACCACCGTGGCCGTAGCCGCCCTGTCGGACCGAGTTATGACCGCAAGGGGAGTTTATATGGCCGGGCCTGGGAAGAGAGCGGCCTATGTCGTCCTGACCCTGCTCCTGGTTATCCTCCTGATGTCTGGAACGGTGTTTGACTCCACCTATTTTACGGGCAGTATTGAAAGGCCCCCGGCCGAGATACAGACCGGGGGCGGTACGGATCCGGTGAATTTCTGGTACAGGTTGTATTACGACCTGGATGCCCTCGAAATGGCGGCCGAAAGACCCCTGTCAGGCTGGGGCGGAGGGGGATGGCAGTCGGCGTACAGGTATTACCAGGATTTCCTGTACAATACAAAGAGGATTCACAATCATTTTCTGGAAGTGCTGGTGGAGTCCGGATTGCCCGGTTTAATCATTTTCACGGGGCTTTGGGCTGTGTTTGCGATAAGGTCAGTACGCTTATACAGAAATAATTTACCGGATAGCAGGGAAAGCAATTTGTATTTATTCGTGTTCCTGGCGGCCATCACACTGGGTATTCACGCTCTGATGGATTTCACCCTCTCCTTTCTTTCTGTGCTGTTGTTTATCGCTGCCCTTTTCGGGTTCATACGGGCGGTTTCCGGCGGGCAACAGGAGGGTGGCAGTGGTATAGGGCTTATGCTCAGGGGCGGGTTGGTAATTTTTTCTGTAATGATTCTGGCCGTATCATGGGTTCAGCTTGAGGCGCACCAGAGGTTTACCGCCGCCGAAAACCTGGCCGAAGAGAAGGGTTCCGCAGGGGCCGGGGGGATGTTTGAAGATGCTTTGAGGTTGAATGGCTGGAACAGCAACTATCAACTTAAGTACGCCCAGCACCTCCGGCGCGGCGGAGATATTGAAGGGGCGTACAGGCATGCGGTACGGGCCGCGGAGTTGAACCCATACCTGGGCCTTGCCTACTTCCATGCCTCCCGGTACGCTTCGGATCTGGGACGGCTGTCCCAGGCGGTTTATCTTGGAAGGCAGGCTGTAAAGGTCTCCCCGTTCCAACTGATGTGGTACGGTAATCTGTCAAAGGCCTACTACAACCAGGGTGCGCATTACCTCTCGGAGGACAACACCGTGGAGGCCGTTAAGTATTTTAAACTGGCCGCAGGGGTTGTGGGCGGAGTACAGGGGCTTATCGACAGTATTCCTGGGAAAAAGAAGAGTATGTGGATACCTCCCCCCAGTCTTGAAGTCCCGCCGGAGGCTTATCTGTACTCCGGCGCCGGAGCATACCTTGCCGGGGATAGGGCGGGCGGCGAGGGGATGATACTGGAGGCGGCCGCGCATAATGACACCGGGCTGGAGGCAAATTTATGGCTGGCAGTCATCAGCAGCGGAGATGAACCTCTTCGCGATATATACCTCAACAGGGCACTGGAGATGGACAGGGAGGCAATCCCCCGCTATAATTACCTTGTGTCCCTGGCGGAGAAGGCACATTCAAAATAATAATTCAGGCCTGAATGCCGCTGCAAGGCAAGGCACTAGAAGCAATGAAAATCTGTGGCCGGGGGTGCGGCTAAGAATTAGTTGTTTTTATTCTGGCACCTACCCTGAAAATCGAACAATCGCTTCGACGGACATTCATAAAGGGATAGGAGTCCATAGGTCCGGCGGACTGTCCGGAGGCTGTTATCCGGCTCTTGGCGAAGGAGTATACGGAATGACGGACCGGATGCAGGACGCATCCGGTAGCCTTAAACCAGCGCATGGATGCGCTGTTGAGGGCGGTCGGCAGTCCGTGGACGACGAGCATAGAGCCGGATCAGCCGAAGATCCAGGTAGCCGGAGCTATACTCCTAGCCCTGCCCCAATGCATGAAACCAACCATTTTCATTGTTCTGTGGTGCCGTATTTTGCAACGGCATGCAGGTCTGGATTCTGAATTCTGGATTCCGACCTGTAATTCCGGCTCCCTGGATCTGATATAATATTCCTTGACTAAAGTAGAAAGATATGTTAGAATCTTTGTGTTCATAGTATAAGTAGAAGCCATCCGCTTCTCACCCGGCGGCGCTATAGCTGTCAGACCGGGTAGGTAACAGTCAGCAAAAGAAACTGGTGTTTTCTTTTCTTTTGTCTTCATGCGGGTGGTAATCCCGCTTTTTTATTTTAAACGGAGGTGATATATATTACCAAAGATTTTCGTATCAACGAAGAAATCCGTGTCCGTGAGATCAGGCTGGTGGACAATGACGGAAACCAGCTCGGGATCATGCCAACCCGGGAGGCGTTGAAAATTGCCGAAGAAAGGCAGCTGGATCTGGTGGAAATAGCTCCCCAGGCCAAGCCTCCGGTTTGCAGGATTATGGATTTTGGCAAATATAAATATGAACAGAGCAAGAGGGAGAAAGAGGCGAGGAAGAAGCAGAAAATAATTGACATAAAAGAAGTGAAATTGAGACCTAATATAGAGGACCATGATTTCAACGTAAAATCCAAAAATGCCGCCCGGTTTCTTAAGGATGGCGACAAGGTGAAGGCCACCATAATTTTCCGCGGGCGTGAAATAGTTCATACCCAGTTGGGCAAGCAGCTCCTGGTAAGGCTGGCCGAGGAGCTGAAGGATCTCTGCAACGTGGAGAGGCAGCCCAAACTGGAAGGTAAAAATATGATCATGATACTTTCACCAAAGCAGGATATAAAACAGGACTAGAGAGGAGAATTCGCAACATGCCTAAGATCAAGACGCACCGGGGCGCCGCAAAAAGGTTCAAGAAGACAGGCACCGGCAAATTCAAGGGCTCTCATGCCTTCCACAGCCATATTTTGGGCAAGAAAACGGCCAAACGCAAGAGAAACCTCAGGAAGTCAATTATAGTTCACCCGACCGATCAGCACAAACTGGAAAGAATTCTGCCATATTAATTTGCCCAATATATGTGAACTTGAGGAGGGATATTTATGCCACGGGCTAAAAGCAGTGTGGTTTCAAGAAATAGACACAGGAAGACGCTTAAGCTGGCCAAAGGGTACAGAGGGTCCAAAAGCAAGCTCTACAGGGTTGCCAAAAACCAGCTTCTCAAATCACTGGCATACGCTTACAGGGACAGAAGGAACAAGAAGAGGGAATTCCGAAGGCTGTGGATAGCCAGGATAAACGCCGCCGCCAGAATGAACGGTATTTCATACAGCAAGTTTATGAACGGCCTGAAACAGGCCGGGGTCAATATAAACCGCAAGATGCTGGCCGAACTGGCCGTAAATGACGCGGGAGCTTTTGGACAGCTGGTGGAGATGGCCAAATCCAAGTTGTAAAAGAATATTACTTATATAAAAGCATGGCGATGGCCATGCTTTTTCCATGAATGCCAGCAATTAACATTTGCCCGGCGTTTATTTTTGTACTGGATGTGTCGAATATTGTAGTAGTGGATTTTAATAGATATTAAAAGAATTTAAGATAAAAACGAAAAATAAAACTTTTTACCTATTGAAATGAGCTTTGCCGGCTGAAAGGATATGTATATGGAACCGTTAAAAAGCATGCAAAACAACTTCATTAAATACCTTGTCAAGCTTAAAAAAAGAAAATTCAGAGAGCAGGAAGGCAGGTTCATCATTGAAGGCACAAGGTTTGTGGAGGAGGCTTTGAAATCCGGCTGGCCGCTGGAAAGCATTATATACTCCTCCGATTCCGCCGGGGTGGAGCGAGTGGCAGCTCTCCTGGCCGGGGCCGTAAAGGAAAACATTAAAACAGTGCCTGTGGAGAAAAAAATACTGGATGAACTGACGTCCACCGAGTCCCCACAGGGAGTGGCGGCCCTTTGCAGGATTAAGCGCTGGGAGATGGATGACCTTAAGATCAGTGGTGGGCAGGCCCGGGAAAACCCTCTGTATGTGGTGCTGGACGGGGTAAGTGATCCGGGCAACCTGGGTACTATCATCAGGAGCGCGGATGCCTTTGGGGCCGACGGGGTTTTTCTGATGAAGGGCACGGTGGACCTGTACAACAGCAAAACGCTGAGGGCCACAATGGGTTCGGTGTTTCACCTGCCCGTGCTTAGCAATGTACGCCCTGCTGAACTCATGGAAAAGCTGACTGGCGGCGGTGTGGGCCTGCTGGTGGGGGTTCCCGAGGGGGGGGCGCCATTGAATCAACTGGATCTCAGGCGCTCCCTGGCACTGGTGGTGGGAAGCGAGGCCGACGGGCCGTCCCGGGACCTTTTATCCCTCCCCCACGAAAAGGTGTCAATCCCCATGGCGGGAATGGCCGAGTCCCTGAACGCGGGGGTGGCCGCCTCCATAATGCTTTACGAGATTGCCAGGCAGTCGTACATGGAAGTTGGAGGTTAGAAGTTGGAAGTTGGAAGTATTATTGTAGTTTAACTACAGGTTGAATGCTCAGATGTTTGAAAAGTATATTCCTGTTTATTTCAACACTCAAAGTTTTCCTTATCATCCGGGAAAAAGGCGGGCCGGGTATGGGCGGAAAAAAAGGGATAAAGGTGCTGGTGATCACCGCCAGGGCCGATATCGGAGGCGGGCCACGCCATATAGCCTCTCTGATGGAAAATAAAAGATCTGGTATAACCTTTTTTGCGGCGGCCCCGGACCAGCCGCCTTACTATCCCCTTTTCCGGAGGCACTGCAGTGAGTGCGTGGATCTGCCCTTCAGAAAGATTTCGCTGTCAGCCCTTTTAAGGCTGGCCCGCATGGTCAGGAAACATGGCATAGACATTATACATTCCCACGGTACGGGCGGGGGGATTTACGGAAGGCTTTTAAGGCTTTTTTACCGGCGGGGGCTTTTTGTCCATACATTTCACGGCATACACCACAAGGGCCGGGGGCTGAAACAGGCCCTCTACCTGACGATGGAAATGATGCTGGGCAGGCTTACCGACCACTTGATATTCGTGTCGGCATCGGAAAGGGAAAGGGCGGAAGGACTGGGGATAAAGCACCCCAACTGCTCAGTTGTTTTAAACGGTATTGACACGGAATATTACCGCAGACTCTTAGTGGATGTGGAAAGAAAAAAGGGGGAACTGGGAATAAGGTCCGGCAGCGCTGTCATCGGCACGGTGGGCCGCCTGTCTTATCCAAAGGCGCCCGAGGCCGGCATCAGGGCGGTTTCGCTGCTGGTTAGAAAAAGAAGGGACATTGTTTACGTTATGGTGGGGGACGGGGAAGATCGGGATAAGGTCCAAAAGGAGATTTCAGATTTGGGCCTGGAAGATTATGTCCTTTTACTGGGAAACAGGGATGACGTTGGAGAGATTTTAAAAGTGATGGACATATTTATTATGCCTTCCAGGTGTGAGGGCCTTCCCCTGGCTTTACTGGAGGCTATGGCCTGCAGGGTCCCGGTGGTGGCCACCAGCGTGACCGGAAACGTGGAAGTAGTAAAGGACGGCGTCACCGGGCTGCTGGTGGACCCCGACAATCCGGAACAGCTATCCGGGGCCATTTCTCGCCTGCTGGACAACCCCTATTTGAGGAAAGAAATGGGGGCCCGGGGAGAAGAGAGGGCGGAAACGGTTTTCAGCCACGGCAGGATGTCTGCGGAAACCTTCAACGTATACATGGGGCTGCTGGAAGAAAGACAGCTAAACAAACGGGGTGACATTATATGAATCTGGCGCTGGTTCATGAGTGGCTGGTCAACATCGGGGGATCGGAGAAATGCGTTCAGTCATTTATCAACGCATTTCCCGGTTCCCACCTGTACACCATAGTGCACGACCCGGGAGTGGCGGCTGGTATGGGGCTTTCCGGCAGGGTTACCAGCACCTTCATTCAACGTCTGCCCCGGGCAACACGTTGGTACCAGAAGTACCTGCCGCTTATGCCCCTGGCCGTGGAACAGCTGGACCTGGGTGGGTATGACGTTATACTCTCCAGCAGCCATGCCTTTGCCAAGGGGGTGCTGACAAGGGCGGACCAGATGCACGTGTGTTACTGCCATACCCCGGTGAGGTACGTGTGGGACCTGTATCATCATTACCTCAGCCAGTGGGGCCTGCACCGGGGGCCTTTTAGCTGGCCGGCCAGGGCACTGCTGCATTACCTGCGCCTGTATGACGTAAGCAGCGCCAACAGGGTGGACCACTTCATCGCCAACTCCGGGTATGTTGCCCGCCGCATCTGGCGGGCCTACAGGCGGGAAGCCACTGTTATATACCCGCCGGTGGAGGTGGATCTTTTCCAGCCGGGAGCAAAAAAGGACGGCTATTTTATGGTGCTTTCAAGGCTGGTTCCCTACAAGAAGGTTGATGTGATCGTGGAGGCCTTCGCCAGGAACGGGCTGCCATTAGTGGTTATAGGGGACGGCCCGGATATGGAAAAAATCAAAAGGCTGGCCTCCAAAAATATAGAAATTGCGGGCTGGCTTCCTTCAGAAGAGGTGGCCGGGTACATGGCCCGGGCCAGGGCGCTTGTATTTGCCGCCGATGAGGACTTCGGAATCGTTCCGGTGGAGGCCCAGGCTTGCGGCACCCCGGTTATCGCCTATGGCAGGGGCGGGGTAATGGAAACGGTAAACCCCTTGAACCCTCCCGGCGGCACGGGGTGGTTCCGGGAAGGTTATACCCCCACGGGTGTTTTTTTTGAAAATCAGACTCCGGAGAGCATAAACAGGGCGGTGGCCCAATTTATAAAACATGAGGACCGGTTCGATCCTTCTGCACTGAGGAGACACTCCCTTCGTTTCGGGAGGCGGAGATTTGAAGAAGAAATAAAAGCCTTTATCGAAAACAGGTGGCGGGAGTTCAGAGGGGAACCCGCCCCCTGGGAAGGGGTGAAGACAGCCTATGGGTACTGTTAAGGCAAGTGAGACGGGAGAACTCCTGATGGAAAGCCCAAGAGGAGTTTACGGTACCACCCGCTCAGCGGTGAAAGCTGCACTGGAGGTATTTTCGCTGGTGCTGGTAGATCTGCTGGCGCTATTCGGGATACTGGCCATTGCCTACCTGATGCGGCTGCACCTGCTGCCGCTTTTTGTGGACGGGCTGCCGGAGGGCATTTCCCCTGCCACTATTTTGCACGTATCCTGGTTTCCGTTCCTTGCTGTTCTCTCATTCGCCTTCAGCGGGCTATACACCAGGCGCTTCCCGTGGATGCAGGAGACAGGAATGCTGGCCAGGGGGGCCACATTCAGCCTTCTGATTGCCCTGGCAACCCTGTTCCTTTTGAAGGAAAGCTCCCAGGTATCCAGGCTTTTCATACTGATTGCCTGGATAAACTCGCTTTGGCTGGTGCCCGTTACAAGGCTGTGCGCAAAAAAGTGCCTTATCGGGTGGGGCCTATGGGAGAGGCCGGTGATTATAGTGGGAGCCGGCCAAATGGCTGAAAGGGCATACATGGCGTTGAAGAGCGATACCGGCATTGGCTATCACGTGCTGGGCACGGTATTGCCGGGTGAAACCGGCAGCCGCGCTACCTGCCCCTCTGTCCCGGTTCTGGGCAGGTGGGAGGATATGGAGTCGGTGCTGTCCCGTACCGGTGTAAAAGATGTGGTTATCGCCACCGCCGGTCTTAATAGCCAGGGGTTTGCAGAACTGGTGAGCATGCTGCAGCGCAGGGCTGAAAATGTGCTGTTCGTGCCGGATATTTACGGCCTTCCGGTGCTTGGGGCCGATATCGGATATTTTTTCGACCAGCACACACTGGTGATAAATTTTCGCAACAACCTCAAGAACAGTTTTAATATAATGGCCAAAAGGGTATTCGACCTGGTAACCTGCATAGCCATATCGGTTGTGGCCATGCCTTTTCTGGCCTGCCTTTCCGCCGCGGTGGCGCTGGATTCAAGGGGGCCTGTTTTTTACCGGCAAAAAAGAATAGGCAGGGGAGGCAGGGTATTTTGGTGTTACAAGTTCAGAACCATGGTGCCCGACGCGGACCTGGTTTTGATAAAACTGATCGGCGAAAACAGCATTCTGGCCGAGGAATGGAATAATGTCCACAAGCTGAAAAACGACCCCAGGATTACAAGGGTGGGGAAATTCCTGCGAAAATACAGCCTTGACGAATTGCCCCAGCTTATAAACGTGATAATGGGCGAAATGAGCCTGGTGGGCCCCCGCCCGGTGGTCCGGAAAGAGATTCCAAAATACGGCGGTTTCGTGGATTATTACTATACCGTACGTCCGGGAATTACAGGGTTGTGGCAGGTCAGTGGAAGAAACGACATAGATTATGAGACAAGGGTGATGCTGGACAGCTGGTATGTCCGCAACTGGTCGCTGTGGCTGGATATATACATACTGGTCAGGACCGTAAGGGTAGTATTGCTGGGGAAAGGTGCATACTAAAGAAATAATTTGCCGATAATTCTAGAAATAGAAGGATTTACTGGAAATTGATTGTATATATACTGTAGCGGTGCCAGTCAACGGAATACACAAAACACTTATCATCTGAACATAAACGGGAGTCGCATTTATGAGAAGGGTGCCCACCAGTTTTCTGCAGCCGGGAATGGAAGTAGCACACCCGGTGTTTACAAACGATGGTGTTGTATTGCTGTCCAAAGGGGTAAAGCTGACCGAGGAATACATCAGGAGGCTTGTAAAGAGAGAAATCCCCTTTTTGTACATAAGCGATTCAATATCCGAAGATGTTAACATCAATGATGTGATATCTGAGGGCTTGCGTGTCGAGGCAAACAAACACGTAAAAGATATAATCAACAAAGTGGTCAATAAAAACAACGACTTCATAGATCTGGCAAGGCTTAAGTCCATTGTAAGCGAAATAGTGAGCCAGCTGTTGAGCAACAGGAACATGCTGTATGACCTCGTGGACATAAGGTCGGTTGATGATTATCTGTACAGTCATTCGGTAAATGTTTGCGTCCTGGCCGTGATGACCGGCGTTTCGTTGGGATACAGGCAGGACCGGCTGGAAGAACTGGCAGTAGGCGCTTTGCTGCATGACGTGGGAAAATCGCTGGTACCTTTAAATGTGCTTAACAAGCCGGGCAGGCTGACTTCCGAAGAGTTTGAGGAGATAAAAAAACATCCTGATTATTCCCTGCAAATACTTCGTAAAAAGAGTGGAATAAGCAGCGTCTCCAGGGTCATCGCCTATCAGCATCACGAGCGGTATAATGGCGACGGTTACCCGCGCGGGATAAAGAAAGACGATTTTCTTGAGCCGGCCCAGATAGTGGGAATGGTTGATATCTATGACGCCATAACGTCCGACAGGGTATACAAGAAGGCCCTCCCGGCCTTTGAGGCGTACGAAATGCTTTCGGGTGCGGGCGATCACTATTTCAGATTTGATATTGTGAAGAAGTTCCTCTCCCAGGTGGCGGTATATCCCTCGGGGAGCCTTGTAAGGCTGAGCACGGGTCAGATAGGTATTGTGGTGGAAAACAAAAAAAGTTATCCCTTAAGCCCCAAGGTAAGAATAATACTGGAGCCTGACGGGACTATGCTGAAGCCCATGAGGGTAATAGATCTGTGCGAGGTTTTGAATGTAGTCATACATGAAGTGATCAGCGAGGAAGAGACCAGAAATGTGCTGTACAATATTAAAAAGCAGGCAGGGTGAAGCCGTACGGCTTTGTGGGATTTGAAATTTTTATTAAACACTATTGACAGGAAGGATTTATTTTATTATATTATAATCAAAGATGGTCAAAGATAAAGACAAAAATCCAAAACAATATCACAGGAGGTGTACTTATGGCGCTGGTAAGATGGGAACCTTTCCGCGATCTTGTCAATCTCCAGAATTCCATCAACAGGCTTTTCGACGAGAATTATAGTTTATTCAGGCTGCCGGACGGGAACAACCTCACCCAGGGCCTGGCTTTCCCCGTGGACATCAAGGACACCGCAGACGCTGTTGTAATCAAGGCGGAAATTCCGGGAGTAAAACGTGAGGACGTAAGCGTAATCTATAATGAGAACATCCTGACCATCAGGGGAGAGCGCAAGCACGAAGAGAAGGAGGAAGGCGCCAGCTACATCAAGGTGGAGCGCAGGTACGGGTCCTTCAGCCGGTCCTTCTCTCTGGATGTGCCCGTTGATCATGAGAAGATTAAGGCCTCTTATAAAGACGGGATATTGGAGATTAACCTCCCCAAAAAGGAAAAGGCCAAATCAAAAGAGATTGATATCGAGGTTAATTGAACCAGGCAAGTTTTTTAAAAAAGAGCGGTGTAGCAACCGCTCTTTTTTCTTTGCACTAATGTACCACCACCATGCATTTCCCCGGAACATTTTCAAAAATCCAGTTTAAATCCGGCTTCTCCAGCAGTATGCAGCCATAGCTGGGAGGAAGGCCGATCTTGTTGTGAATATCGGTTTCCCCGGGACGCAGGTGGTGTACGGTTATATCGGCGTTAAGCCTGATGTACCTGACGGGGGAGTTGTCCTGGGGGTTGTACTCCAGGGTGCTGCCCCTGCTTACCTCGTACATGGTGACCCTCGGGATTTTATCCTGCTGTATGGATAACCAGCCCTTGAATGATTTAAGCTGATTCTTCCCCTCATATACCTGTACGGTGCTGGGGTTGCCCAGTTTTACCGCTATCCAGCGCTGGCTGCCCAGGTCGGTGACCCCGAATGTGTACTCCCTTTCTATCTGTTCCCCGTATACCGACACCAGGGTGAGGTGGACTTTGTACTTCATTGACGGAAGGAAAAGGCTGTCCGGGTCAAAAACCGCGGTATTGCCGTTGACGTATGTCTTACCCTCCACGCCTTCCACCTTGATGCAGGCTTCCTTTAATTCGTGGTTTGCCTTGACTATCACGTTGCGGCTAAGCCATATGCTGGGAGCGCCAGGTTCCGGGTACAGGTCTGTAATCACCAGGGCCGGTGCGGTGTTAAAATGAAATTCAGCCCTTTTTCCGGAGGATCCCCCTCCGGCCCCGGTAAGCCCTTCACTTATGTCTATACTGTAGCGGGCGTTGTTATCAAATCGCTTGTCCGGCACCAGCATCCAGCGGCTGTAATCGTAGCCTTTACCACCCTCTTTGAACGGACAGGGGGCGAATCTTCCCGGAGCGTTGGTGGAAACATGCTGTATGAAGCTTTCCGGTTTCACCGGTGTGTTAAAGGCAATCACCAGCGGTCCCCTGGTGGGGACGTTGTCGGGGGGATCAAGGGCAATCACTTTTGGCGCAAGGCTTTGCCTGACCTTTTTTCTGGCCGTAACCGAAAATGGAGGTATACGGGCCGCCGCCTTTTTAAAATGAAGGTCATACTCCAGCCCACGGGGGTATCCTGGCTCGTCGATGGTTATTTGCACGGTGTTCCTTGAAATGCGGCGGGTGCTGTAGAGGACCTCCCTGTCCGGTATTTCGCATGTTACGGCCAGGTGGCCCTCAAGTTTGTCCCAGTTCATTGGAGCAAGAAAGGATACGTTTACCACCACCTTGCCTTCCGGGCTGTTTTCCTCTATATCAAACATTGCGTAATGTCCCATGAAAAGCCAGGCGGCCAGCATGGCAGCCGTTGCCAAAAGCACTGTTCTTATCTGGCCGTAGGTTATTTTAAGCAGCATGCCCAAAACCTCCACCAACGAAAATCAATACTTATATATTTAAAACCTTTCTACGTTATGACCGCGAAATGGTTTTGCTGGAAATTTTTTGGAAGAAGTCTTTCATCCACTAAATTCCTCTGCCCGTACTTTCCCGCTGGCAGTGATATTGCTAGGGATATGAGCGATTTTTAAGGAAACTTCCTTGTTTTAAGGTTTCCCTTGTGATATAATCAGACGCGAAGGGTCCCAAAAAATGAGGGAAAGGTTGTGGTTAAATGTTTTTAACCGCCGAATTTTTTTGGAGGCTGTTCGAAGCGACAGGTTCTGTCAGTGCGTATATACTGTACAGAAAAATGGCGTTACATTGAAATATAATGAAAAGGTGATGACGGGGAGTAGTAAGGGATTAGCTCCTTTCAGGGAGGAAGGGCCATTGACTGAAAGCCTTTCCAAGGGACGGCGGTCCTCTTGAATTCACCCCTGAACCGCAGCTGAAAGTGAAATGTGGTTTTCACCAGTAGGTGTCGCCGGGCCTCCCACCGTTATCCGGGGGCGGATAAGCGCCATTGGGCCTTGTCCGGGTGAGAGGTTTTGCGACTGCAAACAAAAAGGGTGGTACCGCGAGAAAGATTCGTCCCTACAAGAGGGGCGATTTTTTATTATATTTAGCCTTTTATTTAATAGATTCTTGGTAATTTGGTAAAAGATATCAGTAGGGAGTGAGATTTGTTGGAAGAAAAACTCAAGGATATTCAGTCCAGGGCGCTGGAAGATATTCCTTTGGCAAACAGCCTTGAAGAATTAAATGAAATGAGGATACGCTATCTCGGCAAAAAAGGTGAACTTACCGGGATACTTAGGGGCATGGCCGCCCTGTCTCCGGAGGAGAGGCCCCGGATAGGGCAGATTGCCAACCGGGTCAGGGAGGAAATCGAGGAAAAGCTGAATCAAAGGGGGGGCCAGCTCAAGGACATTGTAAGAAACCAGAAGCTAACGGCCGAAAGCCTGGACATAACCCTCCCGGGCACTGTATTCAACCAGGGCAGGCTGCACCCCCTCACGATGGTAACCCGCCAGATTGAGGACATATTCCTGGGGCTGGGATTTTCCATAGCCGAGGGGCCGGAAGTGGAGCTGGATTACTATAACTTTGAGGCACTTAATCTTCCCAAGGACCACCCGGCCAGGGACATGCAGGATACATTTTTCATTACCGCGGAAACACTGCTTCGCACCCACACCTCACCGGTGCAGGTAAGGACCATGGAGCGCACCGCCCCGGCCCTGCCGGTGAAAATCATCGCCCCCGGCAAGGTGTACCGGAGGGATGACGACGCCACCCACTCTCCAATGTTTCACCAGGTTGAGGGGCTGGCGCTGGATACCAGGATAACCTTTGCCGACTTAAGGGGTGTACTTCAGGTCTTCGCGGAGCAAATGTTCGGACGTAATACCAAAACAAGATTCAGGCCAAGCTATTTCCCCTTCACCGAGCCCAGCGCCGAGGTGGATATTTCCTGCGTGATGTGCGGCGGCAATGGATGCAGGGTCTGCTCCCACACCGGCTGGCTGGAAATACTGGGTTGCGGAATGGTGCACCCCAGGGTGCTGGAAATGTCGGGCTACAATTCCGAAGAGGTCACCGGGTTTGCCTTCGGGATGGGGGTCGAGCGTGTGACCATGCTC
>JBMOPB010000129.1:0-21120 GCA_049325055.1 Bacillota bacterium
CTAATAAGCTCGCACATCCTTCCGGAGTTGGGGGAGATATGTGACCGGGTGGCCATAATGGAAAACGGCCGGGTGGTGGTGGCCGGAACGGTGGAAGAGGTAACCGGGGCCGGCGGCGGCGCCCGGTTGATACTGGTGGAGGTGCCCGGCAGGGCCGGGGATCTTGCCCGGTTTTTAAGCGCCAGGGACAAGGTGGCGCTGGCCGAGGTGGAAGAACACCAGGTGAGGGTGCTTTTCCGTGGCAGCAGGGATGAACAGGGAGCGCTGCTGAAAGAAATAATCGACGGGGGATTTTCGGTAGTTGAATTCCACGAGGTGCGAAAGAATCTTGAGGAGGCCTTCATGGCAGTAACCGGGGAGGTGAACGGACAGTGAGAGTGAATCCGGTATTGGAGAAGGAGATGCGCCAGCGCTTCCGCACAATAAGGACGCCGCTGATAATATCCCTTTACCTTCTTGTAATAGGGGGGCTGAGCTTGGGATATATTTACTTGCAGTGGCGGCATATGCCCGGTTATTACCAGCCCGGCAGGAGCAGGGAGCTTCTGCTAACCCTTTCAATGATGCAGCTTATTCTCCTTGCCTTTGTCACCCCGGGGCTTACCTCGGGGGTGATAAGCGCCGAGAGGGAGAAGCAGACCCTCAACGTGCTGCTTGTGACCAGGCTAAAACCATTAGGAATAGTGACCGGCAAGATGATCTCCTCCTGCGCCTTCATGGTTTTGATTCTTCTTGCCACCCTTCCTCTTTACAACATAATAATACTCTACGGGGGCTTTTCCCCGGGCCAGCTTATGGGGATTTTCGCCTTTTACCTTGTTACCGTGGTGCTTTTCGGTTCCGTGGGGATGGCCTGCTCATCCTTTTTCAAAAAGACCGGTTCCAGCACGGTGATGGCTTACGGACTGGTTTTCGCAATAATGGTGGGGACAATTCTTCTGGCGGGTTTTATTTACGAGGTTACCAGGGTGCCCGGCCCCGGAGAACATACGGTGCCGCTGATCTCCCAGATACTGCAGGACCTGAGTCCCCCCATGGTCATGCTTCGCATACTGGGTGAGGAGGGGATGGGGCCATTAAGAGATCTTGGGGTCCCGTACTGGGCAATTTACACGGTGTTTTACCTCCTGGTTTCGGCTTTTCTCATCTGGTGGAGCGCGGAAAGGCTAAAGCCCTCCAGGGGGAAAGGCATGACCTCCTGGAGGGTCTGATTGGACAGCGAGCTGATCCAATCTCTAATCACTCGCTTTATCCCTTCCCAGCAGCCTGTCCCTCAGATTTTCATATTTGGAGAACATCAGTGCCGCTTTGTTGCCCACCCTGGGTATGCTATTAAGGTCGTCCGGCCTGATGCTTCCGGTGATGGCTGCCAGCAGGGGGAATAAAGCCACTCCTGCCGCCATGGCCCCCAGGGTGGATAAGGGATTGCTGTCTGTAAGCACCATGCCCCAACTGTATACCTCCCTTACCGCCAGCCCCATAAGCAGTGACGCTGCGGCCGGCCTCAGGAGCGAGGAGGGGATGTCAAGGTTCAAGCCCACCATCCTCTTCACAGCTATAAAATTAAGGGCGGAGGAAACAGCAAACAGGGCCACGTTTCCCAGTCCCGCTGCCTTTATGCCCAGGGGCGTGGGGGTAAGGAAATAGGTTATCGCTATTTTAAACGCTATCCCGGCCAGCAGGTTGTAAATCGGTATATCTGCCCTGCCCAGCCCCTGAAGCACTCCGGACAGAACCAGGTGAACCCCCCAGAATATCACCGCCGGGGCCAGTGCCGCCAGTGGTATTCCGGCCTCCTGATCGGCGAAGATGAAAAGAGTCAATTGGGGTGCCAGGAAATACAACCCCGCTGCCGATGGGAGGGTGGTAAGAAGAGAAAGCCTGATGGCGGTGGAGGCCTGCCGGTTTATCCCGGCTCTGTTGCCGGAACCGTAAGACCCGGCCACCGAGGGCACAATGCTGGTGCCCATGGAAAAGGCAAAGGAAATGCTTATGTTGATAAAAGACATGGCCATCCCGGCAAACCGGCCGTACAGCGCCGTTGCTTCCTGCTGGGTGTAGCCCGCCATCTGCAGGCGGTCAAGAATAAGTATATTGTCGATAAATGTGGTTGTGGCCATGGCGACGCTGGCGAATGAAACCGGTATGGACACCACCAGTATTTTTTTCAGCAGGGACAGGGAATTTTCCCTGTATTCCCCGGTGTCCCGGCTCACCATGTCCTGTATGGCGCCCCTGTGCCTGTAGAAATAATATATCATTATAAGGGTTGCGGCCACGGCGCCGGGGACAGCCCCGAAATTGGCCCCCGCCGCGGCCAGCGCAAGTCCTTTGGGCAACAGTAAGTAACTGAACAGTACTGTTCCAATCACCAGTATGAACTGCTCCACCACCTGGGACGCCGCCACCGGGGTCATGTTCTGAAGTCCCTGGAAAAGGCCCCTGTATGAAGAGGTAACCGCTGAAAAAAATATCACCGGTGCAATGGCCAGGAGCCCGTAATAGCTGGCCGGGTTTGCCACCAGCCCGGTCTCCACCAGCCAGGAGGCCCCGAAAAAGAGAAGAAGGGTAAATAGAATCCCCACCGATACCATGGCTACGAGGGAGATTTTAAATGTCCTGTAAGCGTCCCTGTACATGCCGCCGGATATTTTTTCCGAAACCAGCCGGGATACTCCCACCGGGACACCCGCCGACGAAATGGTAAAAAATATATTGTAAACCTGGTTGGGAATAGTGTAAATCCCCAGGCCTTCACCGCCCAGCATCCTTCCAAGGGGTATCCTGTAAACCGCGCCCAAAACCCGTATTAATATACTGGCCACTGTCAGTATAAGTGCGCCCTGGACGATTGTCTGCTTGCTTAAGGCTTTTTCAGCCAAAACCACCACTCCAAAACCTAACCCACGCCGTGCGGCGTGGGCTGCATTCTTCAGTTATTCCCCGTTGTCTTCCCCCTGCGGGGTGTTGTCAATACGCCTTAAGGGGGTTACCTTGTTCCTTCTGCCCGGCCTTTGCGCCGGTATCTCAGCTTCGGTGATTTCCAGGTAAAACAGTTTATCTGGATAACAAAGGACGGTCACAATTCCCCTCTCCGGCTCGGTCAGCCATATGCCGCGGAACTCCAGCATCTCACCGAGTAAATCCACGTTAACCTTGCGGGGGCCCTCGAAAACTTCCAGTTCCCATCCCTGAATACTTACCACCACAGTTTTTTGCAGTCTGGTGCCTTCCATAAAATCCTCCTTCTTACACGCCCTCCCACCCCAATATAATACCATAAATATCAGCCTTGCCCAAATTTTTTACGGCAGTAGTGATACCAGGCGGATTCCTTATTAAAAATCACCCCGTGAAACGGAGTGTTATCATTTTCTTGGCGTATATTTTACCAATTTTTCTTCTTACTTCATTATACGTTATGGCGTCCCGCCGTCAAGCACCGGTGCCGTCAATTAGCTATATAAATATTATGGCCTGTTTGGAAGGCAAAAAAACCTTTGCCCTGCGGCAAAGGTTTAAAAACAAAGGTTATATGCCTACTTTTCTATCATAGCTTGAATTTATGCACCTGATCGTTCATTTCCCCTGCGGTTTCTGAAAGCTTGGCCGCCGTTTGGGTGATAGACTCTACATCCTCTGATTGTTTTTCCATGGCTGTGGCCATTTGCTGGCTGGCCGTATTGATTTGGCTGCTGGCGGAGGCTATGGTTTCCACCTGGGTCACAACGTTTTCAACGGCGACGGCCACCCTGTCGAACTGGTCCCTGGTACTTTCCCCCAGTTGAACGCTTTTTTCCATTTCAGACACGCCGTGTGCGGT
The DNA here is from genome assembly GCA_049325055.1 of Bacillota bacterium. GTDB lineage: Bacteria > Bacillota > Desulfotomaculia > Desulfotomaculales > Desulfocucumaceae > BRHc4a. The sequence goes on from JBMOPB010000129.1 coordinate 3,824, forward strand.
TTCTTTCAGACCTTCACCTGTTTTCTGCTCGATCTCCCTGGTGATGGAGCTTATTCTGGCGGCGGCCGAGCCTGACTGTTCGGCCAGTTTTCTTACCTCATCGGCCACCACGGCAAAGCCCCTGCCGTGTTCCCCTGCCCTGGCTGCCTCTATGGAGGCGTTCAGGGCCAGGAGATTGGTCTGGTCGGCTATTTCAGTGATTATATTTACAATCTGGTTAATCTGTTCCGATGACTGCCCCAGGCTGTCCATAGCCCCGGACAAAGACTGTATACGGTCCCTGGCGGCCCTGACCTGTGAAAGAAGATTTTCCAGCGCTGATTTACCCTGGTTGGCCGAGTCATAGGCGTGCTGGGAGCGGCTGTATATTTCACCGGAGCTTGCGGCCAGCTGTTTTGTGGAAAGTGCCAGGCTGTCTGCAAAGGCGGTTACTTCCTGTATGGTTGCCGATGTCTGCTCTGAAGCGGCGGTTAGATTCTGACTGGCGGCAGCAACCGTTTGCGAGCTTTCGGCAATCTGCCCGATCAGTCCCTTTATGTTGTTTTGCATTTGGCAGAAGACTTGCACGAGCTGGCCTATTTCATCCCTGTTGGTGTTATTGCAGACAATATTTGCCGACAAATCCCCTTTTCCTATCTTCTCCATAACTTCTTTGAGATCATAAACCGGGCGGAGAATCCTCTGCACTATGATGTACATGAGCAGCATAATAACGGCCAGAGTTACCGCCAGTATGAGAATGCTGTTTTTCAGCGCCGCGGACATCTGGGCCAGTATTTCTTCCCTGCTTAAAACTACTTTAAGGTAATTGGTAACGTTTCCGGAGTAATCCCTCAGAGGGATTATCAGCGCCGCCTGGCGGTTGTCATTAAGGAAGGCGGTTTTCATGGTGTTTTGCTCCACGGCGGCCTTGACTATTTCCTCGCTTACAGGGTAAATGTCTTCTTTTTCGGTGGATATCATCAAGTCTTTGTTCTGGCCCTCTACCCAGGAAATATTGGATTTACCTGCCCTGTACACGAATAGCTGGCCCCCGGTTTCCTTCTGCCAGGACTCAAGAAGCTTCTTGTCAAAGCCTACTCCGTATTCGGCGCTTCCCACATGGCTTCCCTTGTGAAAAACCGGGGCTACCACCCGGAAGCCGAAATCGCCGCGGCCTTCCTCCAGACCCTCAACAATTTTTTTGCTGCTGTTGGCTTCCACCACGGTCTTGCGGAAAGAGGACAAGTCATCTCCGAATTTTTGGGGCATGTGGAGTCGTAAAAAGGAAGTGGCCGGGGCCAGGTGGAATTGAAACTGGGCAACACCTTGTTTTTTAGCCTGTTCATTAATGGGGGCAGTCATTTTAAGCAGTCTGTCCCTGTCTCTGTTGGCAAAGGCCTCCTGTATTTCCGGGTTGTTTACCACGCTTTCTATGCCGAACCTGGCCTGTCTGAGAATTCCGTCAATATTGCCTGTAATTAAAACCTGTATGTAATTGTATCTTTCCTGTTCCTGGTTGCTCATCATTGACTTGATCTTTGTATATGAGTTATATGTAAGTACAATGGAGCTTACAACCAGAACCAGTGACACGGGAATAAGTATCCTGAACTTAAGGCTTGTCCCCAACCACACTCTCTCCCATTTGATAAATTATGTATCCAAGAAGCATATTACCAGATTGAGTGACAATTTTTTGTCATACAGACGACAATTTTCTACCCAATGTTAAGTAAAAGTTGTAATTAAATTACATCAATTTTAATCTTAAACGCCGGCAAGGTCTTTACAGAAGCATACCAGCCGGGGCCGGTGGAAAGCATAAATGAAAATGACTATCAAGTTGCATCAGGAAATCCTCCCCTCTATCGAACATATGTGCTATAATTATCCCGGAACATATGTTTCGGGGAGGACGATTTCATGGCCCAAACCCTTTTGTTTTTTGTCTCCTTCAACCGGAAAGATTTTTCTCCAGCTTAGATAATGTTTTTCTTTTTAAGGAATTCCCTGACCACTTCTTTGGCGTCCCGCTTTTTCTCAGCCACCTGGTAGTTCAGCTGCTGCATTTCAAGACTCAACGGTTTCCAGTTCAATGGAGCCGGTTTTTTAGGCGGAACCTTTTTCTGTGTGAGGAATAGTATGGTGAAGGATGGGAACGATGGGAAAATACAGTCTAATATATGTTATCTGGTTTAAAAAACGATTGTCGAGCGAATTTATCAAAAAGAAGTTTCAATATTTAAAGGAGGATAAATAAATGGGCTTTGGTTTTGGTGGTGGCTATGGTGGCGGCACCGGTGGAGGATATGGCGGCGCGCCTTATTTCGACGGCAGCTTCATTCTTTTTCTGGTTCTGATATTACTGGTTTTCGGCAGCGGATTTGGCGGCGGCTACTACGGTGCCGATAAAAAATAATTAAAAAGTCCCTTCCTGCCAGGCCCCAAACTTTATGTTTGGGGTTTCTGGCTGTCATTAACAGGACAAGACCTTGCCGGTTGGAAATTGAGATAGATCCTGATAAAAAAAGCTTCCAAAGTTGCTGGAAGCTTTTACTGTCCAATGGTGCCGGAGACCGGACTTGAACCGGTACGGGTGAAACCACCCGAGGGATTTTAAGTCCCTTGCGTCTGCCTGTTCCGCCACTCCGGCCGGTATTTGTTTTTTGCTCTGCAATGGTGCAACTAAAATTTTAACACAGATAAATGTAAAGCGTCAACTTAAAAGGTTTGGAAACAGCCGTAATAATCTTCCGGCCCTGTTATTTTGGTAAAAATGTATTGACAAACCCGGCAAATGGTATTAGTATCTATAATGAAATATAGTTCAAAATATGCACGGGCGACATGTCAGCTTGATTCCGGAATACTGTCAAAACATAAACTAATTATATAAAAGGAGAGAGAATATGAAAATAGCCGTACCGAATAATAACGGGAAGGTCAATCAGCACTTCGGCCGGAGCCTTGAATTCGCAGTGGTGGAAGTGGAGGGCCAAAGGGTGGTCAAACAGTGGGCGGTATCCGCCGAATCCCTTCAGCACAACCACGGGGGCCTGGCTGATTTACTGAGCGGACAGGGAGTCGAGGCCGTTGTGGTGGGGGGGATTGGCCCCTTTGCCCTGCAGGCGCTTGAGCAAAAGGGACTTAAAGTGATCACCGGGGCCTCAGGGGACATCCGGGAGGTTGCGGAGCAATACGCCAGGGGAGAACTGGTTTCAGAAGGCGTAGCCTGCGGGCAACATCACCATGATCATGGCGGCCATAACCACGGCCACGGCTGCCACCATCACGGCCATGACCACCGCCACGGACATTGCGGCCATAATCACGGCCACGACGGTCATAAATGCAAATAAACCAAAAAACACCCGCAAGGGTGTTTTTTAAGTGGCCACCATGGCCAGTATCATTCCCCAAAAGGTAACCCCCAGTCCCGCCCCTCCGTATCCGGCCCATTTTTTAATTAAGGGAGGCCAGTTTTTAGGTTTCAGTACGCTTATTCTCTCACCTGTGTTAATCAGTATGTATGTTACTGCCACGCCTGCGGCAGTTACCAGGGACATCCCGGCCAGTATAAAAAGAAGACTTAAAAAAAGCATAAGAAATCCTCATTTTTTTGAAAAGTTTATTTTCCGAGGTAAGGGCTGTCAACGGCAGCCATAAATATCAAGAAGGTTATGACGGTTATTATAAACCAGAACCTCCGGCGGCTCGTTTTTTTAATCAGGCTGTGGATCCACAGAACCAGTGCTGTAACGAATTCCAGCAGTGTGAATGCGAATATGGGGTCGGACATTTTATTTAATATAATTGAAATATCGGGCATCGGTTAATACCCCCTCCGGTAATATATATATCTTAACCCAACCACCATAAAATCGGCAACCACCGGGTTTAGAAGAATTATTTGTACGATTGCGCACTATAACCCCCCTCTGTTATAATGCACAGGAAAGTATATTCCTTTATGGTCGAGAGGTATATATGGACAGTTGGAAAAGCATCATTCAAAAATATGCCACCCATGTGGAAATCGTTTTGCCCGGTGATAACGTTCAGGGTGAACCTTTCTGGGTGCTTATGGAAATAAAAAATGGAAAAAACACAGGGAATTACCACAGCATAGGCAAACGGGAAAACCGCACCATGATTATGTTATTTCCCCAAAGGCACATGGCCGACTGGGCTGCCGGTATAATGGCGCAGCACAGTAATGATTTCGCGGTTAGGGGTGTCAGCGCCGAACACCTGAATGTGCTTCTCCGGCTGTGTGAGGATGGTTATCCCCTGGAACTGGTGGTGGCGGCGTCTGAGTTGAATGAGAAAGGGGAACTCTGCGGGGCTGTTATGTCACCGCATCAGATAAGGGATATCCTCAACCTCTGATATATATGCATTTCCCGTTTATTGTTGGGCAAAGGCCTAATTTTTAAATATTAACTTTTGGGTGAGCAAGGAGTGAAAACGTGTTATCTTTGGACAAACTCTATACACAACTGAGCTATGCGGAAAAAAACGGACTTTTTGAAAAGCTTGATTCAATTTATGAGAGCCTTCCCGAAACCGAGTGCGAGCAGTGCGGGACATGCTGTACAGTTCCTCCTCCGGCATATGTCGTGGAATATCTTAACATGTTCCGTTACGCTAAAAAGAATCTGCCGGATCTGATGCCCCAACTGGTGGAAAAGTCGGTAAGGTTTTATTTTCTCGAGCTGGTAAATATCAATTTAAAATGTCCGTTTCTGGGCGATGACAGCCGATGCCTTGTTTATCCCGTCAGGCCTTTGAGCTGCCGTGGATACGGACTGACTAAAAAAGAAATTAAATTCCAGGACAGAGGCCAAATGGAAGATCTGGCCAAAAGATACAAGGAACAGCACGGGATTGACCTGCCCAGGGAGGTTATTGAGTATAAACTGCCGGAATGCGGCAAGGTCAGGGTGGCCGGCAACAAAAGAGTATCCACGGAATTTCTTGAGGTGGCCATATCTTATGTGGCACAGATTGAAAGCCAAATGTTCCCCGTGGATCTGGTGGACAAAGAGTATACCTTTGTACCCTATGTCACTCATCTGGCCCTTTCAGTTATCTCAGAAGGAGCCAGGATAAGAAGACCTAAAGTAATGAAGGAATACCTGGAGAAGGGAAGTAGTGAACTGCTGGAAAGCATAATTGAAAAGTCGAGGTCTGTGAGACTTTAGATATAAACCCGCAAGCCCCCGGGAAAAACTCCCGGATGTCCCGGGGCGGAGGTTTAATTGCTGGAAAGAAATTATCATGTATGTTTTCCGGTCGTTTTTTCAGGTTAAACGGAAATTTTCTCGCCTTGTGCGGAAAATATTTTTATTTTTTTAATACATCCCGGAAGGGAAATTTTATTCTGACTAGAAGTATAATACTGAATACAAATCAGGTTTCAAATGCCGACTAAAGCCTGCTGCCAGTAAATGGAATATTATCTGTCAGGAAGGGTGTATCGGTTTTTTTGTATATATGGCATGAAGTGATTGTCATCACCATCACAAATTCAATTATTTATATTCGGCCGCCACGTTAAAATTAATAAATTTTATATGGCGGCTGTTTCAGCACTGGAAGTCCGGAAATCAGGATTTGAAGATTTTGGATGAATAAGGCAAGTAAGTCAGGAGGGAAAAGCTGTGGCCGAGAGGGTATATATTGACGCCGACGTCCTGATACTGGGGGGGGGCACTGCAGGCTGTCTTGCCGCCTGGGAAGCAAGGCAGGTTGGCGGGGATGACCTTAAAATAGTAATTGTGGAAAAAGCGTTTATACGTCACAGCGGTTGTCTTTCCGCCGGCATGAACGCCTTGAACATGTACATCAACCAAGGCACCCCGGAGGACTATGTGTCTTATGTAAGGTACGATATTTGCGGGGCACCCGTTCGTGAGGATATTATCCTGTCAGTTGCCCGGGAGGTAAATGATACGGTAAAGATTATGGAGGCCGCCGGCCTGCCCATGAAAAAAAAGGAAGACGGCAGGTATTTAAACCGGGGAAAATGGAATATAGAGGTGAACGGTTCCCTCCTGAAACCTATAACAGCCTCCAAGGCCTTTGAGGCTAAAGCCGAGATTTACAACAGAGTCTACATTACCGAACTAATTGTAAAGGACAATGTCTGCCTGGGCGCAGTTGGTTTTGGAGTTCGGGACGGAAAGTTTTACATCTGCCGGGGCAAGGTGACTCTGCTTTGCACAGGCGGCGCCGCAGGCCTTTGGAGGCCTAACAACCGCAGGGACGCCCATCACAGGATATGGTACTTCCCCTTTAACTGCGGTTCGGCTTATGCCATGTGCAAGCGGGCCGGGGCTGAAATGACGTCATTTGAGATGAGGTTGGTTCCTGTCAGAACCAAGGACACATTTTCACCCACCGGAACTTTGGCCATAGGAATGGGTGCGCCAATGGTCAATGCCCTTGGAGAATCCTTTATGGAGAAGGATCCCTTCTATCTTTCCTGGGGGGGGCATACCGCTCCGACCCCCATCCGCATGCTGGCGTTCCAAAGGGAAACCCTTGCCCACCGTGGCCCTATTTATATGGATACAACCAGGGGTGACCCTGCCAAGGTTATCGGCCTGAAGGGCCAGTACCTGGACATGAGCCCGTGCATTGTTTTGTACTGGGGATGCAATGACCATGACCCCTCCAGGGAGCCCATTGAAATAGACGGTGGAGACCCCCACCTGGTGGGAGCCCACGCCGGGATGTCGGGGGCCTGGACAAAGGGGCTGTCCCGGGAAACAACCGTTGACAGGCTGTATGTTTCAGGGGATGCGCTTGGTGCAGCACCCAGCAGGTTCATCTCCGGTTCCTGGACCTGCGGGAGAATAGCAGCCCGCCACATGGTAAAGGCTCTGCAGGAGAATAATTACCAGCATGTGGAGTTGTCTCCCGAAGTGCTGGATTACCTGGAAAACCGTACTTTCTCCCCGCTGAAAAGATTCGAGGAAAAAGCCAAAGAGGGGGTCTGGACGGACGGGACGCTTATGGGTGGCGTTTCACCCAAGGACATGGAGTCCCGTATGCAGAAAACAATGGAGGAATACTGCGGCGGCAGGACTCACTGGTACTTCGTAAATGAAACTTACCTCAATATCGCCCGAAAGCATATAAAGCGGATGAGGCAGGACCAGCTGCAGTACCTTTGCGCAGTGGACCTGCATGACTTGCAGCTGGCCTGGGATGTAATCAACCGCCTTGATGTATGTCAACTGGTTATTGAGCACATCAGCTTCCGTAAAGAAACCCGGTTTCCGGGATATGTAAACAGGACCGACTATCCCGAAGCCAATCCCGAATATGATTGTTTTATAAATTCCAAATGGGACCCTGAGACGGACGAGGTTATGTGCTTTAAGGTTCCGTACCAGCAGATGGTGCGGGGTGACCGCAGGAAGCAGAGTATATAATCAACCGCCTTTATTTCAGATTCTTGTCAGGTTTTTTACGACCCCAGTAGGGCTGCCGTTTGAGAAGTGAGAAGTATCACAGCCCGTGTATGGAGGAGGATGTCAAATGCCCCCTAAGATAGATCCTGCAAAATGCGACGGCTGCCAGGGAGAAAGTGAGCCGCTTTGCGAGCAGGTATGCCCGGGAAACCTGATGACCCTGGACAAGGATACCGCCAAAGCTGTTATACGTGATACGGGAGACTGCTGGGACTGCATGACCTGCACCAAGGCTTGTCCCAGGCAGGCCATTCAAACTGTTCTTCAGTATCAGCTGGCATATTTTCCGGGTAAGCTTATACCCCTTGTGGGGACAAACAGTGTAACCTGGACCTCTATTGACTGTCACGGCAGGGTGGAGAGGTTTGTGATGAAGACCCTGGTAAGCGGCGACGACGAAGATGAGGATTGATGTAAGGATGTTTTGAGCGGCAATTAAATGGAAATATTTGTTAGCGCCTGATAATCCCATAAGTTCAATTTATGAATTGTATAATAATTAAGAATTTTTACTCTTGATTTTTGTATGATATGCTTTTAATTATAGAATAGTTTGCTTCCCGGCAAGATCCGTGGTAAATTTTGCTGTAAAACCCACTTGCTTGATATATTGGTAATTGCTTGGTTTCGGGGAGCAGGTATCAAAAGCAGATCCCGTTCCCTGGTTTATCCTGAGCTTTCCGGGCTTAAGTCTGGTGAATGGTTTGACTTTTCGGCTCTTGTTGCTTTGGAATATATTCCGAAGTTAAGCATCTTATTTTTGTAGCCCGTGGACCTCCACAGACTGTCTTGGCAGGGTGGAGAGGTTTGTGATGAAGACCCTGGCAAGCGGCGGCGACGAAGATGAAGATTGATAGAAGGATGCTTTAAGTGGCAAAAAATATAGGAATTTTTGTGTGCGGCTGCCGGGGGGCGGTATCTGACGTAATAGATCCCGCCCGGATGGATCAGGAACTGGCCAAACTAAAAAAATCGGTTGGCTTGAGGGCGGTTCATCCCTGGTTGTGTGAAAGAGAGGGCCGGGAATTAATAAAGAGCAGTATTTTGCAAAACGGCCTTGACTGTGTTATACTGGCGGCCTGCCCCCACACGGTCAATGCCGGGCTTTTTGACAGCCTGGCATACCAATGCGGTTTGCCCGGGGAAATGCTGTTGAGGCTTGATATAAGGGAAGGCTGTGCGTACCCGCACCGTGAAATGCCGGATGAAGCGTTCCGTAAGGCGGCAAATCTTATCAGGATGTGGGTTGCCAGGGCCAGGCTGATGAAGCCTTTTATCCCGGTATCTGTTCCCGGCAACAGGGAGGCGGCGGTGATCGGCGGGGGCATTGCGGGGCTCACTGCCGCCCTTGACCTGGCTGAAGCCGGCATTAATGTGACCCTCATTGAGAGAGAGTCTTATCTTGGAGGAAATGTTTCCCGGCTTTACAAAATTTTCCCCCGCATGTGTGAGGCCGGCTGTGGGGTGACGTACCTCTACAACAGGATACGGGAAACCGGAAGGGTAAGAATGATGACCCTGACGGAAATGAAAACCATTGAAGGCAGTGCCGGCAGATATGAAGCCTCAGTTGTCACCACCCCCCGTTACATCCGGGAGGGGGTATGTACCGGTTGCGGCAAATGCATTGAGGCCTGCCCGGTGGAAGTGGCTGACCAGTACAATTTTAAGCTGGGCAATAAAAAGGCAGTACGAAAACCTTATACCCTGGACCCGGAGGGCACGTTTGTTGTTGATCGCAGTTTTTGTCCGGAAGGATGCCAGGCCTGCAGTATTGCATGTCCGGCAGGGGCCATTGATCTTACCCAGGAACCTGTCGAAACCAAAATTAAATTTGGATCGGCGGTGGTGGCCACCGGTTGGGAGCCGTACCCTCTGGAAAGGGTACAAAGGTATGGGTTCGGTAATCTCCCGGATGTGATAAACAACATGCAGATGGAGCGGCTGGCGGCTGAAGACGGTCCCACCGGGGGGAGGATTGTATGCCCCGGCAGCGGCCGTGAAGCTCATAGGGTTGTTTTCATTCAGTGTGCCGGAAGCCGTGACGTGTGGCACCAGAGCTGGTGTTCCACGGTATGCTGCACAGCTTCAATAAAACAGGCCATCTATATAAAGGAAAAAAACCTCGAAAGCCGTGTCTATGTTTTGTATAACGACATAAGAACAACAGGTGAATACGAAGATCTGTACGTCAGGGCTCAGAAGGCAGGAGTTGTATTTGTAAGGACAAATCCCGCCGAGGTTACGCTGGATTCCGCGGGAGCCCTTAAAATTACTGCCGAAGATACCCTGGTGGGACGGCTGGTGGAAATTTACGCCGACCTGGTTGTTCTTGCGGCCGGAATAACCCCGTCCCGTACCGGTGTCCTTGAAAATATCAAGGGGGATATGCCCGGCCCGGAATACGGGCTGACCGGGACAGGCGGTTTCCATACCGGCCACAAGCAGTGTTTTCCGCTGGAAACTGCGAGCCAGGGGATATACTACGCGGGCTGCTGTCAGGAGCCAATGGATATGGGAAATGCGGTAAAAAGCGCCCTGGCGGCATCCGGAAGGGTGCTTAAAACCGGCAGTTCAACTGTATCAGTTACCCCCTATGTGGCTGTTGTTGACCGGTCGGGATGCGACAAATGTAAAAGATGCCTGGAAGAGTGCCCTTACGGTGTGTATTATCTGGACGAACAGGGCTATCCTGTCCCGGATCCCCTGTACTGCCGGGGTTGTCACGTCTGCATGGGGTCCTGCCCGCGGCAGTGCATAGTGCCCCAGGGCCTGGATATAAAGCAGCAGATAGCCATGATTGGCTCAAAAATAAAAGAAACGGCCCCGGGGGAACCCCTGGTGATCGCCTTTATGTGCGAAAATGACGCCTATCCAGCTGCCCTGGATGCAGGCGGCAGGGGATTATTTTACCCTCCCAATATCCATGTGATTCCGGTAAGGTGTATCGGTTCGGTAAATATGGTGCTGATTAAAGACGCTATTTCGGTGGGCATTGACGGGTTCCTGCTGGCGGGCTGCCAATCCGGTGAATGCCATTATATCACCGGAAGCCATCGGGCCGAGGAGCGGCTTAATAACATTAAAGACACCTTCAGGGATATGATGATGGATCAGGATAGGGTGAAGTTTATCAGGCTGAGGATAGGAGAGGCCCAAAATTTCGCAGAAGAAGCCAGGACCTTTGTAGAAAGGCTCAGACAATTGGGGCCGAATCCTTTTAAGACAGCAATTATGGTATAGTATTACTATTTTACCAATTGCTGCTATATAAATAAGTGAAAGGAAGTGATAGAGTAAATAAACAGCTGTTTTACCCCTGAAAAATATTTTTGTGATTTTTTTATTAAATTTCCCGGGGCAAAGAGGAGGATGTTCACACACCTATGTCGAAGAGTTTATAGCGAAAGGTAAATTAACATAGGTGTATGGTTAAATTTCGGCACTAAATGGTTGGCCCGCCGCTGGTTGGCCTGAATTGTCCCTGTACCCCTTTTGGTCCATATCAATTTTATTTAAAGGATGAGTCCATAAATAGCAAATAGACGACATTTTCAGTAGAATTTTTTAAGGAAATATTTGGCGGAATACACCTTGCTAAGTAATCTCATTGAAAAGGGAGATTGGGTTACAAACATATTAAAAAAGAAAGAGGAGGCCTGTTGAATGTCCAAATTAGTACCCCCGCATGGCGGAAAACTGACCCCTGTGTTAGCTCCCAAGGAGCAGTGGGCAGAGCTGCAAGCCAAAGCGAAATCCCTACCGGTAGTCCGCATGAGTTCCCGTGAAACTTCCGACTGCTTGATGCTCGGTATGGGCGCATTCTCACCTCTGACTGGCTTCATGAAAAAAGCCGACTACGACGGAGTGATTGAAAACATGCACTTGGCCAATGGCTTGGCTTGGCCACTGCCTGTAACCCTGGCAGTTACCAAGGAACAGGCTAAAGACATCGCCGTAGGTGCTGAACTGGCCCTGGTTGACGATGAGTCCGACGAATACGTTGGTATCATCACCGTTGCCGACAAGTATGAATACGACAAAGAAAAAGAGTGCAAAGTTGCTTTCTACACCAACGATCCCGAGCACCCCGGCGTTCAAAAAGTTATGGCCCAGGGCGAAGTATACATCGGCGGTGACATCGTAACCTTCTCAGAATTGGGTTATGATGAAAAATATGCCGGCTACTATGCTCACCCTGCTGAAACCCGCGCTCTGTTCGAGTCCAAAGGCTGGAGCACCGTTTGCGCGTTCCAGACCCGTAACCCCCTGCACCGTTCCCACGAGTTCCTGTGCAAGATTGGTAACGAGGTTTGTGACGGTCTTTTCCTGCACCCCATCGTTGGTAAGCTGAAGAAGGGTGACATCCCTGCTGAAGTACGTTTTGAGTGCTACAAAGCTCACATGGAAAACTACTTCAACCCCGCCACAATTGAAATGCGCGTATATCCGATGGAAATGCGCTATGCCGGTCCGAAAGAAGCTATCCTGCACGCCATTTTCCGTCAAAACTTCGGCTGCAGCCACCTCCTCGTTGGCCGTGACCACGCCGGAGTAGGCAGCTACTACACTGCTTACCAGGCTCAGGAAATATTTGACGAGTTCAAGCCGGGCGAAATTCTTTGCCAGCCCATTAAAGTTACCTCTGCTTACTACTGCAAGAGGTGCATGGGTATGGCCACTGATAAGACCTGCGCCCACGGCCCTGAAGAACGTATAAACATCAGCGGCACAAAGGTTCGCGAAATGTTCTCCAAGGGTGAGCTTCCTCCGCTCGAATTCGGCCGTAAAGAAGTTCTGGAAATCCTGACCCGTTACTACCAGAGCCTCGACAAGTAATTAGACAAAAAGTTGGTAAACAGGCTGACATGATCATGAAACGGATCATGTCAGCCGGGTTTAGCGTTTAAGTCTTTTGGCGGTGGAAAGGGACCCCGAAACTACCGCCGGTTTTTCACCCCCCACCTGTTGAAAAGATAGCTAAAAGTTAAAAACAAATACAGGAATTGCAGGTGGGATACAGCAAAACCAGTTGGTTTTTAGGGAGGTGGTGTTTCCGCAAGGGAGAGGTTGAACCGGTTCTACGTCTTGGACAGGATTGTCAGCAGCTCTTAGCAATCGTTTTATTCTCAATTCGAAGGAAACGGGGTTCCGGATTACCGGACGCCGTGAGGCTGCTTCGGCCCATATTGGCAATAGACAGCCAGTGGTTATAAAATCACAGCGTGTGGCGGGGCAAGTCCTCAGAACCTTAAAAGTCTAAAAATGGGAATAGGAGGTAAGATTTAATGCCAACTTTTGTAATCGCCGAAAAGTGCGACGGATGCAAAGGTCAAGACAAAACTGCCTGCATGTATGCATGCCCCAACGACCTGATGGTGCTGGACAAAGAAAAAATGAAAGCCTACAACCGTGACCCCTGGATGTGCTGGGAGTGCCTGTGCTGCGCCAAGGCCTGCCCGCAGCAGGCAATGGACCTGAGTGGATACAAGGATTTTGTTCCCCTGGGAGCAAGCTGTACTCCTCTGAGAGGTTCCGAGGACATCATGTGGACCATCAAGTTCCGTAACGGAATGGTCAAGCGCTTCAAGTTCCCCATCCGCACCACTGAAGAAGGTAAAGCGGTACCCGACGGCGGATATGCCACCGAGGCCAGCCTTGATTCCATCGAGCTCTACACTGAGCCCGCTTCCCTCGGAGTAGCTGTGTGGACCTATAAGAAATAGATTATTTCTTAAATAACCACTTGTATAACAAATTTCGGAGGAGGTTAATATAAATGCCGGAAAACTTTGAAACTGTAGAAGTAACTACGGATCTTTTGATTGTTGGCGGCGGTATGGCGGCCTGCGGCGCTGCCGTTGAAGCTGCTTATTGGGGACAGAAGCACGGAGTTAAGGTAACCCTGGTTGACAAGGCTTCCATGGTTCGCTCCGGTGCCGTCGGCATGGGCCTTTCCGCCATTAACCAGTACATTGGCGTAAGAGCCGGCAAAAACACCATTGAAGACTATGTCAAGTACGTTAAGTACGACCTGATGGGCGTTGCCCGGGATGACCTGGTGGCCAACATTGCCCGCCACGTTGACAGCTCGGTTCACCTGTTTGACAAGTGGGGCCTTCCCTTCTGGAGAGACGAGGATGGCGGCTATGTGAACGAAGGTCGCTGGCAGCTCATGATTAACGGTGAGTCCTACAAGGTTGTTGTTGCTGAAGCTGCAAAGAACGCTCTCGGCATGGACAACATTTACGAGCGCGTATTCATTATCGAGCCCCTGCTTGATGGCGACAGAATCGCCGGCGCTGTTGGTTTCAGCGTTCGCGAGAACAAGTTCTATGTGTTCAAGGCAAAAGCCGTTCTGGCTGCAATGGGCGGCGCGGTCGGCGTGTTCAAGCCCCGCTCCACCGGCGAAGGTCTCGGCCGTTCCTGGTATCCTCCTTTCAGCACCGGTTCCTCCGCTTACTTCACCATCAAGGCCGGCGCAGAAATGACCTGCCAGGAAGTCCGCTTCATTCCGGTCCGCTTCAAGGATGCATACGGCCCGGTGGGAGCATGGTTCCTGCTCTTCAAATCCCGCGCCACCAACGCCTTCGGCGGCGAGTACATGGTAGAGCGCCGCGACGAGCTTGCCAAGTGGGGCAAGTACGGTGCGGTGAAGCCTATCCCGGCCAACCTGCGTAACTACCTGGGCATGCTGGACGTATTTGAGGGCAAAGGCCCCATCTACATGAGGACCGAGGAAGCCATCGCCAACCTGGCCAAGAAGTATGAGGGCGACGAGAAGGCCTTCAAGAAGAAAATGAAGGAACTGGAAGCCGAAGCTTGGGAAGACTTCCTCGACATGACCATTTCCCAGGCCCTGCTGTGGGCGGCCACCAACGTTGAGCCCGAGAAGAGATCCTCCGAGATCGCTGCAGCCGAGCCCTACTTCATAGGATCACACTCCGGCGCATCCGGCGCCTGGGTATCCGGTCCCGAGGACCTGGCAGGCGGCACCGAGTACTTCTGGGGTTATGCCAACATGACCACCGTCAAGGGACTGTTTGCTGCCGGTGACGCTTCCGGCGCATCCAGCCACAAGTTCTCCTCCGGTTCCCACGCAGAGGGCCGTATTGCTGCCAAGGCTGCTATCAAGTTCATCCTGGACAACAATACCCAGCCCAACGTTGATGCTGCTACAGTCGAAGCTTTGAAGAAAGAAACCTACAAGCCCTTCGAAGTGTATGAGCAGTTCAAGGGTATCACCACCGACGACGAAGTGAACCCGAACTACATCTTCCCGAAGATGTTCATGTTCAGGCTCCAGAAGATGATGGATGAGTACGTTGGCGGCGTGTCCTCCAACTTCTCCACCAACAAGGCCTCCCTTGACCGTGCACTGGAACTGCTGACCTTCCTGAAGGAAGACTCCGAGAAACTGGCAGCCAGGAACCTGCACGAACTCATGAGAGTATGGGAGAACAAGCACAGAATGGTGCAGGCCGAGTCTCACATCAGAACAGTCATGTTCCGTGAAGAGACCAGGTGGCCCGGATACTACTTCAGGGCTGACTTCCCGAAACTGGACGAGGAGAACTGGCTCTGCTTCGTCAACACCAAGTACGACCCGCAGACCGGCGAGTGGTCCGTATTCAAGCGGCCCATACTGAACCTGTTCAACATTGACTAATTAATCTCACCCACACCCCGGGCGGGATTAGATAGCTCTTTAGATGTGCCATCCACGGCGCTGAGAGCCCGTGGCCACCGGCCACGGGCTCTCACAACGTGCTGCCGGCCGGCAGAATCAATTTCCCGGCCGCAGTGGTGATTATGCTGGAAAGAACGCCTATGGGGACTGGGCGGTAATACACGGATTATTTCAAACCAGTTTTTCCAGGCGTCCTTTGGGTCGCCTGGAAATGTTTTTTGGGAAGTGAATTGACATTAAAAGGGATAACTGTCCCGTTAATTCATCCCATAAACTTCAAAAATGAATGGAGAAATCATAAAGATGGCAAATCAAAGCATATTGGTCGTCGGCGGAGGAATAAGCGGCTTAACCGCTGCAATTGAAGCTGCCGAGGTAGGGTTTGAGGTCTATATCGTTGAAAAGAACCCCTACCTGGGAGGTAAGGTCACCCAGATAAACCAGTATTTCCCCAAGCTCTGCCCGCCCAACTGCGGACTTGAAATCAATTTCAAGAGAATAAAGGGCAACCCGAACATCCATTTCTTTACCATGGCCGAGGTTGAAGAAATTTCCGGGCAAGAGGGGAATTTTGAGGTAACCGTCAAGCTGAACCCCCGGTATGTCAATGAGAATTGCACCGCCTGTGGAAAGTGCGTTGAAGTATGTCCGGCGGAAAGGTCCAATGACTTCAATTACGGGCTTGATAAGACCAAGGCCATTTACCTCGCCCACGAGTTTGCCTTCCCCATGAAATACGCCATAGATGCGAAGGCCTGCCAGGCAGGATGCGGCAAGTGTGTTGAGGCCTGCCAGTATAATGCCATTGAGCCCGATATGCAGCCCAAGAGCATGAAGCTTAATGTCGGATCGGTTGTATGGGCCACCGGCTGGAAGCCGTACGATGCCCAGAAGCTGAGCTATTATGGTTTTGGCAGGTACCCCAACGTTATAACCAACGTTATAATGGAAAGGCTGGCAGCTGTCAACGGCCCCACCAAGGGTAAAATTGTACGGCCTTCGGACGGCAAGGATGTAACCAGCATCGCCTTTGTGCAGTGCGCCGGTTCCAGGGATGAAAACCACCTGCACTGCTGTTCCACGGTTTGCTGCATGGCTTCTCTCAAGCAGGCCAAATATGTCAGGGAACAATACCCGGACGCCAAGATTTATTTCTATTACATTGACATCAGGACCAGGGGTAAACACGAAGATTTCTATGTCAAAGTCCAGAATGAAACCAATATAACATTTATCAAGGGTAAGGCCGGTGAAATTACCGAAGACCCGGCAACCGGAGACCTGATTGTTTGTGCCGAGGATCAGCTTGCCCAGCAGCTGACCGAAGAGAGGTTCGACATGGTTGTTCTGGCTACCGGCATGCAGCCGGCCACCGCAGATCAGAAAGTTCCGGCCGAAGTATCTTACGATGAAGACGGATTTGTTGCCAACGGCACACCCGGTGTCTGTGCCGCCGGATGCACCAAAAAGCCGCTGGATGTTGCCGCCGCTGTCCAGGATGCGACCGCTGCGGCGTTGAAGGCAATTCAATCAGTGAGGGGGCGTTAGCATTGTCTAAAAAAATAGGAGTCTATATCTGTTCGGGATGCGGCATTGGTGAAGCCCTGGACATGAGCGCCCTCGCCAAAGTGGCAACCAAGGAATACAAGGCCCCTATCTGCAAGACCGATGCCTTTCTATGCGGTAAGGACGGCGTGGATATCATAAAGAAAGATATTGAAGGAGAAGGGGTAAATTTTGTTGTCATAGCCGGATGTTCCGGCCGTGTCAACTACGATGTTTTTGATTTCGGCCCGTCGGTGATAGTGGAAAGGGTGAGCCTTCGCGAACGGGTGGTTTGGACTCAGGAGCCCGACGATGAAGACACCCAGATGATGGCCGAGGACTATATGCGCATAACGCTGGCCAAGCTTAAGAATCTTGAGGCCCCGGAGCCCTATATGGGTGAAGACCTTTCAAAGGGCATCATGGTTGTCGGCGGCGGCCTGGCTGGAATGACCGCGGCTCTGGAAGCCGCCAAGGCAGGATACAGCGTGGCGTTGGTGGAGAAAGAGGATACGCTGGGCGGCTGGCTGAAGAAATCCTATAAAATAATTCCTCTCAATCCTCCCTATACCCAACCCCAAGAAAATAACCTGGACGGA
>JBMOPB010000130.1:0-21083 GCA_049325055.1 Bacillota bacterium
TAAAAGCCGGTCGGTGGCAGAAGCAGACGGTATCCAGGTGATGACTGTGTCAGAGGCTGCAACGGTAGCAGACGTGATTCAGATACTTTTGCCGGATGAAAAACATGGCGAGATCTTCCGGGAAGAGATTCTTCCCCACCTGAAAGCCGGTAATGCCCTGGTTTTTTCACACGGCTTCAATATAGTTTTCCACCAGATTGTCCCTCCGGAAGACGTCGATGTGTTCATGGTGGCCCCCAAGAGTCCCGGACATCTGGTAAGGCGTATGTATGTCGAGGGTAAGGGTGTGCCTGGTCTGCTGGCTGTCCACCAGAATGCCACGGGCAACGCCTACAGGCTGGGGCTGGCGTACGCCAAGGGAATAGGCTGCACCAGGGCCGGTGTTATCGAAACCACCTTCAAGGAAGAAACCGAAACTGACCTCTTCGGAGAGCAGGTTGTATTGTGCGGCGGACTTACCGCGCTTATCAAGGTGGGGTTTGAAACCCTGGTGGAGGCGGGCTATCAGCCTGAAATCGCATATTTTGAATGTCTGCATGAAGTCAAGCTGATTGTGGACCTTATTTATGAAGGCGGAATTTCCATGATGCGCCACTCGATAAGCGATACCGCCGAATACGGGGAAGTCACCAGAGGGCCCAGAATTGTAACTGACAGTGTAAAGGCCGAAATGAATAAGATACTTAATGAGATTCAAACTGGGTCCTTCGCCAAGGAATGGATGCTAGAAAACCAGGTTAACCGCCCGCATTTCACAGCGCTGGCCAAAAAGGACAAGGAGCACCTTATTGAGCAGGTGGGAGCCCAATTGCGGGCCATGATGCCCTGGCTGAAAAAATAGCTTTTGAATGGAAGGCCGGCTTTATTTTAATAAGGGACGGACTTTAATATCACATCCGATTCGACGAGGGGCTATCTGGCTTTTAAGCCATGGTTGGGCTAGTGAGGCATTTACAGAGGAAACGGGGAGTAAACCGATAGGCCTTACCTAAAATTTGTTTTGCCTGGGCCTACTCTACTTAAGAAGTAATTCGGGATGTGGTTGGCCTTGGGTGTGAAGGGGGGGAGGAAACCTTATTTTCCAACCTCGAAAGTATACATGTATAGAGTGGCTCGGCGGTTCAAACCCGTCATCGCCCACCAGGAAAACAAGGGAAGCATCGGAGTAACATCCGGTGCTTTTTTGCGTTGTCGCCCTTTTTTAATGTATAGGACATATAGCCCGCCACCACTTATTTCCATAAACATATTCAGGCTTGGCTTAAAATGTGTAAATGTATTCGTCCAAAGCACCGGCCCGCCTGTTTAAGGCGGGCCGGTTATCTATAGCGGGAGGGTGAGGTATTACCGGAATAAGTAACTTCAACTTATAATGCAAATTCTTTTTGAATCCGGACAATAATCTCATCAAGTTTTTTGCTCTGCTTGAGAACTTCGGGGTGCAGCAGTCCGTACTTTTCAGTCATGGTTTCCAGGCGGTGACGTTCGATTACCAGCTTGATCCGGAGTGTGTACTGATTTTTCATTAGGGTCACCCCCAAAAAGATCTTTAATAAAAACTATCAGTTATTTTTTACAAAATTGTTACAAAAGGATAACGATTTGTTTAATAAGTTGAAAATAGAAAAATTGTATTGGTTATTGCAGACAGGGTGCTGGAGTCTCTGGTGACCGGCATGAAAAAAGACGGTTAAACTCTTTACCGTCTTTTTTAAACAAAGTATATGATTCTGGATTTTGCTGCCCGTCAGGGCGGCTATTTTAGTACAGTAGCCTTGTGTTCTGCAGGTAGTCGGAAATGAACTCCTCACCCCTGAATACATGAAATTTGGTCTCAATGTAGTCGGGCATGTAGGTCAGGTTGTTAACCAGTATCCTTACCATGAAATTCCTTATGGCCGTTCCCGGATCGGACAGGTTTTTTCCAAATACCTTTTCCATGGGGGAATAACAGGTTTCAAAGGCGCTGCTTGCATCCTGGGGCATTGAGTGTGAAATGACCAGTATCTCGGTGTATTTTCTTTCCAGGTAGGTGCCGACGTTTCCGGCCATGAACTTCATGCCGCTTTCGTCAAAAAGGTCCAGGCTTTCTTCCAGTGTAATCGTCCCGGACCAGTAATCAATCCAGCGGTTTTCCCGTGATATTGATTTCTGGCTTGTTTTTGCGGTTTTAATAATAATGGCATCACTTTCCCGGGTAATTTCAATTTCAGTTGATTTTCCGGTAATCTTGCAATACCCGTTTCCAGAGCCTGTCCTGGAAAGGGATATTATTTTCCTGAAATTGACCAGTATTTCCGACCTGAACTGTACGGAAGAAAGATTTCCAAGGGATGCCAGCATGCTGTCCAGCAGTTCCCGTACGTCTGCCCCGTAAGGGACCGGGCGGAAAAGAACTATATCCTTGCTTTTGCTTAAGGAAAACATTGACTTTATTTTCAGGATCAGAATGGCGGCCAGCGCCAGTATTACGAGAAGCACGGGCAGGAAAAGAATTCTCGCCATTTTGTCACTTCGCTCCTGTCATTTCTTTTTTATTGCCGCTCCCCCTTGTCCCCTCTCATATCTCCCGGCCGGACAAGCACTTTAACGTTGTCGGGAAGTGTGGGGAGAGTCACCTCCATAGGGTCGCTTATATAATCCCTCTTCTCTGCGTCTCTGAAAAAACCCTGAAGCCGTACCGTTTTGCCATACTGGTAAAGGTATGCGAAATTTGCTTCAAGGTCAAAATACCCGGCACAGGCCTGGCCATCCTTCAATCTGGCCGGGAGGACCGGTGTCGAATAAGACTTGCCGTCCTTTACCGGCACCACCACCCTTTTCCCTTCCGGGGTGATTACTCCAAAAAGAGTAAGGGTTAAAGGCTTTCTCCCGTTGTTAACCGCAGTAATAGAAAGTATATTTTTGCTTAAGCCGGCCTCTTCCCCCTGCTGCATCGTAACCTTTATATTGATGCGGTTTAAAGAAATGTAATGGTGCAGGGTGAAAGTTGAAATTATGGCGGCGTATATGGCTATTATTTCTAAAATCCACTCATTGGGGTCGAAGGGCATTTCCAAGACCTCCGCAGTCAGGCCCGTTGGTTTATTCCTACAATCATTTTTATTCGCCCCCCGGTTTGGGATAACCTTTAACAGGAGTTAAAAAAATTTTAACAGCAGTATGCCATTCTGGAATGTTTTACATGACTTATGGTAGGATTAATTAATCAGTTGCTTAAAAGGATAAGGTTATGACGACCTTCCTGTCCCCAATATCTATCTTGGAGACTTTATAAAGCCTCATGGCATCCGGCAGGGGCAGGCTGAACCCGGTGTCACCGGCAAGATCGCCGAGCACGTTGCCGGTGACGGGTATGCCGTCGATGCTAAGTGACTTTGGATCAAGCCTGACAGTGCTGGACTGGCCTGTGGGGACCAGTGTTCCTCCCAGTGTGAAAGTTGAAGAGGAGTTGCCGTCTTTTCCGGTGAGGGCGAACATCCCGGGCGACAGTTTTACCGAAAGATCCCTAAGTCTCTCATCCCCGGATTCCTGAAGTGAGCCGTTCAGTTTGTTTTCGGATACTTCCAGGGATATGCCGCCGATATTCATGGTGATCCTGTCCGGCTCGACGTGGTGCCAGGGGAACTTTGCCATGGCGCCGGTGAAGAAATCAATCAGGTTAAGGGTATGGAGAAATTTTCTTTCCAGATCCTCCACCTTCTGGGCCAGGTCCATGGAAGTTCTTTTTAATTGTTCAAAGTATTCCACCCGCAGTTCTGCCAGTGTTTTTATCTCGTTTATCTGGTTTTCCAGGGACTTGTTTTGATGATCCAGCAGGTTCAGGGCATCCATCAGCCTTTCTTCCTTTTTCAGGGAGTCTGAGCACGCTTCCTCCGCCTCCCTGTATGATTTGACCTGCTGGCCCAGAATGAGGGAAACCATCATTGATCTGTTGGCCAGGTCTGACATGCTTTCAGACCCTATTATAATGTCAATGAGGCTCCAGTAGCCGTGGCGGTATTGAAAGTTCAGCCAGGGGGCGATTTTCTTAATGCTTTGTTTTTTTGCCTCCAGCGACTTGTTATACTGGTCCAGGGCTTCATCTCTCATTTCCCTGGTCCTGGACATTTCTTTTTCAATAATGCCCTTTTGTTGGAGGGCCTTCTTTTGTTTCAGGTCCAGCGCCAGTATTTCCTGGGCCAGTAAGTTTGCGTCCGCTTCGAGGCTGGAAATGGCCTGTCGGTATTTTCCCCTTTCATTTGCCGTTTCCGGGGCGGCAAAACGCGGGTTTGCAACGAGGCAGACAACAAACAGCGCTAATGATATTATTGCGGCAGTTTTCACTGAACGGCCCGGCAAATCAGTTACTTCCTTTCGGGATTCAAGTTCGGCTTTTTTTACGTCCGAAGGGCGGCAGCCCCTTTTTATAGTTAGTTTACTCTACCTTCGACGGCATTTAAATACTTTATTTTTATTACCAGGCGGTGTTCAGCCATGTCCGCACAGCACCTGATAATCGAGGGGTTACTGGAGCATCCGGCCAACGTGCTGATGGCCAGGGTGGGGGCAAGTGTGGGCTGGGATTTCATGATGCTTTTCGACGATATTGCTGAGGCCGGTTTTAGGGTATAATTTACGGTATCAGGACAGTTTTTTTCAAATGCCGGTATAAAATGTGAATCGAGGAGGCCTGAGCTTCTTGCAACTGACTCCAAGGCTGGCGGCGGTGGCAGCTTTCATACCGCCGGGCGCCAGAGTGGCCGACATAGGCACGGATCACGCGTTGCTTCCCGTATACCTTGTGGAAAACAAAAAGTTACCCGGAGTTATAGCCACCGACCTCAATGAGAAACCTTATCTTGCCGCATGCCGGCAGGTGCAGGCATCCAATGCCGGCCACAGTGTGGAGGTAAGGAAAGGCGACGGCCTTGAGGCCATCCGGCCCGGTGAGGTGGATGTAATAGTCATAGCAGGTATGGGAGGCAACACAATAATAGGGATACTGGAAAGGTCCCCGGCTGTACTGGCCGGGGTAAGCCGCCTGGTGCTTCAGCCCATGGCGGACCCGGGGCCCCTCAGAATCTGGCTTGCCCGCAACGGCTGGCGCCTTGTTGACGAGGAGCTGGTAAAGGAAATGGACAGGTTTTATGTGATTATGGCGGCGGAGCCTGGTAACGATACCCAGGGGGACAGTCTTCTGCAGGAAATAGGCCCGCTGATCGTCAGAAAAAGCAGTCCGGTACTGATTGAATACCTGGAGAAGATAAGGGAAGACTACCAGAGGGTTTTGAGCGGGCTGGCCAGGAGCAGGACTGAGGAGTCAATGGAAAAAGCCGTCGAGATGACTAAAAAGCTTGCTGGAATAAAGGAGTTGATATTACGTTGCAGGCAAAGTGCAGAGAAATTTTCCAGGTGATTGAGGAGATTTCTCCTTCGGAATTGGCCGAGGACTGGGACAACTGCGGCCTTCAGGTGGGTGACCCGGAAAAAATGGCGGAAAGGGTTCTCCTGGCCCTGGATATGGATGAGGCTGTACTTTCCGAGGCCGTGGAAAGGGGGGCGGGCCTCGTTATCACCCATCATCCTTTAATTTTTAAGGGGATAAAGCAGCTAAGGGAGGACCGCCCCCAGGGGAGACTGCTGGCAAAAATAATCAGGTCCGGGATAACCGTTTACTCGGCGCACACAAACCTTGACAGCGCCGAGGGGGGCGTAAGCGCAGCCCTGGCTGAAAAACTGAGGCTTACAGATATCAGGGTGTTAAGGTCCGGTGGTGAAAAGTACCTGAAGCTGGTGGTTTTTGTTCCGGTGGATGACTGCGACAGGGTACGGGAAGCCATAGCCGGGGCCGGGGCCGGGTGGATCGGAAACTATAACGAATGCACCTTTATGGTCAGGGGGACCGGCACCTTCAGGCCCCTGGAGGGGACAAACCCTTACATTGGAAGCACCGGCCGGCTGGAAAAGGTGGACGAGTTAAGGCTGGAAACTATATTGCCGGCCAGATTGTCCGGCCGGGTAATAAGGGCAATGCTGGCGGCGCATCCCTACGAGGAAGTTGCCTACGACCTTTATCCCCTGGAGAACAGGCCGGTTAACTCAGGTTTAGGCAGGGTGGGAAAGCTGCAGGAATCCGTAATGCTTGAGGAATTTGCCCGCAGGGTAAAGGATGCGCTGCGGGTTGCCGCTGTCCGCCTTGGAGGGCCGCCCGCCGGCACTGTCCGCACGGTAGCTGTATGTGGCGGATCCGGTGGAGACTTCTGGCCCCTGGCCCTTAATGCCGGGGCAGATGTGCTTGTAACCGGCGATATAGGATATCATGCGGCCAGGGATATTCTGTCTGCGGGGATTAGCTTTGTCGACGCGGGGCATTATGGCACCGAAAGGGTTGTCCTGGAACCGCTGGCCCGGAGCCTGGGGGACCGCTGCCGGGAAAGGGGCCTGGAGGTTGAATTCATGGTTTCTTCGTTGAATGTAGACCCCTTTTCTTATATATAATATCCCGTTTTTAAAATCGGCTTTGTATTAAGTCATTCCGGCTCCGGGGACCGTTTTAAGTACTTACGGGCAGTGGTTTGCTCAACAGCATATGGCCGTTCATGGTCTCCGTCCTGGACCCGTCAATCAGTATGTCTAAAAATTTTATTTCCTTGTACAGGGACAGTGTTTTCACTATAGACACAAGAACCATTTCTTCAACCGCGGACCCTGTTCCCCGTTTAATCCTCAGATTGGCCACGTCTATCGTGGCCAGTTCATTTTCATGGGTGAAATTCCTCAGGTACACGTTCTGGCCGGTGAATTCCGAGAGCTTGAGGAACAGCTCCCTGAGGGCCACCTTTCTTATGTCATCTATGGGGTAGTCGATTTTTTTCAGTTCCTCCCTGATGCACAGTTCACCTGCACAAACGCAGAAAATTTTCACGTATACCTCGTGGACTACCAGTTCATCCCCGGGGATCAAAGTGGTTGACAGATTGTCTTCGGTTATATCATCAGCCCTTGCATGGTACCTTGCAGCTATATCCTCAATGCTTTCTGCCGGGCGGACGGTGTGATAGTAGTGATAGTAACTGTGCTCGAGGGGTATCTCCAGCCTTTGCCCGTGTCTTATCCGGTGGCTTTCCAGCCCGTTGAGGGCGGCAATTTCAAAAGAACTGCTGTTGTATCTGCGGGCCAGGCCCGCCAGTGTATCGTGAGGTTCAACTATATACGGGATGGTATATTTAAATTTGCTCTGTCTCATATTTAACCCCCTATTCCCCTGTACCTGTTAAGAACGGTGGCAAACTCCCCCCACTTCAAAGCGGCTGCTGGCTTCCTTGGTAACATCAGCAGCCGGTCGGCTATCAGCGCCTCTATCTCGGCGTCCGGGTCCCAGGTGTCTGCCGTTACCGTCCGTTTTCTAATCCGGTTGATCACTGTGGCAAATTCCCCCCATAAAACCGTTACATCGGGTTGTCTGGGGGTATGTAGAACTTTGTCGCGGATTAAAAGAGCTATTTCGCCTTCAGGGTCCCACATTTCCGAGGGAGGGGGTACTTCTCTCAGCCTGTTCAGCACTGTGGCAAACTCCCCCCAGGGGACGTAAGCGTTAGGCGGTTTTGTGCTGTTTATAAGCCTGTCGGCCTGAAGTTGGGCGATCTCCCAGGCGGGATCCCAGGGGTTTACTTTCAAGGTTAACTTCAGGGTTTCAGCTATACCCTTGGCAATGGCATATGAAAGGCCGGCCACAAATGGCTCACTGGTAAGAAAGGCGGTATCTCGGCTATTGTCGATAAAAAGGTTTTCCAGCAGAAGGGCCGGCATTTTTGTAAGTCTCAGTACCGCGAAATCGGCCCTTTTTCGCCCCCTGTCTGTTATGCCGAAGCTGTCCAGGTAGGCGGTTATGCTGCTGTGGACAATGTCCTGGTACTGCCGGGTCAGGTCCGGGGCGGTCCAGTGGATGAAGCTTTCAAATCCTGTTCCTCCGCCTGCGTTCGCGTGTACAGACACAAAGAAATCAGCATTCAGTGAGTTGGCGAATTCCGCCCGCGCTGCCAGGCCCACGTATAAGTCACTTTTTCTGGTGAGTCTTACCTGGCACTCATAGGGCAGTAATTCATTCACAATTTTTTTGCTTATTTTAAGGTTCAGGTCTTTTTCATACATGTCCGGGGCCACCGCACCGGGGTCCGCACCCCCGTGCCCCGGGTCCACAATTATTGTTTTTAACATTTCCCCATCCCCCACAGGTTTTAATAATCTTTATTAGCCCCGGGCAGTGATTATGATCATCGCAAAATAATAAGGCCGCTGCCTTCAGGCAGCGGCCCGGAATCAGTGCATTTTATTTCAGGAAGAACAGCAGCAGGTAAACTGTGCTGATTATTATTGACATGATCATCATGGGGAAGGCCACCTTGGTGAAGTGGATGAATGTGATTACAGTGCCTCTTTTTTCCGCCATCCCGGCTACCACGACGTTGGCCGAGGCGCCGATCAGCGTGCCGTTGCCCCCCAGGCAAGCGCCCAGGGAGAGTGACCACCAAAGGGGGTTCAGGTCGGTGATGCCGCCCAGCCGCCCCATGTCCTGAATAAGCGGTATCATGGTGGCCACGAAGGGGATGTTGTCAACGAAGGCGGATGCTATGGCAGACAGCCAAAGTATCAGCAGCCCGGTGGAAACCATTTCTCCTCCGGTCAGCTCCAGAGACTTCTTGGCCACAGCCTCTATTATGCCTACGTGCTCCAGTCCGCCTACAACTATGAACAGTCCGGCGAAGAAGAATATAACGGGCCACTCCACCGCCGCCAGGGCGTGCTCCGGCTCTTCCCTGGTCATCAGCAGCAGGAGGCTTGCCCCTCCAAGGGCGACAGTGGCCGACTCAAGGTGCAGGTACTGGTGAAGCACAAAACCAAGCACGGTAATCCCGATGGCAATAAGGCACTTCTTTAAAAGAACAGGGTCCTTAATCTGTTCTTCGGCGTTCATGTTTATTATGTTGTTTTTAAGATCGGGCGTGGTAATCATTTGTTTTTGATACAGCAGCTTCAGCCAGAACATGGTGGCTATATGTATCACTATGATTACCGGGGTCAGGTTAATGACAAAGTCCATGAATCCCAGCCCGGTGGCGCTTCCTATCATGATGTTGGGCGGGTCGCCTATGAGTGTGGCTGTCCCCCCTATGTTTGAGGCTACCACCTCGGCGATGAGAAAGGGCATTACGTTGATTTGCAGTTCCTTGGCTATGGCGAAAGTCACCGGCACGATCAAAAGAACTGTGGTTACGTTGTCCAGAAGGGCTGAAGTTAGCGCCGTAATGGTGGACAGTGCGATCATTATGGTGACCGGCTCGCCCTTGGACATCCTGGCCGACAGTACCGCCATGTACTCGAACACCCCTGTATGCCGGGTGATCCCCACGATAACCATCATTCCGATAAGAAGACCTATAGTGTTGAAGTCAATTGATTCCACGGCCTTTTCCTGGCTGATTATTCCGGCCAGTATAAGTATGACCGCCCCTGCCAGGGCCACCACGGTGCGGTGAATCTTCTCCGCGATAATCATGGCGTAAGTGAGGAGGAATAATCCCCCCGTGAAAATAACTTGGGCCTGTGCCGACATTAAACTAGTTCCCCCTTATTTTCTGTTTATATATTAAATTTAGTATATAGCTAGCCGCGTTCCTTCTCAATATCTATTTTGCCAGGGGGGTAAGGCCGATAAGAGGCCAGAAGGTAAACATAAATATGGTCATTACAACAAGCAACAGTATGGTTGCGGGGATGCCAGATCCGAAGAATTCCCCGGTGCTGAACTGCCTGGACTCATAGGCCATTGCGTTGGGGGCGGCTCCTATAAGAAGCAGGAATGGCATGCCTGAGGCTGCGACGGCCGTGTAAAGAATCAGCTGTGGGTTTACGCCAAGGTACTGGGCTATAACCAGCGCCACCGGCAGCGTAATGGCTATGGCGGCCACGTTCATGATGAAGTTGGTCATTATGGACACCAGTATGGCAACGCCAAGCACGAAGAACAGCCAGGGGGCTCCCTGCAGCAGTGAGAGCCACTTTATGGCCATCCACTGGGCGGCGCCGGTCTGCCACAGCGCAAAGCCTATGCTCATGGCGCCGCTGAAGAGGAGAACTATGTTCCATGGAATCTTCTTCTCCAAATCCTGAACGTCCAGAATTCCCACCGAGAAAAACAGCAGTCCGGCAAGGAGAAGCGGTATGGAGCGGTCGAGCCCCTTAAGAGCAGGTATAACAGCCTGGAGTACCAGCATAGACAGAGCACCCGCCACCACGATCAATACAAAGATTTCTTCCTTGCTCACGGGGCCAAGCTGTTTATAGAGGTCGGCCGCCCTGTTTTTCAGGCCGGGGATGGTGCTCTTTTCAGGTTTGTATATCAGCAGGAGCATAAGCCACAGCAGTATTACCATGACCCAGCCGAAGGGCAGAAGGTGGAGCGAGAAGTCTATAAAAGTTACGTCCACTCCTGTAAACTCCTTGAAGAATCCCACCGCAGCGGGGTTCCGGGCGCCGCCCAGCAGGGTGGCGATGCTGCCGGCCCCGGCGGTGTAGGCCATCCCTATAAACAGTGCCTTCCCGAATTTGGTGGGCTTGGCGATGCTGCCGCCCTCGCCCTCGTTATATAGAGCAAGAATTGTCAGGAATATGGGTATGACGGTGGCGGCTACGGCGGTGTGGGCCATGATGTGGGTCAGGACCGCGGTGACAACGAAGCAGCCGAGGAGTATCATGCTGGTTTTCTCTCCGACCACCATCAGCATTTTATAGGCAAGACGCTTGGTAAGGCCCACCTTGGTGAATGTAAGGCCCACCAGAAGTGATCCGAAGATAAAAAGAACGGTGGGGTCCATGAAGTCTCTCATGGCTTCCTTTGCCGGCCGGATCATGAACAGGGGCTGAAGTATCCCTATGGCTATACTGGTGACGCCGATTGGGATAACCTCGAATACCCACCACACGCCGGCCAGCAGGAACAACCCGATGGCCGATTTTCCGGCTGCCGACAGTACAAAGCTTTTGCCGCCGGGATCAACGGCGGGGCTGAAAGGGGGTAGGAAGTGGAACAAAAGAAGCAGCCCCAGTCCCAGAAGAAGGAAAAATGCGTTCTTTTTTTCAAGAGTCATTTTTTTACATCTCCTCTCTATAGATACCGTGAGAGTGCTGCTTAGAAATTATGCCTGGTTTTGATGGTGCTGATTATTTTATAAAAGAACGAAGAAATAAAGCATGTGCATGTTAGATCATGATCCGGCAGGGGATTGCCTTTGGTAACCAGATTGATCCGGTCCCTTACATAGTTAAAGTGGGTTTTCAGAGTGTTCACCGCCATGAGCGCCTGGTTTACCTGCAGGTCGCTCAGGGACGAAGATTGGCCGCATATCAGCATTTTTTCCATGTTTAGGTCGGGTTTTCCGGACCAGTCGGTTAATTGCTTGTAAATATATATTTCTCTTAAGGTGTACCCCTTTTCTTTGTTAAGTGCGTCCATAAGGCGGAATGTATTGTATAATCTTTCACATGACCGAGCTAAAAAAAATTCCGGATCTTTGCCCTCAATTTTAAGGTTTAATAAAAAGTTAACTACCTCTCCTCCCTGTAGATCATTTAAAGCTGAAAACTTCAATGGAAAGCCGTTAAAGTCCACAAGATAGCAGGCCTGGTTTTCCAACCAGCATATAAAACCCCGGAATGGTTCGTATTCTTGTGATTTTTGACGGATCTGGCCATAAAATATGTTTTCGTTGAAAACAGTTGTATGTTTTCTTTTTCCATCCTGCAGCAGAATCTCCCTCAGATCCCTGTCCTGGATGCGGTGCTCCAGCCTTAAGGCATTTTCCAGGGCCAGCAGGTATGCTGTTTTAAGATACCTGCACCAGTGAGGTCCCGATTCCATTATTTCTTTGTATAAGACCATGGTTTTGTTGAGGTCGTCAAAAAGGGGCTTTATTCTGTCCGCCTGCAGGTGGTCTATGTTTGACAGGTTAATCAGCTGTTTGTGTTTTACCTTGTCGCCTTCCCTGCGGCTTTCAAGCAGCTTTAGATAAACATATTCCCTTTCTTTGTATCTGGCGTTTACAACCCGGTAAAACAGAAATTACACCCCCTCGTATTATTTTTGTCACCACCTCCCTCCTTGTGGCCGCCAGGTGAATTATTTCACCTGGCATTTGATAAGAAAAGCCGGCAAAGAACGCAATCCCTTTGCCGGCCTGCACGGCACCCGGCCTGCCTTTCTAAGCGAGGCACCCCCTGCGCCATGTCTTCGCAACAATTGACATTGCATTTTGTCATCATCCTCTTTGAGAAATATTATACTAATTGAGTTATTAAATATCAATGGGTTTTTCACTACATTTTTTTATAAATAATAGAACAATTATTTTCTTACATCTGGGCCTGATGCCGCCCGGGGTGTGATAAAAATCACCATGCCGGGAGTATGAGCATAACAGATTAATTTGTTTTCCCGTTTTATTCTCTTAATAAGAAGGCTTGTGGTGACGATTTGATCCCGGCAGGTGAAATGAGGAAAGGCGTTGAAATCTGATAAGTTGGAGGGATTTATATGAATTTGAAAGGAAACTGCCTGACAACCGCTATGGGGATTCTTCCCCACACCAGTATCCGGGAGGCCCTGGATCTGGCCCTGACGATGGACATACCCTTTTGGCCGCAACTTCCGCACTACAGCTACTACGAGGATATGTACGTGCAGGTCAGTGAAAATTTTCCCGGTATTATCATTGATACTGAACAAAAAAGAATAACCATGGACACCTCCAGGTTTTATGAGGAACTGGCGGACTATGCCATGAAGAGCGATGATGAAAATATTTTTAAACTTTCGTCAATGTATTCGGCCGCCTTTGATGCTTTTATGGAAAGGGATTTGAGCGGGTATTACGCCATCCGGGGACAGAGCATAGGGCCTGTAAGCTTCGGGCTGAAAATAGTGGACGAGAATCTTAAGCCCATTATTTACAATGATGATGTCAGGGAGTTCCTTTTTGAATTTATAGCCCAGAAGACAAATGTACAGTACCGGCAGCTTAATGAGAAGCATCCCAACACCTTTGTATGGGTGGATGAGCCCGGCCTGGAGATCATTTTCGGGTCCTTCACGGGATACCCCAGCAGCAGGGCCAAAAAGGATTTTGCCGCTTTCCTGGAAAGAATAGAAGGGCCGCGGGGGGTACACCTTTGCGGCAATCCCGACTGGTCTTTCCTGCTGAGCGGGCTTGATCTGAACATACTGTCAATTGACGCTTACGGCTGCGGTGACATTTTCACCAGGTACGCCGAAGAGGTCAGGGCTTTCCTGGACGCCGGCAACATAATATCTTGGGGAATAGTGCCCACCTTGACCGAGGAACTGAGCCGTGAGTCGGTGGAGGCACTGGCGGCGAGGCTGGAGGGCCTCTGGTCCAACCTGGCTTCCAGGGACATCAGCCTCAGGCGCATTTTAAAACAGGCCTGGCTGGCTCCGGCCAGGTGCTGCCTGATTAACTCCGACGGCCACCTGACGGTGGAAAACTCCTACCGGACTTTGATTGGAGTATCCAGGCTTTTAAGAGACAAATACGACCTGTGGGATTAAAAAAGAAAAAAGGGCGCCCGGCATGGTTTAACCGCCGGGCACCTTTTTCAAAGCTAAAACGTGTTAACTATTTACGGGGTTGAACGTGCAGGCCCTTTTTTCCACGAACCCTATTTTATTCTTGACTATTTTGATCCTGTTTTCCATGTCCCCGTTTACCACGGTGTAAGGTACATTCATGATGTCAAGGAAGTTTCTGATCTTATGGTCCACCTCTATGGCCTTTTCTTCGTTTTGATAAATGACTCCGTCCGGGTGAAAAGCGAACTCCCTGGGTATGTAAAATAATTCGTAGCCGGTGACGTCTTTCATGGCCCACTCGTAGAGCTTCATGAGGGCGTATGCCTCTTTGGGGTTGCTGAAGTCACACAGCATGAGTCCGTATACATAGCCTAATATGGTGGCGTTGTCGCAGAATATTATGTCGCAGTGCGACAGCTCTTCCTCCAGCTGCTTTTGGCCCTCATACAGGAGAAACTGCTCAAATATGGACGTAGGGGGACCGTACCTTATTATGTAAGTGCGGGCAAATTCCAGGCATACGGACGACACGTACCCGGCCATACTGTAGTCTACGTCCAGTTGCTTAATTAGCGTGGTTTTACCTATTCCAGGTCCTCCAAGGAATGCGCACTTTTTTGTGTCTTTGGTTTTACATTCCATAGTTGCCGGCCCCTCCTCAATTTTCTGACGTGACGGGTATTACATAATTCGATGCATTTATCCTGAAACCTTCACGCCAGGAGGTATTTTTTTAGCCGTGTATCAGTGAGGGCAGGCAGCCTGTACAGACCCAGAGGCTCTCTCCCCTATGGCGAAAGGGCAGGAGTGCCTTTCTTTCACCGTCTTGCCCGCATCTGAAGCAGCTGGTGCCGGCTTTTTTGGCAGCAGCCGGCTTATTCTCTTTTGCCGGGGATCCCGTGCCCAGGGCGGGGCAGTTCGTGTGGCAGGATACACCCGGGCTGCAGGCAGTGCTGCCTTCGTTGTTGGACAGGTCAATCCCTTTTGCCCTGAAACCTATACATTGTCCGCAACTGTCAAGAAGTTCGTGTTTCCACTTCAAGTAGCGCTCTTTTTTAGTCATGGCTCATACCTCCCGGCATTTTGGTAATCTGTGGTGTTCCTGACTTAATGATACCAGGGAGTCTGCCGGGAAGTTATGAGGCATGATACAAAACAGGTGTGATATTTATCATAAAAGGGTGTTATTCAAGTACGGCTTTTTTAAACTCCTCAAATCCTATCCTGTCGATGAACCTTGACGTCCTCTCCTTGGGCTTGGCGTTGGTGATGTAATAGTCGAAGCACTTTTGGGCAAGATCGACCACCTGGTCATCATTTAGACCCTCTGCCAGAACATTCCCAATCCTGGGCCTGCCCCCGGAATTACCGCCAAATACAACAGTCCAGCCGGTTTTTTTGCCGAAGGCTCCGAAATCCCTGAGATAGGACTCGCCACAGTTGTTGGGACAGCCGGAAATACCGAACTTGACCTTGGCGGGAGTGTCCTTCCCCACGAACATTTTTTCCAGCTTTGCCCCAAGTCCCAGGGAGTCCTGCATGCCAAACCTGCAGACAGCGGTGCCGGGACAGGCCTGCACGTAGTGTACGCAAAGCTCCACCGCCGGCCCCACGTCCAGCCCTAGATCATTCCAGACTTCCTCAACTATTTCGGGTTTCATTCCCACCAGGGCGAAACGCTGGCCCGATGTTATTTTAATAATAGGAATCTCATATTTTTTGCAGACCCGTGCGATATTATCAAGAATCTCCGGGGTTACGAGCCCCATAGGGGTTCTGGGCACTATAGCGTATGTAACCTTATCTCTCTGGATAAAAGCCCCTTTTGGCGTATCAGACATTATTTCCACTCCTTTTTATGTAATATCAGAAAAATAAATTCTTGATATAATCCCATTTTCCTGTATTGACGGATTATGTTTTTTTATGCTTATTTCCCTGGCGGGGGCGATCCTTAGGCATTGTTCTCCTAACCGTGATGGCGGCCCAGGAGATAGTTGGCAGAGCGGCAATAAAGAAAAAAATTCCCCCAAAAATACCGTCAACTGGATCGAAATGAGTATTATTATAGCGATATTCATGCTATTATGTCTTATATAGGTAGATAGTTAGCGGGGTGCAATTTATTATGCAGACAGGCGCCGGAATCAAAACCGCCGGGGATTGGGAGAGGATTGCCGACAGCCTAGAAACATGGACCTGTGGTTGTACCGTTATCGGAAGTGTTTCCACTGTACACGCAAAGTGCACAAGTTGCGGCGGAACTTTTAAAAGAGTTTCCAAGAAAAAGGTGCCGGGACAGAAAAAAGGCAAGGTCGAAAATCTGAAAATGGAACTTGTAGGTAAAACTCAGACACTGTTTATGGATTTTGATATTGAAGAAAAGTCCCCTTGCCAGCGCTGTGATAATGCCGGGGAGGTAAAGGTATTCACCCAGGAGTGGGACAGGATCAAGAGTCACACAGCCCCCTGTCCCCTGTGCTGTTCCCAGGAATGGCTTGACTGGTCGGCGGGAAAAAGAATACTGGGGGAAAAGTAATAACAACGAAGAGTTTTGCCGGCGCTAATGCCGGCATTTTGTTGACTGCCTCTTGGAGCCGGTTCATTAAATTCGGTCTGTAAGGTGATGATTTGCATTTTACTGCAAGGGTATTGATTTCACGGACCCTGTCGGTCTTGTGGAAGATCTTCTTAACATCGGCATTGCCCTGTCCGCGGAGAAGGACCACAACCGACTGTTGGAAATGATACTTACCGGGGCCCGCAAGATTACCAACGCCGACGCAGGCACCACCCTGTATCTTTGCGAAAAAGACGGGCTGGTATTTAAAATACTCCAGAACAGGACCATGAACACATATTTGGGGGGTAATGGAGAGCCCATCGACATTCCCCCGGTCAAGCTGGCGAAAGAGTATGTCTCGGCCTACGTTGCGCTGACCGGAAAGTCGGTGAACATCCCCGATGTATATAACGCCGAGGGTTTTGATTTTACCGGCCCCCGGCATTATGACAAGATGACAGGCTACCGGACAAAGTCCATGCTGGTGGTTTCCATGTTTTCGACGCGCTTACGGCCGATGACCGCCCGTACAAGAGAGACATGCCGGTGGAAGGAGCCCTGCGTATACTTGGTTTTATGGTGGAAGACGGAAAACTGGACCCCCATTTATTCAGACTCTTCAAAGAAAGCCGGGCATGGGAGAAGGTAAATTAATTTAGAGAAAACCCACGTATCCTATGTGGGTTTTTATTTTTTTTAAACTTTTTTTGATATTGCTTTTGTTTTTGTGGAAAGCTATTTTGAAACTGTAAGTTGGGAAAATATTTTCTGACTGGGGGCATGGGACGGATGAACGACCTGAAGACGCTGGGGGTGAAGGTTCGGGAAGCCAGGGAAATCCGGAGCAGAAGAAGCGGCAGGGAGTTTACCCAGAAGATGCTGGCCGCAAAAATAGGAGAAACCATCAAGTGGGTTAGGAAACTGGAAAAGGGAGAATTTTACCCGGACTGGGACTCCCTTGTTCTCCTTGCCGATACCTGCGGTGTGGATGTTTCTTTTCTGCTGGGGGAGGAGATGGACCGGCTGGGCTATCAGGATGCCGTTTCTGGCGGGCAGGTGACCAGGACCATTGATGAAGAGGAACAGGGAAGGCACCGATAAATGTTTTTAAAGAGGCTTTGATTTATTTTCAAGTAAATGTACCGGAAGAAACAATAGGCCGCTCTTGGTTAGCCGGCCTATTTTGACTGTTTTTAAAGATTTGCGCTATTTATATATTACTGGAAAAAATATATAATAGCCGTAATAACTTTTATATCGGAGTGATTTTTTTGCATACAAGACCGATGGTTCTGGTGCAGCCGCCGGTAAACGGCAGCGATGAATCCGAAGGAGCGGTAATAACCGTTATTGCGGTCTATAGCGGGGAAGCTCCTATTTCAGTAACGACCCAAAGGGTTTTTGACGGTGAATCAAGGTTTAGCTTTCCCTCGGAAATCACCCAGGGGGCCACTAAGACAAGGGTTGTTTACAGCTATACTCAGGACCAGTGGAGGGAACTTTTGGAAACCTGTACCATGCCAGTTGCCCAGGGGGGAATAAAACAGGTAATGATACCTCTGTTGAAATATTTCCAGGAGGTATATCCGGGCCGTTTTGGTGATATACATTATGACGATGGTTTCGATCCGGAAAACTATGCCGAGATCGTGAGATTAAAATAACTGTTACGGCTTAACAATACTGTTAATTGTATTCCAGTTCCAGCATATACCCCTCAAG
The DNA here is from genome assembly GCA_049325055.1 of Bacillota bacterium. Taxonomy (GTDB): domain Bacteria; phylum Bacillota; class Desulfotomaculia; order Desulfotomaculales; family Desulfocucumaceae; genus BRHc4a. The sequence continues at coordinate 17,910 of JBMOPB010000130.1, forward strand.
GTATTCGGCGCAGTTCCAAAGATAAATCACTTCCATGGGGGGGAACTTGTACTTGGGCTTGGTGGCCGGGCTGGCGATGATCTCCTTTAGCTCGTTGAAAAATTCCACTGCAGGGTATTTTGATATCTGGGTAAAATGGGCCAGGTCCTTGTTGGTCTTACTGTTTAAGAGACAATAGACCTTCATGGCCTCTATCATGTCATGGTGCACCTTGCGTATCCAGTTTTTAGCTTCGTCAAGCCTGTCTGACTGCATGCAGAGTTTGGAAGCTGTCACCGCTATAAGCATTAGTATCTTGATAAAGGGAAAACTCTGCAGGTCTTTGGGCCTGTCGAGGTCTTTGAGATACTTTGAAAAAATGTCGTGATACCTTGTATAAAGTTTGGACATGCTTTCAGTGACCCGATCCAGATCCTCGGAGGTAAGGCTCCTTATATGAATGGAGTCAATGGCCCCGGTGATTATTGCCAGGTCTTCCGGGTTAATCTGTATATTCTGGCTGTCAAGCTCCTTTTCAAGGTGTTCCAGTTGTTTTCTTATCTGGCCGGAGGTGAGGTATTTAAGAGTGCTGTCCATTATTTCAGGTATGGAAACACTCATGCTGGTACCTTCTCTTTCTTCGTTCAATCTGTCAACCAAAAGGTAGGCAATCCTGCCCGTCGCCTTTTCCTTTATTACTCCTCCCAACCTTACATATTCTCCGGAAAAAAGTCTCTGGCGTATCTGTGGGGGTACGGAGAAGATGGTTTTGTTCAGGCTTAACACGGATTTCAACCTCCCTGATTGGTTCTCGCCGGGGGAATTATACTATACTTTTTATGGTTGATGCAAAGCATTTTTTAATTTAACTTTACATGACTTTATGAACATACGCAATTAAAAATATTAAAATGTTTTTAGAGGATATGGTTTCTTTCGCAACGAATTGAACAATGTGGAGTTGTTTTTATAATGATTATCGGACTCACTGGAAATATAGGAAGCGGGAAAAGCACAGTTTCAAGCAGGCTGGCAGAGCTTGGGGCCGAGGTTATCGACACCGACCAGGTTTCAAGGGATGTAGTTGCCCAAGGCACCGGGGGCCTTAAAAAGATAGTCGGCGAATTCGGCCCCGGGGTGCTGAATGAAAAAGGAGAGCTGGACCGGGCCAAGATGGCGTCTATTGTTTTTGAAAACCCCGGGGCCCGAAAAAAGCTCGAGTCCATCATACACCCCGAGGTCATCAGGGTGGTGGACCGGCGGATAGACGAATACCGCCGGGGGAGGGGGGGCGCCCCTGTTCTGGTGGTGGAGGTGCCGCTACTGCTAGAGTCAGGCATGGATAAGATGATGGACGAGATATGGGTTGTAAAAGTGGACCGGGAGGTCCAGGTGGCGAGGGTTATGGCCAGAAGCGGCCTTTCCCGTGAGGACGTGTTAAAGCGTATAAATGCCCAGATGAGCCAGGAGGAAAAATGTAAATTTGCAGACAGGATAATAGACAACAGCGGCCTCCTGGAGGACACCATCAGGCAGATTGACGCCATATGGATCGAAATAACCTCAAAAAAAGTAAACGACTAAAAGCCTTTTTCCGCGGAGTGAGTGATTGTATTGTTTTACAGCAGGAAAAAAAGGAGATACAGATTGTCAAGGATTTTATTCCTGGCTGTGCTGGTACTCCTTATAATAAATGCCGGAAATATCGGCAGGTTCTTTATGCCAATTCCCTACCGGGATACAATTTTCAGGGAGGCGGCCAATTCGGGCATAGACGGGTATTTACTGGCGGCAATGGTAAAAACCGAAAGCAATTTCAATCCCGGGGCGGTTTCAGTCAAGGGAGCCCGGGGGCTGATGCAGATAATGCCGGAAACGGGCAGGTGGGTGGCAGGTCAGAGGGGCATACCAAATTACAGCCCGGAACTGCTGTTTAATCCCGAATTTAATGTAAAGATTGGCGCTTTGTATGTGGCTGATCTTTACAAGGAATACAACGGCGATACGGTATTGGTCCTGGCGGCTTATAACGCCGGCCGGGGCAATGTAAAAAAATGGATAGAGGAAAATTACTGGACCGGGAAGCGCGGCAGCTTAGACCAGATACCCTTTCCCGAGACCCGTCAGTTTATACGAAAAGTACTGTTTTACCAGCAGGCGTATAGTTATCTGTACAATATGGATACCGCAGGGGAAAAATAATAAATTCCTGTCGGGCAGGTGTTTTGATTGGAAAACGTGATTAAGGGCGCCTTTTTCGGGGCCGCCGCAGGAGACGCCCTGGGCGGGCCTGTGGAAATGGACGGGGCAGACCGTATAAAAGAAAAATACGGGGTTTTGAAGGAGATGCACGGCGGGGGGTGGCTTAATCTCGGGCCGGGGGAATGGACCGATGATACCAGCATGACCCTGGACGTGGCCAGGGGGATACTTTCTAACCCCCCATTTCCGCTGGAAGAGATAGGGCATAACTTCCTGCGCTGGTTCAAGTCCGGGCCCAGGGACATCGGCAGGACCACCAAAGAGTCTATACAAAACTACATGAGGCTGGGCAACTGGAGGGAAGCCTCCCGCGCCACCGCCCAGTCCCTGAGCAAGATGGACAGCAACGGCAGCCTGATGCGGACGCTCCCGGTTACTTTCGGGTACTGGAACGATATGCAAAAAATAGCCAAGTGGTCGGCGGAAATATGCATGATGACCCATTACAGCCATGAAAGCGCCACCTGCTGCATTTTTTACAACATACTGGTGCGCCTCGCCCCGGAGGGCGGGTCCAGGCGGCAGATGGTCACCCGGGCCCTTGAGCTTACCGACAGCTTTTGCAGGGAGATGAAAATATCCCCTCAAAAATTTTTCTGGCACATGATAAAAACTGTTCAGAAAGGCGCTCCCCCAACTCCTCCACGTGGCAACGCACTGGACACCCTGGCGGCCTCCGTCCAGTCCTTCCTGTGCACGGACAGCTTTGAGGAAGCGCTGGTGGAAGTGGTCAACAGGGGAGAGGACGCCGACACCGCCGGATGTATAACCGGTGGCCTGGCAGGGACTTATTACGGTTACAGCGCCATTCCCGCACGCTGGCTGGACGCCCTCAAAAGGAAGGACGAAATAGAAAGCGTTATAAATGGCTTCGAGTCCTACTGGAGGCAAAAAGGCATAACAGTCTGACCGGGTGCGTCAGGTACAAGCCCC
>JBMOPB010000131.1:0-20870 GCA_049325055.1 Bacillota bacterium
GTGGCCCACAGGGCCTACGTGCTGGAGACCGGAAGGATAATATTCGGAGGCACCGCACTGGAGGTGCAGGAGGACCCCAGGGTCCGCTGCGCCTACCTGGGCGAGAGCGAGGAAGAGGTTTCGTAATCCCCCAACGGGCAAAGACATCCTGCTATTTTAAAACCTGGTTTATTATCTTCAGATAGCCGCCCTGTGGCGGCTATTTTTTATACGCATCTTTCTTCCCCAATGTTTTCGCAATGTATAGGATATTTTCCGAAAAGCACCTTTAAAATGGAAATTGGCCAAATTTGGACAAATTTTACCAAATTTAAAGGTTGATATTTTGCGCTTTGGTTTATGCAACGCTACTGATCTTATGACCACATAGTGCCAGCTGCTATTGAACTAACGATATCTTGCTGTCATATCCATCCTATTTAATTTAAGCACGATGCCTGTGTAGGTTCTTTCTATATCAAAACCGGCGGGTTATAATAAGATATTACTATGCCTGACTGAAAGGGGATTTATAGTGTTTGGAATAATAAACTTTGAAGTTTTTCTTCTATCAGGAATACTGCTCAATCTCACCCCGGGAGCGGATACCATGTATATACTGGGAAGGAGCGTTTCACAGGGCAGAAAAGCCGGTATACTTTCGGTCTTCGGCATCAGCACGGGAGCTGTCATACATACTCTTTTAGCTTCACTGGGCTTATCAGTCATACTTGCCAAATCCCTGATTGCGTTCAATATTATAAAATATGCCGGAGCAGCATATTTAATCTACCTGGGCTTAAAGACACTGTTTTCACCTTCCGGTCAGTTTTCGGTTGATGAAGGCAATAAGGACAACATGTTGAAAGTATATTTGCAGGGCATTCTGACAAATGTGCTAAACCCCAAAGTTGCGCTGTTTTTCCTGGCCTTTTTGCCCCAGTTTGTGGACCCTGCCAATAGTTTAGGCCCACTGCCGTTTTTGATGCTTGGTCTGACCTTTATTACCACCGGAACAATCTGGTGCTTGCTAATAGCCATTTTCTCATCATTTGCAACAAACAAGCTGCGCAATAACCAATTGACCACTAATATAATGAATAAATTAACCGGCATATTGTTCATAGGCCTGGGACTAAATATTATGAGAGCAAAGGCAGCAAACTAACTGCGACAGGGGACTTGCGACAAGAGAGAACCGTCCCCTGTCGCAAGTGGTTTATTTTTAAGCATCTCCTGAAACTCCATAATACCCCTGTTGGCGATGTTTAGCTCCCCGTCGAACCGGTAGGCCCTGGGGTCCGATTCGGAGCCGTAGTCGGCTATGGTGGAGAAGTCCACGCTGCCGGTGAGGTCGGCGATGTCCTGAGATTTTGGGTCCGAGGGGGTGAAGGTTCCTATACCCACCCTTTGTTCCTCCGAGAGGAAGACCCTTTCCACCATTACATTTTCGATTTTTCCCCCATATTCGGTTTCCAGCATCATGCGGCAGGACGGGCAGAGTTCTCCCTCGATGTACACATTGTATTCTTTTTCGAACTCCTGCCTCAGTTCTTTTGGTATCAGGTGTAGCGGTTCCTCATGCATCGGGCACCCCTTGATGCCGTATAGCGCGCCAAGTTCGGTGCGGCTGAATCTTTCCAGCCCCCTCTTGAACAGGGCCACCAGGGTGGATTTGCCCCCGCTCACGGGACCCATCAGCAAAAGTATCCTCTTCCTGACGTCAAGCCTTCGGGCAGCCGGGTGGAAGTATTCCTCTACCAGTTTTTCCAGGGTACTGTCCAGACCAAATATTTCCGGACTGAAGAAACTGTATTTTTTCCCTGTAGGCGTCTCCTCGATACCTGCTGATTTAATCATTTCATATATGCGTGAATGGGCCAACTGGGTTACATAGGGAGATTTTTTGACTAATCCCAGGTAATCTGCGAAGGTACCTTCCCAGGCCAGCTGCTTTTCTATAGAGCGATGCTCCTCAAGTCTCTTCCAGAAGTCCATGTCAATCACTCCTTCCTCTGTATAATTTTGTCAAACAGTAAGATGAACGGGCCACACTATTTCCACTCCGCTGATTAACATATTATATGCCGGTACCATGCAAAGAAGTATCCACCCGGCGCTCATTGACATGAAAAAACCGCCAATTTCGACATTTGGCGGTTGTCATTCAAATTCTTACTTGTCACCGGGCCTGTCTTCCGGGGTCGATAAGTCCCAGGGCAAACAGGAACAACAAGGCTATCAAAAGCTTTAAAATCACCGACCCCGCCCCCTTCAGCACGTATACTACTATTATGACAACGGCGTTGCCCAAAAAGTTCCTGAGGCGGCAGGGACTTTAAAAAAAATAAATTTTCAGCAATCCAGGTATCTTCCGGGAGTGTTTTCCAGGTCAAGGTAATCCATGGGGTCAGTGCTTAGCAACCTGTCTATCCTGCGCCGCCCGTCTTTTGTTTTCTCAACCAGCATGGGCACACCGAGGCGGTAAGCATGCTCCAGTTGCGGAGATTCCATGGTTTCCATCCCCTCAAGCACCAGTTCCAGCTGCATGGGCGTCCATAAAATCAATGCTGTGTCACTCCCTTGCCGGTTGGCCTGTCTCCTATCATTTGCTTCAGCTTGGCCACCGCTTTGCTGACCCCGCCCACCTCGTCGATGAGCCCCTTCTCCACCGCTTCTTTTCCAATAAGTACGGTCCCGATATCCCTGGCAAGCTCCCCGGTCCTGAACATAAGCTCCCGGAATTGATCGGATGTGATTCTGGAATGGCTGGTGACAAAGTTCACCACCCGGTCCTGCATTTTGTCCAGGTACTCGTAAGTCTGGGGAACCCCGATTACCAAGCCGTTAAGACGTATGGGGTGAATGGTCATGCTGGCGGTTTCTGCTATGAAGCTGTGGTCGGTGGCAACCGCTATGGGGACGCCGATGGAGTGGCCCCCTCCCAGCACGATGGACACGGTGGGCTTGGAAAGGCTGGAGATCATCTCGGCTATGGCAAGCCCGGCCTCCACATCGCCGCCCACTGTGTTCAGTATTATCATCAGTCCCTCTATTTCCGGGGACTGCTCGATAGCTATCAGCTGTGGTATTATATGCTCGTACTTGGTAGTCTTGTTTTGGGGCGGCAGTACCAGGTGGCCTTCTATCTGGCCCACTATGCTTATGCAGTGTATATTGCTCTTTACTTCCGGGACAGGCATGGCGCCCAGTTCCTTGATTGAATCGACGCCGCCCTTTTGCCGGCCCTGTACGCGCCGGGGAGCCTTGTGATGATCTTCGTCGGGATGGTGCGGCTCATTGGGATAAAATTCCGGTTCCACGCTGGGCTCCGGGTCAATATCTGGGGAATAGGGAAATACCCCCGGCTCATCGTCGTAGGATATATAACTCGGCATGCTAATCCTCCTTATTGTACTACGCTTGAATAATGTCTTCCTTAGTATGCTTTTCCGGACAAAAAAATACACGGCTTTTTAACCCGTGTATTTTAATTTTAATTCTGATGTTATATATCCATGATGATTGGCAGTATCATTGGCCTTCTCCTGGTTTTTTCATAAAGGAATTTGCCCAGGGAATCCCTTACCTGGGACTTTATATTGGACCACTCGGTGATACCTCTGTCGGAACACTTGTCCAGTATGACCCTTACCTTTTCCCTGACCTCTTCCATAAGCTTCTCGGACTCCCTGACGTACACGAATCCCCTTGAGACTATATCAGGGCCGGCTATTATCATGCCGCTTTCCTTGCTGATGGTGACCACTACTATGAGTATCCCGTCCTGGGAAAGCTGCTTGCGGTCCCTCAGCACTATGTTACCCACGTCACCCACGCCAAGACCGTCTACAAGCACCTTTCCGGCGGTGACCCTTCCGGCCGGCCGGCCGCTCTTTTTTGAAAACTCGATGACCTGGCCGTTTTCGCAGACAAATATGTTGTTCGCCGGGATTCCCATCTCCCTGGCCAGCCGGGCGTGCTTTATAAGCATACGCTGCTCCCCGTGAACGGGAACAAAAAACTTGGGCCTGGTAAGGTTGATCATAAGTTTCAGTTCTTCCTGGCTGGGGTGCCCGCTGACATGTATGCCGGAAACGGACTCGTAGACGACGTGGGCCCCCTGCTTGAAAAGAAGGTCTATTACCCGCCCCACCAGCTTTTCGTTGCCGGGGATGGGGCTTGCTGAGATAATGATGGTGTCTCCCGGCATTATCTCAACCTGCCGGTGATCACCCATGGCCATCCTTGTAAGGGCCGACATGGGCTCGCCCTGGCTCCCGGTGGAAATATACAGAACCTTGTTTTTGGGAAGGCGGGAAGCCTCCTCCACCTCCACCAGGGTTCCCTCCGGTATGGCCAGATACCCTAATTCATGGGCTATGCTGACAACATTGACCATACTGCGGCCCACTATGGCCACCTTCCGTTCATACCTGTGGGCGGTGGTTATAGCCTGCTGCAGCCGGTGAATATTGGAGGCAAAGGTGGCCATGATGATCCGTTCCGTGGCCTGCCTGAAAGTCTCATCCAGCACGGCGCCCACTGTTTTTTCGGAAAGGGTGTGCCCGGACCTCTCGACATTGGTGCTGTCCGACATCAGCACCAGTACACCCTTCTCTCCCAGTTGGGCAAACTTGAAGAAGTCCAGAACCTCACCATCCACCGGGGTGTGGTCCACCTTGAAGTCGCCTGTATGGACCACAGTGCCAATGGGGGTGTGAATGGCCAGCGCCACCGCGTCCGGCACGCTGTGGGCAACCCTGATAAATTCCACTTTGAAAGGCCCGATCTGAACTGTATCCCTCGGCTTGACAGTGCGAAGTTCGACTCCTTTATCGATACCCTGCTCCTTGAGCTTGCCTTCCAATAGCCCCAGCGTCAGCCTGGTGCCGTAAACAGGGACGTTCAGCTGACGCAGCACATAGGGCAGAGCCCCTATATGGTCTTCGTGCCCGTGTGTCAGCACGATTGCCTGCACCTGCTCCCGGTTTTCCAAGAGGAAGGTAATGTCTGGTATAACTACGTCGATCCCCAGCATCTCTTCCTCGGGAAACATCAATCCGCAATCTATAACCAGGATCTTATCCCCAAATCTCACCGCCATCATGTTTTTTCCTATTTCCCCCATTCCTCCCAGAGGAATAAGGGCAACCTTAGGTTCTTTTGCCAAATTTCCGCACCTCCCCTATATTTTCGTCAAAAAGGTCAAAAAAATAAAAAACCCGGTGAGAGTAACAGGAGAAGGTGGGATAACATCATGCGGTTAATAAATTCCGGATATGCCATAACCCGTCCACTATCTTAAATACCATTTTATATTAATTTTTTGCCGGACGGCAATAAATTTTTACCGGTTGTCGCATCACATTAATCTATATTATTCTTCCCTTTAACTGGTATAATCATACCGCGTAAGGCCCAAAGGCCGGTAAAAACAAGAGAGACCTGTCAGGCCTCTCACTGGACTGTCTTAGATTAGGTGCAGTTCCGCCAGCGCCTTCTTTATAGCGTCCTTTTCGGCCGCCGTGGCTTCCACCAGTGGCAGCCTGGGAGCCCCCACCTGCCAGCCAAGGATGTTCATGGCCGCCTTTACGGGCACCGGGTTGGTGGTAATAAACAGCCCCTTGAAAATGGAAAACAGCTGCAGGTGTATCTGGGTGGCAAGGGTTGTGTTGCCGGAGATGAAAGAGTTTACCATCTGCTTTATCTGGGGGCCCACCACGTGGGCCGCCACACTGACTATTCCCTTTGCGCCAAGTGCCAGCATGGGCAGGGTGATGGAATCGTCGCCGCTGTATACGGCAAAGTTGTCGGGCAGGGTCCGGCGCAGCTCGCTTACCTGGTCGACGCTTCCGGCCGCTTCCTTTATGGCTATTATGTTTGGAATCTCGGCCAGTCTGGCCACGGTGGCCGGAAGCATGTTCACCCCGGTCCGGCCCGGGATATTGTATAGCATTACCGGCAGGTTGGTGCTGGAAGCAATCGCCTTGAAATGCTGGTAAAGGCCCTCATGGGAAGGTTTATTGTAATACGGGCACACCAGCATCACGCCGTCTACCCCCACTTTTTCAGCGGCCTGTGTCAGTTCTATGCTGGAGGCTGTGCTGTATCCACCGGTGCCGGCGATCACCACCGACTGGCCGCCCACCTCATCGACCACAACCCTAAAGAGTTCGATTTTCTCTTCCTTTGTCAGTGTGGGGGATTCACCTGTGGTTCCGCATACGACCAGTCCGTCCGAACCCGACTGGGCCAGATGGCGGGCCAGTTTTCTTGCCACGTTGTAATCCACTGCCATGTCCTTGTTGAAAGGCGTGATCATAGCGGTAAGAACCCGCCCGAAATCATTAACCAAGGCTTTCACCTTCCTCCCGTTATGGTAACAAATCGACCTTTGAGAACTGGTACAATATCTTGCGTAAAAGCCACTGATACCGGATGGCCGGCCCCGGTGTTTAACCCGCCGTAAACTGGCGGTACAAGGCCCGTACCGCTTTCTCCATGTCATCCCTTTTTACCAATACCCAGATGGTTGTATAGGAGTCGTTTGACTGCAGTATCTGGATATCTTCTTTGGTAAGCGCCTCCACTATCGAGGCCATAACCCCTGGAACCCCGGTCATACCCGCGCCCACCGCCGCCACCTTGGCGCAGTTGGGAGTTATTTCTGCGGCAAAACCGGTGTTTTCCAGCACCTGGGCGGCTTTTTCCCGGGCTTCGTCCTTTACCGTAAACACCACTAAATTAGGGTGGACATTGATGAAATCCAGGCTGATCCCGGCCAGGGCCAGACCCTTGAACAGACGCCTTTTCTGCCTCAGCCCCTCGTTTCCGTCATCCACGGCAACTTTAAACTGAGTCAGGCCGGGTATCTGGGTTATACCCGTAATGGTGCGGTCCCTGGTGATATCTATAGTATCCTTGTTTGCTTCCCCGGTGCTGGTTACCAGCGTTCCCGGAGCATCGCTGAATGTGCATTTTACCCTGAGGGGAATGTTTTTCTGCATTACTATCTCCACCGCCCTGGGATGAACCACCTTGGCGCCCTCATGGGCCAGCTGGCATATCTCGTCGTAAGTGACCACCTCCCTGGGGCGTGCGCCTTCCACTATACGGGGGTCTGCCGTCATAATACCCTCAACATCGGTGTATATATCAACATAGTGGGCGTCCAGGGCCACTCCCAGGGCTGCCGCTGTGGTGTCGCTGCCTCCCCGCCCCAGGGTGGTTGTTTCCCCGTCTTCAGTAACGCCCTGAAAGCCGGTGACAATAACTATTTTTCCCTCTTTGGCATGTTTAATAATGTTGTCTGGCTTGACCTTGAGTATACGCGCGTCGCTAAAGGTGCTGTCGGTAATTATCCCCGCCTGGGCCCCGGTCAAACATACAGCAGGGTGACCTTTTTTTTCAAGGTTGGCCGCCATTACCACACCGGAAATGATCTCCCCGCAGGCCATTAACAGGTCCATTTCGCGGAACGGTAGATCCTTGTGCTCCTTTTTTACATAATTTATCAGGGTGTCGGTGGCGAAGGGGTCGCCGTTTCTGCCCATGGCCGAAACAACCAGTACAGGGATGTACCCCTCCTGCTTTACGGCTATGACCTTGGACGCCACCTGATCCCTCAGTTCCTCTGTTACAAGCGAAGTGCCGCCGAATTTTTGCACTATAAATTTCATTTTTTACCTCACCCGCAGACATCCGTATTTAATCAGTAATTCTGCTATCTGCACCGCATTGGTTGCTGCTCCCTTACGGATCTGGTCGGCCACCACCCACATGTTGAGCCCCTTTTCAATGGAGTTGTCCTCCCTGATTCGTCCCACGAAGACCTCGTCCTTATCCGAGCAGAAAAGCGGCATGGGGTATTGCTTTTCTGCGGGGCTGTCAATCACCACAACCCCGGGGGCTTTTGCCATTATTTCCCTGGCCTCATGCGCGGTAAGCTTTCGTTCGGTCTCAATGTTTACAGACTCGGAATGGCTGCGGAATACGGGCACCCTCACCGTGGTGGCCGTAACGGCAATATTGCTGTCGTGCATTATTTTATGAGTTTCCTTGACCATCTTCCATTCTTCCTTGGTGTAGTCCATGTCCTGGAAGACATCAATGTGAGGTATCAGGTTAAAGGCAATCTGGTGGGCAAATTTCTTGGGGGGATACTCATTCCCTGAAATTACAGCCCTGGTCTGGGCGTCAAGCTCCTCGATGCCTTCCTGCCCGGCCCCTGAAACCGCCTGGTAGGTGGAAACCACCACTCTTTTGATACCGGCTGCGTCATAAATGGGTTTCAAGGCAACCACCATTATAATGGTGGAACAGTTGGGGTTTGCTATTATTCCCTTGTGCCACTTTACGTCCTCGGGATTAACCTCCGGAACCACCAGAGGGACATTGGGGTCCATCCTGTAATTGCTGCTGTTGTCTATAATCACGCAGCCCCGCTCGGCGGCGGCCGGGCCAAATTCCAGGCTGGCGGATCCACCGGCGAAAAGGGCAATGTCCATATCGTTAAAGCTGTCAGGGGTGGTTTCCTCTACAGTATATGCCTCGCCCCGGAATTCTATCTGTTTGCCGGCAGAACGGGACGTGGCACAAAGTTTAAGCTTAGCTAACGGAAATTTCCTTTCGTCCAGGATTTTGAGCAACTCATGTCCTACGGCTCCGGATGCCCCTACCACTACTACATTGTAACCTGCCAAGTGACTATCCCTCCCAAACTACAGTTAGTGTTATCAGTGCCACCGGAGCCGCACACGGTCAATACGATACCAGTACGGGCTGGATTTGTTTTCCTTCCAGGGCGTGCAATATGGTATCAACGATTAGTCCCATATTGGCCTTGAGCGAGTTCGGCTTTCCAGTGGGATTATCCTGACCGAACGGAACCATGTATATGTTTTTGGTGTTCAGTAAGAGACCAATGTTTTTCGCATTTAATCCAAGACCATCATTGGTGGAAATTGCCAGTACCACCGGGCGTTGATTTCGCAGGTGAGCTTTGGCGGCCATCAACACCGTGGTGTCGGTAATGGCGTTGGCCAGCTTTGCCAGGGTGTTCCCGGTACAGGGAGCAATCACAATCACATCAACCATTTTTTCCGGGCCTACCGGTTCGGCCCCCACTATGGAGTTTATCACTTTATTCCCGGTAATTCCAGTCAGAGCATTTTTCCATTTCTCAGGGGAGCCGTATCTTGTAACTGTCTGGTCAACCGACTGGCTTACTATAGGGTATATGTCGGCCCCTTCCTTTTTTATGTTTTCAATTTCAGTAAATATTTCATCCAGGGTGCAGTGAGAGCCGGTAAGGGCAAACCCCACCCGAATGCCTTTCAGACGCATAGACAGCCACCTCCGGTTCCGGAGGCAGAAAATCAAAGAAGGTTCAGCTCTTTTGCCAGTACACGGAGAACCACGTCGGCAAGTATCCTTCCCGCCGTTTTGGGAGCCACCTTTCCGGGCAGGCCGGGGGCCAGTATTGCTTTTATTCCCAGCCTTTTGGCTTCCTCAAAGTCGGTTCCGCCGGGTGGAGATGCCAGGTCGATAATAAGCGCCCCGGACGAAACGCAGATTAGAATTTCTTTATCAAGAACCATTGAGGGGATTGTATTGTATAGAAAATCGGCTTTCGATGCTTCGTGTCCCAGTTCTGAAAAATCCACGGCGGTAGAACCCATCTCCACGGCTCTTGCCCTTTGGACCGGATTCCGGGCAACAACCGTTGTCCTGGAATTTAGCGCTCCCAGTATGCGGGCCAGCGTCATGCCGGTTCTGCCGAAGCCCAGTACCAATGACCTGCTTCCATGGATGGTGATGTCTGAATTCTCCATGGCCAGCTGTATGGCGCCCTCGGCGGAGGGAATGGAATTAAGTATGGCTACATCGTCCATATTCATTAATTCTATAAGGCGAAGGTTGCACTGACTGACCATTTCCTTGAGAACTTTTCTGGCGAATCCCACCAGCACAGGAGTGCCAGCCGGAAGAAGCGACAAAAGCTCCCTTGAAAGCACCAGCGGCCGGTCGGGAAATACTCCGTGCAGTTCCCCCCGGTCATTTTTTACACCGGGTACGGGCAGTACAACGGCATTAACTCCCTCCAGCCCTTCGGAGATATCCCGGCATATCTCAACGCCGGGGCCTCTCTTCAATGAATCCGGTGTTCCCACTGCCCTGATCCGGGCCCCGGCAGCCAAAAGACCTTCTGCCAGCACAACCTCCCTGGCGTCACCACCCAGCACGGCAACCGTTACACCTGACAAGTGTGGCTGCATACCGGAAAGAACCCTCCTCTGCCTCCATTTAACATCAATATATGAACCAGCAGATCAAGTGGTGACTGCGAGGCTCCTCAGTCATCACCGGGGCTGTTTTTTTCAAAAATTAGATTTTCCAGCCCATAAACCAGTTCGTTGAGTTCCATTACCCTGCGAACCGCCAGCAGCACCCCTGGCATAAAGGACTCCCTGGATATGGAATCATGTCTTATGGTAAGCGTCTGGCCCAGTCCCCCAAAAATAACTTCCTGGTGGGCCACCATACCCGGCAGGCGTACACTGTGGATACGGATACCGCCGTCGTAGTCTGCGCCACGGGCGCAGGCAATTTTTTCAATCTCAGAAACCTTTCCGGAGCGGTATTCCCCCCTGTTCTGGGAAATAAGCTCCGCTGTCTTCAATGCTGTACCCGACGGGGCGTCAACCTTTTTATCGTGGTGAAGCTCTATAATCTCAACATGTGGAAAATACCTGGAAGCCTCAGCTGCAAATTTCATCATCAATATGGCCCCGATGGCGAAATTGGGCGCCACTACGCACCCCGTCCTGTGCCGGGAAGCCATTTCACGCACCTCGGCCAGTTGTTCCGAATTCATTCCGGTGGTCCCCACTACCGGGCGAACACCACTTTTTAATGCGGTGCAAATGTTTTGAAAAACGGCCCCGGGGCTGGTGAAATCTATAAGAACGTCGGGACGGACATCGTCCAGCATTCCGGCCAGGTCCGGGCTGACCCTGATGCCCATCTGCCCGGTCTCTAAAAGTTTTCCGACGTCAATTCCGGCCGCAAAGGGGTCCACCGCCCCCACCAGTTCGGTGTCTTCGGCATTACAGACGGTGCGAAGGACCTCGCGCCCCATCCTCCCGCCGGCGCCGCTGACAGCAACCTTAATCATATCATCCGGGCGCGAAGATTCCGGCCCGCAACCCTCCCCTTATACATAAAATTCAGCCGCGAGGCTAAAACCTTGCGGTTAAGTTCGATCATGTAACCTTTATTTTCATATATTCACAAAAATATGTCAAGACAAAAAGCGCTACCCCGTGTTACGGGCCCGAAGGGCCGGTATAATTGCTCCTGAAGTCATGCACTATTACCCCTTTACCCGACCGGAACCTGAATTCCGCAGACGGATAACCTGTTTTGTCGGTAAGTATGTAATATTTACCCTTTACAGTAAGATAGTTAAACCTTACCGGTTCCATCACTATTTTCAACTTATCCATAAACAATCCCTCCTTTTTCCAGATTAATTCATGTTATAATTAAGAAAAAATCTTTATTCAATGGTTTTCCAGCCCTGCCTGATTATATCCACGTTGATCTGGGTGTCCCCGTTATACCTTTTCCCCTCCACCACTCCGGAGTAAATGAAATAATCCCTGCCAAACTGTGACTCCACCACTCCGGCCGGGATCTCGAATTCCCTCCTTGGGCCGGTGGTGATTTCCCTTGGATCAAATGGTTCCGCCAGCTGTAACTCCCGGGCGAAATCCTCATACAGCGACCAGATCAGTCTTTCCAGGTCGATGTCCGGGTAGGATACGGGCAGCCCGACGTCTTCAAGCGCTTCCCGGCGTGAAATGGTGTAATTATGGGCGTAAAGCTTCTCTGTAAGGTTGTCCACAATCCTCTGGACATCTTCGGCGCAAAGGCTGCATCTCCTGAACCCCAGCAGCTTTTTGGCCAGGGAACGGATCAGGAGATAATTTCTGTGTACGTTGCCCAGGGCCAGAGGATGAATCCTCCTTGCCAGCTCGGCAAAGATAAGCGACATCGACCCGGCGTCCAGCTTTGCCGCTTCGCCGGCCAGCGTGAAATAGGAATAAACGTCCTCGATGTTGACCGGCATCCTGGCCGAGGGGTTGCACGGATCCTCGGGGTTATATGCGTTTACGACGCTGGGATCTATGGGGCCCAGTTCTCCCATTTTGGCCATCACTATTTCATCCGCCCCAAGGCAAAAAAGAGTTCCGGCGCTGTACGACCGGAAAGGCACCAGCACACAATACTCGCCCGTATACTCCCTTATGAGCTGAACCACCCGCCAGGGTGTCAGTATATCTCCGCCCCTGGTATATAAAAAAAGGTCAACCCGCCTCCGGTCGGGCACTATTTCCAGATGTCGGTAAAAGATGGGTATTACATCGGGAGCGATGCGGGTGTGCAGATTGTCCCGGTCACCGGTAATGTAACAGATTACCGAGGAGTTCCTGCGCATTTCTATTTCCCTTATCATTTCCAGCCTGTGCTGTCTGGCCATGGCTGTCCTCCATCCGTTTTGTTGTTGCGATTAATATTATTTCCAGCATTAACATTGCTTATAGCGGAAAATTAAAAGGGGAGGAAGGGGTTAGGGGTTAGGATCCAAAAACTGGAAGGTTATCGCTTTTTCCGATCCCCAACCACTAATCCCCAATCCCAGCGCAAAAAATAATACCGCCCTGTAAGCGGTAGAAAACTTTATACCTTGGGGACGAGGATAAACGCTGTTCCTGTTATACCATGTATCTTTTAAAATTGAGATTTGTCTGGTCAAGGTCCACAATCATAACCTCATACCCTATCTTTTTTATCGACTCCCAGGGTATGACCATGTGCTGCCTGTCCATCCAGAGGTTAAGAAAGTTGCTTTTTCTGGGAATTATCATCGAGGTTATTCTACCTGTTTCAATGTCGATAACCATGTCGCTTTCTCCCACGACACCAAGTCTTGCCCCATCATAAATATTTACAATCTCTTTACCAGCCAGTTCAGCCATGCGCATACAAAACCCACCCCGCCCGCTTAATACCTTTTACGGAGTTGAAGCAACCTGATCACAAAGGGCTGGACGATGGCCAGGGCAAAGGACACCGTAGCCAGCGGCTCCAACCCAACCTTGAAAACTTCGATTTTGGAAGGCACTTTCAGCTCCATAAAAGAAAACAGCATAACCAGTGAGATGTAAATCCCCCCTGCTGTCCCTATAAGTCCGGTCAAAGCCTCCGACAGCGGTGAGGATTTTGTTTCCGACCCGTCCCAGGCCCTTTCCTTAATAGCCTTGTTGTCAAGCCTCATCTTAATGGACAGTACCACCAGCGCCAGCACAGCCAAAGCAAAAATAAAAACCGGACTGAACATAATTATCACCTCCGCTAGTATTATATTGGGTGATAATTACATTTATGCCATTAAAAAACAGCAACAAGTCCGGCAGTTCTCGTAGCTACACTACTTTGTTGACGACCGCTTTTAAAGCATCGCAGTCTCCCCATGGTCCCACGCTGGCAATGGCGAAGTTCTTGGGGTCCAGTTTATCGCCCGCCAGTTTTATTATATCCCCGGCCGAGACCTTTTCTATCTTCTGCACTATTTCCTCCGGTGAAACCACCTTGCCAAGGTAAAGCTGCGACTTGCCCAGCCTGCTCATCCTGGTGTTGACATTTTCAAGGCTCAAAAGCAGGTTGCCCTTGAGCTGGTCCTTGGCCCTCCTTAGTTCAAGGTCAGTGACTCCGTTTTGCTGAATGTCCTTTATTTCCTTGAAAATCAGGTCCATGGCCGGCCCCACGTTTTCCTTGGACAGCCCGGCATATACGCAAAACAGGCCGGCATCATGATATGAGCTGTGGTAAGAGTAAACCGAGTATACAAGGCCCCTCTGTTCCCTGATTTCCTGGAACAGCCGTGAGCTTAGCCCACCGCCCAAAATGGTGTTGACCAGCTGAAAAACGTAGATTTGATCGTGATCGAGTGGAAGCCCCGGGGCTCCTACGCACAGGTGCACCTGTTCCGTGTCCTTTTCCCGGCAGGTAATCTCCTGCCGGGGAACGGGCAGCGCAAGCGACCTTGGCCGGGCGTCACCTTTCAGGCCGCCGAATACCTGGCCGATCTTCAGAGAAACATGTTCATGATTGATATGACCGGCCGCGGTTACCACTATATTTCCGGGCACGTAATATTTTCCGATATAATCTATTATTGCATCCCTGCTCAGATCCTTTATTACCTCGGACCTTCCGATAATGGGACGGCCCAGGGGATGCACCTGCCAGATGGTGTTGGCGAACACATCGTGCACCAGCTCATCGGGAGTATCTTCATACATTTTAATCTCCTCGATGATAACATTGCGCTCCCTGTCCATGTCGGGCCCGGCGAATCTGGAGTTGAAAAGCATGTCAGAAAGCACGTCCAGAGCCAGGTCGAAGTGTTCGTCCAGCACCTTGGCGTAATAGCAGGTATATTCCTTGGTGGTGAAGGCGTTCAACTGGCCTCCCACCGCGTCCAGTGTCTCGGCAATCTGCTTGGCGGTCCTTTTTTCTGTCCCCTTGAACATGAGGTGTTCAATAAAGTGGGATATACCCGCCACCTGGTCATCCTCATCCCTGGACCCCACATTGACCCAGACCCCAAGGGCTACTGAGCGAACATGCGGAATGTCCTCGGTCAGGAGAGTAACTCCATTGTCAAGTACTTCTTTTTTTATCAAGACGGCACCTACCCCAGTTTTTTAATCGGGTGGTTCCGGGTTAACAGTTTCTTCCCGGTCCCAGCCCTTTTTCATTGATTAAAAGTAATTAAGGTTGTACTTTTCTCTATATGTTATATAAATCCTTTATCCGTGCTGAAAAAAATCACACACGCCTTGACCCTCCCTCAGATGGAGTACCTCCTGCCCGAAACGCTGCTGTCGGTAATCTCCAGGCTTTCAAGCACCTTCGACACGTTAACCAGCTGGTACCCGTCCTTTTTCAGCTTTTGTATTATCTCCGGCAGGGCCTTCACCGTCGGGGCGGTAGGGTGCATAAGCACTATCGCCCCGTTGTGGGCCCGGTCCACCACCCGCTGCACAATGACATGGGGTTCCGGCAGCTGCCAGTCGATTGTATCCACGGACCAGAGAACGGTGGTATACGAAGCCTCATCCGCCGCCTTCAGGACGGCAGGCCCCCTTTCCCCGTAGGGCGGGGCAAAAAGCCTCGGCCTTATTCCGGTGGCCCTGTATATTATATCCTCTGCCTTTTGTATTTCGCGCAGGTTTTCATGTTTTGACAGCTGGTCCGGGTGCGGGTGGGAATACCCGTGGCTGCCTATTTCATGGCCCTCTGCGGCAATGCGGGCGGCCAGTTCCGGGTACTTTTTCACCCAGGTCCCCCCCAGGAAAAAAGTAGCCTTAACTTCGTGTTGTTTAAGGATTTCCAGCATACGGGGGATGTATTCCTCACCCCAGAACACGTTTACCGTGAGGGCAACCTCCTTGTATCGGCCGCTTCCCTGGTAAATGGGCTGGTTGTGGATCACGGTATCGGTGCTGCCGCCGAAAAGCATCCCGCCCATGAACAGCAACAGGGCCAGCGCCGTCCAGAAAAGCTTGTTTTCAATACTGCGCCGGTTAAAAACTAAAAACCGCAAATGGCGCACTCTCCCTTCGGGTATTGCATTTACATTTATTACTATTACTAGTAATAAATACCTATGCGCCATGTTGCGGCTTTATTACAGATGGATAAACACAGAGAACACAGATGGAAAAAAGATTATGATAATAATTAAGATCTGCTTACAGGCAGGATAATATCAGGTCCTCGTTTACGTCCCTCACTATCCTGACGCTGCCGATTGAATCGGGCAGCACAAATGTAAGCCTGGAGGAAATGACCTTTTTGTCCCTGCGCATTGAATTCATCATTTCCTTCCTGTCCAGGTCCATGGGGACTTCCACCGGCAGGCCTGCCCGGGTCAAAAGCGATTCCAGCCTGACCCTGTCCTTCCTTTCAATAAGGCCCATCTTTTCAGACATCCTTGCCGCAGCTGCCATCCCTACTGAAACCGCCTCCCCGTGCCGGTAGACACTGTATCCGGTCAGCGATTCCACCGCGTGGCCCACCGTATGACCAAAATTCAGCACGGCCCGCCTTCCCTGCTCGGTCTCGTCCTCCCGTACCACGGCGGCCTTGATACGGCAGGAAACTGTTACAATTTCCTCCATAACTTCCGGCTCCAGGTCCAGGGCCTTTTCCAGGTTTTCCTCCAGCCAGCCGAAGAATCTGCCGTCAGCAATCACTCCGTATTTGACGACCTCGGCCATGCCGGCCCTTATTTCCCTGCGGTCGAGGGTCCTGAGGGCGGTAAGGTCGGCGATAACCACCGACGGCTGGTAAAAGGCGCCGATTATATTTTTCCCCCGGGGGTGGTTTACCGCCACCTTTCCCCCCACGCTGCTGTCCACCTGGGCCAGAAGAGTGGTGGGAACCTGCATGAACGGCACACCTCTCAAATACGTGGCGGCCACGAAACCGGCCAGGTCTCCCACCACTCCCCCTCCCAGGGCCATGATGGGAGTTTTCCGGTCCAGCTCACCGGTGTAGGCCAGGTCATAGAGCCTCTCGGCGGTGGATAGCGCCTTGTATTCCTCACCATCGGGGATTTCCGCCACCAGCTGTGAAATGCCGGCCCCTTCCAGGCTTTCAGCCACAACTCCGCCATAGAGGCCGTAAACGGTGGGGTTGGAAACCACCATAACCCTGGAAGCGCTGAAATTTTCCCTTACTATTTCCCCGACTTTTTGCAGGAGGCTCCGCCCGATATGTATGTTGTAACTCCTGGATCCGAGGTCGATGAAAACCTTGCCCATAGCTATGAATAATTCCTTTCCCTGAGCATGTTTATAATCCTGGAGGCCACCTCTTCCTTGCTTTCATCACCGGAAGGAACCTCCAGGTCGGCCGCTCCCGCATAGGCCTCTTCCCGCTCAGCCATCAGGTCTTTGATCAGCTGCAGCATGTTTTCCCCTTTGGCCAGCAGCGGGCGGTTACGTCCGGACTTTACCCTGCTGTATATCATCTCGGGGGTGGACCTTAAGAGGACCAGAACCCCGTTTTCCTTAAGTGCCTGTACACTTTCCGGGTTAAGCACCGCGCCGCCCCCGGTGGCAATAACCAGGCCCTTGCCCGAAGACAGCTTTTTTATCACCAGTGCCTCCTCCGACCTGAACCTGGTGGCGCCGTACCTGTTGAATATCTCCGACACGGTTTTGCCCGTTACCTTTTCAATCTCCTCGTCGGTATCCACGAAATCAAGCCCCAGCTGGCAGGCCAGTATGCGGCCCACCACGGTCTTGCCGGTTCCCATAAAGCCAATCAAAACTATATTTTTCATAACACAACCTTCCATCATTTGTTATGAGGTTAGTATAACTTATATTGAAACTCAAGACAAACCCAAAGTTTTAATTTTATACTGAAGCGTTTGGCGCGGAATACCCAGAATTTTTGCGGCTTTGCTGACGTTTTGACCGGCCCTTTCCAAAGCCCGCAGGATCAGCTCTTTTTCCACGCTGCTGATTACCTTGTTGAAATCCTGATCAAGGTTTATTGCCTCCAGGAACAGGTCCACATCCTTCTCTTTCTGGTAGGCCTCTTTAAGTATATGCTCATGCAGGTGCTCAACCTCAATCATATTTTCTTCACAGAGGTGGGCCGCCCCTTCTATTACCCCCCTGAGTTCCCGTATATTGCCCGGCCACTGGCAGCGCATGAATATCCTTTCCACCTCGGGGCTGATTCCCTTTATGTTTTTTCCCAGCTCTGAATTTATCTCACTGAGGAAATGGGCGACCAAAAGGGGAATATCCTCTTTTCTCTGGCGAAGGGGAGGGAGACTGAGTGATACGACATTCAGCCGGTAGTACAGATCCGACCGCAGTAGATTGCACTTCAAGGCTTCCAGGGGTTCTATGTTGGTGGAGGCGATTATCCGCACATCCACCTGCCTTACCCTGGTGTCCCCCAGGCGGCGGACGGACTTCTCCTGTATGAACCGCAGGAGCTTTGCCTGCAGGTCAAAGCCCATGGAGGGCAGCTCATCCAGGAACAGCGTCCCGCCGTCGGCAAGCTCCACCAGCCCGGGGCGGTTGTCGGCGCCCGTAAAACTGCCTTTGACGGTGCCGAAAAGCAGCGATTCCATCAGGTTCTCCGGCAGCGCGGCGCAATTCTGGGTGATGAACGGTCCGTGCCTGCGGGGGCTGGCGTTGTGGATGGCCTGCACCAGCAGTTCTTTACCCGTTCCGGTTTCTCCGTATACCAAAACCGGCGATGTGCCTTTGGCCACCTTGAGGGCCTTTTCCTTTACCGCCAGGAGGGCAGGATCTTCTCCTATTATACTGTCAAAGGTATAGCGGGCCTCTTCGTAGTTCTCAGGCCTGTCGAGCTGACGCCGGTATGAGTTCAGCTTTCCCTGCAGGTTTACCACCTTTTCGGCCAGGTCCTTGATCATGGACAGGTCCTTTGAGATATCGACGGCCCCGCAGATCCTGCCGTCAATGACTATGGGCAGGGTGTTGGAATAAAGATATATTTTCTGCCCGTTCAGGTTGGTAACCTCCTGCTCTTTTTTGAGCATTGGCCTGCCGGTGCGCAAAACCTGTTTAATGGTGCTCTCCTCGTCGGACAGCGAGGGAAACATCTCCAGAACATTCCGCCCCAGTGCGTCACCCTGCGATATCCCGTCTATTTTTGAGGCCTGCTTATTGTAAAAAACCGTGCACCCCTTTTCGTCAGTGATCTGAACACCCCAGTCCACGTGGTCCAGAACAACCTTTAAAGACTCAATGCAGAATTTTTTATCCTGTTCAGACAAATTTATCCCTCCAGGCGCCCCCGACGAGAGAATATACATAATACCAATTAACTATAATACAAAATTCATAATATTTAAAGAACAAGCCCTTTGCGGTTCGCCAGGGCTTATAAGTGCGACGCACTATATATTCTATTATCGACAAGGCTTTTAAGACCATGGAATTGAGAGTCAAGACAATATTTCCACAAAATTTCACGCTATGGAATCATTCCGGACTCAGACGGGTGAGTTGAACAGAGGGGGGTATCCCCAGTATCTGCCTTGCTTCGTCAGGTACTGCCGCCGGCCTTCCCATCTCACCGGCGATTCTTGCCAGCCGCTCCACCAGCTGCCAGCTTCCCCGGGCCGGAACCCCCCGGTCATAAAATATATTGTCCTCCAGCCCTGTGCGCACGTGGCCGCCAATAGCCATACCCAGCACATTCATGGCCAGCTGGTGGCGCCCTATACCGCTTACCGTCCAGGTGGACCCAGCGGGGATAGACTCCACCAGCAGTAGAAGGTTTTTGGCCGTGGCCGGCATGCCGCCGGGGACCCCCAGCACGAAGTTGAAATGGAGGGTTTCTGCCAGCAGTCCCTTTTTAACCAGTCGCCGTGCGCTGTCTATCATCCCGGTGTCAAACACCTCCACCTCCGGCCTGACCCCTTGTTCCATTATTGTCCTGGCGAAAAACTCTATATCCCGGGGGTGGTTTAAAAACACGTCATCGCCGAAATTGACGGTGCCAGTGGTGAGGGAGGCCATTTCAGGCCTTAAGAAAACCGGCTGCAACCTCTCTTCGGCGGTCATTCCCACGGAACCGCCGGTGGATACCTGTATGATTACGTCGGTGCGGCGCCTGATTTCATCAATGGCCCTGCGGAAACACTCCCTGTCCTGGGTGGGCCGGCCAAGATCATCACGCACGTGAAGGTGGATGACCGACGCCCCCTTTTCCCGGCAGCGGACGGCCTCCTCTGCTATTTCCCCTGGGGTTAAAGGAAGGTAAGGAGTCTGCTCCCGGGTGACTTCCGCTCCCACTATGGCTGCTGTTATGATAAGAGGCTTCATTCTCCGGCACCTCCTGACTTGAAAATAGAATTCAGTAGTCATTAGTCAGAATTCAGAATAACATGCAGTAATGTGCGGAGCCACGGAATATGAAAAAAACCTTATCACGGCCTCTTGGGCCGGACCTAAAGTCGTATGATGATATTTCAACCACAGAGCGCACAGAGATCTAAGAGATACAAAAATATAGTGGGATTAGGGATTAGTATATCTGGCCGCTAACCCCCAACCCCTTCGTCTCCCCTTTACCCTCTGTGGTTTAATAATGCTTATAGCTTATTGCATACAGCTTACAGCCATTTAATTACTTACTGTAGCGCTGAAACTCCTTCGGCACCACGCAGGTGCCCGCGGCCCTGCAGACCACCACCGGATCGGTAAGCGCCTCGCAGGCCGAGGGCTGGCCGGGAAGGTCAATGCTTGTAATTACTTTCCGGGCTATAAACTCCATCCTGCGGGATGTGTTTCCCGCCTTTACCATCTTGCCCAGCACCTCCAGGTAGTCCCCGGCCCGTACCGGGTTAAGAAATTCAATGTGATCATAAGCCCTGAAAAGTCCCTCGTCCCCGTCCTGTATAATAAGCAGCTCGGTGGCCACATCGCCGAACAGTTTGATCACAAAGGCCCCGTCCACCAGCCCCCCGGCGTAGTGAACCTGTTCCTCGGAAACCCGTAAGCGCACCATTGAGTCCCACTCACCATACCATTTCATTTTTCCAGCTCCTTTCGGCGGATTATCTCATCCACAATAAACGAGGCCACATGTTGGGCGTAGGCGCCCCGGCCGAAGCCGGCGTCGTATCCCAGCTCCTTGGCCAGATCGTGGGTGATGCGAGGCCCCCCCGCGATTAAAAGAAACTGATCCCGCAGCCCCTCGGCCTCCAGCAAATCAACCAGCCTGGTAAGGTTTTGCAGGTGAATGTCCTTCTGTGT
>JBMOPB010000132.1:0-20650 GCA_049325055.1 Bacillota bacterium
AGATAGCACCGCCACCGGAACCACCATATTATAGGAAACATAAAGTAAGGCCGACCAGGCCCAGTTAACCCTTGACCCGTAGGAATCCATCCTGCCGGGCCCATATTCCGTGGAATTAGCGGAATAAGCCAGAGTAAGGCCGCATATAAGCAGAATAACAACTACTTTCAGGGGAACAAGTATTGCGTTGGCCGATACAACCCCCTGCAATCCCCTGGACAGCACGATTATGGTTACCAGGGCAATAAGGGCGGTGCCGGCAAAACCCGGAAGCCCAAGGTGTTCCGAAAAAACTGCCCCTCCGCCGGCCAGCATGACCAGAAGCCCGCCGGGAAGCATAACAATGCTCAGTATATCCATTATCCTTCCGGGCACAAATCCCAGTAATTTCCTGTATATATCACTGTAATTGGAGGACTTTGTGTATATTGCCAGGAACATTACGATCCCCCCAAGGTAGCCGAAAAGAATGGTGGCAAGGGCAACACCCCATATACCTACTGCCCCGAAGACTATAAAAAACTGCAATATTTCCTGGCCCGAAGCAAACCCGGCCCCAATTACCGCACCCAGATAAAGCGCCATTATTTTATATACGGACCAGACGTTTCCATGTTTATACAAAAATTACCACCCCTTTATTCAATTTATGATAGGGGAAAAAAATATATCCGGGGTCTGACGCTTTTTTTGATTAAAGGTCTCCGGGAGTGGAAAAAATATATCTGGTATTGTTTTTTTGGAGGGATTTTATGACAGCGATTAACGCGGTGGAAAATGCCGCTTATCCGGCTAAAACAAGAATTTACTGGGAAGACCCCCTGGCGGAGGCCAAATTGTGCTGGGATTTGATGGCCCGTTTAAAAATGGGTGGAATAAAGCGGGAACACGACAAGGTGCTACTTTGTATTGGTACCGACCGGTCCACCGGGGACTGCCTGGGGCCACTGATCGGTTCCAAAATACAGGGACTTTCGCAAGATTACCTTCATGTATACGGAACCCTTGACGAGCCGGTTCACGCCAGCAATCTTAAAGAGAAGCTGAATCAGATTTATAAGCGCTTTGAAAACCCATACATAATAGCTGTTGACGCATGTCTCGGAAGCATGGAAAGCGTCGGGCACATAAGCATCGGCGACGGCTCCCTGCAGCCCGGCGCCGGAGTAAATAAAAATCTGCCGGCGGTAGGAGACATTCACATTACCGGGATCGTCAACGTGGGCGGCTTTATGGAATTCCTGGTTCTGCAGAACACCCGGCTAAATCTGGTGATGAAAATGGCCGACCTCATATCAGGCGGACTTGCCAGATTGATAGCCGAAAACACACACTTAAACGCCGTGTAAAAAAAGCCCTCTGTCATGGATGTATTTATAATTGTTATAAAAACCCCGGCCGTCACCCGGCCGGGGCAATTCATTTCAGTGAAATCTCAGTTCCCTTAACCTCTTGACTATGTCTTCCGGTGTTTTTCCACTGGCGTCAATAACAGGGGCCCTGTCTTTTATATCATGCATCCCCATAAAATTGTTGCTCATACCCGTAACAATAAAAGCGTCCACGTTCTGTCCCCGGTATGGAGAAACCACCTCGTAGCCTTCCCTTTTAAGCGCTTCCTTCAACCCGGACGCAAGTCCCTCATCCACCGCCACTTTTCTCAACTGTTTAGCACCTCCGGTAATTTGGCTGTCGTTATTCCATGGGCTATTTTTTGGCGGCGGCCTGAATTTTATTCCGATGCAGGGCTGGAATTTTTTCCCGGAGGCGGCTGGCCCGTCATATTTTTGGGCTTATACTTTTCTAAAATGGACAGTACCTCTCTGTCCGTTGTCTGGCTGAAATCGGAATAAAACTGACCCACGGCGTAAAATTCGTCGGGAGAAGAGAGACACACCACCTCGTCGGCCTCCTGGCGGAACAGTTCAAGCGTATCCGGCGGAGCAACGGGAACAGCTATTATGATCCCGGCAGGCCTGAGTGTCCTTCGTGTAAACCTGGCCGCAGCCAGCATGGTATAACCGGTGGCCGCCCCATCATCCACTATAACCAGCGTGTTGTTTTTAAAGTCGGGATAGCGGTCGCTTCCCCGGTAATCGGTCATCCGTCTTGATATCTCCCTGACTTCACTGTCAATTATATCTTCAAGTACATCCTCACTTATGCCAAGCAAAGATATCATTCTGTCATCTATAAAGGTGGATCCATCCTGGGCCACCGCCCCGACAGCCATTTCGGGGTTGATGGGAGCCCCTATCTTCCTGGGGACAATGATATCAAGGGGGACCCCAAGGGCATCGGATACTTCTGCCCCCACCACCACACCTCCCCTGGGAATGGACAGTATAACGGCATCGGAAGGATTGAGTTTCTTTAATACTTCTGCCAGCTTTGACCCGGCGTCGGCCCTGTCTTTAAATTTCAATTAAATCCCCCCGGCCACAGATTTTCATTGCCATTAATGCTGGCTTTGCAGTGACATGTGGTTTCAAAAATACGGATTCTTACACTTAGTATACACATAATTTGACAGTGTAGTATCGCTGTTATAAAATTTTCATGGAAACGGCAGAAAATATACTTGTAGCTTTTAATCGACTCTACCCGCTGCAAAGCTTACTTTTTCTTCCGTCATGGTTTTATGGAGGTTTTCAATTGGACAAATCGTACATAAAAAAAATACTGGCAAGGGTGTCTTCCGGGGAAGAAACAGTGGAAGGCGCAATGAATCAGCTGCAGCATCTTCCCTACACCGATCTCCATTTTGCTAAAATAGACAACCACCGGTGTCTCAGATCAGGATTTCCGGAGGTAATATTCTGCCAGGGCAAAACTCCGCACCAGGTGGCACACATTTTCAAACACCTTGTTTCGGTTTCGGATCAGACCCCGGTTCTGGCCACCCGGGCCGCCCCCGATATATACCGTGAGGTGGCTGATACCATTCCCGGCGCGGTTTATTATGAATCAGCAAGATGTATAGTACACGGCATGCCGGAAAAACCTGTACGGGAAGGGACAGTTCTTATAATCAGCGCGGGAACAGCCGACCTCCCCGTGGCCGAAGAGGCGGCTGTCTGCTGCCGGGTGATGGGAAACCATGTGGAGAAATTATTTGATGTGGGTGTGGCCGGTATCCACAGGTTACTGGACAACCAGGACAGCATCCGAAGGGCCAGGGTAATAATAGTGGTGGCCGGAATGGAGGGGGCACTTGCCAGCGTGGTGGGCGGCCTTACAGATAAGCCCCTTATAGCAGTGCCCACCAGCGTGGGATACGGCGCCAGCTTCGGCGGCCTGGCCGCCCTTCTTACAATGCTCAACAGCTGCTCGGCCGGCATAGGCGTGGTCAATATTGACAACGGCTTTGGAGCCGCAGCGCTGGCCAATTCCATAAACCGGCTTTGCTAATCTATTAGCCGGTAAACACTTGTAATAGAAATTTATGAGCGAGGATTTTATATGAAGGTTCTTTACCTTGACTGTTTTTCCGGAATAAGCGGAGACATGTGCCTCGGAGCGCTGGTTGACTCTGGTGTAGACAGCCGGAGACTGGAAGAGGATCTCAGAAAGCTAGCACTTCACGGCTGGGAAATGGCAGTCACCAAAAAAAACAGCCGGGGCATCACCGGAACTAAGGTGGATATAATGGTCAGGGATGACCATCAGCCCCACAGACACTACTCCGATATCAGAAAAATAATACTGGAAAGCCCTCTGCCCCGGTTGGCCCGGGATAACTCTTTGAAAATATTTCAGCGGCTTGCGGAAGCCGAAAGCAGGGTGCATGGTGTTCCGGTAGATAATGTTCACTTCCACGAGGTGGGAGGTGTGGATTCCATTATTGACATTGTGGGCACCTCCCTTGCATTGTACTACCTTGAAATTGAAAGGGTGGTATGTTCGCCGGTGCCCCCGGGCAGAGGTACAGTTAAAACCCGTCACGGACTGCTGCCCGTCCCGGCGCCGGCCACAGCGGAGCTGCTTAAAGGGGTTCCTTTAAGAAAAGTCGATGTGGAGGGGGAACTGGTGACCCCCACAGGAGCTGCCATCGTCACCGCCATGTCGGACGAATTCGGATCACTGCCGGAAATGAGATTGAAGGCCGTGGGGTACGGCTTCGGGAGCAAGGACTATGGCATCCCCAATTTTCTGAGAATACTCCTGGGTGACTCCGAGGCCCGGGTTACCTCTTACAACCAGGAAACAATACTGGTTATGGAAACCAATATTGACGACCTTACACCAGAGATAACAGGCCATGTTATGGAGAGGCTCTTTTTGGAAAAAGCACTGGAAGTTTTTATTTCACCAGTCTATATGAAGAAGAACAGGCCCGGATATGTAATTACCGTTATCTGCCTTCCTGAAAACAGGGACCGGATTTTGAAAGTGCTTTTCGAGGAAACCAGCACACTGGGTGTGAGGTGGAGCGAGGAGCACAGGGCTGCGCTGGACAGGCGCATGGAGGAAGTGGAGACGCCTTACGGTAAAGTAAGGATAAAAATCGCTCTCACCGCCGGGGGATCACCATTGCGGGCCGCCCCTGAATACGAGGACTGCAAAAGAATAGCGCAGGAAAAAGACGTTCCTTTGATAAAAATATATGAAGCCGCCCTGAAAGCGGCAAATGTATAGAATTGAGCCACAGAAGATACAAAGGGGTTGGGGGTTAGGGATTATAAACCGTTCTTTCCCAAACCCCAATCCCTAACCCCCAATCCCAATTTAATCAATAAAACCCGTACCTTTCTGCCGCCCATGCAAGCAGCGCCACAACAACGATGGAAGGCAGCAGGTTTCCCACCTTGATCTCCTTTATTTCCAGCAGGTTGATGCCTATTCCTGCAATCAGCAGCCCGCCCGTTGCTGTCAGTTCCCTAATTAGACCTTCGGTAAACAGGCTTTTCATTGAGTCGGCCATAAGGGTTATAGACCCCTGGTAAAGAAAAACAGGCACCGCTGAAAAAATAACCCCAATGCCCATGGTTGAGCTGAAAATAATGGCTGAAATTCCGTCAAGCATGGATTTTGCGAACAGCGTGGATGGGTTGCCGGTAAGCCCGTCCTCTATTGATCCCAGTATAGCCATAGCCCCGACGCAATAAATAAGGCTGGTGGTGACAAAGGCCCTGGAGAGCCTGCCCTCTTTACCCCCCATCCTCGTCTCAAGACGGGCTCCCAGTGATGCCAGGCGTTTTTCAATATTCACTGTTTCTCCAATAACCCCGCCAACCACAAGGCTTATTACCACCAGCAATACATTCTGGGTCTTCAGGGACATCTGGGCGCCGATAAGCAGCACCGAAAGACCCAGTCCCTGCATTACGGTATTTTTAACGGGATCGGGTATACCCTTCCTCAGGATTACCCCTATAAGGGCGCCGGCCACTATGGCGCCGGTATTTACCATAGTTCCTGTCAATAATCTCCTCTCCATTTCATATATAATGAACGAAAAAAAAGCCCAGCCGGGCCACATCTACAAAGTACTATAATTATTCTGACTGAAAGTCCACCGCAACAACATTTTCCCTTACTGAATTTATGTGCTCAAGCACCTTGACATGTACGGGGTGAACCTGGTATGCCCGCAAGTCCTCCAGAGAATCAAACCTGGTTATCAGCGCCAGATCGTAAGACCTCTGTGAGCGGACCACATCAATCCCAACCTCTATGTATCGAAGCTGAGGAATTTTTCCCTCCATGTCTTCCAGTACCTGTTTTGTTTTCTCTATATTGGACGGGCTGGGGTCGGCCAGTTTAAATAAAACGATGTGTGTTATCATTAAAAATGCCTCCTTTATAAACTTTATGGAAGAATTTGTTTCACGTGAAACATTATGCTTGGCTATTGATTTTTCCATCCTTAAGAAGCATTAAAAACTTCACCATCTCGCCTGCGCTGCTGAAATCCATCACCACTCTGCCCCCGCCGTCCTTTTTTTCTTTAATTTTTATCATAGCGGGAATAATTGAATTGAGGTCCTTTTCCAGTAATTTATATTCCTTTTTCTTTCCACTTTTCTTCCTTGCCCTGGCGCTTTCCAAAGCCATTGTCTTTACAAGGCTTTCGGCCTGCCTGACATTCATCTGGGCTTTTATAATCCTTCTGGCTGCGTTTACCTGCCTTTCCCTGTCGGAAATCCCCAGTATCGCCCTGGCGTGTCCGGCCGACAGCCGGTTTTCCATTACCATGCCCTGTATTTCTTCGGGCAATGTCAGCAGCCTTACCATATTACCCACAAATGGCCTGCTCTTTCCCACCCTCTTTGATACATCCTCCTGGGTAAGGCCAAAATCCTCCATTAATATTCTGTACGCCCTGGCCTCTTCCAGCGGGTTCAGGTTTTCTCTCTGTATGTTCTCTATAAGGGCTACCGCTGCCGCTTCCAGGTCTCCGTACTCCCTTACAACCGCCGGTATTTTTTCCATGCCGATGGTACGGCATGCCCTCCATCTTCTTTCCCCTGCAATCAGCTCATACTTTCCGTCAGTCAGCGGTCTAACCACTATGGGCTGGACTATTCCGTGTTCTTTTATTGACTCCGCAAGCTCCGACAGCTTTTCGTCGTTTAAAACCTGTCTTGGCTGTCTGGGATTGGGCACCACGAGATCTATTTCTATTTCTTTCAGGCTTCCATCCCTGTCAGCGGCTGTCCCGGGCAGCAGCGCCTCCAACCCCCTGCCCAGGCCTCTTTTTTTATTCAATGCCCAACACTTCCTTTGCCAGTTCGTGGTAGACCTCCGCTCCCCTTGACCTCCGGTCGTAAAGCATTACCGGCTTTCCATGGCTTGGCGCCTCGCTGAGCCGGACATTTCTGGGTATGATGCTGCCGTAAACCTTATCCCTGAAATGCCTTTTAACCTCGTCAACCACCTGGATACTGAGGTTTGTCCTCCCGTCAAACATGGTTAAAAGAACACCCTCAATTTTAAGGTCTTTGTTTATCCCCCGCTGTATCCTGGAAATGGTGTTCATCAGTTGGCCAAGTCCTTCCAATGCGTAATACTCGCACTGTATTGGTATAATAACCGAGTCCGCCGCGGCCAGCGCGTTGATTGTTATCAATCCTAGGGATGGCGGGCAGTCTATTATAATTATGTCATAGCTATCTCTGACATCCGGGATTGCCTTCTTAAGCAGATACTCTCTTTCATTTATGGAAACCATTTCGATTTCAGCGCCGGCCAGGTCTATCCTGGAGGGCAGAACGTAAAGATTATCCAGGGGGCTTTTCACTATGACCTTTTCCGCCCTGACTCCATTGATCAGCACGTCATAAACCGTATATACCAGCTGGTCCTTGTCAAGCCCAATCCCGCTTGTGGCGTTGCCCTGAGGGTCAATGTCAATCAGTAAAACCCTTCGACCCATCAGTGAAATCCAGGCCGACAGGTTAACGGCGGTGGTGGTTTTGGCCACTCCTCCCTTCTGATTGGCTATGGCAATGATCTTTCCCATAATAACCCCCTCGCGGTAACGGCCACCCGTCCCGGCCGATACACCCAGCCTCATAATCACAGCAAACAAATGTACAAACTGCTATATTCAACGAAAATTCATACCGTTCCTGCTAAAAAATAAAAAAAAGCCGCCCTGCCGGGCAGCAGAATCCAGAATGATTACAGCCTTTCTTACAAGCTCTTAATATGTATATGCATTCCCTTATTATTTAAAGCGTTATGTGCTTACTACATAATAAAAATCCCTAAGATGGATTCTGTCTCCTGGATTCTGAATTCAGACGTTAATTACTTTTTCTAAATAGGTCTCTTTGCCGGAATTCCCTCTCTTCTGGGGTAGCCGGCCGGAGTGGGCTTTACTTTTTTGATAAGTACAATGGCCCTTTCATCACCTGAAAGGGGGAGTTTAAACCTTTCCAATCTTTCCACCGCCCCCCCCAGAATATCCACAGCCCTCTGCGCCGATTCCAGCTCTTCTTCCGCCCCCGGCCCTTTCATGGAAAGGAAACATCCCCCCGTTTTCACCAGGGGAAGGCACAGCTCCGACAATACGTTTAAAGGCGCCACAGCCCTGCTTACCACCACTCCGGCCTTTTCCCTGAAATGGCTGTTTCTGCCCATGGTCTCAGCCCTGTCCCACCTTGCGGAAACGCCTTCAAGACCCAGCTTTTCCACCAGCAGCAGCAGAAAGTTTACTTTCTTTCTTACCGAATCAACCAGCAGCAGATCCATTTCGGGGCAGTAGATCTTCAATGGCACCCCCGGGAAACCTGCTCCGGTACCCACATCAATCAAATACCCTCCCCGAAGGTCTAAAAATTTAACACAGTAAAGGCAGTCCAGAAAATGCTTTACCGCAACCTCAGCTTCTACCTTTATGGAAGTAAGATTGTATTTATCATTTTCCTCCATCAGTATCTCATAATAACGCCTGAAAGCGGCCAGCCTTTCTGAATCCAGCTCTATACCCATATCGTAAGCGCCGGCCTGCAGGCATTCTTCCAAAGTTGCGCTCAATTTCACCGCTGCCTCACTTTCCCGGGCGTCTCCATCCTCGACATCTGTTCCAGATGTATCATCAAGACCGCTATATCTGCCGGACTCACCCCCGAGATCCTGGATGCCTGGCCCACCGATTCCGGTTTTACCCTGTCCAGCTTTTGGGCCGCCTCTGTGGACAGTCCCTTCATACTTCCATAATCCAGGTCCGGGGAAAGCTTCCTGCTTTCAAGTTTTTCAAATTTTTCCACCTGGGCCTTCTGTTTCTTTATATATCCCTCGTATTTTATTTCGATTTCCACGGCTTCCCTTACTTCATCCGGGAGTTCAGGGCTCTCCAGTGGCAGTTCCAGCAGGTTTTGGTAGTCCAGTTCAGGCCTTCGCAGCAGCACCGCCATGCTGGTGCTCTGCTGTAAATCCGATCCCCTCTTCCTCAGCACGGCCTTAACTTCTTCCGTCACTGGAACATATGTTCTGAACAGCCTTTCTATTTCTTCATCAATCATTCTTTTCTTTGTTGTAAATTCTTTGTATCTCTCCTCGCTTATAAGCCCTATACTGTAACCCTTATCTGTAAGCCTCATGTCAGCGTTGTCATGCCTTAAAAGAAGGCGGTACTCAGCCCTTGACGTCATCAGCCGGTAAGGCTCTGCAGTCCCTTTGGTCACCAGGTCGTCTATCAGCACCCCGATGTATGCCTCTGATCTCGACAATATCACCGGCTCCCTGTTTTTTATGAACATGGCCGCGTTTATACCGGCCATTAATCCCTGGGCCGCCGCCTCCTCGTAGCCCGATGTGCCGTTAATTTGACCGGCGCTGAATAGTCCCGGAATCTCTTTGCTTTCCAGGGACAGTTTAAGCTGGGTCGGGTCAACACAGTCATATTCTATGGCATACCCCGGCCTCATTATTTCAACCCTTTCCAGCCCCGGCAGTGTTCTAAGCATGGCCATCTGGACATCCTCGGGAAGACTTGAGCTCATCCCCTGCACATACATTTCGGTGGTGTTTTTTCCTTCGGGTTCCACGAAGACCTGGTGCCCTTCCCTCCCTGAAAATCTCACCACCTTGTCCTCAATTGACGGGCAGTACCGCGGGCCGGTGCCTTCAATAAAACCACTGTAAAGAGGGGACCTGTGAAGGTTATCCCTTATTATCCGGTGCGTTTCCGGATTTGTATAGGTAAGCCAGCAGGGTATCTGTTCCCTTTCCCTTATCCTTGAGACATAGGAAAAATTATGTGTTCTTTCGTCCCCCGGCTGAATGGTCATCTTTGAAAAATCTATACTTCTCCGGTCAACCCTTGCCGGGGTTCCCGTCTTAAACCTCATCAGCTTAAGCCCTACTTCCTTCAGGCTGTCTGAAAGCTTGAGCGATGGGTAGTTGCCACCCGGGCCTCCCTGAAATGCAAGGTCCCCTATTATAATACGCCCCTTAAGATATGTCCCCGTGGTCAGTATTACTGCGGGAGCTTCGAAAACCGCCCCGGTGCTTCCCACCACTCCGGCCGCACTGCCGTTTCTTATTACCAGCCTCTCCACCATCACCTGCTTTAAATCCAGGTTATCCTGGTTTTCCAGCACCCATTTCATATTTATCTGGTAAATCTTTTTGTCGGCCTGTGCCCTAAGGGCGTGAACGGCGGGCCCCTTTGCAGTGTTAAGCATGCGCATCTGAATTGAGGACCTGTCTGTGTTAAGGCCTATTTCCCCACCCAGTGCGTCAATTTCCCTGACCAACTGCCCCTTGGCCGGTCCGCCCACAGCCGGATTGCACGGCATAAGGGCAATATTGTCCATATTTATGGTGAGTACCAGTGTTTTGCAGCCCAGTCTGGCTGCCGCCAGCCCGGCCTCGCAGCCTGCGTGCCCGGCCCCCACCACTATAACGTCATATTTTCCGGCCAGGTATTCCAAAATTGACACCTCACTTACCTATACAAAATTGGCTGAAAATAATATCCATAAGATCCTCGGTAATCGTTGACCCGGTAATTTCCCCCAGTGCCTCATATGCGCTTCTCACGTCTATTGAAAGCAGATCCGCCGAAACATCCCCTTCCAGTGATGTGAAAAACTCCTCCATATGTTTTTTTGCCCTGAAAAGTATTTCCTCGTGCCTTACATTGCTGATAATTATTGATTCCGGCGCGCTTGCTCCGCCTCCGGTTATCAATTTTTCTATACTGTCTTCCAGACTGTTTATTCCCTGGCCCTTCAGCGCCGATATTTGCACCACCGGAATATCACCGTATTCCAATGATTCCTTTTTATCGGCCAGATCCATTTTGTTGATAATAAGTATTGTCTTTTTCCCTTCCAGCTTTTCTATCAGTTCCCTGTCCTCACCGGTTATCCCCTCTTCAGCCTCTACCACGAACAGCACCAGATCAGCCCCGGCAAGTATTTCCCTGGTTTTTTCCACACCAATCCTTTCCACCAGATCTGAGGTTTCCCTCAATCCCGCCGTATCGGTTAAAACCAGAGGTATTCCTTTTATGTTAATGGTTTCTTCAATAACATCCCTGGTGGTGCCCGGAATTTCAGTGACTATTGCCCTCTCCCGGCCCAGTAAGGCGTTCAGTAAGGATGACTTTCCCACATTGGGCCTTCCGGCTATAACCGTCCTTATTCCTTCCCGGTAGATCCTCCCTCTTCCGGCGGCGTCAATAAGATCATTCAGTTCTTGAATAATTTCACCAGCCAGCCCTGACATTTCATTTTTTGATTTTATATCTATATCATCTTCCGGAAAGTCTATGGAGACTTCCAACTCCGCCAGTATTCCCAGTATTTTATCCTGCAGCTTCCTTATCCTGGCCGACAGCCCTCCCCCAAGCTGTGAAAGAGCCACCTTTAACGAGGCTTCAGTTTTGGATCGTATAATGTCGATTACAGACTCGGCCTGAGTCAGGTCAATCCTGCCGTTTATAAAAGCCCTTTTAGTAAACTCGCCCGGTTCCGCCAGCCTTGCCCCGGCCGCCAGCACTGCCCTCAAAGCCTCTCTCAAAGGCACAATTCCCCCGTGGCAGTTTATTTCCACCACGTTTTCCCTTGTATATGTATGGGGAGACTTCATTACGCTCAGTAATACCTCATCTATTACATTTTCTGTCCCGGGGTAGACTATGTGCCCGTAATGCATCTTATAGCTTTCAGAAAGCCAGTCTTTTTGTTTACGGGGCCTGAATACTTTTTCGGCCACCCGGAAAGAATCTTCCCCGCTTATTCTTATTATACCGACACCCCCTTCACCAATGGGGGTTGAAATAGACGCTATAGTGTCTTGCATCCTGGGCATCCCTTCTTTGTATCATTAACATTCTTTTTTTTAAAAAACCCAGCCGGCTTTATACCTGCTGGGTTTTATTCTTTACTGTTTTTTTGGGGCTATAATTATCTTTCTGTAGGGTTCCTCTCCCTCGCTGAAGGTGGATATGTCTTCCCTGCCCTGCAGCGCTGTGTGAATTATTCTTCTTTCAAGAGAATTCATGGGCTCCAGCACTATATTCCTGCCTCTTTGTTTCGCCTTGTCGGCCAGTTTATGGGCCAGTTTCTTCAGTGTCTCCTCCCGCCTCTTGCGGTAACCCTCGATGTCCAATATTAATTTCTTTCTGCTTTCCTGGTTTTTGTTCACCGACAGATTTACCAGGTACTGCAGGGCATCCAGTGTTTCTCCCCTTCTGCCGATAAGTATTCCCAAGTTTTCCCCCTCAAGGTTGACGGATATGGTATCGTCTTTCTCTTTTACATCCATCCTGGCTGCAAGATTCATGGTACTCAGTATATCCGTCATTATTGTCCTGACTTTCCTTGCCGGTGTATTCTTGACCGTTACCTTGACCCTGGCAGGCTTTGATCCCAGCAATCCAAAAAAACCCTTCGACGGCTGGTCAAGAATCTCCACATCAATTTCCTCCCTGGAAATACCCAACTCGGCTATAGCCTGGTCAATAGCGTCATCTACGGTCCTAGCTGTTTTTTCTACCACCTGCACCTTCCGTTACCGCCTCCTTCAGCGCCATTGTCTGCTTGTTAACAAAATACTGCTGTATTATTCCCATAATATTAAAGACTACCCAGTAGAGAGCCAATCCTGCAGGAACCTGAGTGGCGAAATAACCAATCATCAGGGGCATGGTATAGAGCATTATTTTTTGTGTCTGATCCGCTGTATTTGTAGTCATTCTGGTCTGTATGAAGGTAGTGACGGCGGCCACAACTGCCAGCATCGGTATATCCACAAAGTAGAAACCGTTGTTTATCTGGCTCAAGTTAGGTATCCACAGAAAACTGGCGTGCCTTTCGTCTGCGTATGGAAATTCCCTTAACGCCTGAAACAAGGAAATAAGTATCGGCATCTGTATTAAAAGTGGCAGGCAGCCCGCCATGGGGTTTACATTGTGTTCCTTGTAAATTTCCATGATCTTCTGCTGCATTTTCTGCGGGTCCTTGTTCTTGTACTTATCCTGTATTTCCTTTATTTTAGGCCCCAGTTTCTGCATCATGTACATGGATTTCATCTGTTTCAGGGTTAGGGGATAAAGAACAATTTTAAGTATGATGGTAAAAAAGATTATAGCCAGGCCGTAGCTGGCTATGTTCGCAGCAACCGTAAGACCGTACAGCCAGTTTATCGACCAAGTTATTCCGTCCACCAGGGGCTGCAGTATACTCAATCTATCGCCTCCATATTAAATTGCAACCACCATCATTTTACGGGGTCATACCCTCCGGGATGGTACGGGTTGCATTTTAAAATCCTTATAAAGGACTTATAACCCCCAACTATTATACCATACTTTTCCAAGGATTCCACGGCGTACTGTGAACATGTGGGGTAAAATCTACATGTCTGGGGTTTAAGGGGTGATATGTACCTTCTGTATATTTTGATTAAACCTATGACGGACTGAACCGGAAGATTATTTATAAAATTTATGAAACTGTTTATCCTCATCCTTTTTTCTTCCCGTTCAAAGATTCTTCCCCAACACTGTCACCTGTAACCGTCCATTTTCCTGGAGAGCCTGTACAGCTCCTCTTTGAGAATGTGGTGGTTCTTCCTGCTGGAATCCCTTCTGGGTATGATTATATAGTCGTATCCTTCCTTAAACCAGTGGGTGTTCAGCCTGCAGATCTCTTTTAAAATCCTTTTGAGCCTGTTTCTTACCACTGCCTTACCTATCTTCTTACTTATTGAGAAGCCAAACCTCAACTCACCGGTTCTTTTTCGAAGGCCGTACAGCACCAGGTGCCTGCCGGCGACCGACTTTCCTTTGGCATATACTTTCTTATAATCTTTGTTCTTCTTTATGGTATATATTATTTACACCCTTCCGAGAACAATAACAAAAGAATATTATAAAAGGCCACTTTTTAAGCGGCCTTATGCGCTGAGTCTCTTTCTGCCTTTTAACCTTCTTCTCTTGATAACTTTCTGTCCGGCCGCCGTGGACATTCTTTTTAGAAAACCGTGCACGGTTTTACGCTTTCTTTTCTTCGGCTGGTAAGTGCGCTTCATAATACCCCACCTCCTTGATGACACTTTATTGAGAGTTATTGTTTAAAAAGATAATTGTTAATAACAGGCACATCACACAAAATTATATATTAAACTATAATCCATCGTCAAGGACAAACGTACCCTTCCATTTTTTAAAATCATTCTGCCTGTTGATAACTCCTGGAAAATTTGTTATTATTGCATTGGTGCCCGCACCTGTTTTCCACAGAATTCTCAAAGCTGTTGATTTCCTAATGTGAATTATATCCCGGCGAAGTCCTCCATGACAAAACAAGTGGAGGTTTTTTTAGGAAACTTTGAGAATAATTATTCTCCTGGAGGGTCACAGACTTGAATAAAAACAATCTTAACGAAATATGGAGTCATATTTTAACCGCCCTCCAAGTGAGGCTTAACAACCCTTCCATAGAAACCTGGGTTAACTCCATGAAACCGGTTACATTCATGGATGATTCCCTTATTATCGAAGTTACCGACAAGTTTACCAGGGATTGGCTGGCTGACAGGTATGGCCCGGTTATAAAGAGCATACTTTACGACTTCCTGGAACAGGAGATGAATGTGGATTTTATCCTCCACCAGGAGGTGCCGGCCAAAATTTTGAATAAAAACAGGAAATCACAGTTTTTTAATGACGATATTCAGTATCGATTGAATAAAAAATATACCTTTGACACATTCGTCGTGGGCAACAGCAACCGTTTCGCCCACGCCGCCTCGCTTGCCGTGGCAGACTCTCCTTCAAAGTCTTACAACCCCCTGTTTATATACGGGGGCGTGGGACTGGGAAAAACCCACCTCATGCACGCCATAGGCAACCACATACTGAATAAGGGTAATCTCTACAAGGTTCTGTATATATCCTCCGAAAAATTCACAAACGAACTGATTAACTCCATTCGTGACGACAAAACACTGGAGTTCAGGAACAAGTACAGGAGCGTGGACATACTTTTAATTGACGATATTCAGTTCCTGGCAGGTAAGGAAAGGACCCAGGAAGAGTTTTTTCACACCTTCAACACACTTTACGAGGCAAACAAGCAGATAATAATTTCCAGCGACCGCCCTCCCAAGGATATCCCCACCCTTGAGGACAGGCTGAGGTCAAGGTTCGAATGGGGTCTCATAACCGACATACAGATCCCTGACTTTGAGACCAGGACAGCCATTCTGAGAAAGAAAGCTCAGCTGGAAAACCTTGATATTCCGGACGAAATACTTTCTTACATTGCTGATAAAATACACTCCAACATAAGGGAACTGGAAGGTGCTCTGATAAGGATTATTGCCTTCGCCTCCTTCAACAGGAAGGAGATAAACATTGAACTGGCCGAGGCTGTTTTAAAGGATATTCTTCCCGAAAGCAAGCCGCGCCAAATAACGGCAAGCCTTATCCAGCAGGTGGTCTCCGACTATTTCAACCTTAAGCCGGAGGACCTTAAGGCCAAAAAAAGAACAAGGAGCGTTTCTTTTCCAAGGCAGATTGCCATGTACCTTACCAGGGAGCTTACCGACCTTTCCCTCCCCAAAATTGGGGAGTATTTCGGAGGAAGGGATCATACCACAGTAATTCATGCCTTCGAAAGAATACAGTCCGAAATACAGGTTGACCCCACCCTTGAGGCCAACGTAAAAGAACTTATCAACAAAATTAAAAATGGATAGATTCTATGCCTGTGAGTATTGAGGATATTTTTTTCTTTATAAGTGCTGTCCCGGCAGTTATCACTCATTATTCCGGGGTTCGTCCACAACCAAAAAAGACCCGCAGAGGGCACGGCAGAAAAAATCCGTCAAAATTCCACAAGTTCACAGCCACTATTAC
Organism: Bacillota bacterium; assembly: GCA_049325055.1. Lineage (GTDB taxonomy): Bacteria > Bacillota > Desulfotomaculia > Desulfotomaculales > Desulfocucumaceae > BRHc4a. The sequence goes on from JBMOPB010000132.1 coordinate 15,824, forward strand.
TCCTCCTGTTTATAAATGCTTAAATAATAAATATATTAATACCGGTGGTCAAATATGAAATTTTTAATCAGCAAAGAAAAACTTCATTACGCCATACAGAACGTGCAGAGGGCCATTTCTCCCAGAAGCCCCCTTCCCATTCTTACAGGAATACTTTTTAACTGCGACGGGGAAATGTTGAGGCTCTCGGCAACGGACATGGAACTATCCATAAACTGTTCCGTCCCCGCCACAGTAATTGAATCCGGTTCCCTGGTTATTCCCGCCAGGTATATTTCCGAGTTTGCAAAAAAGCTTCCGGACATACCCATTGAGTTTGAAACAATAGGTGGAGGCAATCTTGCCACAATACGTTACGGGCATTCCGAGTTCAATATAAACGGGTACAGCTCTTCTGATTTTCCGTCGTTTCAGATTCCGGAAGGAGAGTTTTCATTTACCATCAAGTCCGAGGAATTCATAAACGTAATTAAAAAGGTTATATTCGCTCTCTCAAACGATGACGCAAGGCCGGTCTTTACCGGTGTACTTCTGGAAATAGACGGAATGAACGTAACCATGGTGGCCACCGACACATTCAGGCTGGCCATGAAAAAGTTCAGTATAGAAACGCCGCCCGGCGACATTATAAATGTCATCGTGCCTGGAAAGACTCTAAATGAGACCGTCAGGGTGATGGGGTCCGGTGAAGATTTGAAGGTCACTCTTTCAAGCAACCATATAATGTTTGAGACAGAGGACACTGTAATCACATCCAGGCTGATATCCGGCAGGTTCCCGTCTTACCGCCAGGTGATACCCGACAATTTCTCCTGCACGGTAAACGCCTCCATAAGGGAGCTTCTTGATTCTGCCGACAGGGCTTCTCTTTTGGCGGGAGAAAGGAATTCACTGATAATGTTCCAGACCAGGAATGAAGGTATTGTGATCAGCGTCCGGTCCGAGAACGGCTGGATCAGGGAGGATGTCCCTGCCGTTGTGGAAGGGGACAACCTGGACATACTCTTTAATGTACGCTATCTTTGTGATGTATTGAGGTCCTGTGAAGATGACGATATATCAATTAAGCTTACCGGCACTTACACGCCGGCACTGCTGACTCCCCCGGGAGACAGCCAGTATGTTTCAATAATAGTTCCTGCCAGAACTTCCAAGGAGTGAGACCTGTTGCACATTGTCCCTGTTAAAGGACCCATAAAACTGGATCAGTTTTTAAAGTGGGCCGGAGTGTCTCTCAGCGGCGGCCAGGCCAAAATTCTTATACAGACGGGGATGGTGAGGGTAAACGGGGAGGAAGTGCGCAGCAGGGGCAGGATGCTGGCGGACGGAGACGTGGTAAGCATAAATGAACACGGTGTTTACCGCGTTGTTTTCAGCGCGGGGGAAAAGGAATGAAGGTCAAGCGCCTGGTTCTGAAAAATTTTCGGAATTACGATGACCTTACATGGAATCCGCACCCTTGTTTAAACATCGTTTCAGGCGATAATGCCCAGGGTAAGACTAACCTCCTTGAGGCAGTCTTTTTTTGTACGGCGGGAAGATCCTTCCGAACCTCCAGGGAGAGGGACATGGTCAACTGGAATGAAGATTCCTCTTTGGCGCGGGCCCAGTTGGAAAAAGAGGATTCCCTCCTGGAAATATCAGTATCCCTGAATAAAAACGGAGGCAGTACTTTTTTTCTTAACGGAAAAAAGCAGATCAGGTCAAAGATTTTCCAGCCGTGCATGTCGGTTTCATTTACCCCCTTGGACCTGGAACTGATCAGGGGGTCGCCTTCGGAAAGAAGAAAATGGATTGACTTTGAACTGGGGCCCTATGATTTTCAGTATTTATACAACCTGGAAAAGTATGAAAGGGTTCTTTCCCAGAGAAACAATCTTCTAAAGAACTATCACGGCAGCAGGGCCAGGCTTGCCGAAATGATGGAGCCCTGGAATAAACAACTTTTTGCTTACGGGAGTAAAATAATCAGTTCCAGGATTAATTTACTTAAAAGTATATTTCCCCACCTGAAAGAGGCTTTTTACGTCCTTACTTCAGGTAAGGAGGAATTTTCATTTAACTATCTCTCCAGTCTTCCCCTGGAAAAAGGAATTGGCCCCGAAGATCTGGCGAGAGTATTTGAAGAAACGGCAAGGAAAAAATTTCATGAGGAAATGGCAAGGCAGCAAACCCTTGTAGGTCCCCACAGGGATGACATATTATTTTTTATAAACCGTAACGATGCAAGGAAATTCGGATCCAGAGGACAGCAGAGATCTGTGGTGCTGGCTTTAAAAATCTCTCTGATAAGGCTTTTTTACAGAGAATACGGGGAATACCCCATACTGTTAATGGACGACGTTTTACACGAACTGGACAGTCAGAGGAGGACCGGCCTGGATAGCCTTTTAAACGGGGAGGGCCAGGTTTTTATAACCTCAAACAGGTCACTGGGAGGGTTATTTAAAGACCAGTCCAGGAAATACAGGGTTGAAAGGGGAAAAATTTACGAGGGGGAAGAATGATGTTCTTGCACTTGGGTGGGGACACCATAGTTCTGAAAAAGGACATAATAGCCATTCTTGATTATAATAAAGGCTTTTCCGTAATCAATAAAGAATTCATGGAAATAGCCGGTGACGAAGGTTTTATAGTTTCCATTTCGGACACTGGAAAGGAAAAGTCCTATATAATCACTTCCGACAAGATATATATTTCTCCTATTTCCTGCAGCACCCTTAAAAAAAGGTCTCTGGAAAAGTTCAGCCTTGAAGAATAGTTAAGACATTTTTCTCTAAAGAAACGGGGGTTAGCTTCTTTGCTTGAAGAAAACAACGGCCGTTACAACGCGGAAGAGATACAGGTTTTAGAAGGTCTTGAGGCTGTAAGGCGCAGGCCCGGAATGTACATCGGCAGCACCAGCGCCAGGGGTCTTCACCATCTTGTTTATGAAGTGGTTGACAACAGTATTGACGAGGCAATGGCCGGCTTTTGCGACAGCATTGAGGTAATTATTCACGGGGACAACTCCGTGTCGGTTATCGACAACGGCCGTGGCATACCTGTGGATATACACCCTAAAACCGGGCTGCCGGCTGTGGAAACCGTTCTTACCATACTGCACGCCGGAGGTAAGTTCGGCGGAGGGGGTTACAAGGTTTCCGGAGGGCTCCATGGCGTTGGAGTCTCAGTGGTAAACGCCCTTTCCGAACACCTTGAGGTTGAGGTTAAGCGAAACGGCAATGTTTACAGGCAGCAATACCGTAAAGGCGTGGCGGTAAGTCCCCTGGAGGTGGTGGGCAGTACCGGTTCCACCGGCACAAAGGTAACCTTCAAGCCTGACCATACCATATTCGAAGAAACTGTTTTCAGCCAGGAAACACTGACCCAGCGCCTGAGGGAATTGTCTTTTCTGAACAAGGGAATAAAGATTGCCCTTGTGGACGAAAGATCCGGCCAGTCCGTGGTTTTCCAGCATGACGGAGGTATAAAGGACTTTGTAAGCCATATAAACAGAAATAAAACTGTTCTCCACAACAGGGTAATTTATTTTTACGGCGAGAAAGATGAAGTACAGGTAGAGATAGCCATTCAATATACCGATGGTTATGTCGAAAATATTTTTTCCTACGTCAACAACATCAATACCATTGACGGGGGCACCCACGAAGTTGGGTTTAAAACCGCCCTTACCAGGATAGCCAACGATTATGCCAGGAAGTACAATTTCCTGAAGAATGGCACTTCCAACCTTTCCGGCGAGGACATCCGGGAGGGAATAACGGCGGTTATAAGCGTCAAGGTGCCAGAGCCCCAGTTTGAGGGACAGACCAAAACTAAGCTGGGCAACAGTGAGGTCCGCGGAGTGGTGGACTTTGTTGTAATGGAGGGACTGGGAACTTTTCTGGAAGAAAACCCATCTGTGGGAAAAAGGGTTATAGAAAAGGCAATCATTTCCTCAAGGGCCAGGGAGGCCGCCCGTAAGGCAAGAGAGCTTACCAGGAGAAAAAGCGCCCTGGAAAATTCCACCCTCCCGGGAAAACTTGCGGACTGCTCCGAAAGGGATCCCGCAGCCTCCGAGCTTTACCTGGTGGAGGGCGATTCGGCCGGCGGTTCCGCCAAACAGGGCAGGGACAGAAAATTCCAGGCCATTCTTCCCTTGAGGGGAAAAATACTTAATGTTGAAAAGGCCAGGATGGACAAAATTCTCGGAAATGAGGAGATAAGGTCTCTTATCACTGCTCTGGGTACCGGGATAGGCGATGAATTTGACATTTCCAGGGCCAGGTATCACAAGATCATCATTATGACGGATGCTGATGTTGACGGCGCACACATAAGGACGCTGCTCCTGACCTTTTTCTACCGGTACATGAGAAATCTTCTGGAAGCCGGTTACGTTTATATCGCCCAGCCTCCCCTGTACAAGATTAAGAAAGGCAGATCAGAAAGGTATGCGTACAGTGATAGGGAGTTGGAAGATGTATTGGCCCAGATAGGGCGGAACGGGGTAAACTTACAAAGATACAAGGGTCTTGGTGAAATGAACGCCGAGCAGCTATGGGATACCACCATGGACCCCGAGGCCCGCACCATCCTCCAGGTAACTCTGGAAGACGCTGTGGAGGCTGACGCCATTTTTTCAACGCTGATGGGAGACAAGGTTGAGCCCAGAAGGGATTTTATCCAGGAAAACGCCAGGTATGTAAGGAATCTTGATGTATAATAGCAAAAAGGGATTCTGTGGATATTTTCCTATCCACGGAGGTTTCAAGGGGGTGTGCCCCTTGCTTTAGTGCGGGGTAAGGACGCGTTACGTCCGAAGGGGCGGCAGCCCCTTTTTCA
>JBMOPB010000133.1:0-19970 GCA_049325055.1 Bacillota bacterium
GAAGGGCGAACTGATCCCGCTGGCGGCGCGCATCTTCGCTATAGTTGACGTGTGGGACGCCTTGAGTTCGGACCGTCCCTACCGGCCGGCCTGGCCGCCGGAAAAGGTGCACGCCTATCTGAAGGACGAGGCGGGCAAGCACTTCGACCCGCAGGTGGTGGATGTGTTCCTGAAGATCCTGGCAGAAGAAGGATGACAGAATCTAGCCCGCCGCACTACCATTTCGCTTTTTGTATAGATTTATCTAAAGGGGTTTACACAATTTATCATGCAGACCCTGCCGGGCAGTCCATGCCGGCCTTGAGTATCACCTCTGGCAGAAGCTGTTCATCGGCACTGGGGCACCCTTAGGTGATGTCCTGGATGTGTTCAGCGATGCCTTTGAGAAAGAACGCCCCGAGGCCCGGTGGGACGAAGATCCAGGTAAGGCCAAGGACGATGGCGCTGCCCTTCTAAGGCTGTACTTGAGGAAGCAGCGCCTAATGTTATTCCGGCAGCAGTGGAAATGAAGGTGGCACCTGTACGTTGAAATGCCCCGGGAGGTGCAGCTGAACCTTCTGGTAAGGAACAGGACGCCCAATTTTCTCCTCCATAACTAGCCGATGCTCAAAGACGTAACCATGACTTGCATTTGGATGATCGGGTTTTCGTGAGTAGAGATAACCTTTCTTATGCTTTGTTCAGCCGCTTTCATCTGCTTGTACTTATTTCCTGCCTCCAAACAGCCTTTCTTCAATTCGCAGCGCTGCCTTCCGCTGCATGCCGGGACTGACATAGACTTGGTAACTCCTGTCAGCAATCCAAGCGTCGCCACATCTTTAAAATGTGCAACACTTATTGGATAATTTTTCAAGAATTTATATGCCATAACTAAATCATAATATCTATATAATTCTTTAAAGGAGCTGCATAAATAATGGTGCAAATTGGCAATTACCATATTGGAAAAGCAGAAAATGCGAAACCGCCAACGCTAGATTCTGGAGAAGCATTCTTAATATGGGAACAGCTAATTTCCAGATATGACATCATCGAAATAACTCAGATATTCCAGAACTTTGCTCACGACCCCGATTTTAAACTGATATTAAAAAAGGGATTAAGAAAGACTCTGGAAAAACAAGTTGACGATTTGGAAAAAGAAATGAACACTTTTAAATTACCGCTACCACCCAGGCCGCCTAAAAGCGTTCGCGTCAAAGCAAACCAGGGGGTATTAGACGATAGACTTATATTTAGACAAGTTTTTTCAGGAATGCAAAGTTTTTTGGATAACCACATGCGTGCTATTCGTTCAACAACAACAAACGACTCTTTAAGACATCTATTCATAACATTTGCAAAAGAAGAATTAGATGTATTTGATAATATGTGCAAGTTTGGCAAAATAAAGGGATGGTTGGAAGCACCCCCAATGAATACTATGGTACAGTAATACTAAAGGTTATTATCTCCAGGAAACCGGGGATATTTTGCAAATCTGTCCCCGGTTTATGACTTGGTAGTTTGCCCCCCTGTTTTGAAATGCATAATTACTTCGTCTATAACCAAATTAACACTCCTCGGATAAAAACGAAGCTAAATTTTTAAAGAGTATTTTCGACGAGTTCAGGAAAAATAATATCATCCCGGCCCTTAATAGGTCCTTTAGCTGGAATTGCCCGGGACTGGAGATTCCCTTCCTTATCCAACCACAATCGTTCTTCCCGTTCCACTACCGCCAGTTGTAGTTTTCTGGCTGCCGGGAGTTCCGCCACCTCCCGGTGAATTATTACCGTAGGGCTAATCCGCAATATTGCCTGTAAACCATTAGAAGAAATAAGACCATTCCCCTTCCCTTCGTTCATTCACCGCCTCCAGTAGCACCGTATCTTCACTTCCAGGTCTTCTTGGATAAGACTGGGTATGCGAACAATTTTCAGGGTGCGGCCCTGCCTGTGAAAGAGCCTGGCCTGGCTTAGAAGCATACCTGCCCCAGAAGAGTCTATGAACCGAAGTCCCTGCAGATCTACCTCCACCACTTCCTCCGAACGGCGCTGAATTTCCCGTTGCAATTGTTCCACGTCGCTAAAATCCTGTTCACCCACCACTTCAAGAGCTGCCATTTCCTTATGCTGCCGGACTCTCCAGCAACCTTTCAGACCAGTTGAATCAACGAATGACACCCCTGAGAGGTTATGTGCAAGTTTATATTCAGCGGGAGTTCCATAAGGGGTTCCACAGTCATGCCGGTGGAGATAAAATAATTCTATCCAAGGGTTAAAATATAGTTTAAAGGAGATGCGACATAGGTGGAAGGACAGAACCAGGCCAACGGCAGTACACAAAAAAGAAAAAGCTCTATAATGACCAAAGCAGGAATCGGGCTAATCGCAGCTTCTTTCATACTTTACGGGGGAGTTCTTCTGGTGCCTTTCACCCCTTTCACCGGAAAAACCAAAATAATTATCGGCACAACGCTGGCCGTCCTGGGAGAAGCCACGTTCTGGATTGGCGGCATTATATTAGGGAAGGAAGTCGTCACCAGATACAAAAAATATCTGAACCCTCTGCACTGGTTCAGGAAAAAAGGAGATTCGCAATAAGACACCGGGGGCCCGATATTTTTTAGGCCCCCGGTAACGTTTTTTTTGCCATGGTAACCCAGTACCGTATAATATCCGGTAAGTTCGGAGAGTTTATTTTATGGCAAATAAAAAATTATCAGCCGTTTACATCCACAAAAAGGAGTTTTCATAGCATGGCCATGTTTTGTAATCAATGTGAACAGACCGCCAAGGGAACCGCCTGCACGGTTGCAGGCGTCTGCGGGAAGTCCCCGGAGGTGTCGTCCCTGCAGGACCTTTTGCTCCACGCGGTAAAGGGATTGTCACTCTTTGCAACGGAGGGGCGCAGGATCGGTATAGTGGACCCGGAGGTCAATGGCTTTACCGTAAAGGCCATCTTTTCCACCCTCACCAACGTTGACTTCGACCCGCATCGTTTTGAGGCTTTAATCAGGCGCTGCATCGATCTCAGAGATCAGATGAAAGCAAAGGTGGAAAAGGCGGGCGGCAAGGTTGACTTCACCGATCACTCGGCCACCTTTAAGCCGGCCGGCAACCTGGAAGGTCTTGTTAAACAGGGTAATGACATGACCCTTATCATAGACCGCGAAGAGAATGAGGATATACAGTCTCTCCAGATTATACTGGTATACGGCATCAAGGGTGTGGCGGCATATGCAGACCACGCGCGCATACTGGGACAGGAGGACGACAGGGTCTACGCCTTCATTCAGGAAGGGCTGGCTGCCCTGACCGGCAAAAAGCCCATGGGTGACTGGCTGCAAATGGTAATGAAGTGCGGGGAGATCAACCTGCGCACACTGGAACTTCTAGACAGGGCAAATACCGACGCATTCGGGCATCCCACGCCCACCGGGGTTCCACTGGGGCACAAAAAGGGACAGTGCATACTGGTATCGGGCCACGACCTGAAAGACCTGTCCGACCTGCTGGAACAGACTGCAGGCAAGGAAATATTCATTTACACCCACGGTGAAATGCTTCCCGCCCACGGCTACCCGGGCTTAAAGAAGCATAAGCATTTATACGGGCACTTCGGCACAGCCTGGCAGAACCAGAAAAAGGAATTTCCCAGTTTCCCCGGCGCCATACTCATGACCACCAACTGTCTTCAGGAGCCCCAGGAGTCCTATCTGAACAACATATTCAGCACCGGCCTGGTGGGCTGGCCGGGAGTCAGGCACGTAGAAAACGGACAGTTCGGCCCCGTTATTGAAAAAGCCCTGGAGATGCCGGGCTTCCCCTCGGACGAAGACAAAGGCTCCGTAATGGTGGGATTCGGCCGTAACGCACTGTTTGGCGTTTCGGATAAAATAATCGACGCCGTAAAGCGCGGCGCCATAAAACACTTCTTCCTGGTAGCCGGCTGTGACGGCGCAAAGCCGGGGCGAAACTATTTCACCGAGTTTGTGCAGAAAGTGCCCAAAGATTCAGTCGTTTTGACCCTGGCCTGCGGCAAATTCCGCTTCTTTGATTTAAAAATGGGTGATATTGAGGGCATACCGCGGCTTATAGACATAGGGCAGTGCAACGACGCATACTCCGCCATACAAATAGCCGTTGCCCTGGCCAAGGCCTTTAACTGTGAGGTCAATGACCTGCCTCTTTCCATGGTGCTTTCCTGGTATGAGCAAAAGGCGGTGGCCATACTGCTGACGCTTTTATACCTGGGCATCAAGGACATCCGGCTGGGGCCCAGCCTGCCGGCCTTCATCTCGCCCAATGTACTGAATGTTCTCGTAGAGAACTTCAACATCAAGCCCATTACCACTCCGGACGAGGATCTGGCGGCAATACTCAGGAAGAAGGAACTGGCTGTTCATTAATAGAGGAGGAGATGTTGTTTGAAAATCTTCATAATAGGAGCGGGGCCGGCGGGTCTGGCCTGCGCCCTGGAGTGCGAGAGGCCGGGAATTTGGGGGCTCCCGGCATAAAGCAGGCCCTGTACAACAGCCCGGTAAATTTCATCGAAATGGCGGGCGGGATGATCAGGACGGCACGGGAACAAAAGTAGAACCGGGATTACACAAGACCCGGGCCGTAGGAAGCACATATTGCATATAACCGTACAAAGCGCCGCGGTCATTCCCCGCGGCGCTTTGTATGTGCCTGTATAAAGTTTACTTCAAAACGCCTTTTTCCTTGTAGAACTTCTCGGCTCCCGGGTGAATGGGAATGGAAATGCCGTTGGTGGCGTTCTGAAGGTTGATGGTCTTCCCTTTTTCGTGGACCTTGGCTATGTCTTCCTTTTTATCTATCATAGTCTTGATAATGTTGTAGACCATATCGTCCGGCAGGTCAGCCCTTACGCACAGGGTGGCCAGGGATCCCGTGGTGACGATATCTTCGTCGATTCCCTTGTAGGTACCCTTAGGTATGGTGACGGCATCGGAGAAGAAGGGATATTTCTGCTTTATCTTTTTAACACTTTCAGCATCGATGGACAGAATCCGGATTTGGTGCTGGGTGCTTATATCGATGATAGCCGAGTTTGGCGCTCCTGCGTCAACCATGACGGCGTCCACCTGATCGTCCTTTAATAATTCCATGGATGGTCCGAAGGCCAGATACTGGGGCTTGATATCGTTCATGGTCAGGCCGTATGACTCCAGAACGGCCTGCATGGCCAGCGGGCTGGAGCTTCCCTGTATACCCACGGCTACCTTTTTGCCCTTGAGGTCAGCGTAGCTCTTTATACCGGATTTTGCTTTCACAACGGTCTGAATGGTATTGGGATACAGGGATATAAGCCCCCTGATGTTTTCAATCTTTTTATCCTTGAACATTTCCTTGCCGTTGTATGCCCAGTCTGCAATCCCAGACTCCACGAATCCAATTTCAGACTGCTTCTGGCCCAGGAGCCTGGCGTTTTCTATCGATCCGCCGGTGGATTCAGCTGTGGCGTTAAGCCCTATGTCAGCCCCTGCCAGTGTTTTGGCTATGGCTGTGCCAAGGGGATAGTATGTACCGCTTGTGGCCCCGGTGGAAATAGAGATGTTTTTGGTTTCCTTTTTAGCCGGCGCCTGCTGTTTCTGATCACCGCCACAGCCCGCAGTCACCAGCATAACCAGCACAAGAACCGCGGACAGAGTCAGCCCCATTATCCTACCCATTTTATTCACAACAAAAAACCTCCTTTTTTAACAATAGACCCTCCGCCCTTTCTTTCGTTTATCTCTGCCCTCCTACCCCCCTTCACTTGAACAGCATATGGGATAAAAGATCCGCCGTCCGTTGACAAGGCTAACCGGATCACACCCCGGGGGCAGCCCTGTTTCCGGAACCAACACCCTGGCGGATGTACAACACTGTCAACAGTGCCAGCCCGATGAGGCTGGATATCAGCTCTGGATACAATAGAATGGCGCCGAGGAACAGCAGGGCCACTCTTTCGGCCTTGCTGCAGTGACGCCTGAAATATCCCGAAAATGACGCGCTGAAAGCCACCACGGCCAGCGCTGAGGTAGCCGTCACAATCAAAATCTCAGTGGTTGGCGCCTTGCATAACAGGGCCGGAAAATAAACGAACAGGTACGGTATAAGGAAAGCCACGATAACATTCCTGGAGGCTAATATTCCGCTGGTCAGGGGATTGGCCTTGGCTATCCCGGCTGCAGTGTAAGCAGCAAGGGCAACCGGGGGTGTTATATCAGCAAAAACCCCAAAGTAGAAAACGAACATGTGGGCGGTGAGAACCGGCACACCCAGGGCCACCAGGGCGGGGGCCGCCACTGAGGCCTGCACGATGTAATTGGCGGTGGTGGGAAGAGCCATGCCCAGTATAAGGGATGCCACCATGGTAAACGCCAGTGCGAGAAGTTCTTTTCCTCCGGCCAGTTCTCCTATCATGTTGGAAAATTTAATACCCAGCCCCGTCATGCTGACGGCGGAAACAATCATTCCGGCGCAGGCGCAGGCTGCCACAATGGACATTGAAGTTATGCCGGCGTCCCGCAGGGCATCGATGAAATCAGCCGGTCTCATCCGGGTTGACGCCCGCAGCATGCTGGCCAGAATCATAAGGCCAATGCCGATATACGCCGCCCTGGCCGGGCTGTAGCCCAAAATCAGAATGATCACCAGTGCCATGATAGGCAATATGTATATCCAGCCGTCTTTCAAAACGTCCTTGACCCTGGGCACCTCGTCGTCGGGAAGGCCGTGCATGTTGGTTCGGCAGGCCTCGAAGTGCACGTTCATGTAGATGCTGAAATAGTAGAGAACGGCCGGAATAGCTGCGGCCACTATTATCTGAAGGTATGGTATCTGGGTGAACTCCGACATTATAAAAGCTCCGGCGCCCATAATCGGCGGCATGATCTGCCCTCCGGTGGAGGCCCCGGCCTCCACTGCGGCTGCGAATTCCGGCCGGTAGCCCACACGCCTCATCAGCGGGATGGTGAAGCTGCCAACGGTAGCTACGTTAGCTATGCTGCTGCCGGAAATTGTCCCCATAAGGCCGCTTCCGATAACGGCTATTTTTGCCGGCCCCCCCTTGGAACGCCCGGCCAATGAGACCGCAAAATTGATGAAGAAATTGCCGCCGCCGCTTTTTTCCAAAAAGGAGCCGAACAGCACGAAAAGGAATACAATGCTGACCACAACTCCAAGGGGGACCCCGAATATACCCTCCGTCGTCAGGTACATCTGGTTTATTATCCGGGAAAGATCATAGCCGCGATGCCCGAATGTCCCGGGAATATAGTCTCCGTAAAAGCTGTAAAGCAAAAAAACACAGGTCACTATTGGCAGCGGAAGGCCGATGGCCCTGCGGGTTGACTCCAACACAAGCAGTATGCACAAACCGCCTAGCACAAGGTCGGCGGTGACTGGGGCACCCATACGGGCAACCATTTCCTCGAAATTAATTAACACGTAAGCCCCAACGGCCAACCCGCAAAATGCCAGGATAAAATCCAAAATGCCCGTCCTTGCCCCTTCCCTTTTCCTTAAGGGGAATTTCAGGAAGATAATAAACAGGCTGAGCATCAGCACCGCCGCCCGCTGTATCATGGCCGTCACAGGAAAGGCAATGGTGGTCAGGAGTATGAAAACCGACATCCCGACAGCGGCCAGGGTAATTGTGAATCTTAATATTTTGTCTCTATCCACCAACACTCCTCCAATAACACGAATATCCGATAGCGCTCCCGGGTCAATAAAAGCCGGTGTGCTTTGATTTCACCGGCTAAAAAACTTTCCCCCCGAAATTATTCGGATGAAGAAAGAACAATCTCCCGGAAAGATTTATACAGCATTCCTGTAACCGGGCCGGGAACACCGCATCCTATCACGTTTCCGTCCACGCTTACAATAGGCATTATTTCACTGATGGTACCGGTTATGAACACTTCGTCTGCTCCCAGCAGCTGATCCAGGGTGAAGGGATCTTCTATCACTTTGAGGCCCTTATCTGCGCAGATATCAAGGGTGGCGGCGCGGGTAACGCCTTTCAGTATGCTCACGTTTGCCGGGTGCGTTAACAACACATCGTTTTTAACCATGAACACGTTGGTGCTGCTCCCCTCTGTCACCACCCCGTCTTCACGGACAAACAACGCTTCCTGCACTCCGGCCCTTGCGGCAGCCTCCTTTGCCATTATGTTTGGAAGAAGGTTTAGGGTTTTAATGTAACAGTATTTCCACCTTATTTCCGGATGAGTGACGGCGGCCCCACCCCGCTCCCGAAGGTATGACGGGATTTCCGGGGACTGCCGTACAGTCATGGTCAACACCGGCCTGACCCCGGAAGGAAATCCATGCTGCCGTGGAGCCACTCCCCTGGAGACCTGTATGTATATCTGGGCATCGCTATATCCGCTTTTTTCCAGCAATTCACGGACAAGGCCGGCCAGTTCGCTCTTTGTTTGAGGGATGCCGATTTGGATAGCCCCGGCGCTCTCCCACAGCCTGTCCAGGTGTGGATACAACCTGAACATTCTGCCTTCATAGACGCGCACAACCTCGTATACACCGTCCCCAAACTGGTAGCCCCGGTCTTCGATGTACACTTTTTTTTCATCGGGTGTACAGAATTCTCCGTCAACATAAGCCAGAGGCCTCATTTTTCATCACCTAACCGATACACGAATTTATTCATACCACACCGTATTTCACGATACGGATAGGCTGTTCATTATCCAATCAATACTATGGTTAGATTAACATTTCAAGATTTTTGAGTCAAGTTGGAATTCTACCAGTTTTACGAAGATTTTTTTAGGAACATATGGTAAATAACGGATTTGACCAGAAGCAAAACCTTCAGCTAAACAAAAAATCCGGGTTACGTCCACCCGGGAATTAATCATCACTACGCTCTTAAGTTTAATAAGGTTTGAAGGCAGTGGCTCCCAGACCTCTCTTTTACGCTTTGTTCAGCCCCGGTACCCCATCTGCCGTGATATTTCAAGCGCGGCACCGGTTACTGCCGTCTTGTAAGATTCAATATAAGGCGGCGTCGCCTTCATCTCCGGAAAAGATACCGACAGGGCCGCCACCAGATTTCCGGAACTGTCCCTAACCGGCGCAGAAATGCAGGCGCTGCCGGGGTGAAATTCACTTACGCTGAAGGAGTAGCCGGCACTCCTGATTTCTTTTATCAGATCTTTAATCTTTCCCGGGTCACTGACGGTATTGGGAGCAAAGTGCTTGATACTGACCCTTTTAAGGTACTGGTCAATCCAACTGTCGCTAAAGGAAGATAAGAGCATCCTGGAATCTGCCCCGGCGTAAAGAGGCGACCTCTGCCCGGGCTCCACCACCGTCCTCACCGCGTGAAGACCCGGCAGGGAGGCTATGCACACCCTCTCGTCCCCGTCAATAACATCTATATAGACAGTCTCTTTCAGGTTATCCCTCAGTTTGTGCAGTACGGGAGCAGCCACTTCCATGAGGTTGAACCCGGCCTGGACAACCGTTCCAAGGTAGATAAGCTTGGGGCCCAGAGAATACTTTTTTGTGTCTTTGTTCTGCCGGAGGTAGCCCAGGCTTTCCAGCGTAGCCACCAGCCTGCTGACGGTGGGCCTGGGCAGGTTCACCTTTCGGCTCAGATCTGATATGCCTTGCTCTGCGTTATTGGGCGCAAAGGCCTCCAGTAAGGAAAATGCCCTCTCCAGGGATTGTACACTTGGTATCTTGCTCATAGACATCCTCTTGCCCTGTTTTTTTTACCAAAAATCTGTTTAAAACACCTGTCGCCTGCATATATCGGATGGAAATGAAGAAAAATTTTTACTAAGAAATTATAATTTTTCCGCAATTAAATTACAAGTTAAAGATTTCAGCAGTCCTGACTTCATAGAGCGTGTTTTTAGTTTCAAAAATTAATCTTGAAAGGGTATTACCCTTAAATTATAATTAAGGTGGTGTTCACTATGCAATATTATATTCCGCTATGCGATACACTCAACACAACTTCACCGCAGGAAACGTCCTGCATGAGAAACGAACTGCTGGAAGCAACAATGATTCAGGTCAAAACAGCGGCCGAAAAGATAGGTCTCGATCCCGGCTACTTAAAGATACTGATGGAGCCCAAGCGGGCGCTCTCGGTTTCCATCCCGATACGGATGGACGACGGCTCCATCGAGGTGTTCCGGGGATTCAGGGTACAGCACTCCCTTTCCCGTGGGCCGGCCAAGGGAGGCATACGCTTCCATCCCGAGGTGGACATGGAGGAGGTAACCGCCCTGGCCATGCTGATGACTTGGAAATGCGCCGTGGTGGATATCCCCTACGGTGGGGCCAAGGGGGGAGTGATCTGCAATCCCAAGCAGATGTCCGCCGCAGAGCTGGAGCGCCTCACAAGGCGGTTCACCAGCGAGATAAGTATAATAATAGGGCCGGAAAAGGACATACCGGCGCCGGATGTCTACACCAACCCCCAGGTGATGGCCTGGATCATGGACACCTACAGTATGCACCAGGGCTTCTCGGTACCGGCGGTGGTAACGGGCAAACCCTTGGAAATAGGCGGATCCCAGGGCCGTAACGAGGCCACCGGCCGGGGTGTTGTATTCACCATCGAGGAGGCGGCCCCCATCCTGGGGATCGACCTTTCCAAGGCTACAGCGGTCATACAGGGCTATGGAAACGTAGGGAGTGTGGCCGCGGCGGACCTTTCGGCACTGGGATGCAAAATACTTGCAGTAAGTGACTCCAAAGGCGGCATTTATAGCGAGTCCGGACTGAACCTGGCAGAAGTGGACGGCCATAAGGCCCGCACCGGAAGCGTTGCCGGCCTTCCGGGGACCCGCCCGGTCTCCAACAGTGATCTGCTCACCCTGCAGTGCGACATACTTGTGCCATCGGCCCTGGAAAACCAGATTACCGGGGAAAACGCCCCGGACATAAAGGCCAGGCTGGTGGCCGAGGGAGCCAACGGCCCTACTACATATGCCGCCGACCGTATACTGCACGAAAGGGGAATCACCGTTATACCTGACATTCTGGCCAATGCCGGGGGCGTGGTGGTCTCCTATTTCGAGTGGGTACAGGGGCTGCAAAACTTCTACTGGTCAAAGGAAGAGGTAAACAGCCAGCTTAGGCGGCGAATGGCGGCCAGCTTCCGGGAAGTGTACAACATTAAGGAATCACGCGGCGTCAGCATGCGCACGGCGGCATACATGCTGGCCCTGGACCGTGTGACCAGTGCCATGAAGCTGAGGGGACTTTATCCATGATAAAAAATACGACAGGAACGGGTGATAGAATGCCAAGGGATGAAAAACTGATACAGGGAAACCAGGCCATCGCTGAAGGAGCGATATACGCCGGGGCCAGGTTTTACGCCGGCTACCCCATTACTCCCTCCTCCGAGATAGCTGAGGAATGCTCCAGGTTATTGCCCAAGATAGGTGGGGTGTACATACAGATGGAGGATGAAATAGCCAGCATAGCGGCCATCGTTGGGGCATCACTGGCGGGGGCGAAGGCTTTTACAGCCACCAGCGGGCCCGGATTCTCATTGATGCAGGAGAACCTGGGCATGGCCATAATGGGGGAGGTGCCCTGCGTAATTGTAAATGTGCAGCGGTCCGGCCCCAGCACCGGCCTTGCCACCAAGCCGGCCCAGTCGGACGTGATGCAGGTCAGGTGGGGGCGGCACGGCGATCAGTGCCTCATCGCCCTCTCCCCTTCCTCGGTCACCGAGTGCTTTTACCTTACGGTTCAGGCCTTTAACTTTGCGGAAAAATTCAGGGTGCCGGTGGTGCTGGCCGCTGATGAAATAGTGGGTCACATGAGGGAGAATTTCGCCTGCCCGGACAAGGGAGAAATAGAGGTGCTGGACCGGAAAAAACCGGTGGTGCCGCCGGACCAGTACAAACCTTTTGCTGCGGGCGACGATGAGGTGGCTCCCCTCCCCGCCTTCGGCAGCCAGTACGTTTACCATATTTCCAGCTCCATGCACGGGCCCGACGGCTACAGCAACAACAGCCCGGCCAACGCAGCCGCGAAAGTGGCCCGGCTGCACCGGAAGATCGAGGCCCACCGGGACGAGATAGTGCTAACCAGGACCTTTGACACTGAAGACATGGATATACTCCTTATAACCTTCGGGGCAACCACCCGGGCAGCCCGGGCGGCGGCAATTGAGGCGAGGAAAAAAGGGATCAGGGCTGGAGTCCTTCAGCTGATTACCCTTTGGCCCTTCCCCGACGAGGAGGTAGCCGCCCTCGGAGTACGGGCCAAAACTGTGATAGTGCCCGAAATGAACTACAGCGGCCAGGTGGCCGGCGAGGTTCAGCGGGTACTGGGACCTGTTGACATACGAAGGGTTAACAGTTACAACGGCCAGCTGATTACCCCGGGGGATATACTGAAGGCCATTATTTGATAAGCAGCATGCGGCCGGTTTTCGGCCGTGCATACTCTACGGAAAGAGGTGTTATAGTGTCTCACGCCACTGGCGCCAGGTATCTGAAACAAGGAATTCTTCCCCACATGTGGTGTTCGGGCTGCGGCAACGGCATTGTGCTTTCAGCCCTTCTCCGGGCATTCGAGGAACTGGGATATGAGAACAGGGACACCGTTGTGGTGACCGGTATCGGCTGCTGGGGAAAGGCCGATGACTACCTTGTCACCAATGCCCTCCACGTGACCCACGGGCGGGCGCTGGCCTTCGCCACCGGCATCAAGGCCTTTAATCCCAGGCTGAACGTGGTGGTCCTTATGGGTGACGGCGACAGCGTCACCATCGGGGGCAACCACTTCATACACGCCGCCAGGAGAAACATAGACCTCACGGCCATAGTGGTCAACAATTTCAATTACGGAATGACGGGCGGACAGGTTTCCGGCACCACGCCGCCGGACGGCTACACCAGCACCACAGTGTACGGCAACCCGGAGAGGGACTTTGACATATGCGCACTGGCCGGTGTGGCAGGGGCCAATTATGTGGCCAGGCAGACCGTGTACCACGGGTGGGAGCTTCAGAACAGCATAAAAGAAGCCCTATGCAAAAAGGGATTCTCACTGGTGGAGGCGGTAAGCCCCTGCCCAACACATTTCGGCCGCAACAACAAAATGAAAGCCGGGCTGGAAATGATAAAGTGGCTCAAGGAAAAAGGACTGCCGTCGGAAAAATATGACCTCCTGACCGACCCGGAAAAAAATGGCTATTTTGTAATTGGTAAACTGACTGACCGGGATGCACCGGACTTCAACACCAGGTACGGGGAAATACGGGCAAGGGCCCTGGCGGCCGGGGAGGGATCCTGAAATGTGTGAGCGTAAAGACAGGTTCGAAGTGATACTGGCCGGTTCCGGAGGCCAGGGGCTGATTGTTTCCGGCATAATGCTGGGAGAGGCCGCCATATTGGAAGGCAAAAACGTGGTCCAGACGCAGTCGTACGGCATAGCCAGCCGGGGAGGCTTTTCCAAGGCCGAGGTAATCATCGACAGGGGTGAAATAATATTCCAGCAGGTTCAAAACCCGGACATGGTGCTGGCCCTTACCGAAGAGGCCATGGAAATATACCGCCACCTGCCCCTTTCAGGTATTCCGGTCTTTTACGACACCACGCTGGTGGAGCCCCGGGACGGGGAAAAACTGTACGGATATCCATTTACCGAGATGGCCGCTGATCTGGGACACCCGGGCACGGCCAACATGATCGCCCTGGGCGTGATGAGCACTGTTACCGGCGTAGTCAGCCTGGAAAGCCTGGCCAGGATAGTGGAAAAAAGATTTAAGGGAAAAGTGGCCGGGATGAATATCAAAGCGCTGCAAAAGGGTGCCGGGCTGGTGGCCGGGCAATGACGCGCCGGAAGGAGTTGAAAGAAAACATCATGATACAGCCTCCGCCTGTTAAAGCAAACGCTCCCTGCAGGGAAGCCTGCCCGGCGGGAGTGGACGTGCCACGCTACATAAGACATATAAGGGAAGGTGATTTTGAGCGGGCGCATTCAGTTATCCGGGAAAGGATACCCTTTCCCGCCGTATGCGGCTTCGCCTGCACCCATCCCTGCGAGTCGCAGTGCTCCCGGCGGCAGTTTGACGATCCCCTGGCCATCCGCATGCTCAAGCGGGCCGCATTTGAGTACGGCGGGGTGACCGGTTCGTCCGTAACCGGTATTCCCCGGCCCACAGGCAAAAAAGTCGCCGTAATAGGATCAGGCCCCTGCGGGCTGACCACTGCTTATTACCTTGCCGGAAAGGGCCACCGGGTCACTGTTTTCGAGGCCCTCCCCTGCCCGGGCGGAATGCTGCGCTACGGCATTCCCGGGTATCGCCTCCCCAAAGACGTGCTGGACAGGGAAATTGAAACTGTCACCCAAAAAGGGGTAGATATAAAAACCGGCATTAGGGTTGAATCTGCCTCCCGCCTGCTTGACGAGGGCTTTGACGCCGTTTTCGCCGCCACGGGAGCCTGGCAGGGGATCAAAACCAGGCTTGTTTTTGACGGGACGGTCAGTGTACTTGACGGAGTACCCTTTTTGCAGGAAGTGAATTCCGGCAGTCCCCCGGCCACAGGCGAAAAAGTGCTGGTGGTGGGAGGAGGCAACTCCGCCATTGACACTGCCAGAACGGCAGTACGCCTGGGCGCCCGGGAGGTCACCGTTGTTTATCGCCGCGCCAGAGAGGACATGCCTGCCGCCCCGGAAGAGGTGGAGGGCGCCCTGGAAGAGGGAGTGAAAATGGTCTTTCAGGCCGCGCCGGTGGAAATACGGGACGGACAGGTAATCTGCCTTAAAATGGCGCCGGGTGAACCGGACCAAAGCGGCCGGCCCCGCCCGGTACCGGTTGCGGGAAGCGAATTCTCCATCAAGTGCGACACTCTGATAATGGCCATAGGGCAGTCAGCCGGGGCTGCATTGATCAGTCTGGAGGGCAACGCCGACGGCACTATAAAGGCGGACCCGCATACCCTGGCCACCTCCTTAAAAGGTGTATTTGCCGGAGGAGACGCGGTCACCGGGCCCTCATCCATAATACAGTCCATTGCCCAGGGCAGGCTGGCGGCAGCCTCCGTAGACCTGTTCCTTGGCGGAGACGGAATTATTGATACAAATCCCGCCGCCGCTGAGGGAGTGCCGCCCCTGGAGGCTCCCAGGGGGTCCCTGCGCCCCGTTATCCGGACATTGCCGCCCAATGAACGGAGGAGCGGTTTTGCCACGGTGGAAATGGGATTTGACCCCGAAACGGCCGCCGGCGAGGCCCGGCGCTGCCTTTCCTGTGATATGAGGGATTATAAGGTGGAAGTAAACTTTTTTGCATGCAAGGAATGCGGCTATTGCAGGGAAGTATGCGGAGCGGGGGTTTTTGATCCGTCCGGATCTTTCAACCAGGCCGGGTATAAGCCTATGACCGCCGCCCGTACCGAAAAATGTGTGGGCTGCCTGATGTGTCTTATGATCTGCCCGGACTTCGCCATAACCGTGGAGAAGACATCCACAACCACAGCATAATACAATTTGATAAGCCGCCTCCACCGGACCGGTAATAAAGCCGGGATGAAGGTAACGGCTTTTTTAATAACAATATAAAAGGAGAAATATGAATGCAATTTACCTCCGCCCGGAGAATAAACAACCTGCCCGTTTACCTCTTTGCCAGGCTGGACAGGATGATCAGCGAAAAAAAGGAACAAGGGGTTGATGTGATAAACCTTGGCATAGGCGATCCCGATCTCCCCACTCCGGATTACATCATTGAAGAGCTTCGCGGGGAGGCGGGAAACCCCCTGAACCATAAATACCCTTCATCCTATGGTATGCCCGCCTACCGCCAGGCGGTGTCCCAGTGGTACAAAAAAAGGTTCGGTGTAGACCTGGACGCCAAAACCGATGTGGTGGCACTGATCGGGTCAAAGGAAGGAATAGCCCACATATCCTGGTGCTACCTGGACCCCGGCGACACGGTACTGGTTCCCGACCCCGGGTATCCGGTATATGCAGGGGGCGCGATACTGGCCGGCGCCACCCCTTATTACATGCCTCTTAAAGCCGAAAACGGCTTTCTTCCCGACCTCAGGGACATTCCGCCGGAGGTGGCCGGGAAGGCCAAAATGATGTTCCTGTGCTATCCCAACAACCCCACCGGAGCGGTTGCAGGCGGGAAGTTTTTCAGCGAGGTTGTGGCCTTCGCCAGGGAGTACGGTATACTGGTATGCCACGACGTGGCATACTCGGAAATAGCCTATGACGGGTACAGGCCCCCAAGTTTTTTACAGTATCCCGGGGCAAAGGAAGTAGGGGTTGAGTTTGGATCGGTATCAAAGGCATTCAATATGACGGGCTGGCGTGTGGGCTGGTGTGTGGGTAACCCCGGGGTGGTGGAGACACTGGGACGGCTGAAGACCAACCTGGACTCGGGCCAGTTCCAGGCGGTACAAATGGCGGCCGCCAGGGGACTTGTTTCAGACCGGGGCTTTACCGGAAAAATGTGCGAGATTTACAGGAAGCGCCGGGATATACTGGTGGACGGGCTCAATGAAATGGGCTGGCGGCTGGAAAAGCCCAAAGCCACCTTTTATGTCTGGATTCCCGTCCCCGGGGGCCACACCTCGGAGTCTTTCACCCAGATGGTGTTTGAAAAGGCGGCGGTGGTGGTCACCCCAGGAACCGGCTACGGCCCCAGCGGGGAGGGCTACGTCCGGGTATCCCTTACCGTTCCGACAGAACGTCTCCAAGAAGCAATTGAAAGGCTCAATCGGAATATAGGACGGGTAAGTATATAAATAATTCCCCAGGTCCAACATGGGGCCCGGGGAATGTAATGTAAAAGAATGAAGTTTACAAAAGCGAAGCAATCACCGCCTTTTGTATATTGTCGGTGCCCTCTATGAGTGGCAGCACCCTGGCGTCCCTTAAGTATTTTTCAACCGGGTGTCCCGCCATATAACCGCCGCCCCCGCAAATTTCCATTGCCGCCGAGGTGGCCTCCACGGCAACCCTGCTGCCGGCCAGCTTGGCCATTGACGAGGCCATGGTGTAGTCCAGATCCCTGTCGATAAGCCAGCAGGCCTTCCATACCAGCATACGGGCGGCCTCTATCCTGGTGGCCAGATCGGCCAGGGTGAATGACACCCCCTGGTTGGAATAGACCGGACGTCCAAACTGTTCCCTTTCCCTGCTGTACTTCAGCGCACAGTCAAATGCAGCCCGGGCAATGCCGACCCCTATTGCCCCCGCCAGAGACCGGCCCCGGTCAAAGGTCTGCATCAGCAGCAGGTAGGCGCTGCCGGGCTTTCCAATCACATATTCAGACCCCAGCTCAAGGTTGTTGAAAACCAGCTGGACCGTGTTGGCATACCTTATGCCCATTTTATTCCTTACCGTCCCCACAGATACTCCGGGAAGCCCGGACGGAACAATGAAAGCCATCATACTCCCTCTGACATTCCTTGAGTCGGTGGCCGCAAAAAGGCTGATGAACCTGGCTACACCCCCATTTATAATGTAGTCTTTTGAACCATTCAGCACCCACCGGCCATTACCCCCGGAGGACGGCGGCGAGGCCTGGGACCTCATGGCGCCCATATCCGACCCGGAACCGGCCTCGGTAAGGGCAAAGGCCGCCAGGTTCACATTGGGGCGGGCCAAAAGGGGTAAAAATTCCTTTTTTTGTTCAGCTGTCCCGCCCAGAATCAATGGGCTGGCGGCGTGAATGTTGGCGGTCACCACGGCGGCAAGCCCTGCGCAGCCGGCGCTTATTTCCTCCAGCACCAGCGCGGTGGTAAAATGGTCCAGCCCTCTGCCCCCATATTCCACGGGTATCGTAGGGGTAAGCAAATTCAAATCCGCCAGCACTGAAGCCAGGGAAAAATCGAAGGACCCGTCACCTTTGCGGTCAATCTCCAGCGCTTCCTGTGCGATCCCGCCGCACACAAGTTCACGGATTTCCTCCACCAGCTTTTCCTGTTCAGGGTCCAGGCCAAATTCGATCATTAGTCTCCCTCCCCCCTTTGTGAAAGCCATAATACAAAATCCACAGCCAGCTTCCTTTGGGCCGGGGAAAGTTTCTCCATGGCCTCCAGCATGGTTTTTATATCCGTGTCGTCCGGCCGGGATTCCCCTTCGAAAACACCCTCCCGATCCGAGAGAGGCTGCATGAAATAATCTATAGGCTTTTGCAGCACTTCGGCGATCTTTTCAAGCTGGGCCAGGTATATCCTGCGCTTGCCCTTTTCGTAATTTGACAGGGTGGACTGTGAGCAACCCACCCTGGCGGCCAGCTGTTCCTGGCTGAGTCCAGCCTCTTCCCTGGCCAGTTGCAGCTGCCTGCCTATTGACTTGTATCCCATTCTTCCGGCTCCTTTTTAACGCTTCAGGACCGTGTATTTCCCGGTATTGAATGTCCTGCTAACAATTTACCACATAAATGGCATTTCTGGTACGGTTATTATTACAATGCTATTGACGTTATTACGTTTTGTTATATATTATTACATATAGGAATAACAAGATGCATCATTGTAATAATTATTACACGGTAACTAAAATCATAAAACATGCGAGGTGTTATCAATGTTTGATTTCATGCTTTCAGAAGAACAGCTGAAGCTGAGGGACGAGGTAAGGTCCTTTGTAAAGTCTGTTCCCCGCCAGATGGTGCTGGACATGGACGCAGAGAAGATACAGTTTCCCCGCGGTTTTATAGAAGAGGCGGGAGAAAAAAATCTTCTGGGCCTCCGGTTTCCCAAGGAGTACGGCGGCAGGGGGCTTGACTGGGCTTCCGAGGTGGTGGCGCTGGAAGAGGTGGGAGTTCTGAGCATGTCCCTCTCCTGCCTTTACTCGATGCCCAGCATTGTTGGGGAGGCCATCAACAAGTTCGGAACCCCGGAGCAGAAGGAGAAATTTTTAAAACCCACCCTGGCGGGCAAAATGGCTTCCGCCGAGGGGCTTACCGAGCCAAGGGGAGGGTCGGACTTTTTCGGGGCCACCACCGTGGCCCGCAAAGAAGGAGACCACTACGTGTTAAGGGGGCAAAAACGTTTTATCGTAGGGGCCGAGGGAGCCGATTATTTCATGGTCTATGCAAAGACAGATTCTTCCGCCCCGCCTCATAAATCACTGTCGGCCTTTCTGGTGGAAAGGGGCCCCGGTGTCAAGGTGGAATACATATACGGCCTGATGGGCACCAGGGGCGGCGGCGCCGGGAGGCTGGTGCTGGACAACTGCGCGGTGCCGGCTGAAAACCTGCTGGGACAGGAAAACGACGCGGCCAAAATTTTTTACCGGATGATGATTCCCGAGAGAATGACCAGTGCGGCCGGATCGATAGGAATGGCCCGGGCGGCGCTGGAAGTGGCCACCCGGTACACCACCAGGCGCAAGGCCTTCGGGCAGACCATAAACAAATTCCAGGCGGTGGGGTTCAAGGTTGCCGAAAGCATAACAATGCTGGACGCCGCCAGGGGACTGATTTACGCCGCGGCCAAGGCAGTGGACTCGGGAGCAGAACCCGCCCTGTGCAGGCGCATGGTTTCGGAGGCCAAGAAATTCGCCACCGAAACTGCCTGGGCGGTGATTAACAACGCCATGCAGGTAATGGGAGGGATAGGCTACACCAGGGTATATCCAATTGAGAGGCTCTTACGGGATGCCAGGCTGGCTATGATCTGGACCGGAACCAGCGAAGTGATGAACCTGATCATACAGCATGA
The DNA here is from genome assembly GCA_049325055.1 of Bacillota bacterium. GTDB lineage: Bacteria > Bacillota > Desulfotomaculia > Desulfotomaculales > Desulfocucumaceae > BRHc4a. The sequence goes on from JBMOPB010000133.1 coordinate 19,682, forward strand.
GTATTACAAGGAGCTGACAGGAGCGGTGCCGGACCGCCGGGATGTGGAGGAGGACGCACACGACTCCCACCGGGTGGATGAAAAGGTTTATGAATAAGGAGTGATAAAAATGGGTGAGGCTGTTCACAGTCTGCTTGAAAGAAACGCCAGAAAGTATCCTAATGAAATAGCCGTACGCTGGCCCGAGGGCGGCACGGCACTGACCTGGACCGAACTGAACTGTGGGGCGAACGCCCTGGCCCGGCACCTTCGGGCATCGGGAGTAAAGCCCGGCAGCAGGGCGGCCATT
>JBMOPB010000134.1:0-19525 GCA_049325055.1 Bacillota bacterium
TACAGGGATGACTATAAGCATCACCGCACCGGGGAGACAAACGGGGACGCCCATTTAAAAAGCATACTGTTCCACCACCAGGTGATTGTGCCGGTTACTGGCGGCGATCTGGACCTGGGCCCATGGCAGCAGGTATTCTACGCCGAATTCGACGGCCGGAGGCGCAAGAGGCTTCTAATAAAGGTAATGGGCGAGTGAGCCAAAAAGCCCGGGATTTTTAACTCCCGGGCCTTTCGCCGGCAACTGGTTACGAAAGCCGGCACCAAGTGATGATCTTGAAGGTCCAGTCCAATTATAGGGACAGCCCTGCTATTCTCGGCTTTAAAACATAGGCTGATAAAAATTCCTCGGCCCAGTTCTCCGCATCCACCTCAAGCATGCGCACCTCCCGGTATATGCTTTTGGTAAACCTCCGGTATTCCCTGTGCTCTCCCGTGTAATACTGCCAAAAGTGCCTCAGTTCGTGAGCCAGTACGTGGAGAACCCTTCTTTCCAGAAGCTTTCTCGAAAACATGCAGGGCCTCGGCAGCCTCAGCCAGTCAAAAATTTTTATGCAGGTTATATTACTGAGGTACAGTACCACCACGGCGCCTGCCAGATCACTCTTTTCCTGGTCCCTGAAAAAGGCGAAGCACATTCCAAAGGCGTCGTCACAGGAATCGCCCAGCCTGACGCTTAAGTTCTCAGGTTTTTCCCTGAAGCCAAGCTTGTTTAGAATGAACAGCACATACCGGTTAACAACGTCTCTGGCAATAGCCATTATCTCACTTTTTGCCAGAAGCATTTCCTGACCCCCCTTTATAAAACGGTCAGTTCCGGAACGCCCCATGAACATGGTCTTTATTATATTATATGGTGATTACTCACCGTTCGACCCCCCCGGAGGCAAACCGGCAAATCTCGGGTCTAACCGGCAATTCCGGCGGCTTAAAGAAAAATCCGCGAATACTATACCCCCCGCAGGTCAAATTCCGGCACATAATCTTCCGAGGCGGTGCCGCTTTTTTGTATATACGCGTTATTTATCCACACCATAAATTACCTCTTGAAAAAGCGGATTTCCGGCTGTAAACTATAATAATGTTTGAAATGATTCCTGCATTGTTCGTGTCCTTGTTATTTTTTTACCTACAATAATAATAAGGGAACTTCGGTCTAATATCCTATGCCGGGCCTTTAATAGAAGGATGGCAGAAGTTATTAGCCTGGTACCCACCTGCGAGAAAGTGGGTTGTAAAAAAACTATAAGAATAACGGCAACGCGGGATAAAATAATTGCCCCCGGCTTTTACGGCCGGGGGTTGTTTTATACGTAGTATTAAAACACCAAAAAGCAGGCACAAATAAAAACAAAAACTGCGAAAGGAGAAAAGATATGATTCGCAAAAGGGAAAGCGGCTATAAGATGATACACAGCTACCACCTCTCCCCCCAGCAGCTTGATGAAATACACAGAAAATACGGCCGGCCTGGGGAAATATCACCCGGCATACCGGCGAAAAAGAAGCGGAACCGGCTGGACATGGCGCTGGCGGCAATGGACCGCAAGGGAAATGATATTGTTCCAGCAAATGAAGAAATGGGCGATGACATTACCTGATCACCCCGCCCATGCATAAGTCTTATTGTTTTCTTCCGCAGGCCCTGCACGGGTATCGTACACCCCTTTCACTGAAGGCATCCCGGTTTGCCCAATTGCTTCCCATGCTTCGCCGGCGCCGGGATCCGGGTCGTTTTCTCCACTGAAAATCTTCACTGCGGTATACAGCGGTATCATGGAATACAGGTTTTCCATATCCTGGTTATCAAGCCTTATACATCCCATGGTCACATTCTTACCGATGCTGGAAGGCATATTGGTGCCATGTATGGCGAAATCGCCGCCTGACAGCTCCATGGCCCTGGTGCCATACGGCATATTTTCCCCGGGCAGCCCTTTATTGGGATTTGCAATCTTTTTCGCGATAAAAAAATCCCCTTCCGGGGTTTTGTCATCCCTTCCCAGCGCCACCCGGTAGCTTCTTGTTACATTGCCTCCCGTAACAACCATGAGAGTATTGCGTGACTTGTCTATATACAGGCATAACGGCTCAAAATCAATATCCCCCGCAGGCAGGTTTGGCCTTAAAACACGGGCAATTGATTCTTCGCCGTCAAATTCCTCCGGTCGGTAAACCCAGCCTCCACTGCCGTTATAAAAGGAATGCACATTATTGCTGTATTTATAGGGGTCCCTGGGAATTGAGGTAAGGTAATTGTCGGGAAATGATCGGGTAAGGGTGGTTAAATCACCGGGCAGGCAGCCGTTTTGCCTGGCGAACTGATACAAAGCGCTCCTTATCACAGTGGTGGTTTCCCATAGCAACTGCTGCTTGTTGGGATATACATACACCTTGATGTTGCTGTTCCTTCCGGCCCAAAGCGCCATTCCCACTTCCATCCTGCCTGTGCCGCCGCTTTGTACACCAATTACCATTTTGGGAGTTCCGGGGTCCTTTTGATAAAGCTCTTTGACCGCGACCACCAGATTGTTGGCAACCGCCTCCCGGGAAGTGGCTTCTATTTCTACAATCCTGGTTTCATAGTCAATTCCCGGAATATAATTGGGCCTGCCCTCCACAACCTCGTATGGAAGGATGTATGTGTAATGCTCCTCCAAAAGCTCCCTGGTGACATAAACCCTGTCAGCGAATAAAAACAGTGCCATCAACATTCCCAGGACAAAGCACGATAACAACAGCAAGGCATAGACTGCCCCGGCCGGCCTGAAACTTGAAAAATGGCCGGCCCTTTCCGGGTTCATCTGTCTTTTCAGCCGCTGTATTTCTATGGCGGCGGGAAAGTACCCCCTTGCATATGATTTCTTCAGCATTTCCAGTGACTGTGCCATTTTTTGATTATAGAGCCTGTGAAAGAAACTGATATTTGTCTCCCTGTACTTTTTCAAATACCTGTATGCGTCCTTTTCCAGGCTCAACCCTACGTGGTAAAGGGCCTTATCATCTGCCGGGTTTTTGTCAAGTATTTTTTTCCACAGCCCGGGGTCGTTTCCGGAAACATACAGCCCGTCCCCGGTGTAGATAAGGGCATCTTTAATTTTGGCATAACGGTCAAATTCCATCTCACGCAATTTATAAAACTCCTGTCATCAGGAATAATTGGGCTATATGTTATATTTTACCATTATGCCGAATAAAATCTCACCGCAAATAACCTGCCAATATGATTACTTTAGACAGTTTAATAACTAACCGGGTAGATATATGACATATACATAGGACAATAATCGAAAGGGAAGATAAAAAAGTGCGCATTAATTTAGGAAAAAAGAAAGCCGCCTTTCAAAGCGGCTCTACTTATATTAATAAGATATTTATTGTCTTTTAATAAGTTTTCTTTTTAGTTACGCGCCAACCGAAGTCCCGGTTTCCTGTTCCTTCCCGGTCCTGATGTATGTGGCGGTCCAGAGATTGATCAATGCCAGTATTGCTGCCACCAGGAAAACATACCTGAACCCCATAAACTCCCAGAGCAGCCCCGCAAAAAACGGGATGGTCATGGAAACGGCATGATCTATGCTAATTCCCATAGAAAGGGTCGGAGTCAGGTCATTTTTATCCTCGGCTATTTTGTTGAGGTAGGTAGCCCTGGCCATGAGTCCGGCAAAAAGCAGGTTATCCCCTATAAAGCAGGCATAGACAATATAAATGGCCGCCGGGGCCGAAAAAATATCCCCGGCATACCCGTACCCTAGACATACTACCACCAGTGCCAGAGACTCCGCCATAATAACCGCTTTTTCTCCAAACCGGTCAATGGCCGCCCCCAGAGCGGGCTTGAAAAAGATGCCGAGCACGGTTCCGGCAATCCCCAGAACGGCAAAGGTGGTTACCGGCTGTTCAAACACCCTTATCAGAACCCATGGGCCGAACGTCAGAAAAATCTGCTTGCGGGCGCCGAACAAAAGGCTCAGAAGATAATAAAGGGAATATCTCCTTTTAAACATGAATGACATCCCGGGGCGGTTTGTTTTATGAGCCTTCATCCCCGCCAGGCAAACCACCGCTCCCACTGCCGCCAGCGCAGCCAGCCCGAAAGTCAGCCGGTAGTCTATGTTAAAAAAGCGGAAACCCACCCACACAATGAGATATCCCAGCAGAGAAGCGGCAGTGTTTATCCCGCTCCATTTTCCCAGCCTGCGCCCTACCTCGCCGGGCTTTGAAAGGCTTACGGTAATGCTGCTGGCCACCGGCATAAAGAGGTGGGCGCCGATACTCCACATTATCATCCAGACTACCGCCAGCTGCAAATCGGGCGCTATAAAACCCTGCCCGAAAAGCCCCAGGGCCATTATGGAAAGAGAAATCATGGCTATCCTGACATCGGCAAGGGCCATAAGCATGCCGGAAAGTATTACCACCAGAAACCCCGGCAGCTCCCTGAAAAACTCAAGCCCTCCCCGTACAGCCTCGCTTACGTGAAATGTTTCAGATATATAATTATTGAACGTAGGTTCATATAGTCCTGTGTATACTCCCAGAAAAGCTCCGGAAAGGCAAAAAAGAAAAAAGTCCCTTTGTTTACCGTCAGTTTTGAAAATTGTTTATCACTCCCTAAAAAACACGTAACCACCTAATTTTATCACAGGATCACACTGACGGTAAGAGATCAGTCCACAACAATCACTTTAAAACACGGATTTGTTTTCCGCAGAAACATTATCCATGGTAAAATTAATTTTAAGATAAAATATGCCAAATATTATTACCGGGAGGCAGGCCATGTTTGCCAGAAAGAACTCACAGGGATACATACCGGTTGTGGATGGAGTAATGAGAAAAACCCTTGTTTTCGGGGAAAAAACTTTAATGACCGAATTCATACTGGAAAAAGGAAAGGTACTCCCGCTGCACAGCCACCCGCACGAACAGACGGGATACCTGGTGTCCGGAAAAATAATACTTTATGTTGAAGACGAAGAATATGAAGTTAACCCCGGAGACAGTTGGACCATCCCCGGAAATGCCCGGCACCGGGCCAAAATCATTGAGGACTCGGTTGCGGTGGAGGTATTCTCTCCTGTCCGGGAGGACTACCTCCCAGGTAAATAAATTAAAATGCCCGGGGTGTGATGGCACCCCGGGCCCGCAACAACTGGCCTTTTTAGACCAGAACTTCCTCACCGGGCTTAATTGCCTCAATTTTCACTTCAGGGGCCTTCTCGCCAGACAGACTGACAAACTCTCCGGCATCCTGTACCAATATGGGGAAAGTACCGTAGTGCATGGGTACCGCCATCCGGGGTTTCAACAATGTCAGGCTGTGTGCCGCCTGCAGCGGGTCCATAACAAATACGCTTCCTATAGGTAAAAGGGCCAGGTCAATGTTATACAGGCTGCCCAAAACCCCCATCCCCGCGAAAACTCCCGTGTCGCCGGCGTGATAGATTGTTTTTCCGTCTTCCAGGAAAATCAGGTACCCCACAGGATCCCCGGCAGTACTGGAGTGAACCGCATGGGTCATTGTAATTTTAACCCCGGCAACCTCAACCTGCCCTCCAACATTCATCCCCATACCATAAATAATGTTGTCGGGAGCGACACCGGATTCCTTTAAAACTCCCGCCAGCTCAGGCTGGGCTATTACTGTGGCCCCGGTTGCCTTTACCAGGTCCGGGATATCCGATCCCATATGGTCAAAGTGATCGTGCGTCACCAGGATTATATCCGCCTTTGAGATATCTTCCTTTTTTACCGGGCAGGCGGGGTTACCCGTTATCCAGGGGTCAATCAGTATTACCTTTCCCGTCCCGGTTGTGATTTGAAAGGCGGAATGTCCCAGCCATTTCACATTGTTGGGCATTGACTTTCTCCCCCTTTAATTTTTTGCTTTTTATTTCCACAGATTCTTGTCCATTCCTTCCAGAATTATCTACGGAAATATATTATATCCCGCCTTTTGCCGGCAATATTTGTCAAACAAGCATTTACGGGGACTGTTTGCTTTTGGAGATGTTCTTCTTGATAAACTGTAGGAACTCGTCCATTACCCTGTCCGAGTCGACGCTGTTGTATGAAACTATATTCCTTAAATGTATAAAGGAATCAAGGTCCACCTTCTGGTACATGAGGCCGATTCCACCCTCCGCCGACCTGATCACTTTTCCTTCAAGGTTAATGGAAAGGGAGGAAGTATCTCCTGCCAGGTGCATAGTTATCTCAACCATTTCTCCAATCGGTATCTTTTGCTGGGTTCTTATATACATACCGTTAAGGCTGACATTTTCCACCTCGCCGTCCAGTTCGGTACCCCTGCACCTCACAATTGCCTTTGTATTGAACAATACCCTGGAAAGACTCCTTTTCTCCATTTGAGATAATACCTCCTAACTAACCTTGAAAAAAGTGCGGCGTTAATCTTCCGACTGACTGGTGAATAATTTTGCCCATCATTATCCCCTGGTGTGGGATTGCAGGATTTCATTTTTCAACTTCAAATACCTGGCTGTAAAATACGTTCCGCTTTGAGATTCCCGGTGGTCAAACCCGTATGCCCTCCTGCTTACCGCCAGAACCGGCGGGGCCTGAATTCTCTTTGCCACTGCCATTCCGGTATACAGTTTCCACCATTTCTCCAGGTCTTCGATAAACTCTCGTGGCCCGGCAAAAAACTTTTTTACCAGTCCCGGGCTGCAGCCTATTTTCTCTTCCAGAATGCCGCCGGCATACCAATCCAGAATGTCTTCCGGGGTAGCCCTGTTCCAGTGCTCCATAAATGAGCGGAACAGGTAGTCGTGGTAAGGATAAATTATAGGATCGCCCTTTCCCTCATCCACCGCCTGTTCCGGCGAAAGCTCGGCGCTGGGGACAAGGTTTATAATATCTCTTGGAATAACCTCGAATTTGTAAACCTGATCATTAAGGTATTCTGCCAACTGGTATACCTGGTGCTTCCAGAGGTCGGCAAGCGCTGCCAGAAAACCCGCCAGATCACCGTACAGGGTGGAATACCCCACCGTCATCTCGCTTTTGTTGGCGTTGCAGGTAAAACCTCCCCCAAAGGCGGCCGCAACCCCGGCCAGTACACGGGCCGACCGGTCACGGGCCTGGATGTTCTCCACTACAAAGGGACTGACTGAAAGGTAGAGACCGGCGCCGCTTCTTAAGTCTGTTACGGGCGTCCGGCTTAATTGCTCAACAGTCCGGTCCACAACCTCCTGTATGGGCATGACGGTGTAAAGACAGCCCAGGTTTTTCGCCAGTCTGGCGGCCAGATCCCTTGTGGTGCGGGAATTGTATTTACTGGGCATATTTACCATCAGTACATTTTCCGGCCCCAGCACCCTGTTATACAGGCAGGCGCTGACGGCGGAGTCTATGCCGCCTGAAACGCCGATTACAACCTTCTTTATGCCCACCGAGTGTAAAAACTTTCTTATTCCATATTCCAGCGCCCGGTAAATGCTGTCTATATCCCTGTCGTCGGGAACGGTTACCGGCGAGTTTTCCATGGAGCCGGCAATATCAACATTTACTGTTTTCAGTTCCTGGCTAAAAGGCTGGCAGAAATGGACAATGTCACCCCTGCCGTTATACACAGTGCTGTAGCCGTCAAAAGTATATATGGTCTTTCCATTGTTCTGTATGCCGACATTGTTTACATATATCAGGGGAACTCCTGTATTACTTACATGCCTGGAAAAAACCCTGTTTCGCTTGTTGTTTTTGCCCAGTGTGAAAGGAGAGCTGGATATATTCACAAACAGGCTGACAGGGAAATTTTTACTGATTATTCTTACCGGATCTAAATTATAGTCGTCGCTCCAGCCGTCCTCGCACAGTATACAGCCCAGACTCACCGTCTCGCCCTCTATTTCCAGGTTCACCGGTTGAAGCAGTTCTTCGACCCCTTTTCCCATTTCCAGGGCAAGCTTTCGCAGGCTGTAGAAGTGGCGGGTATCTTCGAATTCCCTGTAATTTGGCTGCAGCGTCTTTATCCTGAAAGGATACGGGAAATTATCGCCCCCGCACAGCTTTCCATTCTGAGCCGCAAAAAAGGCGTTATATTTACGTACTCTGCCGTCGTCTCCAGTTTTGTCCCAATCCAGTCCGATATTGCCAAAAAGAACACAGATTCCGTCGGAAGCTTCAATTACACGGCGGCCGTATTCCTGGCAGTCCCGTAAAAAAGCCTGCTGTTCCCAGGTATCACCCAACAGGTAGCCCGGTATCGCCATTTCGGGAAAGACTATCAAATGAGCCTTATCACGCCTTGCAGAGGCTATCATGTCCAGCATTTTGTCAGTATTTAAATCCGGCCTCCCCGGGACCACCTCCATCTGTCCCAGGGCAACTCTCAAAGTTGTCAGCATTCCGATATTCCACCCCTCATTGCTTTATTCTAAACAAAATAATCGAAATTTAACAGGTGCATTCCGTTAACTGGAGAAAAACTTTTAAAAAAACCGAAAAAGAATGAATGATAATTCATTCTGCAACAGGAAAAGCCACCGGCAAAATAGAATAGTTATTCCCCAAAAACACCGGGAGGAATAACAATGCTTTTTTTAAACCCGCAGAAATATGTAAATCAGTACCCCGACAAGAAAACCGGCGACATTATGGCAGGTACAATAGATTTTTTTGAGAGAAAGGGACTCAAAAGCATCAAGGAGGACGACCACGCCTGCCGCTGGTACGAGGATTTTTTACAGTTTATTGAAGACGAACAGGTCTTCGCCACACTGCTTACACCGGCTGGATATGGCGAACCCGACGCCCGCTTTGACCTGTCCAGGATTTGCGAGTTCTCCGAAATAACAGCCTTTTATTCCCTGGCCTTTCAGTACTGCTTCCAGGTCAGCATACTCGGACTTGGCCCCATCTGGATGGGTATTAATGAAAAAGTCAAACACCAGACGGGAAAACTTCTGAAAGAAGGCGGCATATTTGCCTTCGGCATGTCGGAAAGAAAACACGGCGCCGACCTGTACTCCAACGAAATGAAGATCTTCCCCAAGCCCGGCGGCACATACCTGGCCACCGGGGAGAAGTATTACATAGGTAACGCCAACGAGGCAGCCCTGGTTTCGGTTTTTGCCAAGCATGCCGGCAGCGGGGACTTCGTCTTTTTTGTGGCAGACCCAAGACATGAAAGGTACCAGTTGGTCAAAAAGATAAGGACTTCGGGGGTGAGGCCGGCCTACGTGGGAGAGTTTGCACTCACCGATTACCCGGTAACTCAGGATGAAATACTCTCCGAGGGCGCCCTTGCCTGGGACTCGTCACTTTCCACCATCAATATAGGCAAATTCCAGCTTGGATTCGCCTCGGCGGGAATTTGCCAGCACGCTTTTTACGAGGCGCTGGACCATGCCGCCAACAGGATTCTCTATGGTAAAAAGGTCACCGATTTCACCCATGTAAAAAATCTCTTCACCGAATCCTTCACCCGCATAATAGCCATGAAGCTGTTTGCCCTGAGGGCGGTGGACTATTTCCGTTCTTCCTCTGAAGAGGACCGCCGCTACCTCCTCTTCAATCCCATTCAGAAGATGAAAGTCACCACCCAGGGAATGAAGGTGGTGGACATGCTGCTGGATATCGTCGCAGCCAAGGGTTTTGAGCAGGATACATATTTTGAGCTGGCCATAAGGGACATCGGTATGATACCGCGGCTGGAAGGCACCACGCACGTAAACATGGCACTGGTGATAAAATTCATGGCCAATTATTTCTTTGACAACACCGGCTACCCCGAGGTCGGCATGCGCCTTGACACCCAGGATGACTCCAACCTTTTCCGCCAGACCACCGGAAAGCTGGCCAAAATAAAGTTCCCCGATTACCGGGAGGCTTACCGGGGGATAGACCAGCCAAACGTGGGCGTCTTCATGGAGTTGGTGGAGCTTTTCAAAAAAATGCTGGCCATAGCACCCCCCAATGACGAACAGCGTAAAGACGTGGACTACATGCTTCACCTGGGAGAACTCTTTACAATGATAGTCTACGCGCAGCTGGTGCTGGAAAACGCAAAGCTGTACAAACTTGACGGCGATATAATCAACCAGATTTTCAGTTTCATGGTGAGCGACTACGCACAGTATGCCCTGGCCCACATTTCAAACTTCGTTAACACCCCGGACCAGGAGAAGCTTTTGCAAAAAATGCTTCAAAAACCGGTGCTGAACCCCGCCCAGAGGGAGCGGGTATGGCAAGACCAGGTATTGAGCATGCTTGGGCAGTTTAAAATGAGTGAATAGAATTAGCCCCAGGGAGATGGAATTGCAGGCCGGAATACAGTAGTCAGAATTCAGAATGGCTAAAGCCTTCCCCGGTGCTGACAGTATTAGCATTTCCAATAGCTTTCTAAGGGGATGAGGATTACATACTTAAGGTAAGGTGCTCAGGCATAAGCGATCTTGAGAGAATTGTCGGCGAAAAGCTTAAAGGTGTCCCGGGAATTGTAAAAACCAGAACCACCATTGTTCTATCCACGGCAAAGGAAACCACGGTCCTCCCTCTCCGGTCGGACAAGAGGGGTTGAGGAGCCATGGACCCGTCCTTCTTGTTTAAAGGAATTGCCATTGGCTTTTCTATCGCTGCCCCTGTAGGTCCCATCGGGGTGCTCTGCATACGCAGATCTCTGTCGGAAGGATTTTCTTGCGGATTTCTCTGCGGGATGGTGGTTGGCGTATTTATGGGTTCCGCCGCCTGGTGGCTTACCCTTAGCGGTGTTGTCAGCTTCTTGAGGGCAAAAATAAATACCAGGGCAATGAAAGCGGTAAATGCTTTGTCGGGGGCAATTATTTTTACATTTGGCATCTTAACGCTGAAGAGCATTTTTTAACATAAAACCCGTAAGCTTTTTAGCTTACGGGTTCTTAGGGCAGCTTAACATGTCCGCCTCTCATATGTACATCCCTTTTCAAGTTCTCATCCACTCCAGTTCTATGTGCCGGCGCTCCTTGCACAGCCTCATAAATTCCTCGCGGTCACCGGCCCGTATGGCCCGGTCAATCTCAGTCATATTTTTTTCCAGCATTTGCTTCCGGGTTGGTAACGGCGACGCCAGCATACGGCTCAAAAGGGCCAGCCTGGCGGCCTCATCCTGGTAGTAAAGCTCCGGAAACACCTCATGGCCGTACATTTCCGGAATATTGGACATTTCTTCCAGCATGGTGATGACCTCCTTTTTAATTCTGTCTGACAACCTGTTCCGTTGGATCCAAAACTGTTCATGAGAATCATCCCCCTGCTGCCAAAACTGAATTGTCCTTTTTACGGTTACCGCCTTTCGTATCTGCTTTAAAACTTCCTTCTTAACTTATATCATCGGTGCAATTTCACTTAAAATAAAGGGTATTTAAAGTACTTGTCATAATTGGCCCCCGTCCGGCAAAATAAAAAGTCTAAAGTTTCACAAGGCCCTCTGCCAACACAGCCTTATGGTATGTTGGCAGAGGGGCCACTTTATCTTAAATGGGCTGGGCGCCCCTCGGACGGTATAGACGTCCTCACCCCCCACTGAAGTGTAAGGGGAACGCCCCTTACCATCCCCCTCTTCAAGGCAGCCGCGCTGGAAAGCGGCGTGTAGGCACGCTGCTGGTTTAACTTGCCAGCAAAGTTTATCCTGGTCCCATCGTGAATCACTGTATAAATACCAGTGGTTTCGGGGTATTTTTAATGAAAACCGACATATCCACCTACTATACCCGGAGGGCTATCAATGAGCGAATACCTTAACAATAAGGATCACAAGCAGCAGGTGCTGAAAGGTCTGATAAAGGACCTGCATAGCGGCAGGGATTTTAACGAGGTAAAAAGGGAGTTCGGTAACCTGATCAGGGAGGTTGACGCCACCGAAATAGCCCACATGGAACAAGAGCTTATCTCTGAGGGAATGAATCCCGAGGAGATTAAGAAAATGTGCGATGTCCACGCGGCCGTTTTCAGGGAGACCCTGATGCAGAATGAACAGCCGCAGCTTATACCGGGCCACCCACTGCACACCCTGAAGCACGAAAATGATGAGGCCAGAAAAACGCTGGAAAGCATTGGCAGTAAACTGGATAAACTTGCCAACACCACTGACGGGCGCCAGGAGGCCTCTACACTTCGCGGGCTTAAGGATGATCTGAAATACTTCAGCCAAAACCTGGACAAGCATTTCAGCAAAAAAGAAAATATATTTTTTCCCTACCTGGAGAAAAGAAATATAACCGGGCCGCCATCGGTAATGTGGTCGGTGGACGACGAAATACGGGACATGGTAAAAGAACTGGCCAAAGCTATAGGCAGGCTGGAGCCTGGCAGCGGCAGGGAAGCCCACAGTGAAGCCTTACAGAGCTTCAGCAGGATGAAAGAAAAAGTCACCGAGATGTTTTTCAAAGAGGAAAACATACTGACGCCCATGATGATAAACGCCCTGTCCGAAGAGGAATGGGCTGAAATAAAGGACCATTCGTCAGATGAATTCGGCGTGATATTTACAGACCCCGGGCCTGACCTGTGGAAGCCCCGGGCTACGTATAAGCCAAGCGCTGCCCCCCTTATGGATGGCGGCGCCATAGACCTGGACACGGGGTCGCTCACACCCGCCGAGATTAACGCAATTCTTACCAACCTGCCGGTGGACGTAACCTTTGTGGACAATAACGATGTGGTGAAGTATTTCTCGCAGGGCAAAGACAGGATTTTTACCAGGACCAAGTCGATAATAGGCAGGAAGGTGCAAAACTGCCACCCTCCCGAAAGCGTTCACGTGGTGAACAGAATTGTAACCGATTTCAAAACCGGAAAACACGACCACGCGGAATTCTGGCTTGAGCTTAACGGCCAGTTCATTCATATTCGCTATTTGGCGCTCAAGGATGAGCGGGGGGAACACCTGGGCACCATGGAGGTGACCCAGGATCTGACCAGACTTAGAGCGCTGCAGGGAGAGCGGAGACTCCTGCAGTATGAAGACATGAGGCACTGACAAATGGCCCGGGGGGCCGGAATTACTGGTCGGAATTCCAAAGTCCATTTGAACCGCACCCCCGGCCCCATATTTTCATTGCCTGTGGCACCGCGCTTTGCGGCATGGAGGTCTGGATTCTGGCTCCTGGATTCTGGATTCCAACCCCAATTCCGGCTCCCCGTAGATCTTTCAGCCCGCAATCATGAAAAGGTTGCGGGTTGTTGTATGCATAATGCCGGGACAAGCACCATATGTTTTGTTATCATGGTTGTTGGGGGGATTAAAATGCAAGCGAGGTTAAATATGGCCTGGATATTACTGATCGCAGCGGCTGGAGCTTTTACACTGCTTTATATATGGTTTACCCTGTTTCCCGGCAAGGTGGCCCCTGAAACCCTTCAGTTTTTCAGCATGGAGCAGGTGAGCCGGGGCAGGGAATATTACCAGGTGCAGCGGCTGGTGTTTATCACCGCCTTTGCTTCCGAGTCGGCCTTTCTGATCTGGATTTTTTTCCGGGGCCATGCGGCCTCCCTTTCCCGCTGGGCCCAGTACGTTACCGGAAGTTACTGGGGAGGGGTTCTGGCGCTTTTTTTAGCCCTATGGATACTCCTTAAGTTCATTAACCTTCCCTTTTCCCTTTTCGGAGGTTATTACTGGCAGCACCGCTGGGGTTTTTCAACTCAGGCCCTTGGCTCATGGTGGATTGACTACATAAAATGGGCCGGGCTGGAACTGGCCCTGTCGTCCGCGGGCGCTATATTGCTTTTCTGGCTGATGTCCCGCTGGCCTAAAGCCTGGTGGGTGGCGGGGGCATTGCTCTTTTCACTTTGGCTGCTGATACAGAGCTACCTCTGGCCGGTGGTGGTTTCCCCGTTGTTTAACCGTTTTGAGCCCGCCAAAGACCCGGCCGTTGTATCAATGGTCGGGGAATTGTCCCGGAAGGCACGGCTGCCTGTGGACCAGGTGCTGATAATGGACGCCAGCCAGCGCACCACCAAAGCCAACGCATATTTCACGGGACTGGGAAAAACCAAGCGCATAGTGCTTTACGATACCTTGCTGGCAAATTATCCGCCGGACCAGGTGAAGGCGGTGGTGGCTCATGAAATGGCCCACTGGAGCCGTGGGCACATTGTCAAAGGACTACTCATGGGAACTCTGGGCACTTTTTTTGCCTGGGGGCTACTGTTCCTGATCCTCAAGTCAACCCTGCCAGTCCCGGGGCGATATCCCCCGCACGCATGGGCGGCTGTATTGCTGTTCTTTTTGCTGGTTTCCTTCCTGTCCAGCCCCCTGCAGAACCATATATCAAGGAACATGGAGAAGGAAGCGGACAGGGTTGCAGTGGAGCTGACCGGGGACATACCGGCCGCAACCCGCCTTCAGGTAAACCTGTCCACTAAAAACCTTTCCGACGTATCACCTCACCCCTTTATCCGTTGGTTCAGCTACTCCCACCCCCCCGCGCCTGAGAGGATTAAAAATATAATGGTGTCAGGCAAAGCCTGACACCCTGGTTACACCCCGGAGGACAATTTTCTCGCAGACGAAAAAATCTCATCTGCACATACACAATAGACCTTCGGGGGAGCGCTCCAGTTATTTTGAATTCTGAATTCTGAATTCTGGATTCTGACCTTCAATTCCAACCCCTGGGGCAACAACATCCTTGCTGATGTTAAACCTCTCCGCCAGTTCCTGAAGTTCCAGTGCCAGATCATTTAGGCTTTTGGTGGTGGCGGATATTTCTTCTATTGCGGCGGACTGGTCTTCGGCGGCCCTGGCCACGTTCTGTGTTGCCGTCGAGATTTCCTCGGTGGCCTCGTAAACGGACTGTATATGCTGCGCCAGCTCCTGAACGCCATTTATGATCATATTGAATGTCCCTCCCACGTCCTGTACCACTGTTGAACCGGCACGAACCCGGGCCAGACTTTCATTTACGCTGTCAACCGCCTTTCCGGTTTCCTTCTGAATCACCCCTATAATATTTTGGATCTCCTTTGCGGCACCGGCTGACTGTTCGGCCAGTTTTCGGACTTCATCGGCCACAACGGCAAACCCCTTGCCCTGATCACCCGCCCGGGCCGCCTCTATGGCCGCGTTCAGGGCCAGCAGATTGGTCTGGTCGGCAATCTGGGTGATAATGTTTACTATCTTTGAGATCTTGCCGGCAGACTCGTTTAAGCCCATTATTACATCCTCGCTGCCGGCGGAAGCCTTTTCAATGATATCCATCTGTTCAGCAATGCGCTCTATCCCACTGCTCCCCTCCCTGGCATAATCCGTTGTGCGGGAAGAAAACTCTGCAATTTGCCTTGCGTTTTCACTGACCTGTCTTACCGTGGCCGCCACCTCGGTGATGGAAGAGGCTGTGCCGACAACCCCGGAGGAAGTGCTTTCCGAATAACGGACAAGCATATTCGAGGTTTTTTCTATTTTATCCGTTATGTTTTTAAGGTTGTCGGTCAGGTATTGGAGAACCATATCAAAACCTTCGCCTATGTCATGTATGGTATTTATCCTTCGTATATTTTCAATTCCGCTTTTAGCAGTAAGTTTTTCCAAATCATCGATAACCAGCTTCATTGGAGCTACAAAAAGTCTAAAGTTTCTACTGCCTATGGCAGCCCCCATAAGACCCGACAATAATCCTCCAATTATCAATCCGGCCGTAAAGTTGGTGTAGGTGAGAACTATGTATGAAACAATAACGCCGCCCGGGGTTGCCATAAGGACCGTCCTCAGTATATACCTGAAAACGCTTATTTTCCTTAAATTCATCATAAATCAACCTCCGACACTAGATTTTTTTAACGGAACAAAAAATAATTCGGACAATTTAGACAAAATGAGTGAATGTTCATGCGTCATGGCAGAATAATACGGCATTTTTTGGCCAATTCCTTTTGTTTCCTAAAATATTTTTCCTTCACATTTTTAGTTACCTTATTAACACTTGATGCAACAGTATAATGTATAATTATTGGAAGACATCAGTTTTAAGGGAAGGGTGGCTATTGGCCGGGCATACTAAAAAGGACCGCTGCCAAAAGAGCGGGCAAATACGGCTGGGAGGACGACTGGTCAGTTATTCTGTAAGGTACAGCAAAAAATCCAAACGGCCGGCATTAAAAATAGACATCGACAGCGGATTGGAGGTGATCCTGCCGGAAGGTTCCGGTAAGGCAAATCCGGACCACCTGATAAAAAGCAGGGAAAGCTGGGTATTGGCCGGACTGGCCCGCGTTGACCTTTTAAAGGAGAAAATAAAACAGCGCGGTTTGGAAGAAAACAGCGTGGTTTTATACCTGGGACGGGAATACAGAATGGTGAGAATAATAAGAAACGACGTATCTCCTTATGTAAAATTCGATGATGACAGATTTTTTGTCACAGTACCTGACGATACACCGGAAAAAACGGCAGCGGTGCTTGAAAAGTGGTACAGAAGCCAGGCGGAAAAGATTTTCAACGAAAGGGCCCGGGCCATCGGAGCCAAAATGAACCTTAAGTACAACAGGATTTTCATAAGAAGCCAGCAGACCCGCTGGGGGAGTTGCTCCCGCTTAAGAAACCTCAGCTTTAACTGGCGGCTTGTAATGGCACCGGTCCAGGTGATAGACTATCTTATCGTACACGAAATGGCGCACACCGAGGAAATGAACCACTCCGCAAATTTCTGGCGGCTGGTGGAAAGGGCCTGCCCGGACTACAGGGCTCACCGCAAATGGCTGAAGGATCAAGGCCCGGTTCTTACACTGTAAATACAGCTAAATTCAATCACCGATATTTAAGCAAAGGATGATGACAATGCCCTACGTAAATATCAAGATAACCAAAGAGGGGGTTACCCCGGAAAAAAAAGCCCTTCTTATACAGGGCGTAACAAAGCTGCTGGCGGATCTGCTGGGTAAGAACCCGCAGACAACCGTTGTTGTCATAGACGAGGTGGAAACGGACAACTGGGGCATCGGCGGGGAAACCGTCACTTTACGCCGGCAGAGGGGACAATAAATGTTTGACAATAGAGGGAGGTAATATTATGTCCAGGGGAAAAATAGCACTGTTTGTTGAAGACGTCTATAACGATTTCGAATTCTGGTACCCTTATTTCCGGATGATCGAGGCGGGATTCGAGGTGGTGGTGGTAGGCACCGGCAGAACGGAAGTTTTTAAAAGCAAATTCGGAATACCGGCAAAAGCCGACATCCCCTCAAGCCGCGTGGCAAGCGATGAATTTGCCGCCGTGATAATCCCGGGGGGCTATGCTCCTGACAAAATGAGGATAGACCCGGACATGCTGAGAATTGTAAGGGAAATGTTTGAGGGCGGCAAGGTGGTGGCCGCCATCTGCCATGCCGGCTGGGTGCTGGTTTCGGCGGGGATACTGAAAGGCAAAAAGGCCACCGGCTGCATAATGATCAAGGACGACCTTGTAAATGCCGGGGCGGAATACCTGGACCAAGAAGTGGTGGTGGACGGAAACCTGATCACGTCAAGGGTCCCGGACGACCTGCCCGCCTTTTGCCGGGAAATATTAAAGAAGCTTGGATAACTTAAAAGCCCTGATTGGTGAACAATCGGGGCTTTTTTATCTTATATCAAAGCGGAATCAAGAAGCGCCGGCTGTCCCTTCAGCCTGAACAACATGGCCAGGAAAAAGTCCGCCTCCCTTCTTACATGGTCCAGCAGGGCCGCCCCCCATTATAGGGCATCCCGGGCCACTGGGATATATTTTCCTTCCGGGGGATATTTTGTTCATTATATTAGGACAGAAAAAAATGAGTTCCGGGTCAGAAACCAATATCAACCCAGCACCACTTACAAAATAATCCCCAGGCATGATATCCCAAAAAAGCTAGCGCTGATAAAATATAGGTCGTAGTTTACTCCTGCAGTTAATTAACATTCCAGGAGGTGAAATTTATCGAACAGGCTGACTGACTAAAGAAGCTTTCAAGGGAGGGAAACATGAAAAAGAGAATTGTAGCTTTCGCCATCTTCCTGATGGCAGTCTCCATGTTAAGCGGAGGGACCTTTGCCTACTTTACCGACCAGGCCACCAACACCGCCAACGTATTTAAGGCTGCCACAGTGGACATTCAAACCTGGTCTCCCCTGGGTGTCGGAGGCACCAACCTGGCGCCCGGTGAAAGTCCGAACGCCCACAGTGACGTTATCACCATCGATCTCTCCAGGTCCACTATTGAAACAAAACTATCCATGACCGTGACAATACACGACGATATACCGGGCCACATGGGTGACAGTCTGTCCGAGGGTTTGTTTATTGACAGTATAACCTACGGCGGCAACGTGGTCGTGGGAGGAATAACCTTTGACCAACTGGTGGGACCCACCGGAACCAAAACATACGACATTGGAATCATACCGGCAGGAGCCCTGCCTAATAACCTGGTTATAAACTGGCATTTCCCCAGTGGGCCTCAGGATAACAATTACCAGGGAACAAGCTTCATGCTTGACTTTACCTTTACCACCAAGCAGAACATTTAACTGTGTTGTTTAAAACCCTATGACCGGATCCGACAAGGATCCGGTTTTTTTATCCCCCTGTGACACTAATCGGACAGCGCAGGAATATTTTACATAAAGAAAAGATTTGATGTTATACACCTTAGTCAACACCGAAATATCACAAGGGGGGATATAGCTACGCCTTAGCCCGGGCGTGGTGATACAAAATGTCAAACAACAACATTCCCAAAATGATGCCCTTCTTAATTCAGTGTACCGAAAGAGTCGGGCCTCCCCAGAGAAGCCAGCTTGAATCGCTGCTGGGGGCCATATTGAGCCAGTATGTCCCGGAGAATTCCTTTCTTACCAGGCTAAGCGAAGACCAGGCGGAGGCGGTAAGACAGCTACCCTTCATTAAATCCGTCCTTCCCGTAAGTGCTGAAGAAAAACTGGAAAAGGAACTGACCAACACCCTCACTAGGGCTGAAGGTCTCAGGCAAACAATTCGCATTATGGCAATGCTATTTGAGGGAGCGGATACCCAGGTGGCGGTCGAATTCGTCAAGGAGTGCGGCGGCAGGGTATCCGGGTTTGACGGCCAGTGGCTTGAAATTGAAATAGATGCTGCCCTGGTGGTCGAGCTGGCGGGCAATCCGGAGGTTCAGTACATCGAAGAGGCCAAGGATTACGAACTCCTTAATGACCGCGCCGGGGAAATAACCAGGGCACCATCCTTATGGGTCAAGAGTTTTACCGGTAAGGGCCAGATAATAGGCATAGCCGATACTGGCCTTGACACCGGTGTGCCGGAAACGATGCACCAGGACTTCAAAAACAGGACCGTGGCCATATATTCCCTTGGAAGATCCGAAGACGCCAGCGACTTCCACGGGCACGGGACCCACGTAGCAGGGTCTGCCTTTGGCGGCGGTACAGCTTCGGAGGGCCGCTACAGGGGAATGGCCCCCGACGCAAAATTCGTCTTCCAGTCAGTTATGGATAAAGACGGAGGGCTTGCCGGCATCCCCGGCGATCTGGGCATGTTACTGGATCAGGCTTACATGGCGGGAGCCCGGGTCTA
>JBMOPB010000135.1:0-19010 GCA_049325055.1 Bacillota bacterium
ATTATTCAATTAAATATATAATAGCACTGTTCTGGCAATTTATCCATTACTTTTTGAGAGATGAGGTTAATTTCCTGCCCGCCAACGGGATACCATCCAGGACATATGCACTTCACATCCGAATCTCTCTAAAGAATTAAAGAATAAAGGAATTGAATCCGCCAGCGAAGTGGCTTTTGCAGCGCTGGCCACCAATGGTAACCTGTATGTGGATGTTTACCGTGATAAATATCTCTTGACTGTTTTACCCAAACAGTCAGATAGACAGGTACTTTAGGATACCACAGGAAATCTTTTCAGCCAGTATTGTGTGATACTCGCTATGGAGTAGGTTTTTCCTTTCATCTGGATTGCTTAAATAACCCACCTCAACCAAAGCAGCCGGTATTCTGGCATTTCGCAGTACATAGTAATTACTGGTTTTGGCGATTCTTTTCTGGATGCCTGGTATCGAACGCAGTTCGGTCTGGATACATTCCGCCAGAAGTTTGCTATTTTCGGAATCTGGATAATAAAAAACCTCCGCCCCTCCGTGGCTGCGTTTACAAATACAATTGACATGTATACTGATAAACAGGCTGGCTTTAGACTCATCTGCAATCTCCAATCTTTTACTCAGGTCATAACGGTGAGCCGCCCTTTTATGCAGACCGACAATAGCCAGGTTATAATCACCGTCACGGGTCAAGATTACCTTAGCGTCCTTTTTTTCCAAGGATTTTTTTAATTCTAAAGCAATTTGCAGATTAATGTGTTTTTCATACACCTCTCCTCTTACCGCTCCGGGATCATACCCTCCATGACCCGGATCTACAACTACAATTTTTCCCTTAAGGGGGGAAACAGGGCTGGCGGCAGCCGGCATCGTATGGATGAAAAACAGGTAGAGTAAAAACAAAATCAGAAATTTCCTCATATTCTCCTCCGGTTACTTTTAACTTTTAAAGGTTTATTTCAGCTTTACAAAAGTTCAGGTTATATTTTGTTTCCCTGTTAACCAAAATAACCGTGAAAAAACTTTCCGGAGGGGATCCAGTGCTGTCAAAGAGACCTTTAACAATCTTATTTTTTATAGCTTTTTGCTCTTTATTCCTTACAACAATAGAGGCGAAGGAAACCGGAGCTGTTCACCCGCTAGCGGGTAAAACAGTTCTGCTGGATCCAGGCCACGGCGGGCGTGACCACGGTTATTGCAAGAAAAACGGTGTATGCGAAAGAGATATCACAATGGAAATAGCACAAAAAGTAGCAGTTCACCTTAGAGAAAACGGTGCAAATGTGGTTATGACCCGTGAACAAAACTATTTCCGACGGTTCCCCTGGCCGGGTATGAAATCGGAAATAAGCCTTGATAAAAGGATTCTACTGGTCAAGCCAAAAAAGGCCGATATTTTTGTCAGCATCCACTGTAACGCCAGCCCGAAGCCACACCGGACAGGAGCAGTAGTTTTTTACCAGGACAACTCCCCCGCCAGCAGATTACTGGGCGATCATATACAGAGAGAATTGGTAAAAATTCCAGAGAACGGCAAGCGGACAAACAAGCCGGGCAGTTATTACCTGTTAAACAAGTTATCTGTCCCGGCGGTAGTTATCGAAACATGTTATCTTACTCACAGGACAGACAAAGAAAACATCGTCAACCCGAAATATCGGGGAAAAGTAGCAGGCGCTATTTTTTTAGGAATCAAAAACTACTTTTCTAAACAAGAAAATGAAGGCAAAAATACAGCCAAATCAAGTACCGGCAACCTATTCTATAAAAACGGTTATAAAAAAGAACAAATCTATACGGCCTCCCCGTTAACGGTTTTCGCTGATTACGACCGGCCAACAGTCCAGGTAAGGGACAGCGTAGCCATCAACTTTTTAAAATCAACAATTACTATGCCCAGGGATATAAAAATTGGAAATATTGAAGTAAGCGGCGACCAGGCGATTATTGACATAAAAACTGCCCGCACAGGGTTTTCATTGGGAGGGGAGGAAGAATACCATGTGGTATACACCATAGTAAACACTGCTTTAAAAATTCCCGGGGTTAAAAACATCCTTTTGACACTTAACGGGAAACCAGTGGAAACTCTGGCGGGACACATAGATATCAGCTCACCGATAATACCCGGAAATCCTATTTGCAACCGAATACCGTTTGGAACAAAAGAGGGGAAAAAAGCTCAGGTTGCCATCGTAATCGACGATTTCGGACAATACAACACTGAAGGGGTAAAAGAAATCCTTGCACTTGACATTCCCGTTACCTGCGCCGTTATGCCCAATCTGGAAAATACCAGGAGCCATGCCGAAGAAGCAGTAAAATTAGGCCATGAGGTAATTGCCCACCTGCCTCTGGAACCTGTCAGGGGGAAAAAGAAATGGCTTGGGCCGGGGTCAATAACCACAAACATGTCGGAGGAGGAAATAAAATTACTGGTCGGGAAGGATTTTGATGGAGTGCCAAATGCTGTGGGGTTCAACAATCATATGGGTTCTGCGGTCACAGCCAACGAAAAGATAATGAGAGCCATTTTGCAGGTGGCACTGGAGAAAGAATTTTTTGTACTGGACAGCAAAACCACCGCCAAAACTAAGATACCCGCTCTATCTGGTGAAATGGGGATCACATACCTTGAACGGAATGTTTTCCTCGATGAGGTGAAGAATTTGGAGCATGTTAAAAAACAGCTGTTAAAGTTAAGCCAGGAAGCCCTTAAAAAAGGGAAAGCCATTGGCATAGGTCATGTTGGACAGGGTGGAAAAATTACTGCCCGGGCTTTAGAAGAAATGATACCCAGGATGGAAGAAATGGGTATAGAATTTGTTTACCTTTCCGAGATGGCGTATTAGGGGGAACTGTATAATCCGGGATAGACTGTACACCAAAGGATCTCTACAGGGGGTACCGCCAACACAACCGGATTTTTATACTCTGAGCTACTTTCCACCAATGCGTCTGAATGTTTAAATTGTTGTCCCTACCCCTTCTGAGGTAAACGGTAACATAATACCATTATATGGCTTAACGAACACTTAATTATGAAAAGTGCCTCCATTTTATGGCTTAGCGTACAATTTTCTTTTTTCGATACATCCCCCCCGATCATGTCTCGATAATCGTGATTTTCAACTTCCTTCGAAAGCGCTTTAAAATTTTATTAAAACTGCTCCCAAAAAGAAGATAAAAGGTGGCATTTCCCGCGGCGTGGAAGGTGTCGAACCAGAAACTGGCGGCATAGGCGGCCACAAAGGACTGCCAGTTCAGGGGCTGTATGAAGGCTGTCCAGAACCACAGGTTCATGATCCAGCCGAAAAGATAGCCCCAGACAAAATTAAAAGCCGACATTCCCCTGGTTCCTATGCCGGGACAAACCATTTTGATCAAACCGGCCGAAGCGCCGGCCAGCCCCCAGGCAAACATCTGCCACGGCGTCCACGGGCCCTGCCCCAGGAAAAAGTTTGAGACCAGGGCCGCCGTGGAGCCCACCATGAACCCTGCCCGGGGGCCAAACACAAAACCGGAAACAATCACCATAAACGTGGTGGGCTGCACGTTGGGCAGCGCGGCGAAGGGGACGCGCCCCACGGCGGCGACGGCGCCCAGCACGGCAATGAGGGCTATTTCCCGGG
This sequence comes from Bacillota bacterium, assembly GCA_049325055.1. GTDB lineage: Bacteria > Bacillota > Desulfotomaculia > Desulfotomaculales > Desulfocucumaceae > BRHc4a. The sequence continues at coordinate 3,628 of JBMOPB010000135.1, forward strand.
ACGAGGCCTTGCCCTGCTCAAATCCCCAGTAAAAAAAAGCTAAGGCTATCAGCATTATTTCTGCCGAAAGCGGCCCCCAACCCTGCCTGGCCACGAAATTGTCCTGTTTTATGCCGGCAAACAGCAGCCCCAGGATAATGATCAGAAAAAGGGGGAAAAGGATTTTTAGCACAGGATTGGGCTTATAAATGCCTTTGATCATGTCCATCCCTCATTTCAATGTACCGGCCCGGGCCACTGTTATTCCTGAAAGCAGCGGCCCGATCCTTTCCACGGCCTCGTCAAAGGTCAGTATGCCGTCGCTGAAACCCCTGCACAGCTTGCCGATCTGTGTGGAGTAAAAAACCGACTGCCCCAGAGTTTCATGCCTGGCGCCGTCGCTGACTACCCGGCCGGCAAACATCATGATCACCCGCGAGGCGTATTCGGCGGCAAATTCCACGTCATGGGTAACCAGAACCACGCCGGCCCCCGCCGCAGCCCGCCCGGCCAGAAAACTGCCCAGCCCGGCCTTCAGGCGATAGTCCAGTCCCCGGGTCGGTTCGTCCAGCACCAGGAGTTCCGGCCTGGTCACCAGCACCGAGGCCAGGGCCACCCGCTGCCTCTCCCCGCTGCTCAAATCCCGGGGGTTAACCCGCCGGTGGTAACCGATCTGCAGTTCTTCCAGCAGCTCATCAACAATGCCGTCATCCTCCATCCCGAAATTTTTCAGGGTAAACAGCAGTTCGTCTTCCACGGTGTCCTGAAAGAGGTAGTCATTGGGATTCTGGGAAAGGTAGGCCACAAGGCGGCCGGGATGCCGCCCCCTGTTTTTACTTATGTCACTGCCCTTTATCAGCATCTTGCCGCGCCCCGGCTGCAGAAGCCCCACCATATTTTTCAATAAAGTGGATTTGCCGGCTCCGTTTTCCCCCAGGATAGCCACAAACTCTCCGGCGTTAACTTTTAAATTTATGTCCTGCAATGCTTCCCTGCCGTTAGTATAGGCAAACCATAAATTTTTTGCCTCCAACAATGGAGTTTGGCCCGTTGAACGGGAAGCCGGCGCTTTCCGGAGTTCCGGCCTGCTGGAAACGGGCCACCCGCTGAAAGATTGTCTTAATTGCCTTCTGCCATCTTTGACGGTTACCGGAAGGGAGGGAAATCCCAGCACGGAAAAAAACCTGGCCACAGGGGGAATCAAGGACCCGCCGCTTCTGACCGCCCAGCGGGCCGCCTGATCCGGGGCGCCGTCCTGAACCACCCGGCCGCCTTCCATGATCACCACCCGGTCGGCCAGGTGGAAGCACCTTTCCAGCCTTTGCTCGATTAAGACGACGGTAAAGCCCATCTCTTCATTCAGCCGCTTGACCAGGTTGAAAAAGTCCTCCGCTGCCACCGGGTCCAGCTGCGACGTGGGCTCGTCCAGGACCAGCACCTGCGGCTGCATGGCCAGAACGGCGGCCAGGGCCAGCTTTTGTTTCTGCCCGCCCGACAGGCTGGCGGTAAACTCCTGCTTTAATTCCGCTAGCCCCAGGAAACTGATCACCTCGGCCACCCGGCGAAACATTTCTTTCTGAGGCAGCCCCAGGTTCTCCAGGCCGAAGGCAATCTCGGCCTCCACGCCGGTCATGACCAGCTGTTTTTCCGGGTCCTGGAAGACCATGCCCACCTGCCGCGCCAGTTTGCGCCGGTCGATAGTGCGCATTTCATTCTCCTGAAAATAAACCTTCCCGCCAAACCGGCCGCCGTAAAAATCCGGGATCAACCCCGCCAGTACCCGCGCCAGGGAAGACTTGCCCGAACCGGAGGCGCCGGCCACCAGAACAAACTCCCCTTCCTTGATACTCAGGTTGATCCCGCTTAACGCCGGTTTTTCAGCGTCAGGATAATAATAAGTCAGATTTTCGACTTTAAATAATGCCAGCGCCCACACCCCCAACCAATCAACACCGGAATGGATAAACTGAAAAGCACAATCAGCAGTACCGCCACCGTTCCCGGGCCACTAATCAGGTAGTCCAGCTGCGGATAAAAAGTGTAACTGCCGAAGCCGTGCAGCAGCCCAAAAATACCTGCTCCCAGCGCGCCCGCGCTGCCTGCCAGACAAAGCGCATCCCGGGGCCGCCACAAGTTCCGGGTGTAACAGGTACGGGGACCGCTGCCGAAGGCCCTTGCCTGCATGGACTCGGCGATCTCCAGGGAGTCCTCCAGGGAGGATAAAAGCAATATGTTAACTAAAGAAGAGTATTTCCTGACTTTTTCTCTTGCCGATCCCTTGCTGAAGTCAACGCCGCGCATCTGCTGCACACCCCGGATGTTCTCCATTTCCCTGACCATGGCCGGGAACATCCTGGTGGCCAGGGATATTACCAGCACGGACTTGCCGGCAAAGCGGGAAAAAAGGTTCAGGGCCTTATCCGGGTGGACAATCAGATTGTACAGGCAGAACACGCTGATTATGTCCAGCAGCCTGACGCTCATGGTGGCGCCGTAGTATATCGCCTCCAGGGAGACGGTCAGGCGGCCGAAGACGGGAATACTGGGGCCGTGCCAGATGACGGTCTGCCCGGCATGCACCACCAGCGGGTTGATGATCATGACCAGCGCCATCATAAACAGGGCGATTTTTAAGTAGCCTTCCCAGGCTTCCAGGCCGTCCGCCGCCCGGATGGCCAGCGCCACAACCACCAGGATCCCCAGCAAGTAAAGCGGGTTGGTAAAGGCCAGCGCCAGCGCCAGCAGCGTGCCCAGGTAGGCCAGCGCCGCCAGAGGGTGCAGGCTCTGCAGGAACAACCCCTTTTCCCGGTAAAACAGCTTATCCAGCAACGCTTTCCACTCCTTGTGAGAACAACTACCTGGTAATAGTCACCTTTTGTTCCCTTTCATCCCAGGCTACCCGGCAGCCGAAGGACTCTGCCACATAGCGGGCGGGCAGACAGGTGCGGCCGTCCCTGATTGCCGGCGCAACGTCCATCGGCGGCCGGGCGGCGCCGTTGACGTACATGATATCCCCGCCCACAGCCAGTGTTACGGTTATACCGTCATTGGTCAGGGTCACCGTTTGGTCGGAAGGCGACCACACGATGCCCGTTTCAGGAATTCCCAGGGCCAAGGCCAGGTACCGCACCGGCACAAATACGCGGCCCCCCTCCACAAAGGGTGCGGCGTCCGCCTTCTCCACCCGGTCCCGCCCGTCAATCTGCACCTCATAGTCTTTCGATCCTACCTTGAACTGAATCTTCCGCCCCGCAGACACAGATCCGGCAGCCAGGGCCTTGCTTTTTTCCCTCAGCCGGCTGTAAAAAGACTTCCCGTAATAAACATCGGATAAGGCCATCAATGCCTGCTGGGTGGCCATCTCGTTGGCCCCCGTGCCCTTAATGTGGGCAAAGGATCCGCCGGGCAACTGGAAGTCCTTCATAGCCGTAACCGGGTTGCCGCCGGGTTTGATCATCTCCGCGGCCGGATCGATCCCCACCGCAGTCAGTCCCTGGACGACCATGCTGCACGACTCGGGATTGGCCGCCCCCCAGGAAGAGAACCCGCCGTCGCCTTCCTGAACGCTTTTCAGGTAGGCATAAGCTTTTTGCACCGCCGGGCTGTCCTTTCTTTCACCCAGGGCGCCCAGGGCCATGATCGCCATGCCGGTGGAATCCACATCCGCCGTCTTTTCCGTTACGCACCAGTAAAAGCTGCCGTCGTCATGCTGCTGATCAATAATCCACTGCCTGGCCTTTGCCGCCTCCGGTATCCCCGCCCCGGCGGCATGCAGGGCCAGTACCGCCCACACATGGGCGTTGAGCAATATTTGCGCCCCGTTGTCCCCCTGCCCGCTGCCGTCTATGTTATCGGCAAACTTGCCGTTGGGCAGCTGGGCGGCCTGGATTCTTTGCAACAGGTTTTGCCCCCGGTAATCGAAGGGGTTTTCTCCGGCCGCCAGGAGGGTATAGACCAAAAGGCAATAGTCGGCGGTGGCCGTGGCGGTGGCCAGCTGCTGCCCGCAGGACTGCCCGGCCCGGGTGCCGGCAAGGTTTTGCCCGGCAGCGGCCAGGGCCACGTAGCTCCACGGTGTCAGCGGCCTACCCTGATCTTTTTCACGGGCCAGCAAATAATTGACCGCCCGGTCCATGGCCGGCTTGACGTCAGCTGCCGGCATTGCCGGCGCCTGGGCAGGAAAAACAAGCAAAGACAGAACTATGATCAGACTAACAATTGACTTTTTATGTGCCACCGGTTCATGCTCCTTTCCATTACCCTACCCTAATAAACTTTATTAGAGGACCTTTTTTTCATTCTGGATTCTGGATTCTGAATTCTGGATTCTGTCCCGTATTCCCCGCCCCCCGCCTGACCAGATCATTCCAGTCTGGAATGGGAGCGCCCATGCTTTTACTGTACCACCAGATCACTTTGTCCCCTGTTTTGACCGGTTTTTCACCGGCGGCCACCATCGGGATTTCACCATTAACCATGTACATCCAGCCGGCCTGCCCCTTGTTGCGCTGCCCGGCAACGGCCTCGACAAAACCGGACCAGCGGGTGGACATGGTATAGGGCAGGCCGGTGGCATCCAGCGCGCCCAGCGCCGTGACTTCCCACATGTTCTTTTTGGACACCGTGACGTTTCCGGGACCGTAAAGCAGTTCGCCGTCCATGCCCACCACGGCAATGCCTATGGTGCATCCGTCCTCCTTTGCGCCGGCGGACGATGCAGCAGCCGGCTTCTGCGCCGGCGCGGCGCTATCCTGGTTGGCAGTGCCGGCGGAGTTGTCCTTCCGGCCGGCCGTGTCCCGGGTGGCAGAACCATTATCCGTTTGCAGGCCGGTGGATTGGGCAGACGTGACTCCGCTTTTGGCCGCACTGTCGGCCGGTGTTTGCCCGCCCGCCGTCAGGCCGGCCGCTTCACCGCCCACCGGACGATCCGCCGCCTGTTTTTGGCTGCTTATCTTATCAGTATAAATGGCCGGTCCCATGATGCCGGCTATTATTACCAAAAAGAAAACAATAAAGATTAATTTCCTCTTCAAAAAGATCACTCCTTGCCTGCGGGCAGCCAGGAAAAATGGGCCTTTCTCCGGTAACGAAGCAAAACTTTTACCACTCCCGGACCCAGGGCGGCACATAACAAACCGTTGCCCAGGGCGCGTACGGAGTCAAAACCTAGGCCGGCCGCACAGGTGGCCAGATAGGACTGCCAGGTTAAGGGATGTACGAAAACACTCCAGAGCCAGATGTTCATCAGCCAGCCGTACAGATACCCCCAGAAAAGGCAAAAGACAATCAATACCCTGTTACCCGCCGGCGGATACAAATACTTTAACCAGGCCGCAGAAGCCCCGGTCAACCCCCAGGCCAGCATTTGCCAGGGGGTCCAGGGACCCTGGCCGATAAAAAAATTTGAGATCAGTGGTGTCAGGGATCCGATCAAAAAACCGGCCCGGGTACCCATAACAAACCCCGTGATGATCACCAGGAACATGGTGGGCTGCAAACAAAACACCATCCCGGCAGTTACCCTGCCTGCCGCCGACAGGGCAGCCAGAACGGCCATGGCGGCTGCCTGCCGGGCAGAAAACCTGCTTCTCTCCATGCCCAGGAATAACAACGAAACAGCAATAACAGCAATTAAAGTGCTCAGCCAGGCCCAACTTTCCTGCATGTCAGCGTCCTTTTAACTAATTATCTAACCGGAGGCAGGCCGCAATTTGCCAGTTAAGATGTAGGTTGTCCCGCCCGTTAATTTTCACCTGTCAGCATCCGGTAAACCATTACCGCGCACTGGGCCCGCCCGGCGGTTGCTTCCGGCTGGAAGGTTCCGTCCGGAAATCCTTTGATTAGGCCCTGCGACGCTGCGGCCGCCACGCTGGCCCTAGCCCAGGAGGCAATTTTGTCGCCGTCGGTGAAAGGCAGCTTCTGTTCCGTGGCCTGCAGTTTCATGGCCCGTGCCAGCATAGCCGCCACTTCTTCCCGGTTGACGGTGCTGTCCGGCCGGAAAGTGCCGTCCCCGTAACCCTTGACCAGCCCGGCTGAGTAAGCCGCAGTGATCGCCCCGGCGTACCAGTCGCCGGTACGTACATCTTTAAATTGATGGGCAGCGCCGGCCTCTGCCTTTAAACCCAGTGCCTTAACCAGCAGAGCGGCAAATTCAGCCCTGGTCACCGCCCGGGCCGGTTCAAAGTGTGTCCCGTTCACGCCGGAGACAATGCCGGCCCCGGCCAGCGCCTCTATGGAGTCTTTGGCCCAGCCGAAAGAATCATGGGTGACGTCTGCAAAGGACTTTACAGGTTCACCGGCAAATACGGCGTAATGGCTGAAGTGCTGCACCCTGGCCAGGATTAATCCCTTGTCGACATCCACCACCGCCGGGATGGTTACCCACTTGCCGGTGGATTTATCGTACCAGGCCAGGGCCAGGTTTTCCGGCCTGGCCATGGGCGGGATGGCCACTTTCAGGGTCAGGGTTACCGGCATAGCAAAGTTAATGCCGTCCGGGCCGAAATCGTATATGGCAGACACCTGGCGGAAGCCGGAAGGTCCGGCGGGCTGTGCCCCGCTGCCCCGGTCACTGCCGGTGACCACCTTTTTAACGGTTATCTCCACGTCACGGCTGAGTGCCCGGGCCGGAATGCTCAAGGCCACCTCGGCCCCGGCGTCCGCCACGGTGGCCCCCTTATCGGCCGCTACTTTTTGGGTTAAGTCCACCACGTTCCGGGCCAGTTCTTTTTTTAGGGCAGCAATCGCGGCCAGGTCCAGGGGCTGAATGTCGCCTACCACCACCACAGCCATGGCCGATCCGCCCGGGGCACCCAGTTCAACTGACGTGTCCTTCAGGCCGGTTAACAGGTCGACTTTTTCCAGTGACGCCAGGGCACTGTCCGTGGCCTGCAGGGCAGCGGGAAGCAGCTTGTTCTGCTCCTTAAGTCCGGCCGGTGTAACTGATTCCGCCTGAACAACGGAGTTTTGCTTAAAAAGGCTGTCCCAGGTGGGGCCGGAGGAATTCATGTCCTTGCTGTACCACCAGATCACCTGGTCCCCCTCACTGACCGGTTTAGACGAGGCTATCATCATGGGTACGGTACCGTTGACCTTGTACATCCACCCGTTCATCCCGCTGTTGGCCTGCCCGTCAATGCTTTTGACAAAACCGCCGTCGTCGGTGTATGGAAGTCCGGTGGCATGGAGCGCCCCCATGGCCGTAAGGCCCCATTTGCCTGATTTGCTGACGGTAACGCTGTCCGGGCCGTAAAGCAGTTCACCGTTCCGGCCCACCACAGCGATGTTGACACTGTACCGGTCCCGGGATGGATCCTGTCCCGGCTGATTGTTATCGTCGTTATTGCCGCCGTCCTGAACAACATCGAAATCTATCCAGCCAAAGGACTTGTTGTATTCCAGCATGGCCAGCAGGGCAGGGACGGTAGATCCAACGTTACCTGAAAAGCCGGCTTTATCTCCGATGCTTCCGTCATCGTTCTGGTTGGCCCTCAGAAACAGGTAGTCTATCAGGCTCCTGCCGTTTTTGGTCCATTCGGCCCCTTTGGGATTCTGCCCGGCGGCCAGTACGGCCAGCACCGCCTCACCGGTATCGGTAACCGGATCATCAAACTGCACGCTTATCTTACCCGTATCATCCTGTTTCGACCTAATCCAGGCCAGCCCGTCCTGAACGGCCTGGTAAGTGGCCGAACCCACGGTTTTGGCATCGTCAAAACCGGACAATACCACGGTAGCCTGGGCGGTTGATACCGTATCCACTCCCCACTGGTGCTGCCAACTGCCTTTATCGGGATCGGCCTTTGTCTGGGCGTTAATCAGCCATTCCCTGGCCTTGGCCTGTTTTTCCGCAGCCAGCGAACCCCATCCCCCGGCCGTGGTAAGGGCCAGGTAGGGCAGCATTTCGTTGTAAATCACTCCATCGGCAAAGTTGCCCCCGGCCTGTTGTTTGTCAACAATCAGGTTAATCAGGCGGCTGCATTCACCGGCATTCGGTGATTTAAGTCCAGTCAATCCGATAAGTGTTTTGGCAATGTCTTTAACATCCGATTCTGCCTTAAGGGCGGCGGCATCTTCTGTGATCCTGGCGGCCAGAGTTTTGCCGTCTTTTTTCCACCTGTCAGCGGCTGCGTCTTCGCCGGCGAGGGTAATGACTTTGGCCGCCCTGTATCCCCCGTATTGTTTATACATGTGCGTGGTATTGTCCGAAGAAAACTGGCCGGCTAAATAATTGACCCCGTTTTTCACGGTGGCAACCATGTCCACGTCTTTTTGAAGGACGTAGGCAAAGAGGGCCTCGGCGGCCCCAAAAACATTTTTGGACGTACCGAAACTGCCGTCGGCGTTCATCGTGCCTTTCATCAGGTACGACACCGGGTTCACCTTTTTGCCGTCAACCGTTTTGGTCCACTCCGCACCCTCGGGATCTTTGCTTAATTTACGTAAAGTTATTACAGTCCCGGAGTTATCTACGGCCGGATCGTCATATTGAGCGCAAACACCGCCGTCGTTTTGCTGAAGACCCTTCAGATAGGCAAGCCCTTTATTTATAGCTGCCTGAATATCTGTATCGCTGCCTGTACCGGGCAGGTAAGTAAGCGCCCGGACGGCCTGGGCGGTGGACAAAACGTCAGGGTAATAGATGCCTCCGAAACTCTCTCCCCAGGAACCGTCCGCACTCTGTTTGGACAGGATGTACGTTCTGGCACCGGCAGTGTCAATATTTCCCATCTTTCCGCCTTCGCCCAGGGCCATGTATGCCCACATGTCACTGTATACGCTGTTTTCAAAGGAGCCCTTGCCCGGGTCGGCCGCCTTCTGCCTGCCTGCCAGAAGGTTGGCAAGCCGGTCCAGGCGGGTGGTGTCGTTCCACTGGTTCAGGGCCAGTAAACACTGGGCTACGGTTTTTGTCCTCGACCTCTTGACCCAGCTTGATCCGGCGCCGGCATAGTCATTGTACGTTTTTCCCAAAGCTTTAAGGGCGATCAGCGTTTCAGCCGTGGCAAAGGTGCTGTCCCACTGGGCCGGGACGGCCGCAATGTCGGCATCCTGGATGTCCGACAGGTAGGCCAGGCCGTCCTGGATGGCTTTATAAACGTTGCTGTCGGGGTCATTGGCCCCAGTGAAGTAACTGAGGGCGGTCAGCACCTGCGACGTCAGGTCGGACTCCTCGGGGTAATAACCGCCCCAGGCCGCCCCGGCCGGGCTGCCCCAGCTGTTTGTATGAGAATGCTTAAAAGTATTGAGATAGGCAAGGGCCTTTTCCTGATCTATGGATCCCAGTCTGCCGGCTTTCCCGAGGGCAGTTAAGACCACCACATCATCGTAAATGCTGCTGCCGAAGTAGACCTGGCCGGCAACAGTGGTATTCTGTTTAGCTATTATGGCATCGGCCAGGACGCCGATATTGGCTGAGGAAGGCTGAACAGCATAAAGGGCCGTCAGTTCTTTGGCCAGATACACCGCATCCTTTATCGAGGGATCAGCCGTGACAGCATCAGCAGTGGCGCAGGCGGAAGCCACTACGGTATCCTTGAGGGACGTGCCCCCGTAGACCCACCCGCCCACCGAAAGGTCTTCGCCGGCTTTGGCCAGCGCTTCCACACAGCGGTAGTCAAAATTCCATCCATTTACGGCATAGGTCATACTGCCGTTTTGGTATCTTGACTTGAAGTAGTTAGCAGCGTTGGCAATGGAATTTTGCACCCGGTCATAAACATCACTGCCCGCCGTAAGGTCGTCTTTAACCGCCGCCAGGGCCTGCAACGGCGCCTTGGTGCCGTACTCGTTGGCGTAAGGGCCGAAACTGCCTTCACTGTTCTGGGTAGAGTATATGTATGTAATCATGCTGTTGCTGTCCCCCAGCAGGTCGGCCAGATTTTCGATTTCACTTTTTAAGTTTTTACCGTTTCTGGTCCATTTTGCAGACGCAAGGTCCTCACCGGCCATAGCCAGCACGTAGGCGGTGTACCCGTCAATCTCTCCCCCGGTCTGATACTTCTGATTAATAAAATCTACGGCTTTACTTGCCATCTCGGCGGCTGAATATGCGGTAGTTTGATCCGCAGCCGCAGCCACACCGGATGTTTTCAACGGGAACACAAAGCCGGTGAGAAAGCAAAACGTCAAGAGTATCGCCAGAAAACGCAACTTTTTCCTGTATCTACCCATTTATTTGCAAACACGCCCTTTCGTACAATATTCAAGCAAACTAAAGATACATAGCAGGTTATTTCAATAGCTTATGCTCATTGCCACATAATAAAAAATACGTCTTAACCCCCTGCAATACCGCCTTGTATACGGTTCTTCCAATCAAGCACCCCAGCCCGGTGGCCGTTCCGGCGTAGCGCAGGGGGTCCCCCCTGCCCGTACAGGCCACCACAATAGCGTCGGTGGTGGTTCCCGTAACCGGCTCACCGTCAGGCAGGATTACTCTTGACTTGAACAAAGCCCTGGTCTTGGCTTCGGTTGCCGTTATCACCGCGTTCACCATGGCGGCGTCGGTTAAATTTCCGTCAATCAACAGGATAAGGTTGATGGTGCCAGGCTGGTACCAGCTTTGCACCCTGCTGACCGGCTCTCCAGCCACCCCCGGGTTGCCTATACCGGCCGTACATAGGGTGGCCACTGAAAGATTATTTTGTCTCTCATGGCTTAACACGGTATGCATAACGCTCACTGCCGTCATCATGCCCAAAGCGTCGAGCCCCAAATGTAAACGCAGGGCCACCTGCCTGAGATCGTCCTCCGGATCACTGCCATGATAGTCCTTGTCAACAGAATGATTGATTATACATCTGGCCTGCCTCAGATTCCCCCCCAGAACGGCGGAACTGACCACATGCAGTGGTCTTTCGGAGGAAACAACAAACGTTGTCCGGTCATAAATGTGAAAGCTTATCCCCCTGATAGAAACCTGCTCATTAAATGACTGTACTTCCACCAACAAAACCTTTTCCTCCGCTTAAACATCATTAAAAAACCCGGCCTACAGAAAGACCGGGGGTTTGTCCCTGCTGCCGGGATTAAAAATCATAAAAAGCCCCCTCCCTATCGTCCGTAGGTAATGGTTCCGATAAAACGGGCAGGTCTCCTGGCTCAGGTTCATCGAAAGCCCACGTCTTCCCGGAGTAATTTCCCAGTGACATAATGTGAGGATTCTTCCCTTTACAGTGGCGGGACCGCGCCGGATTTGCACCGGTTTCCCTTTTAAGCCCGACCCCTAACAGGTAAGGCACCCGTTTTACTTATTTAATTGTTACTAAAATCCAGTGGATGTTCCGGAAGACTTTATCCTTTATCCTTTCTCCTGCACTTTTCTTTTGCCCCGGACATACCCGAAGTAGTAACCGATAAAGCCGCTGCCTATGGCCGCCTGCAAGGCGAAGATCAGGCTTTCTATCTCCCCGCCGGGGGGTTCCCAGATTGATTCGAACCAGGGCTGGTAGTCGGGGTTTACTTCCGCGATAACCTTCTCGGCCTCTCCGTCCGCCCCCCCGAATTCCGCGCCACGGTGGATTGTCAGGGGAACGACGGCCAGGGCTACCACCAGAATGGCCAGCAGCATGTTTTTAAGCACAATGTTTTTTGCTGTCCCGCTCATGACTGAACCTCCTTCTTAAGGATCGAGAGTTCCTGAAGCTCCTGCCTGCTGTGGACGGTGAGGTAGTTCACGACCAGTACCGTTAGCAGGCCCTCACTAATCGCCAGAGGTATCTGTGTTATGGCAAAAATCCCGGCGAATTTAACAAAGGAAGCTGTAAAGCCTCCGGTCCCGGCCGGAAAAGCCAAAGCCAGCTGTACCGAAGTAGTCATATAGGTCAGCATGTCTCCCAGCGCCGCCGCCAGAAATACGCACAGCCAGAGAGGCGCACCAGTTTTTTGCAAAACCTTGTAGACCCAGTAAGCCGCAAAGGGACCAACCACGGCCATGGAAAAGGTATTTGCCCCGAGGGTGGTTAGACCCCCGTGGGCCAGGAGGATGGATTGAAAGATTAGCACAATGCACCCTAAAACGCTCATGACCGTAGGCCCGAACATTATGGCTCCCAGCCCCACACCGGTGGGGTGGGAGCAGCTCCCTGTAACGGAAGGGATCTTAAGCGCTGAAAGGACGAATGCGAAAGCTCCCACCAGCCCCAGAAGCATCTTCAGGCCGGGGTTTTCGTTTACCATCCTTTGAATTGACCGGATTCCAACAATTAAAAACGGTAATGTTACAGCCGTCCAGAACCCCGACCACTTGATGGGAAGAAAGCCTTCCATGATGTGCATGGCATAGGCGCTTTGAGGAAACACCAGGAAAACAAACAATATGTATACAGAAATTAGAACGGCATACCTTCCAACAGACACAAAAAACCCTCCCCTTTCTAATGAAATGAACACTATCTTTAGAGACCCCCGTTCTTTTAGCCAGGGTAAGCAGTCCAAAAGAAAAACGGCCTTATCCAACCACCTCCTCGACTACAATGGAGGTGCATCAGAATAGGCCGGCCAAGTGCTTCCGGATCATCACGAACCCAAGTGTACTTCCGGTTTTGGGTTCATTCTCCGCACAGTTGGATCAGATCACCACGCACCAAATCCGTTTACGCTTTATCTCTCAAGATAAAGCACCTAATCAGTTATTGGTGTAAACTATTAAACCCCCTGCACTTGTGTATGCAGAGGGTTATATCCTGGCTGTACCAGATCCCGGCAACCGGACAAATCACCCCCCCATCCTTCGTGGGTTCATACGGCAATCACAGAACAAGCAGGTCTCCTGGCTTAAGATCATAGCCTCTCCTGCGCCTTCCCGGTCTGTAACTCCAGTGGCATGGTGCAGGAGCACTCCCTTTCACAGTGGCGGGACCGCACCGGATTTTCACCGGCTTCCCTTTTCAATTCTACCTTTTGGATAGAATCACTTGCCCTGTATTTTTAAGTTTTTCTTATTTTACCAAGCAAGCTTATCATTTGTCAATTATTTGTATAGATTAAGGAATTCCCTTTGTCTCTATCTGACCTACACAAAAAACAAAGCCCGTAAACCCTTTCATTTTTAAGGCTTACAGGCTTTTCTGTGGTCGGGATGACACGATTTGAACGTGCGACCTCACGGTCCCGAACCGTGCGCTCTAGCCAAACTGAGCTACATCCCGGCAACCTCTTAAATTGACAAATACAATTATGCATCAAACGCCGTTGAAAGTCAAGTGCATAAATTATCCGAAAAACCTGACCGGCATTAACTTATGGCAGCTATAAACCAGATGATCATGCCGGCTTCAACCACAAGCTTAAACGCCATCCCCCCTATCATTCCTATAATGCTTCCCACCCCCGTCCTGACGGCATAGGCAAAAGGTTTTTTGACAACAAGTTCACCGGCCACGGCGCCGATAAAAGGTCCGAATATTATGCCCAGCGGCCCCATGACAAGTATTCCCAGAAGGACTCCCAGAATGCTCCCCGCCACCGCCGCCCGTGACCCGCCGTACCGCCTCACGCCCCAGGCGTTGGCCGCATAGTCAATGAAGAAAACCAGGCCAACGGCCAGGGCCTGCCCGATGAAAAACCATAGAGACAGGCTTTTAAAGCCGGTAAAAAGTCCATAAATCAGCATACCCAGCCAGATAAGAGGCGCTCCCGGCAAAGCGGGCAAAATGGTGCCCGCCAGACCGGCGGCAAAAAACAGAAAAGCCAATATCAACCCAAGGATTGCCATATAACTTCCCTCCCGGGCGCCATCTGATTTTATATTATTCATTCTTCGACAGCTTATTCAACATATCCTCCAGATAGGACCAATGTTGTTTAAACGTTGGAATGCTATGTCTTGACATTAATGCAAGGGAACAGTACAATATTGATAACGATTATCATTATCATTTGCGAGGTATCAATATGTCAATATTCGTAGTTGGAGCAGACCATTTAGGCGAAATTGAAGTCAACCTTAAAAATCTGGGATGCCGCTGTCTTACCCACTTAAAAGGCCGCAAGAACATTCACAGGCGCAACCTTCACATACCGGAAGGAACCGACCTTGTTCTGGTTTTAACCGATTACGTTGACCACAATATTGCCCGTTCCATCAAAGACAGCGCCAAAAGCAAATGCATTCCCGTTATTTTCTCAAGAAGATCCTGGGCCTGTCTTTCTCAAAAAATCAACTGCCTACGAGAAGGTCTTCCATGCAAAGCATAATATTGTTGACAACTTCTTTGCCATATTATAGGATGATAATGAGAATACATCTCACTATTTTAATCGGCATCTACTGATAATAATTATCATTATCACATAATTATTATTAATGGGGGTGAATAGAATGACACTGGATACTGTGAAAAGAGGACAGAGTTTTAAGATCATGTCCATACCAGATAACGTGGTAAGGGCTCAGGCAATCCGTTTTGGCATCACCGAGGGCGAGGTTGTCAGTTGTGAAGAGGTGGTTCCGGCGGGTCCCGTCGTGATTCGCAAAAACAAGCAACTGCTGGCCCTGGGAAGAAAACTGGCAATGAAAATAGGAGTATCGCTTACATAAGGAGGTGATTGTCCAGTGGCACACTGTCACGGATGCGTGGGCATAAAGAACATACCCGAAGATGCAAAAAAAATAGTGCTGGCAGGGAATCCAAACACCGGCAAGTCGGTCTTTTTCAACTATTTCACAGGAATGTACGTGGATGTCTCCAACTATCCCGGCACAACGCTGGAAATATCCCACGGCCTTTACGGATCGGACGTGATTATAGACACGCCGGGGGTTTACGGCATATCCTCTTTTAATGACGAGGAACGGATCGCCAGGGATATAATTCTGTCCGCGGACATGGTGATAAACATAGTGGACGCTGTTCACCTGGAAAGGGACCTTTTTCTGACACAACAGATCATAGACACCGGGATTCCTGTTATAGTTGCCCTTAACATGGTGGATGAAGCCGAAAAGCACGGCCTTACCATAGATGTCGACCTGTTGAGCGATTTACTGGGAGTCCCCGTGGTACCTACGGTGGCGGTGCAAAAAAAGGGGCTTGGTGAATTAAAGGCGAGGCTTTCCTCCGCCAGAACCGGACGTATGACTTTAGGGCTTGACACGTTGATGGACCGGCTGGTCAACCGGGTGGGAAGCCGGGGTGAGGCGCTGCTGGTGCTGGAGGGCGACCAGGTGGTGGCCGACCGCCACGGTCTGAAACCTGAAAACCACCGTGAGAAAATATACCTCAAAAGAAGAGAACAGGTTAACGATATAGTAAAGCACGTTTTAAGGGAAACCTCCGGCAGGGCATCCTTCGGAAACCTGCTGGGGCGCCTGATGATAAAGCCGGCGACCGGGCTTCCAATACTGGCGCTGGCGCTATACGCCATGTACCAGGTGATCGGCGTGTTTATCGCCGGCACAGTGGTGG
>JBMOPB010000136.1:0-18501 GCA_049325055.1 Bacillota bacterium
CCAAGGACTGCCTGGAAGCACTGAGGCAGCCCATGGAGGACGGCGTGGTAACCATCTCAAGGGTAAACGCATCCATCACCTACCCGGCCAGGACAATGCTGCTGGCTGCCTGTAACCCCTGTCCGTGTGGGTAATAACCTTGACTTTTTAATATCAAAACGGGAAGTCATGCCACCCTGGATGCTTGGCTTTCAGTATACGGGAGATACCCCTGGGGCCAGGCTGCGGAAAGCCAGGTTGGCTAAGAACATGACCATAGCTGATTTAGTATATATAACTGGTCTTGGTAAGCCAACTATTTATAATTTGGAGGCAGATAAGACTACTGCACGGCCACCATGCTTACGGACTTTGGCCAGCGCACTTGATGTGCCGATAGCTTACCTGGGCAAATATGACGACTTGCCGGAGGGAACATTGGGACAGAGAATAAAAAAAGCCAGACTGTATCATGACTTAACGTATATGGGGTCACTGTACCATAAAAAGAAAAATGTACGTTAAGATATTATCAGGTAAAAAATAACCAGTTTCCCGCACGCTAAAGAAAACTGGTTATTCTTAAAACGTAGCTGTGGCCACTATAGCCGGCCAGAATGGTTCCCATACCGACCCTTGTGCCCGGGCAAAGAATCACCTCCGCCACACTGCATCCCCCCTCCAGGACACCGCGTATAACGGCCAGACCCTGGTACTCTGGCCTCTATCGACCAGTTGGTGGCGGCCATCGAGGCCGGCCATCTTGATCCGGGATCTAGTGCACGGGTAGAATCCAGTCCGCGCATTGGAGTAGAGGAAGTAAAGCTATAGCCAACCGTAATTTGCCCTAGAAATTGTTAAATACTTTACGGTAAACCAGTAGCATTGCATAAACGAAATGTCAAAATTTCAACTCTTAAATTTGCCCAAATTCGGCGAATTTCCATAAATATCATGGTGTTTCATTAAAAAACTCCTTATAATAGGGGTATAGCAGGTAATCCTGTCCATAGTCTCTAAAATAAGGAGCCATCGCATGGATAAGGATACCACTAAATCTACATTTAATGAAGTACTAAATCAATTTCCCTATGAAAAATTTCGTTCTAAAGATTGATTCAATCAGTGCATCACAGTTATCCAGACGGCTTAAAGAAATGGAAAGTAACTTCTGGGGAACCGTGTTTACCCAAGTGGCCAGAATTGCAATGCAAAAAACCACCAATCATTTAAGTGCCACCCCCAATGCCGACCGTGTCCATATAATTGATGCCAGCACCATCACCCTTTGCCTTAACAGTTACTTATGGGCCGATTACCGCAAAACAAAATAAGGTGGGTCGGTCTTTTGCAATTTGTGCTATCCTTGCAAGTATTGTTTCCAATTATCTTCCACCTCGGAGTGTGGTAATTGTGTCCTTTGCAAAGGCCTCCTTGTGTGACTGCCTTTTCTCTACAGCCATTACGCTGTCTCATCGATACTATTCAGTCATCCGACTCCCTGCCTCTCATTTGCCTTCCTTGCTTGGTTATCGCTTGTAGGGCATACCTGTATTTAGGAAGAGGCAGGGTCTCCCGGGTTACCGCTAATTCTCAATGTTTAACGTGCCAAGTTCATAGACCCCGGAGCGCCAGTGAAGACTCACCATAGCGTCTGCACTGATGTTGCCTTCTGTGTGTGTAAACACATCGGCCTTTCTCAATTAATATTTCGAGGCTCAATCACTTCAGCGTTTGCTTTCGGCCCGTTATTTTGACGTCCTACGCTTAAAACGTTCAGTTGCCTGAATGTCTCCAAGGACAGGGCTGCTGGTTAGGCATTACCCTGGTGGGACTCCAACCCACTAGAATTAGCGACCTTGCCCGGCCGCGCTACACATTTTACCTTTACCTCCTGAACTATCAAATTTTTTCGGAGACTCCCGCAGGCAAACAAATTGTTTCTAGTTAGATCCTGCTGACAACTTTTTTACCTTATCCACCACCATGGTTATGGCCGCCTCCACTTCCGGGGTGCAGTGCCTGCCGAAATTCACCACATCCCGGACCTCCACGGCAAATATTTTTATCTCCCGGGGCATTTCTTCTTTGAATAAACGGTAGCCCAGGTTTAAAGAGGCCCCCAGGTGGAGGTTGTGGGTGCCGGAGAATTCCAGGTCGGCCATCAGATCCTCCGGGGTCAATTCCATTATTGTTCCCGGTTTTACCCCCACATTCACCCCGTCAACAATATAGGCCCTTTCATAGCCCAACAGGGCGTCAATAACATCATACCCGGTGGTGGAAAGCGCTTTGGTTTCCATTATGCCGCTCAGCTGTTCCACCACTTTAATTCCAAAGGAATCGTCGGTCAATACCGGATTGCCGATTCCCAGCACAATTGTTTTCATTGCCGATCCGTCCTAAAAGTTTTTGAGTGTTTGATAGTTTCTGCCCTGGCTGTCATAAATGTCTATCTGCACCGGCTGCCTGCCCGGCAGTGTATGGGTGGCGCAGGCCAGGCAAATATCATACGGTCTATAGGCCATCTCCACCATGTTCAGAATACCTTCATCCACCTGGCCGTCCTTGATGAAGTTCTGGGCGGCCCTGCGCACAGCCACATTGATGGGGCCCTTGTTATGGGTGGTGGCCACTATGAGGTTGGCCTCCTCCACTATTCCCCGCCGGTCGGTTTTATAGTGGTGAATCAATATGCCCCGCACAGCCTCGATGATGCCTACCCCCTCGCCCACAGCCTCACCCAGGGGGGCGCGGATATCATCGGAGGTAATGCTCTCATCCATGGCCAACTGCTGCACTTTTTCGGCGGCATTGAGAAGTTCCGCCGCCCTGGCCCAGTGATAAACCAGAATGTTGTGCACAGGCCCTTTGCCAAGGGCCTCCCGCATTTTTTCGTAGGCTTCCTGGGCCAGGGGGGTGTCATAGCCGCTGCCCACATTAAACCTGGCCAGCGGTCCCACGCAGTACAGGCTGCTGTCCTCACCGTCCTGCACACCCTGCCAGCCCATTTTCTTCAGATAGGGCATCTTCAGATAGCTCCAGGGCAGTACCCGCTCGGCTATGTAATCAAGGTACCCCTTCCCCTGGAAGCGTCCTGTCTCCTCGCCCCGGTGATTTATTATTCTCTGTGTCCCGTCGTAATACTGCACCCTGTTCTGATCATCCACGGTGCCGGCATAATTGCAGACCACCTTGTAGATGTCGCCCAGCACCAGTTCCATATAACCCTTATTTTTGAGCACCACATCATCAAACACCTGCAGGGTCATCTGGGCCAGTTCCACCAGGTCCCGGGAAAGGGCCAGAATCTCCTGGCGCTCTTCCTCGGTAATCCTTTTGGACCACCCTCCGGGCAGGGCGGCCACCGGGTGTATGGGGCGGCCTCCCAGCATTTCCAGTATGCGCACCGCGCTGCGCCGCTTTTTGAGCACCAGGCGTCCGGTTTCCACACCCACAATTTCAATCAGCCCGATTAAATTGCGGACAGCCGGGCTGGCCTTGGGACCGGCCACAAAGTCGGGGAAGCCCAGGGCATAAAGTATGGCGCAGTGGTCCTCCACGTAGTGGGCATTCAGGAACAGCTCCCTTATTTTTTTGGCCGTGGGGGTGGGCTCCACGTTGTAAACAGCGTCGGCGGCCTTTACCGAGGCGGTATAGTGCACCCCCCGGCAAACTCCGCAGATAGTGGAAACAGTCCGGGGCACCTCTTCTATAGGCATTCCCACAAGGAAACGTTCGTAGCCCCGCAGCTCCACAGTCTGAAAAAAGGCATTTTCCACATTACCGCTGTCATCCAGAAAGATACTGATCTTGCCGTGTCCCTCCAGCCTGGTCATGGGGTTTATTTCAATCCGCTTCAATTATTTCCACTCCTTATTTCAGCTTTCCGCCCAGAATGGATGAGGGCAGTGAATAACGGTAAAAAAGCTTGGCCGGACAATCAATCCTGTCGAGCAGCTTTTCATCAGCCACCGAGGCGGCTATGGCGCTCACCGCCC
Source organism: Bacillota bacterium (assembly GCA_049325055.1). GTDB lineage: Bacteria > Bacillota > Desulfotomaculia > Desulfotomaculales > Desulfocucumaceae > BRHc4a. The sequence continues at coordinate 3,981 of JBMOPB010000136.1, forward strand.
GGAGGCCGAAGTCCTTTACCCCGGGAACAGGTCCGCCGCAGCCCCGGCAGGGGATATTTACACCGGGGCACTGTGCGTTGCAGTCCCCCTGGGTTAACGCCCCCAGACAGATATATCCCTCCTGAAGCAGGCATTTTTCCTGGTCCGGCTGGCCATCCACCACCCGCCTTACCTGTTGAATCAATTCCCTCTCCTGCCCTTTGAGGCCGGGATTGCGGGAGCAAACATCGCATACCGCCTTGCCGGAGGTAAGCCAGGAGCCCCGGGGAGGCAGCTTGCCCTCCAGCACAGCCGTCAGTGCGGCACCCACAAAGGAATGGTGGGGAGGACAGCCTCCGGTGAAATAATCCACCTCCACCACTGAGGATACCGGCCGCACATCCAGATAAAATTCCGGCAGGGTCAGCTCATATTTACCCTCCACCAGGCATTTGGTCTGGGGTACAATTCCTTCCGGATTGTCCGTGCTGTAGGTGTCAAAATAGGCGGTCTGGAATATCTCCTCTTTGGTGTGCATATTGGCCATTCCCGGAATGCCCCCCAGGGAGGCGCAGGCCCCCAGCGCCACCAGTGTTTTACACTTGCTGCGCATAACCCTGGTCATATGCTCCTGCTCGCTGAGCCTGATCATTCCGGAAACCAGGCCCAGGTCAATGCTGCCGTCAGGCATGGCCTCCAGGTCTTTGTATTTCACATCGGCCACCGTTGGCGCCCAAAAAACTATTTCCAGGTGAGGCAGCACATCCAAAAGGGTTTCCGACAGGTCAACCACCGCCATGTCGCAGCCGGCGCACCCACCCGCCAACAGATAGGCCAGTTTTATCTTTTCAGGCATTTCCATTCCTCCCGTTGTGGCTTGGACCCAATTTCCGGATGGTGGCGTCAAACTCATTCATCACCTGGGCGAAACGCTTGCCCTCAGACCCGGAAATCCACTCCAGTCTCACCCTTTCAGGCTCGACCCCCATATCTTCCAGCAATCTGTGCAACAGCTTAAAGCGCCGGGCTGCCTTGTGATTTCCTTCTTTATAGTGACAGTCACCGGGGTGACAGCCCCCCACCAGCACTCCATCGGCCCCCTTATTTAAAGCCTCCACGATATACTCGGCCTCAATGGAGCCGCTGCAGGGCACCCGTACGATGTTAATGCTGCTGGGATACTTGTATCTGAGGCTGCCGGCCAGGTCGGCGCCCTGATATGTGCACCAGTTGCATGCAAATACTATAATATTGGGCTTCCAATCAGACATTGCCATCCCCCCGGATCTTATTTATTACCCCGCTGACACTGGTCTTGGCCAGACCGGCCACCTTCTCCGGATCCGCGCCCAGGCACAGGGCCAGCAGCTGCATATAGTGCAGCACGGGTATCTGGAAATTAATTCTCCTGTCCTTATTAAGCTGTACCTGGGCGGTATCTATTTGAATCAGACAGGAACTGCAGCCGGTAACGATCAGGTCGGGATCGGCCTCCTCTTTTACGGACTTAAGCTTTACCTTCAGTAGATTGAAGGACTTTTCCATATCGGCGCTTCTCATCCCCCCCATGCCGCAGCAGTCCGTCAGGCGGCTGTAGTCGGCCACCTCGGCGCCCAGGGCCCGGCACATTTCCTGCAGCATGCGCGGGTGGAAGCTGTCCTCTTCCCTGTCCACATAAATTTTACTGGGCCAGAGGGTGTGGCAGCCCGGCTGCAGCGCCACCTTCAGCCCCTCCAGGCTATACTTCAGGGACTGCCTGATTTTATCAATGTCAACATTTTTATATAAATAGCCCACCGACTGGTATACATCGGCGCTGCCCCGGTAGTTCCTGCCCAGTTCTCCCAGTATGCCGTTAACCTTTTCTTTGAGGGCCGGGTTCTTTTTCAGGCTGTGCCTGGTCTCCGCCAGAGATCCGTAACAGCTGCCACAAACAGTAATAATGTCCAGATTCTTTTCCTCGGCTAGGCAAAAGTTCCTGGCGCTGACGGCGCTCCACCCTGCCAGGTCCACCGAGGGCATGGTCCCCCAGCTGGGACAGCAGGACTGACCTTCCAGATCATCGATCTCCACACCCAGGTGAGGGTAGGCAATCCGCACTGCCTGCTCCAGGTCAGGACGGTTAAAGGCAGTGTTGCAGCCAACAAAAAATCCTACTTTCATACACTACACCTCACAATTATCGGCCATCTCATTGCCTCGCATGGGGATTATGCCTATTTCCCACAGGGCGGACTGGTGCAGAATGGCCTGTAATTCTTTTAGTGCCTCAGGGTTGGCAATTACGCTGGGGGGCTTTTCCGGCAGGCCGACTTTTTGCCTGGTAGACCCGGATTCTTTTAAATAAACGGCGTGCCCCACATCGTAAAGGGATTTCAGACCTTCGACAGACAGAGCCGGCATGGCGAATTCCCGCACCGCCACCCGGCGCATGGCCAGAATTATCTCGAAGGGCCTTACATCCCTGGGGCATATTTCGGTGCAGCGGTTGCAGGACTGGCAGGCCCAGATGGAGGAGTCATCCAGGAGCGCCTCCCTGGCCCCCAGGAAAATGGCCTGGATCAATTTTTTATTAAAAACCGGAAAGCCGGCCAGGGCCATGGGACATATGGCGGCGCACTTGCCGCACTGGATGCACTCCAGTATTTCCTCGCCGCCCACCTCCCTGATCTGGGCCACAAATTGAGGCTCACCCTCAGACAGATTTAAAACCGTATTTTCAGGAGACTGATTAATCAATTGGTCCACCTCCCGCCACGCCTGTCAGGGCGCTGATCTGGGCAAAAATCTGGTCGGCCGTGAATCCCTGCAGGGTTATGGCCAGGGAAGGGCAGGCCGCCGCGCAAACGCCGCAGCCGGCACAAAGGGCTATATCAATACCGGCCCGCATCTTGCCGTCGACTTCTTCCCGGCTGATGGCCGAATAGGGGCACAGAGGCACACATATTCCGCAGCCGCTGCATTTTTCCCGGTCCACCGTGGAACTGAAGGGCTCCACCGGAACCCTGCCGGCAGTCAAGGGCACCGCCGCCGCGGAAGAAGCCGCCCTGGACTGGGAAACCGACTCGGGAATATCTTTGGGCCCCTGGGCACAGCCGGCTATGTAAATACCCTTGACCGATGTTTCCACGGGATACAGCTTGGTATGCACTTCCTTTAAGAACCCTTCCGAGCCGCAGGTAATGCCCAGTTTTCTGCCCAAATCCTCAAGCCCGGCGGAGGGCTCCATGGCGGTGGCCAGGGCCACCAGGTCGGCGTCCAGGGTCACCGGGGTGTCCATATCCACGTCATAGGCCCTGACCCTGAGCCTGTCACCGGACAGCCGGTCCACAGCCCCCACCCGGCCCCTGATTATTTTGATGCCCAATTCCCGGCAATAATTGTAGTATTCTTCAAAGTCCTTGCCCGGGGTCCTGACGTCAATGAAGAAAATATACACCTCCGTTTCGGGATATTTCTCCTTGATCAGGCGGGCTTCTTTGAGCATGTACATACAGCATACCTTGGAGCAGTATATATGATGGTTTTTATCCCGGCTGCCTACACAGGATACGAAAGCCACTGTTTTAGGCTTCTGGCCGTCAGAGGGACGATGGAATTCTCCGTCCGTGGGGCCGGTGGCCGAAAGAATCCTTTCCAGCTGCAGGCAGGTAATTACATTGGGGGAATCGGGTGAGTATTCCTTAAAGGGCTCTTTGGGCATGGCCTGGTAACCGGCGGCAACAATAATGGTGCCCACATTTATAGTCAGTGTTTCACCACCGGCGTCATAATCCCGGGTACGGTCACAGGCCCCGGTCTTACAGGCTTTTTCACAGGGGGCCAGCATGGTCTCCCCGGTCTTGGAACTGATCCTGTGCTCTTTGCCAATATGTGATCCGGCACAATTTATACAGTTATCAAGGTCCAGCACCGCCTTTTTGGGCACTGCCTGGGGAAAGGCTATATAGAGCGCCTTACGATTGTCCAGGCCTTCATTAAACTCATTGGCAGCTTTACCCAGGCAGGCAGTAACACAGTCACCGCACCCGGTACACTTATCCCAGTCAATATAGGTTTGTTTTTTCCGGACCGTAACGTTAAAATTGCCTATGGAGCCGTTGACAGCCTCCACCTCGGAGTAGGCAAGCAGCTCGATGTTGGGGTGGTTGGCCACCTGCACCATGACAGGGGTAAGGATACAGGCGGAGCAGTCATTGGTGGGGAAAGTCTTATCCAGCTTGGCCATGTTTCCTCCCACCGACGGGCTGCGGTCCAGCAGCCAGACCTTATAGCCCATACCGGCCAGGTCCAGGGCGGCAAACATGCCGCTAACCCCGGCGCCCACCACCAGTGTGGATTTTTCCACCTCTACGTATCTCTGCTGCAGCGGCTGCAGTAAATTGGCCTTGGCCACCGCACTGGCTATCAGCCTCCGGGCCTTATGGGTGGCGCCTTCCTTATCCCCCCAGTGCGCCCAGCTGTCCTGGTCCCGGATGTTGGCCATTTCAAAAAGATACTGGTTTAATCCGGCATCCTCCAGTGCTTTCCGGAAAATAGGCTCATGGGTGCGGGGGGTGCAGGCGGCCACCACCACCCGGTCGACAGTCCCTTCTGCAATGTCCCGGCGGATTAGTTCCTGGCCAGGGTCTGAGCACATAAACAGATATTCCCTGGATACAGAGACGCCAGGCAGCTTTGCAGCGTAATCGACTACTTCGCCAATGTTTACTGACCCGGCAATGTTTTCGCCACAATGGCAGATGTAAACGCCTGTTTTAGACACCATCTTTCCTCCTTGTCTTCAAGAGGCATAGTCCTTAAATATCTTTTAAGCAGTTAAATTGTAATTAATGGTGTTCAGGTTATAATCACGGACCATTTAACCTCATTACCTTACCTCCCTTCCCATTAGTCAGTTGCACAGCTTATTAGTTTTTATAATAAATTCATTTTCCTAATTTTCCTAATTGCCACGCAAAATCAATGCCATCCCAAAAGGCCGCCATCAGTGGCATTGCCATTCCATATTTTATACATCATAAAAACATATCCGCTAAATAGCCCACAATTAATGCATTCCAAATTATATACACGTCTAGATTTTAGACAAAAAGTCTTCAATGCCCCTACTAATGGATATTGTATTCCTTCAATTTGAGATATAAAGTAGCCCTCGGCACACCGAGCATACTGGCGGCTTCCACCTTGTTGTTGTCTGTTTTTTTAAGAGCCTTGAGAATAAGCTCCTTTTCCAGCTCCCTTACCGCCTTTTTCATAGGCGTCAGTTGAACCGCCTCCCTGCCTCCGTTTAATTGCCGGATATAGTCAGGGAGATGCTGAACCTGAATGACATTCCCGTCCGATGTGTAAAATGCCCGCTCAATGACATTCTTTAACTCCCTTATATTACCAGGCCATTCATAGGCGGAAAAAAGAGACAGCACCTCGCCTGAAATAAATTTAACCGGGGACTTGTTCTCCGCGGCCAGTTTCTGCAAAAAATGATCTGCCAGCAGGGGAATATCCTCCCTTCTGTGAAACAGCGCGGGGACTGTAACCGATATCACATTAAGCCGGTAAAAAAGGTCACTTCTGAATTTACCCTCATATACAAGCCTTTGGAGGTCCTTGTTGGTGGCCACCATAATCCTGGCAGACAGCTTGATGGTGCTGGTACCGCCCACCCTCTCAAATTCTCTTTCCTGAAGCACCCGCAGGAGTTTTGCCTGAATACTCAAAGGCAGTTCGGCTATCTCATCCAGTAGCAGGGAGCCTTTCCGGGCCTGCTCCAGTTTGCCCGGCTTGCCACCCTTGCGGGCGCCGGTAAAGGCCCCCTCTTCATAGCCGAAAAGCTCCGACTCGATTAAATTTTCCGGCAGGGCGGCGCAGTTAATGGCGATAAATGGCTCCTGGCCTCGCTGGCTGACCATGTGCACGGCCCGGGCCAGAACCTCCTTACCCACGCCGCTTTCGCCCAGTATTAAAAGAGTGGCGTCATTCTGCCCGACCTTGACGGCTGTTTGCCTCAGGCCCCGAATGCAGGGGCTGTCCCCCACAAGATAGTCCTTTATCTCATCACTCATTTTCAGGCGGTTTTTGTAATACTCCAGTTCACCCCGGGATTGTTCCAATAAGTACGGAAGGCACATCTCCACCTCCGCCAGCCCCTGGCAAACCGCCACAGCCTTATCCCGGCAGGAATTATAGCCGCAAGCCCCGCAATTCAATTCATCTTCGGGCTTATTCTTATTGGTGTATTTTAAAACCTGTATTATATCCTGCTCGCTGGGGAACAGCAAGGGCTGATATTTATTGGAAAAGGAACGGTCCAGTCGGAGATTGGGAATCCGCCCGAGATTTTCTTTTTTTCTGAAGCGGGCATACTGGTGGACCTGGTACTGCCTGTTAAAGACATCCAGTTCACTGGCTATCTCGGGCCCGTCTATACAACCTCCCTTGCAAAACAACATGTCTATAACACGGTGCTTAATGTGCCCCTCCTGAAGTCTTTGCAGGAACTGGACACAGTCTTCCTTGCCCTCCACCACGGCCACCTCGTCTTCCCGGTAGATATTCCCCCGGGGGTCGATATTCTTGATAAGCCCTCCCGACAGCGGAAAAGTGGAGGGTAAATAGCTTCTTTCCATAGTCGGGTAAAAGGTGTTGCCCTGGCGCCAGACCTTTTCTTTTAGCATCTCTTTTAATTCCCTGAAGGTCATAACGGCATCTATGATACCTTCCGGGCCATTTAACACTTCTTCCTTCTTGGCTATACAGGGCCCAATAAAAACCAGCCGGCAGTTTTTTTTGCGGTGACGGATAAGCTTGGCCGTGGCCATCAGTGCGGAGTCAATCGGGATTAGATACTTTATCAGGTCAGGAAAATGTTTTTCTATCAGATTCACCACTGCCGCGCAGTGAGAGCCGATGGCCGGCTCTTTCCTGCCGGCCAGGTATTCCCTGTACCTGGGCATGGTTAGCTCAATCCCTATGGTTAGCTCATGAATTTCTCTAAAGCCTGCCTCCCGCAGCATTTTAAAAAAATCACCGGGCTCAAGGGGGTAGATTGCCGCTGGAAAAGATGGGGCCAACAGGGCGATAGCTCTTCCTTCCTTTAAATATTCCTCTATTTGGGGAATAAAACTAACCACTTTTTTGGCGTTTTGCGAGCAGGCCCTTATGCAGTTGCCGCAGCTGATACAGCGCTCCGGAACAACCATCGACTGCCCTACCTCAACTTTTATGGCCTTTACCGCACACTGGCGCACACAGGAATAACAGACCTTGCATCTGTCTTCAATGGTAGTAACAACCGACAAATTATCCCTCCCTACATATTATTCTTCCATCTGGCATATCCCACCACTGCCTGCCCCAGTGATATTCCCCCGTCACCCGGGGGAACAATCCGGTGATAGCGGACATCGAATCCTTTTTTTTGCAGAAGCCCGCGGGTAGTTGCCAGAAGATATTTATTGTGCCAGCAACCGCCACTTAACACCACAATATTTATTCCCTTTATTTTTCTGGCCCTCTCCGCCCCTTCCACCGCCATGGCCGCCACTGTGTCATGAAAGCGGCGGGCAATTGTCCCAACCTGGATGCCTGACTGCAAATCCTCAAAAATGGCCTCGAACATCAGGGCCGGATGGATAATATCACTGGTTATCACAAAGGGATAAGGTGCTGGGGACATTCCTCTGAAAGAGGTGTGTCCCCTTTCCTTAGCCACAGCCTCGCCCAGTTCAATGGCCGCCTGCCCGTCATAGGTATTCACCTTACAGATACCCAGTATAGCGGCCACCGCGTCAAATAACCGGCCACAGCTGGAAGCCCGGGGGCTGTTGATATTTTCTTCAATCATTCTTTTAATAATTTTAATTTCAGCTTTCTTATCCGGGAAAAGGGTCCGGGCAGCCTGGTATCCCTTGTCCTCGAGAAAGGCAATTAAACAGGCCACCGCGCAGACCCAGGGATTTTTTACCGCCCTTTCCCCCCCGGGCAGGGGCAGGTAGGCCAAATGAAAAATCCTGGCAAAGTTTTCATAGTCACCGGTTAGGATTTCAAAGCCCCATATCCTGCCGTCCAGTCCATATCCGGTGCCATCCAAGACTAACCCTATTACCGGCCCGGTAATTCCGTTTTCAGCCATGCAAGACGCCATATGCGCATGGTGGTGCTGCACATTGAACCGCTGCCGTACTTGCATATGTGCGGTTAATCCGGCCACATGATAGTCCGGGTGGGCGTCCTGGGCCGCCACTTCGGGACTGACGCCCAAAAGCCGGCAGTAGTTATCCAGAGAGTTTTTATAGCTTTCCTGTCCCTCCAGCAGTAAAATGTCTCCAATATGCTGGCTTAAGTAGGCTTTTCCGTCTTTTAAAAGACAAAAGGTATTTTTCATCTCCCCGCCGCTCCCCAGCACCACCGGCCCATCCCCTGTCGGCACATCCACCGGCGCCGGCACATAGCCGCGGGAACGCCGGAAGAAATGTACCCCTCCGGAATCTACAGACACCACTGAATCATCACAGCGGTTTAATATTTCCCGGTTATGCATGAGGAAAAAATCTGCCAGGCCGCCAAGTTCGGCGTAGGCCCTCCGGTTATCTGTCACCAGAGGCAAACCACTGCTGTTGCCGCTGGTCATAACCAGTACGGGAGAAGAATTGGCCATTAATATCAGGTGCATTGGTGTATAGGGCAGCATGACGCCCAAAGTGGCCATCCCTGGAGCCAGTTCCCGGGGCAAACTCTGGTTGCCGTTTCTGGCCAGCAATACAATGGGAGCATGGCGTGACTTTAACAATTCTTCCTCCAGGGAAGAAACAATACAGTGCTCTTTTACAGTATCCATATCCCGGCACATTACCGCCAAAGGCTTGGCGGGCCGGCTCTTTCTCTCCCGCAATTTAATGATGGCCTGCCTCTGGAAGGCGTCACAGGCCAGATGGAATCCTCCCAACCCCTTCACCGCCAGTATGGCCCCTTCCTTAAGTAAACGGCCGCACTCCTCTGCCCAGAAGCCATTCAGACTATTCCCCCGGCCATCGGTAAGCCAGACCCCGGGGCCACAAGCCGGGCAGGCCACCGGCTGGGCATGATACCTGCGGTCCCGGGGGTCATCGTATTCCCGGGCACACTCCGGGCACATGGAGAAAACCTCCATGGTGGTGTTCACCCGGTCGTAGGGCAATCTGGCGGATATGGTAAACCTCGGCCCGCAGTTGGTGCAGTTGGTAAAGGGGTAAAGATAGCGGCGGTCCCGCGGTGAAAGTGTCTCCTCACGACACTGGGGGCAAAGGGCGGCATCGGGCGGCACCACCGAGGCCCCGCTGGGTAAACCTGCACTGGGCAGTATGGCGAATCCCTGCAAGCCCCGCCGGGGGGCAGATATTACAGCAAATTTATCAATTACTGCCAGGGGGGGGGGATTTAATTCCAGCTCCCGGATAAAATTATGGACCCTTTCAGCCTCCCCTTCCAACTCAACCAGCACGCCTTCCCCGGTGTTGCCCACCGTGCCGCTAAGGCCCAGAGAGCGGGCCAGATTATATACATAGGGGCGAAAGCCCACACCTTGCACGGTGCCGTTATAAATAATCTTATAGTTGAGGCAGTCCCCCATGCACAGCCCCCCTTATAATTGGAGACATTCCATCGTCCATCGGAGACATTCCTCTGACCCCAGCGCTAGGCTCCAAATAGAGGTGTGTCCCCATTCCTCAGCATATTCTGGGCAAAGGATCGCCGGCCAGTAAATCCAGTATCTTTGTGCCGCCCAGCCCGGTTTTTAATAAAACATTGCCCTTTCCTTCGGCCACCCGGCCGATAATGGCCGCTTTACCGCCCAGGGGATCGCCGGCCATTATTTTCATGACCAGGGGTGCATCCTTAGGGGCCACGAAAACAACAAATTTACCCTCGTTGGCCATATAAAGAGGATCAAGCCCCAGTATTTCCAGTGCCCCCCTTACTTCATCATCCACCGGAATGGACGGCTCCTCCAGCAAAATATCCACCCCGGCTCCCAGGGCAATCTCCTTAACCGCCGTAGCCAGCCCTCCCCGGGTTAGGTCCCGCATCATCTTCACACCCGGGACTATCGCCAATATCCGGGCAATTATCCCGTTTAGCGGGGCACAGTCGCTGATTACCCCTGATTCCAGCCCCAACTGCTCCCTTGCCAGCAGCACCGCCAATCCATGGTTGCCCATGGGTCCGTTGACGATAGCCACATCTCCCGGGAGCAATCTGTGCTGCCCCAAATTGAGGCCTTCTGGAATTACACCTATCCCCGCAGTATTAATAAAAACCAGATCCCCGTGGCCTTTTTCCACCACCTTGGTGTCCCCGGCCACCACCTGGACACCGGCCGCCCGACAGGTCTCCCCCAGGGAGCGGGTAATTTGTTCCAGAACATTTAGGGGCAGGCCCTCCTCGATAATAAAAGAGGCAGTTAAAAACAGGGCTCTGGCCCCGCTAACCGCCAGATCATTAACAGTGCCGCAAACCGCCAGCTTGCCTATGTCCCCGCCGGGGAAAAAAAGTGGTCTGACTACAAAAGAATCAGTGCTGAAGGCCAGCCGGCATCCTTTTAAATCAAGGACTGCGGCATCAGCCAGGGGTTTTAGCACCTCGTTGCCAAAATACTTTAAAAAAATATTATCCATCAGCTGTCTGGTTAATTCACCACCGGCACCATGAGCCAGCAGTATCCTTTTATCGTCCGGGCTCAAAAAAGCTCCTCCCTTTTTGCCTTTTTTAGACCATCGCCGCCCTGTGATAACGGTAGTAGACAGCACATGCCCCTTCGGCCGACACCATGCACGGCCCCACCGGGGTAGCCGGGGTGCAGGAACGGGCAAAAAGGCCGCATTCACCAGGATATATTTTACCCTTTAAGAGATCGCCGCATCTGCATGGGGATTGTTGGACAGGCAGTAAATCACCGGTATCATACCTGCGGGAAGCATCAAATTCACTATACTCTTCCCTTAAGGCCAGGCCGCTATTGGCAATTTCACCAAATCCCCGCCAATGGGCACTCACCGGGGAGAAAAACTTATCCATTATTTTTTGAGCCTGTATATTGCCATGTTCTTTAACCACCCTGGAGTAGCAGTTTATGGCAGTAGCAGAGCCCTCCATGATTGCCTCCAGCAGAAAGTAGGCAGCAGTCAGAATATCCATATCCTCAAAACCCGCAATAGCCGCCGGCACGCCATAATCTGCGGCAATAAAGTCGAAGGCCCGGCGCCCGATAATCACACTGACATGTCCGGGTAAGATAAGTCCATCCACCCTAGTTTCCCCGCTTGACAGCAGATTATGCAAAACCGGGGGGACAATTTTATGCAATGACAGCACGCTGAAGTTTTTCATCCCCCATTCCCTGGCGCTTTCCACACTCAGGGCTACCAGGGGGGCGGTGGTTTCAAAGCCCACTCCTATAAATACCACTTCTTCTTGCGGATGGAGCCGGGCATAGCCCGCAGCATCCCCGGGGGAATAAAAAATTTTTATTGCCGAGCCCCGGGCACTTTCCTGTTCCAGGGAGGATCTTATCCCGGGCACCCTGAGCATATCTCCGAAGGTGGCTGTGGTTACTCCCGGAAGGCGGGAAAGTTTTACCGCCCTCTCTATGTCACCGGCAGCAGTGACGCACACCGGACAGCCCGGACCGCTGCGCAACTCCAGGAGACCGGCCAGCAAATCTCTGATACCGCTTTTGGAAATGGCGGCAGTATGAGTGCCGCAGACCTCCATCAGCACAACGGGCCGTCCCAGCCGGTCAGCCGCCTGCAACGCCAGGGACTTAACCCTGGCGATCATTCTTTTGCCCAGATCCGGGTCGCTAAACCTGTCCGGTATTCTCATTTTTCAGAATGTCCTCCCACAAACGGATCATTTGCAGGGCCAGGTCGATATTTATTTTTTCTATGGCATAGCCAGCATGCACCATTAAATAATCTCCGGGAAGAACCTCTTCCACCAGCTGGGTACCCACCTGTCTTCTTACACCCATGGTTTCAATCACAGCCATCTGCCCTGCCGTATTAACTTCCAAAACTTTTCCCGGTACGCCCAGACACATTTAATGCACCTCATTTAACATTGTATGGCTTTTTTATCTGCTGAACCCTTTCTTCCAGCCAATGCACCCACTTTTCCACACCTTCACCGGTTCTGGCAGAGACCACGAAAATTTCCGCCCGGGGGTTTATTTCCTGTAATTCCCCGAGGCAACCCGGCAGATCAAAATCAGTATAGGGCAATAAGTCCGCCTTATTTATCAACACTGCCCGGGCCTCTTTAAAGAGCTCAGGGTATTTGGCCGGCTTATCGCTGCCCTCGGGCATGCTGAGCACCGCCACCTTACACGTTTCCCCCAGGTAAAAGGCGGCCGGACAAACCAGATTGCCTACATTTTCAATAATAATCACATCCAGCTCGGCCAGGGGCATGTCTTCCAGTGCCCTGGCCACCATGTCCGCATTCAGGTGGCACATGCCGCAGGTGTTGATCTGCACGATGGACCGGGCATGCTCCTCCAAACGCAGGGCATCCCGGGTGGTATACAGGTCTCCCTCAATTACACCGAAGTTATATTTATTTTTTAATAATCTCATGGTAATTTCCAGCAAGGTTGTCTTGCCGGCACCGGGGGAACTGATTATATTCAGTGTGAGCAGCCCGTTCTTTTCCAAGATCCCCCGGTTGTTTTCACCTTTAACGTTATTGACGCCAAGCAAGTCCCTGGCCAGAATCACCTTCAAAAAATTACCTCCTTACTCACCTTCAAAGTAATCTATGCGCAATTCCCTGCCGGAGGTAATGTCCAGATATACTGACCCGCACTCGGGACACATAGATTGCCATACTTCATACGGAAATTCATGGCCACAGGCAGTACAACGCAAAATTCCCTTTTTAATCTCAATGTCCAATTCGGCGTTACTGCAGACGGTGTCTCCGGACAGGGCCTTAAAAGCAAAGTGTAGTGCTTCCGGAAGAGCTCCGTGACATTCCCCCACAATTAGCTTTATCCTGGTAACATTACTGATGCCATTTTCATCTGCACTGGTCATAACAGTTGCCAGAAGATCGCTTACCAGCGAGAATTCATGCAACTTTTTTATCCCCTTCCCGTCCGACAAAGCAACTGAACCAGCTTTCCCGCCGGCCAGAGCATCTCCACAATTAAATTAATAAACATTAATTTAACGTGGATCCGGTAAGCACTCCGTAAGCATAAAGACTAAGTGTATGAGTGGATGGATCATGGTATAGGTCAGCACTTCCAAGATACCCAGTCTGGCAATAATTGTAACTGACAGGGCTGTTTCGTCATCATCTGCTTGTACTAAGGGCACTACGCAGTGGTGGCTGATGCCCCGCCTACAGCGGCTCCAACCCCAATGAGAGAGGCCAGGCGACTGTTTAGGGATACTCGCTGCCCCATCCACCAAAAAAGGTGATGGCAAAAACGATAACTAAATGTATCAAGCAAGATGATTTTAACTATAGTATAGTTTAAACATATCATCATTGAGGGCCGAATGGAAATATCAAGTAATGATGCGATTTATAAGTGGTGCTTATAAATGGGAGTGTAAATTTATTTTTGTAATTCTGTATAGCCAATGGCGTTTTTGAAGGTTTCAAAGAGCCCGAAGTTACCGAAATTGGTAACGCTGTCATTGTCGAAGGTAACAGGCAGGTTGGTTTTGTCGGTTAATTTCTTTAACCTTGTCAGGGCTTTTTGGTGTTTTCGTTCCATCGCACGGATTTGTTGGCGGCTGAGATTTTCTAATTGATAGTTGGTGAGTAAACGTGTTTCCATACTCATGAGGACACCCTCCTTTGGTAGTGGTATGGTGTGATTACTTTACCAATTACCTAAAACTGAGCGGTGTTCCTCTTTTTTGCTAAATTTTTTGCATAATTTTTGGTGTCTCAGCCCGTGTTTTTACTGGCTTTTTGGTTTCTACTTACCGGATCTAAGTTTAATTACATGAGTATTAATTTATCTCAGGAAACCATTGCCATACAGAACATGTGTTTGCTATAATTAAGGCAAATATATGTTCGGGGGTGGTAAGATGGGCACAGCAAGAAACCATGAGCCTGAGGAAATTCAAAGAAAAATTTCCTGACGAAGATGCTTGCCGTAAGCACATGTTTCAGATTCGGTGGCCAGATGGATATCGCTGCCCAAAGTGCGGCCATAACCAGTTCTATTGCATCGGTAACTGCAGGCACCGTAATGCATAAATCCCATACAAAACTTGATGTTTTGTTTTTGGCCATATACCTTGATTGCTCACGATAAGAGGGCATATCAGCCAAGAAACTGGAAGCTTTCATTACAGGAACCTATCACGGACTGGATTCAAAGCATTTGCAGGAATACTTTAACGAGTTTTGTTATCGGTTTAATCGCCGTTGGTTAAAGGGGCAGTTGTTCAACAGGCTCCTTAACGCCTGCCTTGGAACTACTACAATTACTTACCGCCAGTTGGTGGATGGGGTTCCTGTTTTAACTTGATACTCATGT
>JBMOPB010000137.1:0-18374 GCA_049325055.1 Bacillota bacterium
CCAAGTGCCACCCGTTTTATACCGGATCCCAGCGGCAGGTGGAAGTGGGTGGAAGGGCCGACAAGTTCCGCAAAAAATACGGCCTGAAATAGTGAATCCGGCAGAGCCCTGGGCTCTGCCATTTGTTTAATGCCGTTTCATATATTATTTTAAGGAGTTTTGAAATGGCCTTTAATTTTCAGTACGGTGGCCAGGCAGTTATAGAGGGCGTCATGATGCGTGGCCCTTCCAGCAGGGCAGTGGCTGTCCGCCTGCCGGAAGGCGGTATTGCCGTCGATGAAAAACAGATTGCTTCTATTACCAAAAAATACCCTTTTCTTAAGTGGCCCCTTTTAAGAGGGGTGGTAGCCCTGGTTGAGTCACTGATTATCGGCATCGAGGCCCTTAGTTATTCAGCCAGCCAGGCCCTGGGGGAGGAAGAGGAGCTAAGCAAAACCGAGGTTGTCGTTACCATAGGTCTTGCCTTCGCCCTGGCCGTGGTGCTTTTTGTGATTCTGCCAACCGGGGCGGCCCACCTGTTAAAAAACTACGTTCAGGGCAGCTTCCTTCAGAATCTTTTGGAAGGTGTGCTGAGACTTGGGGTTTTTCTGCTTTACGTTGTCCTTATCGGTCGCCTGGATGATATAAAAAGGGTTTTTCAGTACCACGGGGCGGAGCACAAGGTTATTAACGCCTATGAGGCCGGCCAGGAGCTTAGCGTGGAGAAAGTACAGAGGTTCACCACCTTCCACCCCAGGTGCGGCACCAGTTTTTTGCTTATAGTGCTGGTGCTGAGCATATTTCTCTTTGCCCTGCTGGGGCACCAGGATCTCTTCTGGAGGATAACATCCCGGGTGCTTCTTTTGCCGGTGCTGGCGGGCATATCATATGAAGCTCTCAAGCTTTCGGCGAAATACGCCGACAATTTCCTGTGCAGCCTGCTGATCACCCCTGGCAGGTGGCTTCAGGGACTGACCACCGGGGAGCCTGACGACAGCCAGGTGGAGGTGGCCATTTCGGCCTTCGGAGCTGTTTTGAAGGAGAGTGAAACCCAAGTCAATGTTAGATAAACTGGCCAGCCTGGAAAATAAATACGAGGAACTGGAAAAACAGATAAGCGACCCGGAGATAATAGCCGACAACAGCCGGTGGCAGCAGATGGTCAAGGCCCATGCAGACCTGGGCGAGGTTGTAGGCGTATACCGGGAATACAAGAAAACCCTGGATGGGATAAAAGATGCCAGGGAAATGCTGGAGGAAAAGCTTGATCCCGATTTCCGCGAGATGGTGGAATTGGAGCTTGAGGAACTAACCGGGAAAAAGGAGACGCTGGAGAATAAATTAAGAATACTGCTGCTTCCAAAGGATCCCAATGACGAAAAAAACGTGCTGGTGGAAATCAGGGCCGGCACAGGCGGGGAGGAGGCGGCGCTTTTTGCGTCGGACCTTTTTAAAATGTATACCCGGTATGCCGAGCGCCAGGGCTGGAAGACCGAGATCATGAACACAAACTTCACAGACCTGGGAGGATTTAAGGAAGTAATATTCATGGTGGAGGGCAAGGGGGCCTTCAGCAGGCTTAAGTTTGAAAGCGGTGTGCACAGGGTGCAGAGGGTTCCCACCACCGAGTCCGGCGGGCGTATCCACACCTCTGCCTCAACCGTTGCGGTGCTTCCGGAGGCCGAGGAAGTAGACGTGGATATAAACCCCAACGACATCAGGATTGACCTTTTCTGCTCCACCGGACCCGGCGGACAGTCGGTGAACACCACCCAGTCCGCCGTCAGGATTACTCACCTGCCTACCGGATTGGTTGTGTCCTGTCAGGACGAAAAGAGTCAGCACAAGAACAAGGACAGGGCTATGAGGGTGCTGCGGGCCAGGCTTCTGGACCGGGCCCAGCAGGAGCAAAAGGACAGAATCGCCAGCACCCGCAAGTCACAGGTGGGATCCGGTGACAGGAGCGAGAGGATAAGGACTTACAACTTTCCCCAGAACAGGGTTACGGACCACCGCATAGGGCTTACGTCACACCGCCTTCCGGAAATACTGATGGGTGATCTGGACGAAATCATCGAAGCTTTGGTGACCACCGATCAGGCTGAAAAACTGCAGCAAATCGATTAAGCTGACCCGAAAATTCCTCCTGTCAGAATTCAGGAGTCAGAATCCGGAATATAAAGCATAATTCAGGAGTCAAAATAATTCATATTATTTAGGCTCCTGAATTATTATTCATATTCTTAATTCTGTATTCTGGCTTCTGAATTCCCGAACAGCCGCCCTGCTAAATGTTAATACTACAAGGTTAAAGACAGACATTGAAAGCGGTGAGCAACTTTGGATATAAGCCAGTGGCTTAACAGCGCGGGGAAATACCTTTCCCAACGCCGCCGGGGGGCTGGGAGGATTGATGCCGAGGCCATACTGGGGCACTTAACGGGAATGGACCGGTCGGCCCTGTACAGGGATGGCCACCTTGAACTGTCTCCGGAAAAGGAAAAAGAAGCCTGGATAATGGCTGAAAGAAGGGCGGGGGGTGAGCCCCTGGCCTACATTACCGGCCACAGGGAGTTCATGGGAATGGATTTTCTGGTAACACCGGCAGTACTGATCCCCAGGCCGGAAACCGAACTGCTGGTTGAAAAGGCATTAGAAATATTAAAGGAAGCCCGGAAAAACGGCGAGAATGAGCCGGTGGCTGCCGATATCGGCACCGGCTGCGGGGCCATAGCCGTTTCTCTGGCTGTTCTCCTGGATCTAGCCGTGGTGTATGCCACCGACATATCCGGAGAGGCTTTGAAGGTGGCCCGGCAAAACGCGGAAAGGCTGGGCGCGGGGGGAAGAGTTGTTTTAAAGCAGGGAGACCTGTTGGGTCCTCTGGCCGGAATCCCCGGCGGCGGGCTCCACCTGCTGGCCGCCAACCTTCCATATGTGCCTTCCGGGGAAATACCCGGTTTAATGGCTGATGTCAGGGATTACGAGCCTCACCTGGCGCTGGACGGCGGGGGGGACGGACTGGACCTGTACCGCCGCCTGGTGCCGGAAGCCGGTAAGTTGCTGCGCCCCGGGGGGTGCCTGCTGATGGAGATTGGGCCGGGACAGGGGGAGGCCATGCTGGGAATACTGGGCCCCGGGTGGGAGCCGGAAATACTGCCGGACCTGGCCGGCAGGGAAAGGCTTGTGATTGCTAAGAGGCGGGGTTATAAGGGTCAGTAGACAGAACTAAAATATAGAGCCGGAAATGGTAAACAAACCTATAGTTACAATCAGACAGGAGCTGGCCAGGGAGACGGCGCGGCCCAGCCGCCCGCCGGAAGTGAGGCCGGTGGCGGAAAAGAACCGTACGAAAATCAGTCCCACCGCCGCCAGGGAGACGGCTCCTCCTATGCCGAAGGCCAGCACCAGCCAGAACCCCGACCAGAGGTTTCCGGCATTGAGGGACATGAGGGCCGCCGCAAGGGAGCCCGGGCAGGGCACCAGTCCATTGCTCACTCCTACCAGGAAAGCTCCCGCTGACGGGCCTGCCACCGGCCGCAGCGTTGAGGTGTGACAGCCGCAGCCGCTGTTGTGCCTGTGTTTTCGGGATAATAAGCGCCGCAGCATGAAGAGGCCTATCCCCGAGATCATAAGCCCTGAAAAAATCTGAAGGTATCTTTCAAACTGGACGGCCTGGACTCCGGAGCTGGTTGAAACGGCACCGGCGGCGGAATGCAGTGCGAAGGCCAGCAGCATCACCACTGCGGTGTGAGTAGCCGCAGCGCTGAACCCCAGCGCCAGAACATCTTTTAACCTTCCGCCGGAGACTGCAAGGTACGCTCCCATCAATCCCTTGCCGTGGCCGGGCTCCAGTGAATGCAGGGCACCGAGGCCCAGTGCCGAGAAAAAAGACAAAATATTGTTCATTGCGGGCCGTCTCCCTCCTTGTACATCTCAATTAATGGTATTCCCCGCCGTCTGCCGGTATTCTATAAACACCATTTTTGTGATATACTACCTTATACGATGAGGGGTGGAATAATGGATCCAGTTTGCAAAAATACATATCTGTGGCAGGTGGATGAAGAAAGCCCGGACCCGGAAACAATCCGGCAGGCCGGGCTTATTTTACGCCGGGGCGGCCTGGTGGCCTTCCCCACTGAAACGGTTTACGGCCTGGGGGCCAACGCCCTGGACGCGGAGGCGGTAAAGAGTGTGTTTACCGCCAAGGGCAGGCCCCAGGATAACCCGTTGATTGTGCACGTTGCGGACATTGAAACCGTTTATGAATACACCGGGTGCGTGCCACAAAAAGCCAGGAGTCTGATGGAAAAATTCTGGCCCGGTCCGCTTACCCTGATACTGGCGGGAAATGGGAAAATAACCGGGCCGGTATCCGCCGGGCTTCCCACACTTGCGTTTAGAATGCCCGATCACCCGGTGGCCCTGGCCCTGATCAGGGAGGCCGGCGTTCCGGTGGCGGCCCCCAGCGCCAACGTTTCAGGCAGACCCAGCCCCACCACGGCTGAACATGTGATATACGATCTTCAGGGAAAAATAGACGCTGTCCTGGACGGGGGTTCCGCCGGAATGGGGGTTGAGTCCACTGTGCTTGACGTAACAGGCCGCATTCCGGTTATACTACGCCCCGGTGGTGTGACAATGGAACAAATCAGCCGGGTAATAGGGCCTGTGGAACGGGATGCCTCCCTGGAGGCGCACGGAGATATTCCTTCAAGGCCGCGGTCGCCGGGGATGAAATACAGGCACTATGCCCCTTCGGCTCCACTTGTCCTGGTGGAGGGAAGCCCTTCGGGGGTTGTGCTGGAAATAAAAAGACTGGCCCGGGAGTACGCCCTGCAAGGGAAAAGGGTCGGGGTTCTCTGCAGGTGGGAGAACTGCGGCCAATACCAGGGAGTTACCACCGTAACGGCCGGCAGGTATTGCGACAATGCCTCGGTAGCCGCTGAACTCTACGATGCTCTCCGCAGGTTTGAGACAACAGGAGTGGACATCATACTGGCCGAGGGGGTTGAAGACCGGGGGATTGGAATGGCTGTGGCCAACCGCTTGAGGAGGGCGGCCGGGGGAAGGGTTATAAAAGTGGAGAATCCAGAATCCAGGGGCCAGAATCCGTAAATAGTGGTGCCAACGTTATTGGCATGGATGCCTAAATTGTTACATGGGAAAAATAGTATTAAGAATACTTGCTTTAGCTGATTGGCAGTACCCGGATCACTGTCATTCAGAATTCTGAATTCTAACAATACTACATCGCGGGGGAAATATGTCTTTTTCAACTATACTTCTACTTGCCATGGCATTGGGCACCGACGCCTTCTCCATGTGCCTCGGCATTGGAATTGCCGGGGTAAGGCGGATTCAGATGTTTCTAATCAGTGGTACGGTACTGGTGTTTCACGTGTTGATGCCGCTGGCCGGCTGGTATATAGGACAACTTGCCGGAAGCCTGGTGGGCAGGGCCGCCGGCATTGCCGGGGCACTGGTGCTTATGTTCCTCGGGGCAAGGATGATATGGGATGTATACAAAAAAGATCCTGAAGACCCCAAGGTGGCCGTGGTCAATACGTGGGGGCTTTTACTCCTTGCCACCAGCGTCAGCGTGGATGCTTTAAGCGTTGGTTTTACACTGGGTACATATAAGGTCAACCTTTTACTGGTGGTCCTTTCTTTCGGTATGGTGGCGGGGCTGATGACATTTGCGGGCCTGCTCCTGGGGCGTCTTTTGGGCCACTGGGTGGGTGAAAGGGCACAATTGGTGGGGGGGCTTATTCTTTTCGGGATCGGAGTGAAATTGCTTGTTTTCTGAAATGTCTTATGGGTTGTTGGGGAGGCTTTTGTTTTTATGAAGGTTCTCTTTGTATGCACTGGAAACACTTGCCGGAGCAGCATGGCCCGGGTAATCGCCGAAAGAGAGCTTGAAAAGGCCGGTGCTGACGGTGTCGAGGTTCTGTCCGCGGGAACCTTCGCTGTTTCGGGCCTGCCGGCTTCGGCAAATGCGGTGGCAGTGATGGAGGAAATGGGAATGGACCTGAAAGGCCACCGCTCAACAGTTCTTGACGGAAAACTGATTGAGGAGGCCGACCTTGTTCTCACCATGACCTCCCGGCACAGGCAGACGGTTTTAAAAATCTGTCCCCGGGCGGCCGGAAAGGTTTTCACCCTGGGGGAATACGCCGGGATGGCCGGGGACGTGCCCGACCCGTTTGGCGCAGGGCTGGATGTGTACAGGCGGGTGGCCGACCAGATGGAGGGCATAATCAGGCTGGCGGTGGACAGGCTGGTAAAAGAAATGCTTAAAAAGTAATTACCAATAAATCCATAAATCAACCTTGCGTGTTTGTTAATTCCACATTCCCAATTTCGGTTTTTTTGGAGGGATAAGTAGATTATTGTAGAATCTTTAAGAGATCAGGAATATTCAACAGTGAAGGGAAGATGGAGTTTGCGGCTGGCAGTGGCAAGCGATCACGGCGGATTCAGGCTGAAGGCCGAAGTCATAAAATATTTTGAGGAGAGCGGTATCGAGCATAAGGATTTTGGAACACATTCCGAGGAATCGGTGGATTACCCGGACTTTGCCCAGGCGGTGGCGGAGTCGGTGGCCTCCGGGCAGTTTGACCTTGGGATAGTGTGCTGCGGCACCGGCATAGGAGTTTCCATGACAGCCAACAAGGTGCCCGGCGTCAGGGCCGCCCTTTGCCATGACACGTATTCCGCCAGGATGGCCCGGGAACACAACGACGCCAATGTGCTGACCATGGGGCAGCGGGTGATTGGACCCGGCCTGGCGCTGGAAATAGTAAAAGCATTTCTGGAGGGACGTTTTCAGGGAGGCCGGCATTCCGGCAGAGTCGCCAAAATGTGCGGTGTGGAAACCAGGTACTGCAGCAAGTAGCCACCATAGCGGATGGTAGATCAAATTAGGTAAATGGTTGGGGAGGAGAACCTATGAACTTAAAAAGGGCCCTGTCCGAAACGGACCCCGAAATTTACAGGGCCATCAGCCTGGAACTTGAACGCCAGAGAAATACGCTGGAGCTGATTGCTTCGGAAAACGTGGTCAGCACGGCGGTGATGGAAGCCCAGGGGTCGGTGCTTACAAACAAGTACGCTGAGGGATATCCCGGCAGGAGGTATTACGGCGGCTGCCATTTTGTCGACATAGCCGAGGAGTTGGCCATAAAGAGGGCCAGGGAGCTTTTTAACGCCGAATATGCCAATGTACAGCCCCATTCAGGGGCCCAGGCCAATCTTTCGGCGTATTTGGCCATTCTAAAGCCGGGCGACACCATTCTGGGGATGAACCTTTCCCACGGGGGGCACCTTACCCACGGCAGCCCGCTCAACATATCGGGTAAATATTTTAATATAGCCTTTTACGGCGTGGAACAGGAAACAGGGCGAATTAATTACGAAAAGGTCTTCGAGGTGGCTCACCTCAGCAAGCCAAAGATTATTGTGGGCGGGGCCAGCGCGTACCCCAGGGCTATAGACTTTTACAAGCTGAAGGAAATCGCCGACGAGGTGGGCGCTTACCTGATGGTGGACATGGCCCATATCGCCGGGCTGGTGGCCGCGGGGCTGCATATGAGCCCTGTACCCCACGCCGACATAGTCACCACCACCACCCATAAGACCCTGCGGGGTCCCAGGGGCGGTATGATACTGAGCCGCGAGAAATACGGCCAGGCCATTGACAAGGCGGTCTTCCCCGGTATACAGGGAGGCCCCCTGATGCATGTTATAGCAGCTAAGGCCGTGTCTTTCGGGGAAGCCCTCAGGCCCGAGTTTAAAGAATACCAGAAAAGGATCGTGTCCAACGCGGCCACTCTGGCCTCGGCGCTTATGGATCACGGTTTCAACCTGGTCACCGGGGGCACCGACAATCACCTTATGCTGGTGGACCTGAGAAACAAGGATGTCACAGGAAAGGATGCCGAAAAAATACTTGATGACGTCGGGGTGACCGTGAATAAAAACGCCATACCGTACGACCCTCAGCCGCCGGCGGTTTCCAGCGGCATAAGGATAGGTACTCCTGCGGTTACCACCCGGGGACTCAATGAAGATGACATGAAGACGCTGGCCCTGATTATTCACTATGCGCTGAGTTTCGGCGGGGACCAGAAATACCTCGGCCAGGCCCGGGCCATGTCCAGGGAATTGTGTGAAAAGTACCCGATTTATTAAGAATACAGTAGTCAGTAGTCAGAATTCAGAATTCAGAATAACTAACTGACTGATTAGATAGCTGAAGCGTATTCCGATGGATAAGGTGGTCATATGAGCAAAGATCGGCCTTCCTTTGACGAAACATATATGGATGTGGTGGACATTATTGCCCGCCGTTCAACCTGCCTCCGGAAAAAAGTGGCAGCGGTGGTTGTAGTGGACAGGAGAATATTGTCCCACGGTTATAACGGGGTTGTGACCGGCCAGGAGCACTGCTGCGACAGCGGGCAGTGCCTGAAGGACAAGGCCGGCCGTGAGGACTACAAGCCCTGCGTTCACGCCGAGCAAAACGCCATCTGCCTTTGCGCCAAAAGGGGACTGGCCGTTAAAGGCGCGACCCTTTACGTTAACGCGGACATCTGCATAACCTGCGCAAAGCTGATAGTGTCTTGCGAAATGGCCAGGGTAGTGGTTCGGAGGGATTACAAGGGTTCCTCCGAAGGGGTGGAATTCCTGATGCGCCACGGGGTGGAAGTGGTCCTGTGGCCTATTGACAATTAAACAGGAGGTTTACTTGATTTGGGAGCCGTTTTGTTTGATATTGGTTCCACCCTGGTACAGGGGCCGGATATTTCACCGGCCAAGATGATTGCACGGTTATTGGGCTTTGCCGACTCCGAGAAGGGGCGGGTGGCCGATGTAATCATGTGCAATATCTTTGAAGACTCCCTCCACATGTGCGGGATGCTTAAGAAATTTTTCCCGGTGGAGAATTTCCCGGAAGAAAAGATTAAAAAAATCTGGCAAGAGCAGGAGACCGCTCCAGATGAGATACCCGGGGCCACCGAAGCCGTCAGGCACATAAAGAAGGCCGGGCTGAAGGTGGGGCTTGTATCGGATATTTGGTCTCCTTACTATAGAGGATTTGTTGCCGTCTGCCCGGAACTGGCGTCTATGGTTGACTTCGCCGGGCTAAGCTTCCGGGAGGGGAGCAGGAAGCCCTCAAAATCTATACTCATAAAGGCCATGGAATCCCTGGGCGTGACACCCCGGAGCACGTGGATGGTGGGGGATACGTACTCAAACGACCTGGCTCCGGCCATGGAGCTGGGAATGCGCACGGTGTGGGTTTTGAGCCGTCCCGAAAAGGAGTGCGGGGCGATGGAGGGAGTGTTGAAAGGACGCCTGCCCCGCCCGGACATTATCATTGACACGGTTGCCGATCTGGTAGGGATCAACTTTTGCGGGATGTGAATGTTTGGATTCTGGCTCCTGGATTCTGTCGGAAAAGATTTTCAGTATGAGAGTATAAAGAGGTTGGTGCTATGAAAATTGTAAAAGTTGAAAAGCATGGTGTTGATGAACTGATTCAGAGAATGCGCCGGGTCAGCATGCTTACCGACCCGGAAATATTTATTTACAGTGAGTCTTTTATCTCCCTTGAGAAAATACGCGCGGAACTGCTTTCTCCCCCCCAGTCGTACATACTTGCGTCCGAGCTGCAGAAGGTCCGGAATCTGCGCTGGCAGCTCAGGGAATTCGGTGTGGAGCTTTTCTGCCTGGACGGATATGCGACTGTTTACCTGGAAGGCTGCGACGACCCGGTGGACGTGCTCCCTCCCGTGGTGGAGGAATCGGTGGAGCAGGATGGCACCGTTCATAATATAATTTGTGACGGCATGCATAGGATATCCCTTGCCAGGATGGAATGGTTCGTCCCGCAGGTTGTTTTTGTAAGGGGTATCCCCAAGGACAAGCCTTACTATGCCTACCCGGTTCCCGGGGGGTGGAGAGAAGTGGTTGTCAGGGAGGACCTGCCCGAGGGTTTTATTAAGAAATGGCACCGGATTAAGGAATATAAGACCCTGTACCGCAACTTCAACTCGGCCTTCGTTAATGTGGGGGGACCCAGGGGCCGCTTTACCAAGTAGGGTAGGGATGAGAGCGGAATCCAGAATTCAGTAGTCAGTAGTCAGAAGGGTAAAAAAGAAGGTAGTGCAGGATGAGTTTTAAAGTAATTTCTGGATTCTGACTCCTGAATTCTGTATGCCATCAGGAATAATAATGGATATGCTGGACATCTATAAAATTGGACAGTGTCCAAATGTGGGAGATACGACATGATAAAGGTATTGACAGTCTTCGGCACCCGGCCGGAAGCCATCAAAATGGCTCCGCTGGTTAAAGAACTGAAAGGGTGCGGGGACAGGATACGCTGCCGGGTGGCGGTTACGGCGCAGCACAGGGAAATGCTTGACCAGGTGCTTGACCTTTTTGAAATAGCACCCGACTATGACCTTGACATAATGCAGCCGGGGCAAACGCTTTTTGATATCACCACCAGATCCCTCAACGGGCTGAAAGAGGTGCTGGAGGCAGATAAGCCAGACCTTACCCTTGTACACGGGGATACCACCACCACCTTTGTGGCAGCCCTGGCCTCGTATTATCTCCAAATCCCCGTGGGGCACGTGGAGGCGGGGCTGAGGACGGGCAACAAGTATTCCCCCTTCCCCGAGGAGATGAACAGGCGCCTTGCCGGAGCACTGACTGATATTCATTTCGCCCCCACCGACAAGGCAAGAAAAAACCTTCTGGCCGAGAATGTCAGGAATGAAGATATATTTGTTACCGGTAATACGGTTATCGACGCACTGCTGGCCACTGTAAAAAAAGACTACCGCTTTGACGACCCCATTTTGGACGGGATAGACTTCGGGAGGCGAAGGGTTTTGTTGCTGACCACTCACCGCCGTGAAAACCTGGGAGATCCCATGAGGGACATCTACCTGGCCTTAAGGGAAGTGCTGGAGAAGCACCCGGATGTAGAGATAGTTTTTCCGGTACACAAAAATCCGGCAGTCAGGTCCGTGGTTTCGGAAGTAATGGGGGGGCTGGACAGGGTTCATTTGATTGAGCCCATGGATTATGATCCATTTGTGAACCTGATGCAGAAATGTCATATGGTTCTCACCGATTCAGGGGGAATGCAGGAGGAGGCCCCTTCCCTGGGGAAACCGGTTCTGGTGCTGCGCAACACCACAGAGCGCCCGGAGGCGGTGGAGGCTGGTACGGTGGCCCTCGTGGGGACAGACAGGGAAGCCGTTTTTCGCGAGGCAAACAGGCTCCTGAACGACCCGGATCATTACAGGAAAATGGCCGAGGCCGTGAACCCATATGGTGACGGAAAGGCATCAAAAAGGATTGTTCAGACGATACTTTACAGGTATGGACTGGCAACCGACCCTCCCGGGGAATTCAGTGCCTGAAGGAGGGCCAAAAGGGTGGCTTTGGATGCGCGGACAAAAATCGTGCCAGAAAACATCCGTTGGGGATTAAATACCGACCTTTTGGTGTGAAAAAATATCCTCCCCGGTGAAAAAAGTTTGAAGCCGGGTGGAGGAATAATATCGTTTTTGTAGAACAGTATTTGTGTATAAGTGTCTTGAGGGCGACAGATTATTGGCATTAAATCCCAGGCATTCCTGATGATAACTCTTGCAAGGGGGAACTGGTTATCAGGATATGGATGAACAAAAGACCAAGAAATCGGCAGTACTTCAGGCCATGGCAGTCACCACAGCCATAGGAGCCGAGATGGCAGTTACAGTGACCCTCGGTTACTACGGCGGCAAGATTCTGGACGCACAGTTCAATACTGCGCCGTGGCTGATGGTGGCCGGTATATTGCTGGGAGTGGCGGCCGGTATCTGGGGAATAATCACCATTGTAAAGCGCTTCTGGGACGAATAAAGCAAGAGAATCCAGGAGCAGAAGTCAGTAAGCTACTTGAAGCGTATTCCAATTCTATTCTTAATTCTGACACCTGAATTCTAAAGTTATTAGTGGGGTGAAAACATTGTTCGGCCAACCCGTACCTGAATTGGACAATCAATTAAGATGTGTTCTGAGATTCTCCGGGTACTTGCTGGTCGGAGTTTGCGTAGCCCTTTTTGTGTATCCAGGCGACAGTGTTCTCTGGGGGCTGGCGGTGGGGATAGCCACCGGTATTTACAACCAGGTGGTGCTGGCAAAGAGGATTAAAAGGCTGCCGGATTTAAGCCCCGAAGCGGCCAAAAAGCACATGAACAGAGGGCTCACCATTCGCCTTGTAATGATAATGGCCGTCCTGTTCCTGGTAAGCCAGCGGCTTCCTTTCGTTAACCTTTTCGGGGTTGGGGCGGGTATTCTCATACCCTCCTGTGTTTCCATATTAATATCCATGGTTGAAACATACAGGATGTATAAACAATCCAGTGCATTCATTAAGAAGTACTATGGCGAGTAAAGTATTTTTGTTTTAGATAGAGAAATATAAAAATTTACAAGGGGAAAGGGGTGAGAAAAAAAATATGAAAGGTTTGGAGGAAGTCCATAAGGAGTTGGACCTGTGGGGTTTTCTGGATATTGGCCACCATGGCGTAGTGCATTCTCCCATCGGGGATGTTAACCTGAAAACCCTGGTTATGACCTGGGTGGTCATGATCCTTATCGGACTGTTCACGGTGGCCGCAACCAGGAGCATGCGGGTGGACAGACCGGGTAAGCTTCAGTTGATGGTGGAGGAGATTTTTCTTTTTCTGCGCGGGTTGGTCTATGAAAACATAGACTACAAAAAGGGCGCAGGCTTGATGTGCCTAATATTCACTCTTTTTATTTTCCTTCTGTTCTGCAACCTCTGGGGTTTGATACCCACTATGATGTCGCCCACCGCAGACATCAACACCACCCTTGGCATGGCGCTGACGGTATTCCTGCTGGTGCAGATCCTGGGACTCAGGTACAAGGGTGGGAAGTTTTTCAAGCACTTTATTGAGCCCGTTCCGTTATTCCTGCCGCTGACAATAGTTGAGGAACTGTCCAAGCCAATTACCCTGGCCTTCCGTATTTACGGGAACATATACGCCGGCGAGGTTCTTATAGCCGTGTTGCTGGGGCTGTTTGGGCTTACGGTCACCTTGCTGGGCGGCTTCATCCCGTCGGTTATCTGGCTGGCCTTCAGTATTTTTGTAGGTTTTATCCAGGCGTTTATTTTTACTATGCTGACCATAGCCTATATCAGTCAGGTGACGGCCGAGCACCATTGACAAAGCTAATACCTGAAAACAAGATAGGATAGTTTAACGGAATCAAAATGTGCCGCCAAACAAAAGAATTTTAAAATTTGGGAAGGGAGGGGAACAAGTATGGATAACGCAGGTGCTGCAATGATCGGTACCGCTCTTGCCGTGGGTCTGGCTTCCATCGGCGCCGGTATCGGCGACGGTCTCGTAACTGGAAAGACTGTCGAGGGTATCGCCCGCCAGCCGGAACTCAAAGGGAATTTGATGGTTACCATGTTCATCTCGGTAGGTCTCATCGAGGCTCTGCCCATTATCGCCGTCGTTATTGCTTTCATCCTTATGGGTAAAATCGGTTAATAACCAGACCCGTTATTAACAAATGGAAAAAGGCGTCGTAGCGGGACCGCGACAATCAAGCCTTTTGTCCGGCCCGCTACCGCAACTTTTTTCCAGCGGCATGGGCAAATGGGAAGGGGGGTTAGTAGTCCTATATGGAAGAAGTAATCAAGGCATTGGGCCTTAACAGTACACTGGTGGCACAAATCTTTAACTTTATAATTCTTTTGGTCTTTCTTCGCGTTGTTGTATATAAGCCCATTGTTAATGTCCTTGAACAGCGGCAGCAGGCCATTCATGACAATGTAAAGGCTGCCGAGGAAGAAAGAAAACAGGCCGAGGCCTTGCGCCAGAGCTATCTGGCCGATATGCAAAAGGCCAAGGAAGAGGCCCAGGCCATTATTCAGCAGGCCACCAAGGCCGGGGAAGCCCAGGCCCAGCAGATACTAGAGGCTGCCAGGGCTGAGGCCGGCCGCGTCAAGGAAGCTGCCCTGAAGGAAATCGAGCGGGAGAAGGAGAAAGCGGTTGCGGAATTGCGCGACCAGGTGGTTACGCTTTCCATACTGGTTGCGGATAAAATTATCGGCAAGCAAATCACTCAGGATCTCCAGCACGGTTTGGTGCAGGAATTTGTTAAAGAGGCAGGGGATCTGCCATGCTGAGAGGTGCGGTAGGCGGCCGCTACGCCGAGGCCCTTTACGGGATCGCCGCGAGGGACAACGCTGTTGACACCATTGAGAAGGAGCTCTCGGCTGTTGAGGCGTTGATCCGGGAAAGCCGCGATCTTCAGAAAGTTCTCTACCACCCGAGGATTACCTCCGAAGACAAGAAGTCTTTGCTGAGTGAACTTCTTTCAGGCAAGGTGTCCGAGGTGACGATGGAGTTTTTAAAGCTCCTGGTAGACCGTCAGCGAGAACAATTTCTTTCAGATATTGTCAGTTATTTCGTTAATCTCGCCAACAAGGCCCGTAACATAACCGAGGCAAAGGTTTCCTCCGCCGTGGAACTGACGGATGAAGAGAAACAAAGTCTGGCCGAAGTTCTGAACAAGATTACGGGCAAAAAAGTGGAGACCAGTTACAGCGTGGACCCGTCTCTGATCGGCGGGGTAGTGGTGCGTATCGGGGACCGGGTAATCGACGGCAGCATCCGTACCCGCCTGGCCACCCTGAGAGAGCATCTCAGGCAAATAAGTTAACGGATAGGGGTGAACCAGTAGCATGAATTTGCGTCCTGAAGAAATCAGCTCCATAATCAGGCAGCAGATAGATAAATATAAAGCGCAAATAGAAATGGCCGACGTGGGCACCGTTATCCAGGTCGGTGACGGTATTGCCCGTGTTTATGGCCTGGAGAAGTGCATGTCCATGGAACTTCTGGAGTTTCCGGCACCCGGGCCCGGCGAGGAGCCGACACTGGGTATGGCCCTGAACCTGGAAGAGGACAATATCGGGTGCGTCTTGCTGGGCGCGTACACTCATATTAAAGAAGGCGACACAGTAAAAAGAACCGGAAGAATTATCTCGGTGCCCGTGGGGGATGCCCTGCTGGGCCGAGTGGTTAACCCCCTGGGCCGTCCTCTGGACGGCAAGGGACCGATAACCACCGACAGGTTCCGCCCGGTGGAGCGTATAGCACCCGGCGTTATGAAACGTAAGCCGGTGCACCAGCCGCTTCAGACCGGATTAAAGGCCATCGACGCCATGATTCCCATCGGCCGCGGCCAGCGGGAACTTATCCTTGGCGACCGCCAGACCGGTAAAACCGCCATCGGCGTTGACGCCATAATCAATCAGAAGGGCAAAGACGTTATCTGCATTTACGTGGCCGTTGGACAGAAAAACTCCACCGTGGCAAACGTGGTGCAAAGACTGACTGATACCGGCTCAATGGATTACACCATCGTGGTTTCGGCCACCGCTTCGGACCCTGCGCCGCTGCTCTTTATAGCTCCCTTTGCCGGCGCCGCCATGGGCGAGGAGTTTATGCACCAGGGCAAGCACGTGCTGATAATTTATGATGACCTGTCCAAGCAGGCTGCCGCTTACCGGGAACTTTCACTGCTTCTGCGCAGGCCGCCCGGACGCGAGGCCTATCCCGGAGACGTTTTCAACCTGCACTCACGGCTCCTGGAGCGCGCCTGCAAGCTTTCCGACGCCGAGGGCGCCGGTTCAATGACCGCCCTGCCGGTTATTGAAACACAGGCCGGAGACGTGTCGGCTTATATTCCCACCAACGTTATCTCAATTACTGACGGCCAGATTTACCTGGAGCCCGACCTGTTCTACGCCGGACAGCGTCCCGCCGTCAACGTGGGTCTGTCGGTGTCCCGGGTGGGGGGCGCTGCCCAGATTAAAGCTATGAGATCTGTGGCAGGAAGCCTGCGTCTTGACCTGGCCCAGTACCGCGAGCTGGCTGCATTCGCCCAGTTTGGTTCCGACCTGGATAAGGCCACCCAGGCCAGGCTTACCAGGGGTCAACGCATGATGGAACTGCTCAAGCAGAACCAGTATGTTCCCATGGACGTGGAGGACCAGGTTATGTCCATTTACACCGCGGTCCGTGGATTCCTGGATGACCTGCCGGTAGAAAAAGTACTGCCCTTTGAGGCGGAGTTCATCAAGTATATGAAGGCCAACAAGCCCGAAGTGGGTAAGGCCATTGCAGAAACCGGCCTGCTCAGCAAAGAAACCGAAGAGCAGCTCCAGGCAGCTATCAAGGAATTCAAGCAGGTATTCGCAAAGTAATCCTGCCCGTTATAATATAACGGCGAGGTGGTGAGAAAATAGATGGCAAATATTCGTGATCTTCGGCGCCGCATCAAGAGTATCAAGAGCACCCAGCAGATAACCAAGGCCATGAAGGCGGTATCCGCCGCCAAGATGCGCCGGGCGCAGGATTCGGTTGTTGCCGCCAGGCCATACGCCAAAAGGCTGATTGGTGTGCTGGGAAGGGTGGCGTCGGTTACCTCGGGTGTAAGGCATCCCCTTCTGGAGGTGCGGGAGCCCAAAAAGATCGCCTACGTTGTAATAACCGCCGACCGTGGATTGTGCGGGGGTTTCAACGCAAACGTTATCCGTAAGGCTTTTATGGAAGTTCGTGATATCCCTGATTTAAGCCTGATATGTGTCGGACGCAAGGGCCGTGATTTTTTCCGCAAAAGGGGCTATAAAATAGCCCAGCAGTACGTGGGGCTCGGGGAAAACGTTAATGCCGGCCAGGCCAGGGAGATAGCTCAGTTTATCATAAGCAAGTATTCTGAAGGCGAATTCGATGCCGTATACGTGGTGTACAGCGAGTTTGTCAACGTGCTGGTGCAGCGCCCCGTCGCGGTAAAGCTGCTTCCGGCCGAACCGCCCAAGGGTGAGGATGGGGAAAAGGCTGCAGGCAAGGTGGATTACATCTTTGAGCCTTCGGCCGAGGAAGTGCTGGCTTCCCTTCTTCCTAAGTACGTCACCAACACGGTGTTCCAGGGGCTCCTGGAGTCCAAGGCCGGCGAGCACAGCGCCCGCATGACGGCCATGGATAATGCCACCAAGAACGCATCGGATATGATCGCCAGGCTTACCTTATCCATGAACAGGGCCCGTCAGGCTGCCATTACCAAGGAGATTTCCGAGATTGTGGGCGGCGCTGCCGCATTGGAATAAGGTATGCAAATTGCATTGCAAAGGAGGTAGCACAAGCTAATGAGCGTTGGTCATATTGTTCAGGTCATCGGCGTGGTGGTGGACGTTCGTTTTCCGCCCGGCCAGGTTCCTGAAATATATAATGCGCTGAAGGTCGCCAGGGGCGAAAACGATATCATTACCATGGAAGTGGCCCAGCACCTTGGCAACAACAGCGTGCGCGCCGTTGCCATGACCGCCACCGACGGTCTGGTGAGGGGTATGGAAGTTACCGACACCGGAAAGCCTATCACCGTGCCGGTTGGAAAGTCGGTACTTGGACGCCTGGTGGACGTGCTGGGAGAGCCCATCGACATGATAGGCGAAATTAAGAGTGACTCATATTACCCCATTCACCGCCCGGCTCCCCCGCTGGTGGAGCAGTCCACCAGGGCCGAGCAGCTTGAAACCGGCATCAAGGTTATTGACCTGCTGGTACCCTTCCTCAAGGGTGGAAAAGTAGGCATGTTCGGCGGCGCCGGAGTGGGAAAAACAGTTATAGTTATGGAGCTTATCAACAACATTGCCAAGCAGCACGGTGGTATTTCGGTGTTCGCCGGTGTGGGTGAGCGTACCCGTGAGGGTAACGACCTTTACCGTGAGATGCACGAAGCCGGGGTTTTGGACAAGACCACCATGGTGTTCGGCCAGATGAACGAGCCTCCGGGAGCCCGTTTGCGGGTCGTGCTCACAGGCCTCTGCATGGCCGAATACTTCCGTGATGAGCTGGGAGCGGACACTCTGCTGTTCATCGACAACATCTTCCGTTTTACACAGGCCGGTTCCGAGGTGTCTGCACTTCTCGGCCGGATGCCCAGCGCTGTGGGTTATCAGCCTACACTGGCCACCGAAATGGGCCAGATGCAGGAGCGGATCACATCCACCACCAAGGGATCGGTTACATCGGTGCAGGCCGTTTACGTGCCCGCCGACGACCTGACCGACCCTGCCCCGGCCACAACTTTCGCCCACCTGGACGGCACGGTGGTGTTGTCCCGCGCCATTTCCGAGCTGGGCATCTACCCTGCGGTGGACCCCCTGGACTCCACCTCCAGGATTCTCGACCCCAACGTGGTGGGGCATGAGCACTACGAAGTCGCCCGCGGGGTGCAGAAAATTCTGCAGCGCTACAAGGAACTGCAGGACATCATCG